>NZ_JBVJLZ010000004.1:0-608094 GCF_055584465.1 Dyella sp. NPDC103356
CTCAATCACTTGCGTCCGATTTCTCGATCCGCTTCGGAACATTTCGTCCCGAGTGAGCCGCCCATATTACATCGTTTTTCCTGTCCGTCAACACCCTGAAGAAGATGAATTTCAGCGGGGGAGTTGCCGTTGCAGGGGATGCTGCGGCGGGAGGCGAATAATAGGGAGGGGCCCCATTTTTGACAAGCGATTTTTCGAAAATTTCTCGAATTTTTTTCACTTGCTTCGCTAAGCGCTTGTTCTCACAAGACACAAGCATCGAAGCGCGCGACACACACGTCGCGCACCCCATGGATCAGTGCTACTTACTTGAGCAACACGCGCGCAAAGTTGCGCTTGCCAACCTGCAGCACCGCTTCGAAACCGGGCACGAATACGCGCTGCGCGTCTTCGACCACTTCCGCATTGATGCGCACGGCGCGCTCTTTGATCTTCTGATTGGCTTCGCTGTTGCTCGACGCCAGACCCGCAGCCTTCAACAGCGCGGCCAGACGCAAGCCTTCCGCGGGCACGGATACTTCGGTAAGCGGCAACAGGCTGGTGTCGCCCTCCCCGCGCACCACTGCGTTCCAGCCGGCAATCGCCTGCTCCGCCGCCGCGGCATCGTGGAAGCGCGTGGCCAGCTCGCGCGCCAGGCGCATCTTGGCGTCGCGCGGATTGAGCGCGCCGCTGGCGATGTCCTGCTTCATCCGAGCCATTTCCTCCAGCGACACGTCAAAGCTGAGCAGCTCGAACCAGCGCCACATCAAGTCGTCGCCGATCTTCATCGTCTTGGTGACGATATCGATCGCCGGCTCGTTGATGCCGATGTAGTTGCCCAGCGACTTGGACATCTTGTTGACGCCATCGAGGCCTTCGAGCAGCGGCATGGTCAGTACGATCTGCGGCGGCTGGCCGTGGTGCTCCTGCAGCGCGCGACCCATCAGCAGGTTGAACTTCTGGTCGGTACCGCCGAGCTCGACGTCGCACTCAAGCGCGACCGAGTCGTAGCCCTGCACCAATGGATAGAGGAACTCATGGATCGCGATCGGTTGCTGCGCGGCGTAGCGCTTGGCGAAATCGTCGCGCTCGAGCATGCGCGCCACGGTGTGCTGCGCGGCCAGCTTGATCATGTCGGCCGCGGTCATCTTGCCGAACCACTCCGAGTTGAAGCGCAGCTCGGTCTTGTCGCGGTCCAGCACCTTGAAGACCTGCTCGGCATAAGTCTCGGCATTGGCCAGGACATCCTCGCGGGTGAGCGGCTTGCGTGTCACGTTCTTGCCGGTCGGGTCGCCGATCATGCCGGTGAAGTCGCCGATCAGGAAAATGACCTGGTGCCCCAGATCCTGGAACTGGCGCATCTTGTTGAGCAGCACGGTGTGGCCCAGGTGCAGATCCGGCGCGGTCGGGTCGAAGCCCGCCTTGATCCGCAACGGCCGGCCACGCTTGAGCCTCTCGACCAGTTCTTCCTGCTTGATGATTTCGTCCGCGCCGCGCGCAATCGTGGCCAGCGCCTGGTCGAGCTCGTTCATGGTGTCCTCTATATGTAACGCGGCGCGCTGGCGGGCGCCGGCGCGATCACGAAGGTGAATAGGGTTAATTGTGCGTTAACCCAAAACATAGCGCAAACCCTTGATCGAAAAGGCGTTGACGCCGTTTGCACAGGGCCGTTATGGTACGCGGCATTACATAATTTGTACCGCGGGGCATACAGGGCATGGGTGAGGGCAGCAAGATCGCGCGCGCGGCGCGAAAAGAAGCCATTCGTCGCAAGGCGCAGCGCCGTCACTCTCACTTTTACGAACGTGTCTCGCATTGGTCTTTCGGTCACCACAGCGAAGAGCCGATCCATTGGCATCGTGAGCGCTGGGTCCTCGCCGGCACGGCCGTGCTGATTACCGCGCTTTCCGGTTTCATCATTCCCGCATGGGCGAGTGCAATGCGCCCGCCGGCCGTTCCGGCCGCCCATTCCCTGCTGCCGTTGGCCCTGCCCAAGGCCGATACGGTGGTGCATCAGACCCCGACCGTCGAAGACTGGCACATCGTGCAGGTGCAGCCTGGCCAGACCCTGTCCGACATCTTCCAGAGCCAGGGCCTGAGCCTGACCGACCTGCAGCACGTGGTGGACCAGGCCGGCGATGCCAAGGCGCTGCACAACATCAAGCCCGGCCAGGAATTCGACTTTCTGCTCGGTAGCGACGGCAGCCTCAGGGGCATTCGTTTCGACAAGGACGAAAGCAGCCGCGCAACGGTCCGTTTCGATGGCGCCAAGCCCACGATGGTCGCGCAGACGCGCGAAGTGGAGCGTCGCGAACATATCGCCCACGGCGTGATCGACAGCTCGCTGTTCGCCGCCGGCTCCAAGGCTGGCATGAGCAACGCCATGGTGCTCAAGCTCGCCGAACTCTTTAAATACGACATCGACTTCGTGCAGGACCTGCGCGAAGGCGACAGCTTTACCCTCGTCTACGACGACGTGTATCGCGACGGCGCCTATCTGCACGAAGGCGACATCGTCGCGGCCGAATTCGTCAACCAGGGCAAGCGCTACACCGCGTATCGCTTCAAGAAGGACGACGGCAACTACGGCTGGTTCAGCGAGGATGGCCGTCCAATCCAGAAGTCGTTCCTGCGTATTCCGGTCGATTTCACGCGTATCTCCTCCACCTTCAGCGCCGCGCGCTTCCACCCGATCCTGGGCAAGATGCGCGCGCACAAGGGCGTGGACTATGCTGCGCCGACCGGCACGCCGATCCATGCCGCGGGCGATGGCGTGATCAAGTTCAAGGGTTGGATGAACGGTTACGGCAACTTCGTGATCATCCAGCACAACGGCAGCATCAGCACCGCCTACGGTCACATGTCGAAGTTCGCCAACGAGAAAGTCGGCCAACGCGTGACCCAGGGTGCGGTGATCGGCTTTGTCGGCATGACCGGCCTGGCCACCGGCCCGCATCTGCATTACGAATTCCGCATCAACAACGAGCAGCGCGACCCGCAGTCGGTCACCTTGCCCAAGCCCGAGCCGATGAGCGGCGTACAGCTGGCGAAGTTCAAGGCGCAGGTCGTGCAGCCGCAGCTGGCTCGCCTGAAGACGCTCGACGCCAACATGAAGATGGCCCGCGTCGGCAGCTCGTCGCGCAACGACGACTAAGCTTAAGCACGTGGATGACGCTTCATCGCTCTATCTTGGGCTGATCTCCGGCACCAGCGCGGACGGTATCGACGCCGCGCTGGTTCGCTTCGAAAACGATCGCCCGCAGCTTGTCGCCGCACTCACCCATCCCTGGCCTGACGATCTGCGCGAACGCATTCTGCGCGTGGCGCAGGATGAAGAGCGGCTGGATCTTGATGCCTATGGACGACTCGATGTCGCTATCGGGCAGCAGTTCGCGCATGCCGCGCTGGCGGTGCTCGGACAAAGCGGCGTGGACGTGGCGACCGTACGGGCCATCGGCTCGCATGGCCAGACCTTGCGTCACCGCCCGACCGGCACGCAGCCCTTTACCCTGCAGGTAGCCGACGCCTCGGTGATCGCCGAGCGCTGCGGCATCGATGTGGTCGCTGATTTCCGCCGTGCCGATGTCGCCGCAGGCGGCCAGGGCGCGCCCTTGTTGCCTGCCGTCCACGCGATGTTGTTGTCGGTGCCGGGACAATGCCGGGTGGTGCTCAATCTGGGCGGTATTGCGAATATCACCGTGCTCGGAGCGCACGGTGAGGTGTTCGGCTTCGACACCGGGCCGGCGAACGGCCTGATGGATGCCTGGCATCTGCGTCATCGCGGCACGGCGTTCGATCGCGATGGCGCGTTCGCGGCAAGCGGGCACGTGGACGCTGCATTGCTCGATGCGTTACTGGCCGATCCGTATTTTGCATTGCCGCCACCCAAGAGCACGGGGCGCGAGCATTTTCATCTGGCCTGGCTGGACACGCATGCACGCGTCGCCGGTTTATCGGTGGCCGATGTCCAGGCCACCTTGCTGGAGCTTTCCGCGCGTAGTGTCGCCGATGCGATCAAACGCCATGCGCCCGATGCGGTGGATGTGCTGGCTTGCGGCGGCGGCGTGCACAACGGTGCGCTGATGCGTCGGCTTGCCGAACTGCTGTCACCCTGCGCGCTGCAAAGCACGGCCGCTTTCGGTGTCGATCCGGATTATCTGGAGGCCACGGCGTTTGCCTGGCTGGCTCGGCAGCGATTGCTGGGATTGCCGGGGAATTTGCCGGTGGTTACCGGGGCGCGTGGGGCGCGGGTGCTTGGCGCTGTTTATCTTGCGCCAAGAGAATAAGCCGCCCTTAGTTTGTAGGAGCGACTTCAGAGAACCTCTAAAAACCTTCCCTATTCGTCATTCCGGCGAAGGCCGGAATCCATTCCTCAGCGCTGATACTTGCCACAGGCTGCCTGACAAGCGGCAACTGAGGAATGGATCCCGGCCTTCGCCGGGATGACTGTAAAAACTGAGGCTTTTCGAGGCTCCCTTCAGTCGCGACCCACGGTTACGTCACGGCTGGTCGCGACTCAAGTCGCTCCTACAAAATAGGTGGTTCATCAGAAGACTTATCGACTACTTCTCCGCCAACGTACTCGACGGCGCCACCGACAATGCCTGCACGGCCTCCTGAAACGCGGCTTTCTCCTCCGCATCCCATTGCCCGCTCAAGATAGTCAGGTCACCCGGATCGAGCATCGTCTCGGCAAACACATTGCCGGCCACGGCCATACCAAGGCCATGCCGCAGCGCGTGCAGCACCACGTCATTGATCGACCACTGACGCTCCTTGGCCAGCTGCTTGATGCGGTCGGCCATCAGGCTGTCGATGTGGCGTATGGTGAGATCCGGCACGACTCTGCCCCGCGTAACTGACTGGGCCCCTGTGGGCAACATGGTGGCACAGGTGGGCGTGGGGTATGCAAGCGCCCTTTAGCCGGTTTTGAGCTTGTCGTCGTAACGCGGCCACAAATAAAGAAACAGCGCGCCGGCCGGCAGCAGCGACAGCACCGTGATGATGAAAAACATGCCGTAGCCGGTGGCCATGGCGATGCCGCCGGCAAAAAAGCCAAGCAGTTTCCCAGGCAAATTGACCATCGAGCTCAACAAGGCGTACTGAGTGGCCGTGTGCTGCTTGTTGACCAGCGACGACAGGAAGGCCACGGTCGGCGGCCCGAGCACACCTAAGGTCAGGTTTTCCCCGGAGATCACCAGGGTCAGCACCACGATATTGCCGGGATGGGCAATCAGGAACAGATACAAGAGGTTACTGGCACCGGCCAGGACGATCGCCGCGCCCAGCGGGCGCCATGCGCCCCAGCGAGCCACCGCCGCGCCGCCGATAAACGTGCCGACGATGCCGATCCAAATGCCGTAGATCTTGGTCACAGTCGCAATCTGGGTCTTGTCGAAACCCATGTCCCGGTAGAACGGGCTCATGACGCCACCGATGGTGGCCTGCTCGGGAATCTTGAACAACAGGATGAAGGCCAGCGTGACCAGGGCCAGCGCCCAGCCGTAACGACGAAAGAAATCGGCAAACGGGGCGACGATGCTCTCGCGCATCGCCTCGCCCCAGCTGCGTGGCGCGGTGCGCAGGACCTTGGGCTCGCGCGCGATCAGGGTAGTGGCGATCGGAATCAGCATCGCCACCGCCATACCGAGATAGACCACACGCCAGGGGAAGTGATCGGCCGCAATCAGGGCAAGCGCGCCGGCTACGATCAGGGCGATGCGATAGCCGAGCGAATACGTCGCCACCAGCGCGCCCTGCGCCTCCAGCGGCGCGATCTCGATACGGTACGCATCCACGGCGATGTCCTGCGTGGCGCCGAAGAACGCCACGACCAGGGTGGCCGCAACAAAGAGCGGAAGCTGGGCCGGCGTAAGCAAGGCCATCGCGATCAGACCGGCGGTGACGCATAGCTGCGCGAACAATAGCCAGCCGCGCCGCTGTCCCAGGCGCGCAAAACCCGGCAACCGCCAATGATCGAGCAACGGCGCCCAGACGAACTTGAACGCGTAAGTCATGCCGGCGCTGGCGATCATCGTGATGTCCTTGAGCACGATGCCGTTTTCTTTCAACCAGTACGCCAGCGTGCCGGCGACCAGCAGGAACGGCAGGCCCGAGGAAAACCCGAGGAACGCCATCGTCCACGCCGAAGGCTGGGTAAACGCCTGCCAGATCGAAGGCTTGCTGGGCTTCGCAGCCGGCTCAGTCGGCATAGTCGACGATATAGGGCGCGTGGTCGGAGAAACGTTCGTCGCGGTAGATCGAGCAGGACTTCAGGCGATCGCGCAAGGAAGGCGTCACCACCTGGTAGTCGATGCGCCAACCCACGTTGTTCGCACGCGCCTGGCCACGATTGGACCACCAGGTGTATTCGACCGCGTCCGGCTTGATCGCACGGAAGCTGTCGACCCAGCCGCGCTGCTGGAACAGCAGATCCAGCCACGCGCGCTCTTCCGGAAGACAGCCGGAGTTCTTCTGGTTGGAGCTCCAGTTCTTGATGTCGTTCTTGGTGTGGACGATGTTCCAGTCGCCGCAGATCACGTAGTCACGGCCGCTCTTGAGCCACTCGTCGAAGATCGGCGTGATCCATTCCATCACCTTGAACTTGAACTGCTGGCGTTCGTCGCCGGACGAACCGGAAGGGACGTAAAGCGATACCACGCTGAGATTGCCGAAGCGCGCCTCGATATAGCGCCCTTCGCTGTCGAACGGCTCCCAGCCCAGTGAGGTACGCACTTCGTCCGGCTCGCGTTTGGCGTAGATCGCCACGCCGCTGTAGCCCTTCTTGCTGCTCGCATCGCGATAGAAACAATGATGTCCATCGGGCCGGAACATCGGATCGCTGAGCTGGTCTTCCTGCGCCTTGGTTTCCTGCAGGCAGACCACGTCGGCCTTCTGCTTGCGCAACCACTCGAACACGCCCTTGGTGCCGGCCGAACGGATGCCGTTGGCGTTGAGGCTGATGATGCGCATGCACGCTCTCCTGCAATCACAAAGGAATGCGTCATCATACCAACCATGTCCAGCCCCCCTGCCATCCGCGTGATGCTCGCCGAACCGCCGTTGCACGCCGAGCTCCTGAAGCTGCGCGTACGGCCGGATCAGGACGAGTTCGTCAGCCCGGTTGCCGTGACCTTGGCCGATTCCCTTGTATGCGAAGGCAGCGAGCCCATGGCGATCCTGCTGGGAGACGAGCCGATCGGCTTCTACCGGCTCGAAGAAAGCGTGCGCAGCATTGCCGGGCACGACATGGACTATCCCGCCTTGGGCCTGCGTTCGTTCTTTATCGACCGGGATTGGCAAGGCCGTGGCTGGGGCCGCGCGGTGATGACCGCGGTGATCGACGACGTGGAAACGCGGCACCCTGCGATCGAGGCACTCGTTCTTACCGTCAATTGCCGCAATGCGACGGCCTTGGCGTTGTACCTGCGCGCGGGCTTTGTCGATACCGGCGAACTGCATCTGGGCGGGCGATCCGGGCCGCAGCACCTGCTAGTGCGTAAACTACGCGCCTGACTATTCCACTTCCGGCGAGACCATCCGTGCACGACTACCAGCGCGACTTCATCGAACTCACCTTGCAGCGCGATGTGCTGCGCTTTGGCGAATTTACGCTCAAATCGGGTCGCCAGAGCCCGTATTTCTTCAATATGGGACGCATCGATTCGGGTGCGGCACTGGCCCAGCTGGGACGTTCCTACGCGGCGGCCGCGGTCAATTCCGGCGTGGCGTTCGACATGTTGTTCGGCCCGGCATACAAAGGTATTGCCCTGGCTGCGGCCACGGCCATCGCGCTGGCCGACGGCCATCAGAAAGATCTGCCCTGGGCCTATAACCGCAAGGAGGCCAAGGATCATGGCGAAGGCGGCGTCCTGGTCGGCGCGCCACTGAAGGGTCGCGTCCTGATCGTCGACGATGTGATGACTGCCGGTACCGCGGTGCGCGAGTCGCTCGCCTTGATCCGTGCCCAGGGCGCCACACCCGCCGGCGTGCTGATCGCGCTGGACCGGCAGGAACGCGGCCAGGGCGAACTGTCCGCCGCACAAGAAGTTACCGCCGAATTCGGCATCCCGGTGATCGCCATTACCGGCCTGGACAATGTCCTGGCCTATGCCGGCGAGCGCCCTGAGCTGGCGGCCGAGCACGTGCGCCTGATGGCCTATCGCGAGCGCTACGGCGTCGCAGGCTGATTTGAACCGCGTCACAAGCCACGGCCGACCGCCAGCGACGAGGTAGGTCGGCCTTCATCCCGATGGCTATACTGGCTGCGATCCAAGGGGACACGCATGCGAACGATCTTTGCCGCCATCACGATTGCCGCCGCCGTGGTCAGTGCGCCGGTGCTCGCTCAGCAAAAACAGAACCAGAGCGCCTATCGCTATCGCTGGACCGACGCGCAAGGCCTGCCGCATTACAGCGACAGCCTCAGCGCGGATGCGATGAAATACGGCTATGACATCGTCAACGACCGCGGCCTGACGGTCGGGCACGTCGATCGCCAGCTCAATCCGCAGGAACGCGCGGCCGCACAGAAAATCGCAGCGCAGAACGCCGCTGCGAAACAAGCGGCCGACGACCAGGCGCGCAGCGACAGCCAGATGCTCGCCGCGTACAGCTCGGAGGCAGCCTATCAAGCCTCTCTGAAGCAGAACCTCGACACCATCGACCAGCAGATCAACACCACCAAGATCAATTTGCATAGTCAGGAAAAAGCGCTGACCGATCTGCTGGCACGCGCGGGCGAAGCCGAACGCGCCAAGCAGCCCGTGCCCAAATCGCTCAACGACAGTATCGCCAAGCAACGCAATGTGGTCGCCGGTCAACGCGATGTCCTGCTCAAGCAGGAAACCACGCGCGATGCCGCCGAAACCAGGATGGTCGAACAGATGGCGCACTACCGCCAGGTAAAGGCCGCCGCGGAAAAAGACCGCGGCGAATAAGTTATCGCCGCGACGCTATCGCGGGATCGCTGACAGGGCAGGTACTTGAGCCGATAGCGGTACCTCTGGATACCGCTATCGGCTTTATGCTCAGAACGGCAACTTCAAATCCTTGTTTACCGCGAGCAGTTGCTCACGATAGACATTCTGGATTCGCTTCAGTGCTGCCGGGTTGTCCGCATCGAAACGCAACACCAGGATCGGCGTGGTGTTGGACGCACGTACCAGACCCCAACCATCCGGCCAGTCCGCGCGCACGCCATCGATGGTAGTCAGCGTGGCGTCGCCGAAGGTGGCGGTCTGACGGAATTTGTCCATGAACTTGTAATGCTCGCCTTCGGCCATCTCGATCTTCAGCTCGGGCGTGGACACGCCCTTGGGCAGCGTCGCGAAGATCGCTTCGGGCGTGCGCTCTTCCAGGTCGCCGGCAAGAATCTCCAGCAGGCGCGCGGCCGCATAGATACCGTCGTCGAAGCCGTACCAGCGCTCCTTGAAGAAGAAATGGCCGCTCATCTCGCCGGCAAGTTCCGCATGGGTCTCGCGCATCTTGGCCTTGATCAGCGAGTGCCCGGTGCGCCACATCATCGGACTACCACCGGCGTCGAGAATCTGACCGCGCAGATGGCCGGTGCACTTGACGTCATAGATGACCGTCGCACCCGGCTGGCGCGACAGCACATCGCGCGCGAACAACATCAACGTGCGATCCGGGAAGATGATCTCGCCATCGCGCGTCACCACGCCTAGACGATCGCCGTCGCCGTCGAAGGCAATGCCCAGGTCGGCACCGGTCTGCTTCACCGCAAGGATCAGGTCCTCCAGATTGTGCGGATCGGACGGGTCCGGGTGATGGTTCGGAAAGCTGCCGTCGACGTCGCAATAGAGCTGGATCACATCGCAACCGATGCCTTCGAGCACCTGCGGCGCCACGGCGCCGGGGATGCCGTTGCCGCAGTCGACGACGATCTTGAGGTTACGCTCGGCCTGGACGTCCGACGTAATGCGCTCGATATAGTCCGGTACCACGTCGATATGACGGATGCCGCCCTGCCCGCCGCTTTCGAGCCGGTTGCCGGCAATGCGCTGATACAGATCCTGGATCGCGCCTTCGGACAGCGTCTCGCCGCCGACCACGATCTTGAACCCGTTGTAGTCCGGCGGATTGTGGCTGCCGGTCACCGCCACGCCGCTACCCGTATTGAAACGGTAGGCGGCGTAGTAGACCACCGGTGTCGGTACGGCACCGATATCGATCACGTCGATACCCGCTTCACGCAAGCCGTCGGCCAGCGCGCCGGCCAGTTCCGGACCGGACAGGCGGCCGTCGCGACCCACCACGATTTCGCGCAGGCCTTTCTCGCGCATCACCGTGCCGATCGACTGGCCGAGCAAGCGCGCCACATCGCGGGTCAGCGATTTGCCGACCACGCCGCGCACGTCGTAGGCGCGGAAAATCGTCGGATCCACCGCTGCCGGCGCAGGCGGCGCCTTGGGTGCGGGGCGAGCAGCAGGCCTGGGCGATTCGGGCTTGTTTTCGACCACGGGGGGCAAAGGCAACTCTTCTGGCTCTTCTGGCGCTATCTCCGGTTCCGGGCGGCTACGCCACCACAGCAGGAAACCGCCGCCAACGATGCCCAACAGCGCCAGCAACCCGGAAAGCAGCGCCGAGCGCGGCAAGACGACATAAGCTTGCGGTACCGCGGCAACCACGCTGAAGGCGCTGCCGGGCACGGGCTTGCCGAGCACTTCGCGTTCCCCGCTGCGGGCTCCGCTTGCCAATAAGGAGCGGTCGATACGGTCGTCTTCCTGATGAAGCTCCAGTCTGCCGTCGGGTACCCGAATGGACTCGAAGCGTTGTTGCAGCCCCGAGAAGGGAAAGGCCAGCCATACCCACGCACGCGGTTTGGCCGGCGCCCCCAGCGGCAACACCAGGGTGAGCTGACGCGCGGAACCGTCGGACACGGTCTGCATCAAGGTCTGGCCATCGGCCGTTTGCGCGGCCAGCAACTGAGCGGCCTTGCCGTAGCCGAACTGGCGATAGTCGGCGTGCACGACTTCGTCGAGGCTGCCGGAATAGATTTCGATCCGTGTCGCTTGCGGCAGTGCCTGATGCAGCTGCGCGATCAGCAGATCGTGGTCGACGGACGGGTCGATACCGGTCAGCGCCTGCTGGATCTTGCCGCGCTCGATCGCGATTTCGCCCTGCAGGCTCTGCACCGCCTCGTTCTGCGCCGCATGCAGGCGCTCCTTGGCGCCGTCCTCGTCGGCGATCAGCCAGGTCTGCCAGGCGCAGAAAAGGCCGAGCAGGATCAACAGCGTGCCGGCCGCCAACGGCAGCAAACCGCGCAAGTCGACATTGGGCGCGCGCATCCGTCTGCTTACCGTGGTTTTCGCCATGCCTCTCCCCCTTTGATTAGCCGGCTTGCCGACCTGTTTTACTGTTGCGAACGCACCCGCACGCGCAAGATTAGCTCACGCCCGTGGATCCGAAGCCGCCCAGCCCCCGCTGGCTCGACGTCGAGAACGATTCCACGACCGTAAACGCCGGGCGCACGATCGGCACGAACAACATTTGAGCGATACGATCCCCCGGCTGAATGGTAATGCTCGCATCCTCGCCCCCGACGCCACTGCGCGGTGGGTTCCGGTTCCACACACTGACAAAGCATTCGGCCATGTAATCGGCATCGATCACCCCGGTGCCGTTGCCCATCACCAGGCCGCGCTTGTGACCCAGGCCCGAGCGCGGCAGCACCAGGGCGCAGAACTCGTGGGTATTCATATGCATGGCCAGCCCGGTAGGAATCAACACCGAGGGCGCCTGGGGGGCCAGTACCAGCGGTTCGTCGATACAGGCGAACAGATCGATACCGGCAGCCTGGTCGCTTTGATAGGTGGGCAGACCCCAGGTGCGCAGACGTTCGTCGAGTATGCGCAGTTCGATGCTAGGCGCGATGTTCAATCCCTATCCTTCCAAGAACGCGCCGGGACGGCGCTGGATTGAGGGATTGTACGGAAAGCTTACCGCGTGTCAGCCATCCAGGGCGGCAGCGAGCGCTGCCAGGCCCTCCATATAGAGGTTGCGTAAGGCGTCTTCGATGACCGATTCGGTGGCCCCTACGGGTTCGAACACGCTAGACCAGATCACCGTGCAGCCCTGCTTGCGCGCGCTGACCTGCAGCGTGGCGCGGCAGTCGAGCATCGGCAGGGCACCGTCGACCAGCGCGTAGACGTAACGACGGCTCGCATCGCTGCGTGTTTCCAGTCGTTCCACCGCGCGGCTGCCGTCGGCGTAATGCAAGGTGCGGATGCGCCCCTCCCAGGAAAGGTCCAATCCGTGGACCAGCGGATGCCAGCGATGCAGACCGCCGAAATCGCCGATCAGCGCCCACACGACGTCGGCCGGATTGGCCAGCCGCTGCGCCACCCGAACCTCCGCCATAGTCTCCCTCCGCGCTACCCAAGGTGTGGAAGCTTTCGGTGCGTTCTTTCAATGCGTTAATGCAGGCAAGAGGCGCGCCAAGTTCAAGCCGCCGAAAAGACGCAAAAACACACGTTCCCGATGTGCAATTTCCGTGAACGCTGTTGCTGTTCCGGGACAGCGCCGGTGACACACCGCGCCATATGCTGCACTGCGGTTTGCTCCATGACTCGTTAAGGACCATCCTCGTCAACGGGTATCACGGATGGCGTCACAGCTGCACCGCCTGCATCCTGACTTCAAGACGCTTCGATGCCGTGGATCACCTTCGCATCCATGGAGCAACGTATGCGCAGTGTGTTGTCCAACACCTCTTCGACCCGCATCGACAGCATGCTGCGTGAGCGGCTGGGCGACGTAAATGTCGCACCACACGTCGCCAAGTCCTGGCTGCGCTGCATCGAGGAATACGGCATAGACGCCGACGCGGCACGCGACACGCCCGTGCTCGATGCCGCCTCGATCAGCGAACGTCAACAGCGTTTTGGCGAGCTGCTGAATGTGGCGCGGGCGGAGATGGAGAATCTTTACGAACAGATTGCCGGCTCGGGTTATGCGGTCATTCTGTGTGATGCCGAAGCGGCCATTCTGGGCGCCATCACCGATCCGTCGCTCAAGCGCGAATTTCGCGGCGCGGGCTTGCGCGTCGGTGCTGTATGGAGCGAGCGTTACGAAGGCACCAACGGTCTGGGCACGTGCATCGCCGAAGGCGGTCCGGTCACCGTCTATCGCGAAGAGCACTTTCGCCACTTCAACATGGATCTGTCGTGCTCCGGCGCGCCAGTGCTCGATACGCAGGGCGAAGTGCTGGGCGTGCTGGACGCGTCTACCGTCAATGCCGCCGACACCCGTCTGATCCAGCGCCATACGATGGCCCTGGTCGCCATGTCGGCCAACCTTATTTCACGCTGCCATTTCCTCGCCGAATGCCGTGACAAATGGATCCTGCGTTTTCACAGCCGACCCGAGTTCGTCGGCCTGTTGCACGAAGCCCTGCTGGCCGTGGACAGCAGCGGCGTCGTGCGGGCGGTCAACGAAAGTGCGCTGACCCAGCTCGGCATGTCGCGCGACAAACTGGTCGGACAGTCGCTGGAGCGAATCTTCCCATTCGATTTCAACACTCTGGAAAAGCGTGCCTTCGCCGACGCAGCGACGCTGTGGCCGGTGCGCGACGCCGCCTACGGCCGCCGCTTCTTCGCGATGGTGCGGCCCCCTTCGGTGATCACTAACGGCGTAACGCTATCGGCGCCCGTGGCCAGTCCGACACCGACACGCCAGCACGTCGGCGGCGATACGCGCATGCAGCACAATATGAATTGCGGCCGCCAGTTGTTCGGCCGCCGCGTACCGCTCTTGCTGCAGGGCGCAACCGGTACCGGCAAGGAAGCCTTTGCCAAGGCGCTGCACCTGGCCAGCAGCTGGGCGGACAAGCCGTTTATCGCGGTCAACTGCGCCGCCATTCCCGAGCCGCTGATCGAAAGCGAGCTGTTCGGCTACACCCGGGGCGCATTTACCGATGCCTCGCGCGATGGCCATCTGGGCAAGATCCGCCAGTCCAGTGGCGGGACGCTGTTTCTCGATGAGATTGGCGATATGCCGTTGCGCCTGCAGACACGATTGCTGCGCGTGCTGGAGGAGCATGAAGTCATGCCTCTGGGTGGCGAGCGCGCAATTCCGGTCGATCTGCACGTCATCAGCGCCACCCATCAGGATCTGCAAAAGATGGTGCAGGCGGGCGAATTTCGCGAAGACCTGTATTACCGGCTCAATGGCATCACGCTGCAATTGCCGGCGCTGCGGGAGCGCACGGATAAACTGGATCTGATAGACACGCTGCTGGCGGAGGAATCGCAAGGGCTGGCGCGGCCAAGGCTGTGCGACGATGCGCTGCGTCTGCTGCTCAATTATGCGTGGCCGGGCAATATCCGCCAGTTACGCAATACGCTTCGCACGGCCGCGGCGCTTTGTTCCGATAGCGTGATTCGGCCATGCAACCTGCCGCAGGAAATCACCGGTTACAGTGCTGCCGAACCCGCCAACGCATCCGTCGCGGGCAATGGCGATGCGCCGTTGCGTACCGCCGAACGCGAGGCCTTGTTGCGTGAGCTCGAACAGATGCATTGGAATATCAGTCGTACTGCCAGCGCATTGGGGATCAGTCGCAATACGTTGTATCGCAAGCTGCACAAGCATGGGATTGTGTTGCCGGATTGAGTTGCAGCGACATTGGAGAGCTCCTCACAACCCCCTACTCGTCATCCCGGCGTAGGCCGGGACCCAGTGGCTTTGCGGTGGGTTGTCGCGAGAGTCATCAAGCATTTGCTCTACCGCGAAAACTGGAAACCGAAGTCACTGGATCCCGGCCTACGCCGGGATGACGAGTAGGAGGCGGAGCTTCAACATTTGGTGAGGCTGCACGCACAACGCTTCTTAGAAATGCAAGCGCACCCCCACCGTAAACAACCGCGGCGCACCGGGCGCCACGAACAAGGTCGACATCTCCTCCCCCGGCGCCACCTGCGGCCGGATCAGGTGGCCGTCCGGCAACGCATCGTCGGCAATCGCACCATAGGTCTCATAACGACGGTCGAAGGCATTGTCCACGCGCGCGTAGAACTGCAAGGCATCGTTCCATGCAAAGACCGCACGCAGATTGACCAGCGCGTAGCCACGGGTACCCCAGTTGGCGCGCACATCGGGATCATCGTCGCTGATGCGCCCGTCTTCGTTGCCATTGCTGACGCTGCCGGAGAAAGCCAACAGATCCGCGCCCAGCGTCAGGCGCGAAGTGGCATTCCAGTCCACGGTGAATTTTGCACTGTGTCGCGGCAGGCCCGCGATACGGGTTCCCGGCCGCGTGTCGATCGTGCGTTCGCCGGCAAGCAATTGGCCATACGATTGATACGTAGCCAGCAGCAGGTTGTAGCCCAGGTGCCAGGACCACGCGCCTTGCTGGCCGCCGACGTCCAGGTCCGCCCCCTGATAGCGCGTACGCCCGACGTTGGCGAAGTAGCCCTGCTGCGTATTGGGTGCGCGCAGAAACAAGATATCGTCGCGGTTGTCGGTGCGGAACAATGAAGCGCTTGCGTTGAGACCGCCTTCGTTCTTCCAGCGCGCACCCAGCTGCCACGCACGCGATACGACCTGACGCAGCGGCGGATCGGCCTGCAGCCCCGTGGGCAGGCGACAGGGCTCGGTCGGATCGGCACAGCCCAGTTCGATCACCGACGGCGCGCGGTTGCTTTGCGACGCGTTGGCGAACATCACCCACGACCCCAACGCCTGGGTCACGCCCAGCGACGGATTGAGCTTGCGATAGGTATTGTGCTGACCGGGCTGTACGCCGTCGTCCGCACTGGACAGCACGCTCAACAAACGCAGATCGTTCCAGCGCAAGGAGCCGGTCACATGCGTGGTGTCGGTCACCGCCCAGGTATCGGTAGCGTATACACCCCAGGAGCGGCTGGTGCCGTTGACACCGGAGAAGAATTCCACCGGCGCGGCCGGATCGACGATCGTGTCGCGACTGCCCTCATCCAGCGTGGCATCCTGCGTGTATTGCGCATAGCGCACGCTGCTGCGATCGAACGTAGCGCCGAACGCGAGTTGATGGTCGCCCGCATGCGTGCTGAAGCTCAGGCCACCGCCCTGCCCTTGCTGGCGTGTATAGGTACTGTTGAGCACACCGGTAGCCAGCGCATCGGCCTGGGCACGGGAGACATCGCAATCGCCTTCCAGCGGCTCGCCATCGGCACCGTAGCCGGCGCCGCAGGCGTCGATGAAATCATCGTAGTCGTCGTTGATGTCGCCGTTAACCGTGTCGCGCCGCGTATGTCTCGTATAGAGCAAGGCAGTCAGCTGCGTGTCCGCATCAAAGCGATGCGTGTAGTGCGTCGTCAGCTGGGTGGTTTGCGTGTGTGTTACATCGGGTGCGGTATAGATCGCACGACGGTCCTGTTGGTACAAGCCGGGCTCGAATACCTGGGCGTCATCATCGTAACGCGTGCCGGGCAGCAGGCCGTTGCCGACCAGCCGGCTGCTGCCATGCATCACTTCGATGTCCCAATCGTCAGCTGCTGTATGTCGACCGAACTTCAAGAAGCCATTGCGCATGATGCCCGGCGAATCGCGGCGCCAGCCGTTCTCGTCGAAGTATGTCCCGGCAACGAAGAGATGCCAGCCCTGTGCATTGCTGATGCCATACGACAGGTCGGTCCGGCGGCGCGCGTAGCTACCATAGGAAACATCCGCATCGAAACCCGGCGATGTCAGTCCCGACTTGGTCGTCAGCACCAGCGCGCCACCGAGTGTATTGGGACCGAACACCGGGTTGGCGCCAGGCAGCAAGGTGATCGACTCCAGCGCAAATTCCGGAATCATGTCCCAGCTGACAATATCGCCGAAGGGCTCATTGACACGCACGCCATCGAGGTACACCGAAATGCCTTGGGCGGCGCCCAGTGTCGGCGAGGCGCGAAAGCCATGAAAGGTCACGTCGACCTGGAACGGGCTGCCCTGAACGTCATTGATGTTCACGCCGGTCAGGCGATTGTTCATGACGCCGACGAGATTGGCACCGGCGACATCGCGCTGCACATCATAGCGAAGGCTCTGCACGGCGTATGGCAAGCTGGCCGCATCAATGCCCATGCCCGGTAACGGTGTCGGCACAACAATGATCGGCGCAAGATTGGTAACAATCGATGGTGCATCGGCAGCATGCAAATGGCACGCGAACAGCAGGATCGCCCATGGCGCACCACCGCCTCGAATGCGCCATCCCGCCATATGCCCTCCACTTCATCGCGCAAACGGCTCCGATCGCGTTCAGCTGCGATCGGAGCCACCCCAACGCCACCCAAGGTTCAAGCCTTCAGCACACCCGATGCCTGAGCGATCTTGGTTGCCATGAAGTCCATCAATGGCGGCGACAGACAGTCGTACGGCGGCAGGCCCAGTTCGTTCAAACGCGCGCGCACGGCATCCTGGTTATTCGGATCGGCACCCGATTCGATGATCGACGACACGAACGCAGCGAATCCCGGCGCCGACCAGCCGGTTTCGGACGAAAGCTCGGTGTGGATGAAATCCAGCCCATAGAACGGATGGCCCTTGTTCTCGATGCGTCCATACATGTGCACGCCGCAACCCGTGCAGGCATGCCGCTGGATCGCCGCTTTCTCGTCGACAATCTTCAGCTTGTCCGCGTTCTGGGTCACCTCGACCTGTTCGCGCGGCACCACCGCGATCATCGCGAACAGCGAGCCATCCGGCTTCCAGCATTTCGTGCAGCCGCATACATGGTTGTGCGCCGACTGCGTGCCGACGCTGACCTTGACCGGCTTGTCCTTGCAATGACAAACCAGCGTGCCGCCGGAGAAGTTCTCGGCGCCCGGCTTGACGCCTTTGTCGACCGATGGGTGAATGGCAACAGTCATGATGTGCTCCTCAGCATACGGTGGAGATTCAATAGACGATGACCGAACGAATGCTCTTGCCTTCGTGCATCAGGTCGAAGGCATGATTGATCTCGTCCAATCCGAGGGTGTACGTAATGAAGGGATCGATCTTGATCTCGCCGGACATGTAACGGTCGACATAACCCGGCAGCTGGCTGCGGCCTTTCACGCCACCAAATGCCGTGCCACGCCACACCCGCCCGGTCACCAGCTGGAACGGTCGCGTGCTGATCTCCTGCCCGGCGCCGGCCACGCCGATGATGATCGACTCGCCCCAACCGCGATGACAGCATTCGAGGGCCGCACGCATCACGTTGACATTGCCGATGCACTCGAATGAGTAATCCACGCCACCGGTCAGTTCGACGATGACCTGCTGGATCGGGGTATCCGGATAGGCCTTCGGATTGATGCAGTCGGTGGCGCCCATCTGCTTGGCCATCTCGAACTTGTCCGGGTTGGTGTCGATCACCACGATGCGCCCGGCCTTGGCCATGACCGCACCCTGCACCACGGAAAGGCCGATGCCGCCCAGGCCAAATACCGCCACGGACGAACCCGGCTCCACCTTTGCCGTATTGAGCACGGCACCGATGCCCGTGGTGATGCCGCAGCCGAGCAGGCATACCTTCTCCAGCGGTGCGGCCTTGTTGATCTTCGCCAGCGCGATTTCCGGCAGCACGGTGTAGTTGCTGAAGGTGCTGCAGCCCATGTAGTGCAGCAGCGGCTTGCCGTTCAACGAGAAGCGCGAGGTGCCATCGGGCATCAGGCCCTTGCCCTGCGTGGCGCGAATCTTTACGCAGAGATTGGTTTTCTTCGAAAGGCAGTACTCGCACTCGCCGCATTCGGGCGTGTAGAGCGGAATCACGTGGTCGCCGGGTTTGAGCGTGGTCACGCCCGGGCCGACTTCTTCCACTACACCACCGCCCTCGTGTCCCAGGATCACCGGAAACTCCCCCTCCGGGTCGGCCCCGGACAAGGTAAAGGCATCGGTGTGGCAGACGCCGGTGGCGACGATGCGCACCAGTACTTCGCCGGCCTTCGGGCCGGCCACATCCACTTCTTCGATCGATAAAGGTTTGCCCGCTGCAAAAGCGACGGCTGCGCGTGACTTCATGACATGTCCTCGTGATCAGTCCTGGCTCGATGGCGGGCGCCCGGGTTGCACCAGATCCAGCTGACGCGCCTTGACGTAGTCGTAGATGGCGCGCAAATCGTTCTCTTCGAAAAAGCCCGCCCAGGAAGGCATGCCTTTCTCGGGCCGACCGGCCATCGCCGTGCTGAGAAAGGTGTCCCAGGTCATACCCATCTTCAGCGAGTTGCGCAGGTCCGGTGCGAGATCGCCGCCGACCGCATCGCCACCGTGGCAGCGGAAGCAGTACGAGTTGTAGTTTTCGTAGCCCTTGAAAACATCGTCGGTAACCTTGGGCGGCTTGTCGTTGAGATAGACCTGAAAGTCGGTCGTGACCGACTGGCCGCCGGCGGTCTTGTAGGTGTGGGTTGCACCGGCCGCCGCTGTACTCTTCGCTGGCGCACCACCACCGGTCTGCGACAACACATAGTCCACCGCGGCATGCAGATCGGCATCGCTCAACTGCGGATGCGGCGTCATCGGTATCTGACCCCATACGCCGCTGCCGCCTTCCTTTACCTTCTTCATCAAGGTGGCAACGATCTGCGGTTGCTGTGAGGCGTATTTCTTCGCAATGTCCTGGTACGCCGGACCCACCACTTTGTGATCTATCGCGTGGCAGGACAGGCAATCGCTGCCTTTGACTACGGTTGCGCCCTTGCTCGTATCCGGAGCGATGGCGGCCCATAGCGGCATCGTGATGAAACATAGCGACGCCGACATCGCGACCCGCCACAAACCCGTCAAAACCTGCTCCGATACGTTTCTACGCATGACGCCTCCTTACAGATTGGCCATCTGACTGGCCGATGCGCTATCGCCATCGCCGAACAGCTGCACGCCATGCTGGTGCAGCACGCCGGTCAAGGCGGACTTCTGTTGCTTGATGACGTTATTGAGCTTGTTGCGCAACGCGTCGTCGCCTTTGCGCACCGCCATCGACATCGGGAAGGAATACATTTCAGGCGAGCCCGTGGCGCGCGTATTGGGCAAGGCCACCGTGGTCAGCTCGGGATAGTCGTGTAGAAATGCACCGACGGCCGGTTGCCAGGTGATCATCACGTCGATCTGTCCGGTCTGTACCGCATCGAGCGTGCTGCGCGGCGACTCGCCGGAGGACCCGCTGATATCGAACGACCTGGCCGACGTCACCAGGCCGCGCAGCTGCAGGCCCGCCTCTACCGGCGTGTCGCCTTCGAAGCCCAGCTTGAGCTTGCGCAGGTCGGGCGAATTCATGTTCTCTATGGTGTAGCCCTTGTCCTTCTTGAACACGAAGACATAGGACGACACGTAGTACGGATCGGTGGTCAGCTCCTCGTCGTTGCCGTAAGGCATGCTCATCACCACGTCGCATTTGCCGCTATCGAGATTGCGCGAGAGATACTCGGGAAAGCCGCCGTGCCCGCGCATGTCGGCCCAGACATATTCGAGCTTCGCGCCCATGGCCTTGGCGACCGTTTCGGCGACCGCGTTTTCGAAACCCTGGCCGGCGCGGTTGGAGTACGGCAGGTAGTCGGGATCCGCGCAGACTTTCAGCGTGCCCGCCGCATGGGCGGGCAAGGCGCCAGCGAGAGCGATCAACAGACAAGTCGCGGTCAACGTGTACAGCTTGCTCATGGCATGAGGTCCTATGCGATGAAGACGCCAGAACGCATCCGCGGCGCCATCAATGCGCCGCGGACGTCCGTTCGATCAGTCGAGTGCGAACACCAGCAAGGTGCCGCCGAGGTTGGTGTAGTCGCTCAGGCTTGCGGTCGCACCCACTGCGCCCAGACCTTCGGTCGCCTTGGTGAGGTTTTCAGCCAGACCGATCGCCGCCCAGCCGCCGACGCCGCTGAGAATCGCCACGTACTGCTTACCTTCGTACGTATAGGTGATCGGGTTGCCGATGATTCCCGACGGTGCCTTGAACTTCCACAACACCTTGCCGCTCTTGATATCGACGGCGCGGAATTCACCCGTCAACGTGCCGTAGAACACCAGCCCGCCACCGGTGGTCAGCGCACCGCCCCAGTCCTGGAAGCGATCGTCGATAGCCCACTTGGTCTGACCGCTGACCGGGTCGAAGGCGATAAAGCGCCCGCCGACGTCGCCGTGATTGGCCGGATACATATTCACCAGCGCACCGACATACGGGAAACCGGCTTTGTACTTCACGTTGAATGCCTGGTAATCCATGCACACGTGATTGGTCGGCACATAGAACAGCTTGGTGTTCGGATCGTAGGCAGCTGGCTGTTGGTCCTTGCTACCTTGCGACGACGGGCAGATGCCTTTTACGTTTTCGCCTTCCTTGGTCATCATCGCCGGGTTGAGCACAGGTTTGCCGGTGGCCATGTCGATGTGATCGGCCCAGTTCACCACCGCGTCGAACTTCTTGGCCGACACCAGTTTTCCGGTACGACGGTCCAGCACGTAAGCAAAGCCGTTGCGATCGAAATGCGTCAGCGTCGGAATGCTTTTCCCGTCGACCGTACTATCGGTGAGAATATTTTCGTTGACGCCGTCGTAGTCCCAGCCATCGTGCGGCGTCATCTGGAACACCCACGCCGCCTTACCCGTTTCCGGATTCCGCGCGATGATCGACATCGAGTATTTGTTGTCGCCCGGTCGTTGCGTCGGGTTCCAGGTGCCGGGGTTGCCGGTGCCGTAATAGAGCAGGTTCAACTTCGGATCGTAGGTGTACCAGCCCCAGGTAGTGCCACCGCCGAGTTTCCATTGTTCGCCTTGCCACGACGACAGGCTGGAATCCTTGCCGACCGGTTTGCCGGTGGCTCCGTCGATGGTCTTGTTCGGATCGAACAACAGCTGGTCGTCGGGTCCGGTGCTGAACGCACGCCAGACCTGCTTGCCGGTCGCCGCATCGTTCGCGGTGACATAACCATGGACGCCGTATTCCGCGCCCGATACGCCGGTAATGACCACGTTCTTGATCACCAGCGGCGCCATCGTCTGCGTCTGGCCCAGCTTGGGATCGGCGTTCTGGACCTTCCACTTCACGCTGCCGTCCTTGGCGTTCAGTGCATAGAGAAAACCGTCGAGTGCATTGGCGTAGATGACGCCATTGCTATAGGCCACGCCGCGATTGACGACATCGCAGCACGCCACGGAGGGCGCGAACTTGTCCTGCTGCGGCGCGAACTTCCACAGAATGCGGCCTGGCTCCTTGAGCGACACCGCATACACGTAATTGGGAAACGAGCTTTCGAAAAACATCGTGTCGCCGACCACCAGCGGCTGGCCTTCGTGGCCGCGCAGCGAGCCGGTGGACATGGTCCAGGCGACATGCAGATTCTTTACGTTGTCGGGCGTGATCTGATTCAGGCCGCTGTAGCGATGCCCAGCGTAATTGCCCGCCGGGATGACCCACTGGTTGTGATCTTGCGACAGCTTGTCCAACTGCTCGTTGGCTGCGGCAATACCCGGCAGCAGCAGAGCCAGACAGGCAACGTGTGCTGCGGGTCGCCAGAAACGTACGGATGGTTTGAACATGGATGGACTCTCCCCGGATGCTGAAGGCTTACGTGCCATCGGCGACGCACGGCGCGTGCCGGTGCAACATCGGTTGCATCAGGGAGATAGCAGGGGCTGTGCCACTTCTCGCGTCACGGGTGAAACTGTCGGTCAATCATTGACCTAGCCGGGTTTGGCTCGGCTGCGGTTGGTTGCGTTGGAGGCGTAGTGTCTCTGTATCGCCACAGTGCTTGATGCAGAAGTGGGGCAGCCTGGGATAATGCGGCTTTGCAGCATGCGGTGTGGTTGGCACGTTTGCGTGGGCTTTCTCTGACCAAACCCGACTAGCTTGTAGGAGCGACTTCAGGAAACCTCGAATGACCCCTCCTACTCGTCATCCCGGCCTGCGCCGGGATGACGATCATCAAAACCGAGGCTTTTCGAGGCTCCCTTCAGTTGCCAGCGGCCGTACCTCGCGCTGCACGGTCGCGACTGAAGTCGCTCCTACAAGCTCAGGTGATTTTTCGAGATCCGGCAGATCACCCGCGCTGCGCGCGATACCGCTCGGCAAGCTTCACGATCAACTGCTGCGCCAACATGCGCTTGGATGCGCGCGGCAAGGCCTCTTCACCGCCAGGCCAGAACAGGCTCAAGGCATTGTCTTCCGCTTCGAAGCCAAGGCCGCCACCCACCTGATTGGCGGCGATCATGTCCAGACCCTTGCGCTTCAGCTTGTCCTGCGCGTACACCGCAACGTCGTGCGTCTCGGCGGCAAAGCCAAGCAGGAACGGTTTGGGCGTGCGCTGGGAAAGGTCGGCCAGAATGTCTGGGTTTTCGCTGAGTTCCAGCGTCAGGCCTTTGCCGTCGTGCTTTTTCAGCTTCTGCCCGGCAACCGTGGCCGGGCGGTAGTCGCCCACCGCGGCAGCGCCGATATAGATGTCGGCCTGTGCCGTGGCTTCGAGCACTGCATCGTGCATCTGCGCGGCACTGCGCACGTCGATGCGCCGCGCCACGCGCGGCGGTGTGGCCAGGCCGACGGGACCGGCGATCAAGGTGACCTCGGCGCCGGCATAAGCGGCCGCCTCGGCCACGGCAAAGCCCATCTTGCCGGAGCTGCGGTTGCCGATAAAACGCACCGGGTCGATATCTTCATAGGTCGGGCCGGCGGTGACGACGACTTTCAGGCCACGCAGGCGCTCGTCGACAAAGGACGCCACCATCGCCTCGCGCAGTTCCAGCGCTTCGAGCATGCGCCCCGAGCCGATATCGCCGCAGGCCTGGTCGCCAGAATCGGGGCCGAGCTGGATGACGCCGCGCCGACGCAAGGTCTCCATGTTCGCCTGTACTGCCGGATGCGCCCACATCTGCTGATTCATCGCCGGCGCCACATAAACCGGCGCGGCACTGGCCAGGCAGACGGTGCTGAGCAGGTCATTGGCGAAACCCTGGGCCAGGCGCGCGATGGTGTCGGCCGACGCCGGCGCAATCAGAATGCGCTCGGCCCATTTCGCCAGCTCGATGTGCCCCATGGCCGCTTCGCCATGCTCGTCCCACAAGCTGATGCGTACCGGCTCGCCGGACAGTGCCTGGAACGTGGTCGCGGTGACGAAATGCGTAGCGCCCTCGGTCATCACCACCCGCACATGGGCATCCAGGTCGCGCAAGCGCCGCACCAGTTCACACGCCTTGTAGGCAGCGATGCCTCCGGTGACGGCTAACAGGATGCGACGTTGGGCAAGACTCATAGCTACAGACCGATGATTTAAAACAGTAATAGCTTACAGGATTCGCCTTCGGCCGCCTCTCTCGGGGGCGATCCACGCCAGGCATGCTTTGAACGAGCCCAGCCGGGTTTTCGCACCTACCTTTTGCCAGCCTCATTCCGCCCCGGTCACCGTCGTAACCCAAGACAAGGAAGTCAGCCATGTCCAAGAAGAAAGCTGCCCTGGCAGCCGCCCTGCTTTGCCTCGTGACGACAGTCCACGCCGCCGAGCCACCCGAACTGGTCTGGATCTCGCTCGCGCAAGATGCCAGCCTCACCGAAGACCTGCGCTTCGGGCAACGCTTGTCCGTGCAAAAGGGCAGCCCGCATGATTCGCTCGCGCTCCTGGTCGAACACGATCAACTCGATACCCTCGCCGAACAATTTCGTAGCGAGTCCCGGCATGGCGCGGGGTTCATCGTGCACTCCTCGCTCGAGGACGCCTTGTCCGTTCAGGCGGTCCAGCGCCGGCCCGGCTACGACATCAACCAGCACGAAACCGTGCGCGGATTGATCGGGCAGATCGACGAAACCCGCCTGATCCAGGTCATCGAGCAACTAAGCCGGTACCAGGACCGTCGACACGGGTCCGAGACCGGCGCGCAGGCTTCCCTGGCCATCCGGGACTTATGGCAGTCCTGGGCCGGCAACCGCGCCGACGTGAAGGTGGCTCAGGTCACGCATGCCAGAACGCCGCAGAAATCCGTAGTGCTCACCATGACGGGCAGCGAAAAACCGGATGAGGTCATTGTGCTGGGCGGCCATCTCGATAGCACATCGAACGCGCTGAAAGCACCCGGTGCCGATGACAATGCGTCGGGTATTGCCAGCCTTTCCGAGGTTGTCCGCGTACTGCTGCAGAACAACTACCGGCCCAAGCGCACCCTGCAATTCATGGCTTATGCCGCCGAGGAGGTCGGCCTGGTGGGTTCGGGCGAGATCGCCCAACGCTACCGCAACGACGGCATCGATGTTCTCGGCGCGCTGCAGTTGGACATGACCAACTACAAGGGTTCTTCGGGCGATATCTACATCTACGAGGACTACACCGACCGCATGCAGAATGATTTCCTGCGTCGGTTGATCACCACGTATCAGCCCGATCTCCAGATCGGCACGTCGCGTTGCGGCTATGGATGTTCCGATCATGCAAGCTGGAACAGGTACGGCTACGCGGCTTCGCTCCCATTCGAGGCACGCTTCGATCAGGCCAACCCGTCCATACATACGGCCAACGACACGCTCGAAAAGAGTGGTGGCAACGCTACACACACGGCCAAGTTCGCGCGGCTGGCGTTGAGCTACGCCATCGAACTGGGCAACGGTACACGCGTGGTTTCATCGGCGGCGAATCAGGAGTGATGGTTCATCCGCGCCGCACAGCCGATCAGCCCGAGCTGACGCGCTCGGGCTGATCGGCCACCTGGATGCCGTGATCGCTTAACCGATCACGCGCGGCTTGAGGATGTCTTCCAGTCCGATCCGGCGCAGCAGTTCGGCACGCACGCGGTCGGCCACGCCATTGACGATCTCCGCACCATCCTCGGACGGATCGATATGCACACGGAAGGGGCGCTTGCCGAACGGCTTGTCCACTACCTCGACGATGGCATCGGCGACAGCCTGCGGGTCAGCATCGGCTGGTTCCAGATCGGCCAGGCCCTTGAAGGCCACTTCGGAGAAATCCGCGGTCGGGCCATTGGCATATTCCTCGGCGCGTTGCTTGTCGGCCGGGCTACCCGAATGGGCGAAGTGATTGGTGCCCTTGGTGAACGCGCCCGGCACCACGATCGACGTCTCGATGCCCCAGCGCGCCAGCTCACCGGCGTAGCTCACCGCCAACGCGTCCATGCCTGCCTTGGCGGCGAAATAAGGCGCGAGGTACGGCGGTGTACCGCCACGCGAGCTGCTGGAGGACACCCACACCAGCAAGCCACGGCCCTGCTTGCGCAGCTGCGGAAGGGCGGCACGATTGACGCGCTGCGTGCCCAGCACGTTGATGTCGTAGAGCTGCGCGAATTGCTCCGGCGTAAAGGCCTCAGCCGGGCCATACGACATGTGTCCGGCGTTGTGCACCACGACGTCCAAATGGCCATGGGCTTGCACGACGGCAGCGATCGCGGCGGCGGCCGATGACTCGGACTGCACATCCAGTTCGACGGTGCGCAGATCGACGCCGTTCGCCTTGGCATAGTCGGCGATGCTGGCGACCTGGGCCGCATTCTTTCCCGCGACGTCACGCATGCTTGCATAGACGGTATGACCGGCATGCGCCAGCGCCTTGGCAGTCATCAAGCCAAAACCACTCGATGCGCCGGTAACGATGATCACGTATTTCATGATGGGTTCTCCAAAGCAAATTAGTTGTAGCGGGGATGAGCGGCGCCAATGCGCCATGTCGCAGACAAAAGAAGGTTCAGACCATGCCGCCGTTGGCGCGCAGTACCTGGCCGTTGATCCAGCCGCCCTCGGGGCCGGCCAGGAAGGACACGGTCTTGGCGATGTCTTCCGGTGAACCCAGGCGCTCGAGCGGGTTGAGCTTGGCCAGCTGCTGCACCAACTCGTCCGACTTGCCGTCCAGGAACAGATCGGTTGCCGTCGGGCCGGGCGCCACTGCGTTCACGCTGATCTGGCGACCGCGCATTTCACGCGCCATCACCCGGGTCATCGCTTCCACAGCGCCCTTGGTGGCGGCGTAGATGCCGTAGGTAGGCTGATAGACACCGACGACGCTGGTGGAAAAATTGATCACCCGGCCGCCGTTACGCAGGCGCTTTGCGGCCTCGCGCATGGTGTTGAAGCTGCCTTTCAGGTTGACGTTGATCAGGCGGTCGAACAGCTCGTCGCTGGAATCGGCCAGCGTGGCCAGACCCATCACGCCGGCGTTGTTGACCAGCACATCGACGCCGCCAAAGGCCGTTTCCGCGGCATCGAACATGCGCTTCACCGCGGCCGGATCGCTCACGTCAGCCTGAGCCGTCAGAGCCCGCCCGCCGGCGGCTTCGATCTTGCGGGCCACCGCTTCGGCCGGTTCGGCGTTGCCGGCGTAATTGACGACGACGGTAAAACCGTCCTTGGCCAGCCGTTCGGCGATGGCGGCGCCGATACCGCGCGAGGCGCCGGTAACGATGGCGACCTGGTTGTTCTGCTTGCTCATGACGTACTCCTCGGGAGGGAAAGATCCGACCGATGTGTCGGTGAGGCGTACTTTGGACTTTTCTTGGCTGGGGATAATCGGGTTTAATCCGACAACATTATTCGGATAATGGGAACAATATCGTGGACCGATTCGACGCCATGCGCCTGTTTGCCCGGATCGTCGAGCGCCGCAGCTTCACCCTCGCGGCGCAGGATCTGGACCTGCCCCGCTCGACCGTCACCGAAGGGGTCAAGCAGATGGAGGCGCGGTTGGGCGTGCGCCTGCTTCAGCGCACAACGCGCCAGGTAAGCCCGACGCTGGACGGCGAGGCCTACTACCGCCGCTGTCTTGCCATCCTGGCGGACATCGAGGAAGCCGAAGCAGCATTCAGCGGCGCCAAACCCAGCGGCATGCTGCGCGTGGACCTGCATGGCACGCTGGCACGGCACTTCGTATTGCCCGGTTTGCCCGACTTTCTGGATCGCTATCCGGATATCCAACTACACATTGGCGAAGGCGATCGCTTCGTCGATCTGGTGCGCGAAGGTGTGGATTGTGTCCTGCGTGTAGGCAAGCCGCCGGATAGCAGCATGGTGGGCAGGCACATCGCCACACTGGAGGAAGGCACCTTCGCCAGTCCTGCCTACCTGCAACGCTACGGTACGCCCCGAACCCCGGATGAGCTCGATGGACACCGCATGGTCGCCTTCGCGTCCTCGGCCACCGGCGGTCTGTTGGCGCTCGAATTCACTGTCAATGGACAGCTACGCGAAATCACCCTGCCCGCCACCGTCTCCGTCACCGGCGCCGAGACCAATGTCGCCATCGCCAAACTCGGGCTGGGCCTGATCCAGGTACCACGATATCGACTTGGCGACGCGCTCGCACGTGGCGAGCTGGTCGAAATCCTGCGCGACTTTCCACCCTCGCCATCCCCCGTCTATGTGCTCTATCCACATAGCCGTCAGTTGTCGCCGCGTGTACGCGTATTTATCGATTGGTTGTCGACGCAATTCGCTTCGCAGAACACAGCCGGGTGACTGACTAGTTCGGCTGTTGCGCCGATGCCGATCCTGCAGGTGCCGTCGCTGGCCGCGCCTCTTCATGCATCACGGCGCGATAGAAACCTAACGCCAGAATCACCAGAAGCGCCACGATGAAAGCGATCAAGGCCATGCGACGCGAGAATTTCATAGTCTTGTCGGCCATCCTGAGAGTCGGCGAAAGCCTGACCCATCCGCCGTATTCACATGGTCGACGTCATCGACACTGACGATCACACCAGGCAAATGACTAGACGCATTCCCGGCGAACGCCCGAGTGCTTCAACGATCATCCCCGCTGATGTACCGGCATCGGTCACGGCAAGCTCTCCCCATGAGCATCCGTGACTGGCCCACATTGGAACGACCGCGAGAAAGGCTATTGCAACGCGGTCCGTCCGCGCTTTCCGACGCCGAGCTGATCGCCACCCTGATCGGTCATGGCTCTCGCGGCAAGGACGCTATCAGCCTGGGCCGAGAACTGATCACCACCAGTGGCGGCCTGCATCGCTTACTGTCGGATGGAACATCGCTATCGAAGGTTTCGGGCATCGGCCCAGCCAAGCGCGCGCGACTACTGGCCGCCTTCGAACTCGCTCGCCGCGCCATGGGCGAACAACTGATGGCACTGCCCAAGCTGAGTAACCCACGCGACAGCGGCGAGTATCTGAGCGCACGCCTGCGTCATCTCCCGCATGAAGTCTTCGCATGCCTCTACCTCGACAACCATCATCGCGTCATCGCCTTCGAAGAACTGTTTCGCGGTACGGTAAACAGCGCCAGCGTGCATCCGCGCGAAGTAGTCCGCGCCTGCCTGGAACACAATGCCTGCGCGGTAATCCTGGCGCACAACCACCCCTCCGGGGTCGCCGAACCCAGCGCCGCTGATCGCGCGATCACTCAGCAGTTACGCGACGTACTCGATGTCGTTGGCGTACGTGTACTCGATCACCTGGTGATCGGCGCGGGCGATCCCGTGTCGATGGCGGAGCGAGGCCTCATCTGAAGCATCACTCGTTCGCGTGTTATAAGCCAAGCTTGCGTATGTTCTGCAACCGGGGGGATGCGATGGATACAAACGACGTATTTGACGATGTGCTCTTCATCAGAGAGCTGAGCAAGACCGACGTTATCGACTTCAAGAAAACGCCTTATCTACGCAACCACCATGGGCGAGCCGCTTTCGATGAAGAACGCCGGGGCAACCTGATCGAAGTCTTGCCAGAAGATGCCACGCTCGACCTGGGACAGAAGTACGCGGACATACGCGCGTGGCCTGAGCGCGTTCCGGCCGGTTATGAGATCACCGAGTTCGACTTCGGCGCGAAGGAGGTCCGTTACGCACCGCTGGCAGCGACACGCGATAGTGTGCGTGCGTTCGGCATGAACTTGCTCAGGCCCGGCGAATGCGTACACATGGACGATGAAGCGCTGATTCCGCCCGGTTGCGGGCCGCTTGTTTGCGCCACCTACCAATACGGCAAATGGGCCGGGCATTGGTCGCCCTACCGCTCGTTGCCGCATACCCGGCAGCTGATCACCTTCAATCCCACCGATCTGGAATATCACGACTTTCCACATGTGTTCTTCTCGATGGATGACGTGCCGCTGGTGATCAGCGTCGCGCGTTGGCGTCCCTATGCAAACGAGATCGCACTCGCCGATCTATGGGTGGCCCCAGGCGACGCCATCATCCTCCCGCCTAAGCGTTTCCCAACGCCTCCCGAGGGCGGCGATACCTGGCACAAGGTGATCGACCTGCACGGCAACCGCAATTCCGCGTTGGCCACCTGGCACGACAAAAATCGGCCGGGCATCATGACGCAAACCCTGCTGGTCGATCCCGCCAACGGCATTCACTACCACGAGGAAGTCGCACCGACTTTCCATGCGACTTTCGCACCTTGAACGGCACAGGTGCCGCGCCTGGCGGCGCTTTACTTTCCGCCCTTTCCTGGCGGGGGATGCGTCCCTGGGGGCATAGTAGATGTCGTAGTAGTGGACGTGGTGGATGTGCTCGACGCCGCCGAGGAAGAGGAACTGGTGGCCGAAGACGATGAAGCTGCTGAATCCAGACGCCGTTGATAAGTCACGTTCTGCGTTTTCCAGCCGGTGCCGTCCTTGGTCGGGCGAGCAGCCCACAGCGTCGAGTGGGTTGGCGTGTCGTGGCGATAGATGAATCCGCCTGGCCGCTTGGCGACGAAACGCTCCATGTTCGTATCGGCCACCTGATTGGCTTGCGTCGGCACATTGACCGTGTTGCCGGGCTGGCCGGTGAACTGAAAGGGATTCTGGTGTGCGTTCTCGCTGCGGATTTCCGGCTTCAATGCCGTGCCGGTGCTTTCCGGCTTCGGACTCTGCGGTCGCGGCGTGTCGCTTGCCGTGCGCGTGCCTGCGTGCGAAGCCCCGGTGTTCTCGGTATAGGTGTGATCTTCGCCGCTGGTGAAACTATCTGCCGCCGAACGCGTGGAAAACCTGTGCATCGAAACGCCGAGCTTCTGCGCCTGGGTGCGCAGGACCTGCGCTTCTGCCGGGATATTTGACGATTTGAGGTCGGCGAATGTTTTCCGTGTCGACTTGATATCGGCATTGATGTCTCTACGTGCTTCGGGCCCCGTGTAAAGGCGTCCATCGCCGCCCGCGGTAAGCGGCTTCAAGAAATGCGTTGTGACATCCTTGGCTGTTCCGGTTGAGGTAAGACCAAGAGCGGCAGCCTCTTTACTGAGTTCCGCGCCTTTAGCCCTGGCCATCGCGCTCACTCGGCTGGACATTCGCCGACCAGGAGCCGATGCCGATGCCGATGCCGACGGCATGCTTGTGCCGGTACCACTCGGCGCCGCATGCGTGCTTACCGGGGGCGACAGCGGCGACGTCGATGGCAAGCTGGAAAATGCGCTCGTGTGCGAACTGGTCGATCCCGAGGACCCGCTGCCTGATGTGGCGAGTGTCGGAGATAGCGTGCTTGCGCTTCCCATGCCGCCCGGCGATGCATGCGTTGACGGCACCGAGAAAGCACTCGATGACGTCAGACTCGATGATCCGCCACCACTACTTGCCGGATGTCCCAATATCGTGATCGGCGTGGCAATCGCGACGTGCGGTGAATGGAACAAAGGCGTGGCCGTGCCGTGTGTCGATGACGAAGTGGCTGACGACGGATGATGCAGCGATGAGCCTGGACTGATCGCAGCCCTATCCCTTGGCTTCTTGTTCGGATCCGTGGCGGTCTTCGGCAAAGGGCCGCCGGGGCGCTTTCTATCGCTGCCGCCACCACCGCCGCTTCCGCTTCCACTGCCGCCGCTGCTGCCTCCGGCCTTGAACATGGCGCCCCCTGGTGCACCCGAATCTAAGGATGCGGAGGAAAACTCTAGCACCAGGTTTTCAGGCCACGCCAGTGAATGTGCGGCATTTAAAACTTTCGAAAATTCAGACCACCTTACTCACATCGCCCCGGCGACATACCGGGGCGATGTGACGAGGCGCTTATCGCAAACTGCAACTCAGTTCACACCGTAGCGCTGCGCCGGCTTGGTGTGCGACAGGTTCGGGCCAAGCGCCAGGCGCGCGCCTTCGAACGTCTGCCAGTCGGCTGCCTGCGGCAACGACGGAATCGTGGCGAACTCGCCCTGGTCAAAACCGGCCAGTGCAGCATCGACCATATCTTCGGCCGACATCACGATGGCGCTGGGCAAATGCTCGACCGGCATGCCGGCGATGCCCCAGAATTCCGTCGCGGTGGCGCCAGGCAGCACGGCTTGTACACGCACTCCCTTGTCACCCAGCTCATGCTTGAGCGACTGGCTGAAGGCAAGCACATACGCCTTGCTGGCTCCGTACACGCCATTGAGCAACTCCGGTGCTACCGCAACGATCGAGGCGATATTGATGATGGCGCCCTGCTTGCGCGCCACGAAAGCCGGAGCGGCGGCATAGGTCAATCGCGTCAGCACATTCACGTTGAGGTTCAACATCTCTTCCATCTTGCCGATGTCCGCCTGCAGCAACGGTGCCGTCGCGCCGACGCCGGCATTGTTGACCAGCATCGAAATCGACGTGTCGTCGCGCAGCAAGGCTTCGACCTTGGCCATGTCGCCTGCAGCAGTGAGATCGGCGGCCACCGTTTTCACGCTGCGGCCGGTCTGCGCTTGCAGCCGGGTAGCGAGTTGTTGCAGGCGGTCCTGGTTGCGGGCGACCAGGATCAGGTCGTATCCGCGACGGGCGAGCCGGTCAGCGTAGACCGCACCGATACCTGACGATGCGCCGGTGATGAGTGCGGTACCTGGATGGTTGGTGGTGGTGCTCATGGTGTTCTCCTAAGTGTGTGTATGCACATATGTGCGCAAAAAAATGCCTCAGCCGGATTGGCCGATTTTCAAAAGCAGCTTGCGGGTTTCCTCGGCGGGCTCGTGGCCGAACTCGCCCTCGAATTCGTGTTGCGCCTGTTGCCACAGCGGCAGCGCCTGCTCGAGCCGCTGGCGACCGGCCGCGGTGAGCGACATCACGTTCTGACGGGCGTCCGTCGCACTGGCGGCGATCTCGATCAAGCCGTCGCGTTGCATTGGCTTGAGCGCGCGCACCAGACTGGTGCGATCCATCACCATCGCTTCGGACAGTTCGCGCATGGGAATCCCCGGCTCCTCATCCAGCAGCAGCAGGATGGTGAATTGCGTGCTGGTCAACTCCACCGGCGCCAGATGCCGCTCGTACAGGCGCGTCAGATAGCGCGCTGCCTGCCGGGAGGCGAAGCAATTGCACATGTTGGCGCGGCTGGATGAGTTCATGTCGCGCAATCTAATGTGTATATACACACATGTCAATAGCGGCAATAGCCAAAGCGACGGGATCGGCAGAAAAAACAACGGCGCGGAAGGAATCCGCGCCGTTAGAACCGTTTTTTGGGGAGGATTGAGAGGTACGGTTTCTCAATACTCCGGTCCGACGGGGAGGGTGTCGGTGGAGTACGCAGAGAAGTTTCCCATCAGGCCATGACAGGCAAGTGACGTGGAGTATGACGATACGTGACTTATGCCCACGCCAAATACTTATGCACATAAGCCGTCTGGCGGTGCTTTCCGGGCAGGACATTTCGGCTACATGAGGTTGACGCTCCAATCAATTGATTTAAATCAATTTTTTTCATTTCATGCAGGTTTCGACGTTTTGCACCCCAGCAAAAGGCTGTCATGCGCCAATCTTCCCCACAGAGTTATCCACAGCACTATCCCCCGTTTTGTGGATACAAACGGCCCCGCATGCGCCAGCGCATGGGGCGTAAGCGAAAGGCCCCGGTCTGCTAGGATTGCCGGTTCCATCGAAAGCCGATCCCTTACCGTGAAAGAACAGCTGCGCGAACTGCTGCTGCAGGCCATCCGTACCCTGCAGAACAACTCCACCCTGCCCGCCGAGCTCGAAGTACCCGCCTTCGTGATCGAGCGCACGCGCAACCGGGATCACGGCGACTTCGCAGCGAATGCAGCCATGTTGCTGGCCAAGCCGGCCGGCGCCAAGCCGCGCGAGGTAGCCCAGAAGCTGGTCGAGGCGCTCTCGCCCGAGTTGATGCAGCAGTTGCGCGTCGATCGGGTCGAGATTGCCGGCCCCGGCTTTATCAATTTCTATCTCGGCGCCGGCATGGCGGCGGTGATCGCCGAGCGCATCTTCAAGGAAGGCGGCGCCTACGGCCGGAGCCAGACCGGCGCCGGCAAGACTGTCGGCGTCGAATACGTGTCGGCCAACCCGACCGGCCCGCTGCATGTCGGCCATGGCCGCGCGGCGGCGATCGGCGATTGCCTGGGCCGCGTGCTCGAAGCGACCGGCTGGCAGCTCAAGCGTGAGTTCTATTACAACGACGCGGGCGTGCAGATTAACAATCTGGCGATTTCCACCCAGGCCCGCGCGCGCGGCATCGCCCCCGACCAGCCCGGCTGGCCTGAAGACGGCTATCGCGGCGACTACATCGCCGACGTGGCACGCGCCTATCTGGCCGGCGAGACGGTCGTCGCCGACGGCCACGCGGTCGTCGGGGCCAAGGACGTCGAGAACCTCGATGCGATCCGCCAGTTCGCGGTGGCCTCGCTGCGCCATGAGCAGGATCTGGACCTGAAGGCGTTTGGCGTCAGCTTCGATACCTATTTCCTCGAATCCTCGCTGTACAGCGACGGCAAGGTGGACGAAACCGTGCGCGAGCTGATCGCACACGACCACACCTACGAGGAAGGCGGCGCGCTGTGGCTGCGTTCGACCGATTTCGGCGACGACAAAGACCGCGTGATGCGCAAGTCCGACGGCACCTACACCTATTTCGTGCCGGACGTGGCCTACCACCTCAGCAAGTGGCAGCGTGGCTATGAGCGCGCGATCACCGAGCTGGGGTCGGATCATCACGGCAGCCTGGCACGTGTACGTGCCGGCTTGCAGGCGCTCGATTGCGGCATTCCCAAGGGCTGGCCGGAATACGTGCTGCACCAGATGGTGACGGTGATGCGCGGCGGCGAGGAAGTGAAGATTTCCAAGCGCGCCGGCAGCTACGTCACCCTGCGCGACCTGATCGAGGAAGCCGGCCGCGACGCGACCCGCTACTTCCTGATCGCGCGCAAGGCCGATTCGCAGCTGGTGTTCGATATCGATCTGGCGCGTTCGCAGACCAACGACAACCCGGTCTACTACATCCAGTACGCCCACGCCCGCGTCTGCCGCGTGCTGGAAGAACTGGCCGAGCGCGGCCTGCCCGCCGTCGATACGCAAGCAGGCATCGAACAGCTCGCGGGGCTCGACAGCGAGCACGAGCAGATCCTGCTGACCGAACTGTCGCGCTACCCGGAAATCGTCGAGGCGGCGGCAACCAATCTGGAACCGCACCTGATCGCGCAATATCTGCGCGAACTCGCCGGCGCCCTGCACAGTTACTATCACGAGCACAAATGGATCGTGGACGACGCCCAGTTGCGCAACGCGCGCATCACGCTCGCCGTCGCCACGCGCCAGGTCATCCGTAACGGTTTGGAATTGCTGGGACTCAGTGCCCCGGAGAAGATGTAAATGGCAGCACGCAAGGGTAAAGGCCGGCAGGCCGTGCGCAACAACAGTGGCGGCATGCCGGGCTGGGGTTGGGCAATCATTGGCATCCTGATCGGCGTGGTGCTGATGTTCCTTGCGCGTGGGCACCTGCCCATGGGTGGCAAGTCGGCCGACGTCCCGCAGCCCAACCCGCAGGCCACCGCGCAGCGCGGCGGCGACGCCGGAGCCGAGCCGCCGCCGGCCGCCGACGCCAGCGCGCCGAAGAAGCCGCAGTACGATTTCTATTCGGTGCTGTCGGAGAAAGAAGTCCGCATTCCGGATGCGGTGATCAGCGCCCAGGCCAAGGCCGAACAGCAGCAGAAGCAGCAGGCCGCCCAGCAAGCCGCAGCCGCGGCTCAGCAGCAGGCTGCCGCGCAGCCGAAGCCGCCGGCCAACGCACCCGCCGCCGAAACGCAGACCATTACCGCCGCACCCGCGGCAGCCACGCAACCGGCCGCCGCCAGCGGTGGTAACGGCTATCTGCTGCAGGTCGGCGCCTTCCCGAACGCCGCCGACGCGGAAAGCCTGAAGGCCAAGCTGGCGCTGCAGGGTTTCATTGCCAATGTCGCCACGGTCAACGTCAATGGCCAGGCTTATAACCGCGTACGCCTCGGACCGTTCCGCTCCGCCACCGAGCTGGAATCGGCGCAACAGCGTTTGCGTTCGGCCGGTATCAATGCGATTGCGTTGAAAGAAGGCAAGTAGGCCTGCCCTACCGCACTTCGGAAAAGGCGCCTCAGGGCGCCTTTTTTTGTGTCAGCATCCGTGCGTTCACCCCGCTGATCGCCACCATGGACACGGAACTCCGACAGATGTCGAACGAGGGCAGACGCACCAGATGGCAAGTGATCGCTGCCGGCCTGCTGGCTCCGCTGGCCGCCCCGCTTCTAAGCGCGATCATCCTGGAGGCGGGATGGTTCCTGCCCGACCACGAACGTTGGTTGCGAGCAGGCGACCTGGCCTTGCTCTATGTATGGGAGTTCGCGCTTACCCTCGTGCCAACCTGGCTGTTTGGCTATCCGATCTTCCGCTCCGCTCGCCGCAATCAACATGCATCCGGCGTGGGGATGTGCATGGCCGGCGCCATGGTCGGCGCATGCCTGTACACGCTTTTGTCTATCCTTGTCTTCGGGCAGGACTGGCTAAGCGCCGTGCTCCTGGGTATCGGAATGGGCGGCCTGAAGGGCTTCGCCGTCGGAGCGTTGTTTTCGCGCCTGGCCGGGCTTCCGCCCATCTCGACACGCCCCGAGCCACTTCAGGACAAAGCTTGATCGCCTGATCAGCTCCTGCGCTTCAGCCGGATCAATCCCGAGATATCGTCGTCGCCATAACCCTGGCTCATCAGCTGCGCATAGTCGGCCAGCGAGCGTTCGATGACGTTGCGATTGGTGCCGGCCTGCTCGGCGATACCGCGCACGATTTCCAGGTCCTTGTGCAGCAAGGCCAGCTTGAAGCCGACGGAGAACTCATTGCGCAACATGGTGGCGCCGCGCTTCTCCAGGAACCAATTGCCGGCGGCGCCAGCACCCAGCGTGGGAATCAGGCGTTCGGGATCGAGGCCGAGGGCTTCACCGAGGGCCAGGCCTTCGCAGACCGCTTGTGCGATACCAGCGACGACAACCTGGTTCACCGCCTTGGTGGCCTGACCGGCGCCGACATCGCCCAGATGGGTGATGCGCAAGGCATAGGCTTCGAGCACGGGGCGCGCGCGTTCGAGATCGGCGGCATCGCCGCCGACCATCACCGACAACTTGCCGTTCTTTGCGCCTTCGACACCGCCGGAGACCGGTGCATCGATGAAATGCGCGCCGGCTTCACGCAGCTTGGCGGCAGCCTTTTTCGCAGTATCGGGCGATACCGTGGAGTGATCGATCACGATGCTGCCTGGCTTGAGGCCCGGCAACAGTTGATCGATGGTGTTCAGGACATCGGCGTCGGCGGTCACGCATAGCGCGATGACATCGCACGCAGCAGCCAGCTCGGCCAGTGACTCGGGCGCGCTGACGCCGAGCTTTTCGGCCAGCGCCTGCGCCTTGGCATGCGTACGGTTGGACACCGCGTGCAGCAGGCCTTTGTCCTTGAGATGGCCTGCCATCGGCGCACCCATGGCGCCGAGTCCGATAAAGGCTGCTTTGAGGGTCATGGAGATTCCGGGAGGTCGGGGATGGAAGAGAAGAAGTCCATTCTAGAACGCACGCGGCGAAACCGCGCCAGGAAAACAGACTTCTAAACATCCTTTCCTACTCGTCATCCCGGCGCAGGCCGGGACCCAGTGACTTTGTGGTCGGTTATCGCGAAAGCCGGGAATCGAAGCCACTGGATCCCGGCCTTCGCCGGGATGACGATGGAAACTTAGGTCTTAGACGGATTCGGACCGATGCGCATCATGCGTCACGAACGGATGCTCGGTATCGGGGATATCCAGCCAATGCGGATGGGCGAGCGTGCTTTGCATATCCGCCACGCCACTTTCCCAATGCTCATGCATCGTCGCCGCGCTGAACTCGTAATCCTTGTAGTGCCCTTCGTACGGCTTGTCGCGATAGATCAGGTGGATCAGATTGGTCACGGCACCGCTGGCACGTTGCTCGGCGCGCTTGTAGGCCGGCTTGTTGTGCATCTCCGGCGGCACCAGCGCCATCAGGTCGTGCAGCATGCGCCGCTGCTCCTGATCCATCTTCATGTACTCGGTAATCATGCGCGTGCGGCTGGAGTACTGAATCTCTTTCGACCGCTCGGCCACGCCGCTCATATCGCGCGGCAATTCGCCTTGCGCGTTCCATAGGTCGACCTGGAACACCAGCGCGTCGTGACAGGGGCGCTCGGCCAGCACCTTGTAGAGCGGCGTATTGGAGACCATGCCGCCGTCCCAATAGAACTCGCCGTCGATTTCCACGGCGGGGAATCCAGGCGGCAGGGCACCCGATGCCATGAAATGCTCGGGCCGAAGCTTGCCGTGGGTATTCTCGAAATACGCGAAGTTGCCGGTGCGCACATTGACCGCGCCCACCGACACGCGCATCTCGCGCGGATCGTTGATGCGATCGAAATCGGCCAGGCGCTCCAGCGTGGCGCGCAGCGGCGCGGTGTCGTACCAGCTGGTGGTGGCCGGCGATTTGTGGCTTTGCAGGAACGGCGGTGGCAGACGCGGCACGAAGAAACCGAGCTGCCCTTCGATCAGCGTGCGCCACGCGGCCATCGCACTCACGCCGTTCTGCCATGACAACGGCCAGTTGGCTGGATCGAACGGGGAGGACGACAACGACGGCACCGAAGGCAGCGGCGTCTGGCAGATCGAGCGCCAGAATTCGTTGAGCTTCTCGACGCGCTTTTCCGGCGGATTGCCCGCGATGATCGCCGCGTTCAACGCGCCGATGGAAATGCCGGCGATCCAGTTGGGCCGCAATGCGGCTTCTTCCAGCGCCTGATACACGCCGGCCTGGTAAGCGCCGAGCGCGCCGCCGCCCTGAAGAACCAGGGCGACGGTGCCATAGTTGCGGGCGACCGAGTCGCCCACTGCTGCTGCGACTGAAGCGCGCAGTTGGCTACTCTTATCGTGGCTCATGGCGTTACTGCATGTACCAGCCGTGGCTGACCACGATCGACTGACCGGTCAGCGCAGCGGATGGGAAAGCGGCCAGGTACAACGCCGTCTCGGCAATGTCTTCGACCGTGGTGAAGACGCCATCGACGGTGTCCTTGAGCATCACGTTCTTGATCACCTCGTCTTCGCTGATCCCCAGTTCTTTCGCCTGCTCGGGAATCTGCTTCTCCACCAGCGGCGTGCGCACAAAGCCCGGGCAGATCACATGCGAGCGCACATTGTGGGCCGCGCCTTCTTTGGCCAGCGTGCGGGCCAGGCCCAGCAGGCCATGCTTGGCGGTGACATAGGCGGACTTGAGCTTGGATGCTTCATGCGAATGCACCGAACCCATGTAGATGACCACACCGCCGCGGTCATCCTTGTACATGTGCTTGAGCGCCGCCTTGGTGGTGAGAAAACCGCCATCGAGGTGGATCGCGAGCATCTTCTTCCAATCGGCGAAGGCGAACTGGTCGATCGGGTTGATGATCTGCACGCCGGCGTTGGAAATCAGGATATCCAGGTGGCCGAATGCAGCGACCACTTTCTCGGTACCCGCATTGACCGCCGCCTCGTCGGTGACGTCCATCGCGATGCCGATCGCCTTGCCACCGGCAGCGACGATTTCCGCTGCCGTCGCATCGGCCGCCTGCTGGTTGATATCGGCAATCGCCACGGCCGCGCCATTCTTGGCATAAAGCTCGGCAATCGCCTTGCCCAGACCGCTGGCTGCGCCGGTAATCAGCGCGACTTTACCTTCGAGACTCGCCATAAACACTCCTTCGTATGCCTGAGGGGGAAGCTGTGGGTTTCTTGTGGGAGCGACTTCAGAAGACCTTTTAAAACCTTTCCTATCCGTCGTCCCGGCGAACGCCGGGACCCAGTGCCTTGCGTTTCAACGTGCTGAAGACGCTGGGCCCCGGCGTTCGCCGGGGCGACGATGAAAACCGAGGTTGCTCAAGTTCTCTGAAGTCGCTCCTACAAATGCTGCTAAGCCTTATCGGAAAGATACGTGTAGCCCGTCAGGCCCTGATTCAATGTGGCATATAACTTGTCGGCCGCTTCGCCCTGCACACCGGCTGTCGCGATCCGTTCGCGATAGCTGCTGCGCATGGCTTCCAGATCGTAGCCGACATAGTCGAGCATCAGATCGGTGGTATCGCCGCTGCGCTTATGCGCAAATACGTACGAATCGCCGTCGACGCGCACGTTCACCGCATCGGTATCGCCAAACAGGTTATGGATGTCGCCCAGGGTTTCCTGATACGCGCCGACCATGAAGATGCCCAGCTGATAGCTTTCGCCATCGCGCAGTGCATGCAACGGCAAGCTCACGTCCACGCCTTCGGCATCCACATAGTGATCGATGCGGCCGTCCGAATCGCAGGTCAGGTCGACGATCACGCCACGCCGGGTCGGCTCTTCGTCCAGCCGGGCGATCGGCGCGATCGGGAAGATCTGTTCGATCGCCCAGATGTCCGGCACCGATTCGAACACCGAGAAATTCAGGAAGTACTTGTCGACCAGCTTCTCGTCGAGTTCGTCCAGCGCCTGGCGATGGGCACGCTCGGCCGGCAGCAGGCGCAGGCGTACCGCATTGGCGATGGCGTAGTAGAGATCGTCCAGGTGGGCACGGTCGTCCAGCGACAACTGACCGAGCGCATACAGCGACTGGCCTTCGGCAAGGTGATGCTGCGCTTCATGAAACAGCTCCAGCGTCGGCCGTTGATCGAGTTCACCGTAAGTTTCGCGCAGGCGACGCAAGACGGCAGGCTCGTCGGCGTGCGGCGGCTCGATCTTGCCAGCGGAGACTTCTTCCACCTCGGTCACGTTGGCGATCAACACCGCGTGATGCGCGGTCATCGCGCGGCCGGCCTCGGTGATGATGTGCGGCGCGTCCAGACCTTCTTCGGCACACACCTCGGCAAGCGCCTGCACGATGGTCGCCGCGTACTGCTCCAGCGAATAGTTGATCGAGTTGCTGCTGCGCGAACGCGAGCCTTCGTAATCGACGCCCAGGCCGCCACCCACGTCGACGATCTCCAGCGGGATGCCCTTGCGACGCAACTCCACGAAGTAACGGCTCGCCTCGCGCATGCCCGCGGCGATGTCGCGCACGTTGGACATCTGCGAACCCATATGAAAATGCTGCAGCTTCAGCGTATGGGTGAGACCGGCACGGTCGAGGCGTTCGATCAAGGTCAGCACCTGGCTGGGCGACAGACCGAACTTGCCCTTGTCGCCGCCGGTGTTCTGCCACTTGCCGGCGCCGAGCGTGGCCAGGCGCACGCGCACGCCAAGCAGGGGCTCGACAGCCAGCGCCTTGGCCTCGCTGAGTACGTGTTCGAGCTCGGAAAGCTTTTCGATCACGATATGCACGCGCAGGCCGAGCTTGCGGCCGATCAGCGCGAGACGAATGTATTCGCGGTCCTTGTAGCCATTGCAGATCACGATGCTGCCCGGCCGCGCCATCGCCAGTACGGCCATCAGCTCGGGCTTGGAACCGGCTTCCAGGCCGAAGCCTTCGGTACCGGCGGCCACCAGCTCGCCGGCGACGCCGCGCTGCTGGTTGACCTTGATCGGATAGACGGCCGTATAGCCACCCGAATAGCTCCACTCGTCGATCGCCTTGGCAAAAGCGTTCTTGAGCCGGGCCAGGCGGTCGGCCAGGATGTCCGGGAAGCGCACCATCAACGGCAGCCGCAGGCCCTCGGCACGCGCGCGCTCGACGATGGCCGGCAGCGACAGGGCCGGGCCGTTGGCGCCACGCGGGCGCATGACAATGTGGCCGGCGTCGTTGACGTCGACGTAGCCGTCGCCCCAATGGGCGATCGCATAGGTGTGACGGGATGCGGCGGAATTCCAGGGGTTCGCCATAAGACTGAGATCTCCTTGTACCAACGGACGATGACGTCGCAGCGGCGAGCCTTGACGGAACAACGAGCCCTCGACCGGAAGCCTCGCACGCCGCGGGGCCGATGGGCTTGTCCGGCCGACGAGCGGGGTTCGCTGGGCGGCCGAACCGCTATTGTAATAGGCCAAGCGTGACAATGTGGCTGCGGCGCTCTTGACGGCGGCGCGTGCGGGCCGCCTTTCCCGCTACAATAGTCGTTCTTTACCGTTCCTTTACCGTACGCCAGGACTCCTTGTCATGTCGCAGCTCAGCTGGTTCACCGAAGCCCACCAGGCTTCCGGCTCTTCCATCGGTTATCGCGTGGAGAAGCTGCTTCATGCGGAGAAGACCGCGTTTCAAACCATCGAGATCTATCAGACCACCGACTGGGGCAATCTGATGGTGATCGACGGCTGCGTCATGCTGACCAGCCGCGACAACTTTCTGTATCACGAGATGATGACCCACCCAGCGCTGTTCACCCATGCCCGCGCCAAGCGCGTGGTGGTGATCGGCGGCGGCGATTGCGGCACGCTGCGCGAAGTGTTGAAGCACGAAGAAGTCGAGCACGCCGTGCAGGTGGAAATTGACGAGCGCGTGACGCGCCTGGCCGAGCAGTATTTCCCGGAACTGTGCGAAGCCAACAACGACCCGCGCGCCGAGCTGCTGTTTATCGACGGCATCAAGTACATGGCCGAAGCCGAACCCGATTCGCTCGACCTGATCATCGTCGACTCGACCGACCCGGTGGGCCCGGCCGAAGGCCTGTTCAACGCCGCTTTTTACAGTAGCTGTCACAAGGCCCTGCGCCACGGCGGCATCCTGGTGCAGCAGAGCGAATCGCCGATCGCCCACATCGAACTGATCAAGTCGATGCGCGCGGCGATGCGCACCGCCGGCTTCAATGCGGTCAAGACGCTGCCGTTCCCGCAGCCGTGCTACCCCACCGGCTGGTGGAGCTGCACGATGGCACGCAAGGGCGGCGACCTTTCCGGTTTCCGCGAGCGCGGCGCCGCCAGCAAGAACTTCCCGACCCGTTATTACAACGCGGATATTCACCGCGGCGCACTGGCGCAGCCGGAGTTCATGCGCGAGCAGTTGGGCGATTGAGCCAGAGCGTAAAGTCGCTCGCTTTGCTCGCTGTCAATGGTCAATAGTAAACAGGAAGAGCCAGCCCTCACCCGGCTGGCTTTTTCCGTTTACCGTTGACCATTTACATGGCCGCGCAGCGGCCGGACTCCTCGCCTCAAAACAGCGTCGGCCTCACCTTCGGCATCAACACCAATGCCAACGTCGCCAGTGGGCCGAAGAAAATCGACAACAGAAACCAGATTAACCCGCTGCGGTTCTTGCCTTGTGCCAGACCGGCGTTGAGCAATGCCAGGGTCCCCCAACCGACGAACCAGGGCGCTCGCCCGTCAGCGAACATGGAAAGCTGATCCACTTTTTGTCTCCTGCAGCTACGGCGGGCCCGGGAGCCTCGCGAAAGGGCCATGCTAACAAGCCTGATCGCCGACGTTCGCTGTCGATCGACCCTTGAATCAGGCGAGCTTAAGGATGACCGGGGTTGAGGGATATCCCGTTCAGAACATCCTCAATTCTGGCCGGCTATGCTGGCGCCTTTGTGACAGCCCGATTTCATGGAGAACCCTATGCGTGGACTGCGCCCTCTGGCCCTGACCCTGGCCTGTGCGCTGCTGGCTTTGCCCGCTCTGGCGGCAAAATCGCCGGACAAAACGGACAAAAAGCAGGCTACGGCCCATGCCCAGGCCATGATCGCCTTCCAGCGCGACCTGGTCAGCGTAGTGGCTCCCCGGGCCGATGCCGCACCCTTGCTGGGTGCCGCGTTGCTGGCGCGTCCCCTGCCCAGCCAGCCCAAGTACAACGATTTCCACACCCTGATCGACCGCGCGGCAGCCGCCGACGGCGCCAGCGCGGCGGTGAGCTGGGTCCGGCTGAGCGATTGCGACGCCAAGGGTGATGCCTGCCCGAACGCCGATGCGGTCGCCAAGCTGCGTGAACAGGCTGCGGACAATGCGGCCGTTTGGATGCTGCAGCTTGGCATCGACCAGCACGACGGCAAGGACAAGGAAGCGCGGGCCGACCTGGCCAAGGCAGCCGCCGCCAAGCTTTACGACGATTACACCGGCGCCAGCCTCAAGGCCATCGCCGACGTGGTCAGCGTCCTGCCGCCCCCGGCCGATACGGTCGATTCGGCGATGTCGGCCGGCCCCAACGGGGTCCAGATGCTGATCGTCTATAGCGTCATCAGCACCCAGCCGCAGCCTGGCCTGCAGGCCACGGCCAAGCTGTGCGAAGGCGCCGCCAACGATGACGCCCTCAAGCAGGACTGCCTCAAACTGGGCCGCACCCTCGAGTGGGGCTCCAGCCCGCTGGCCCGCTCGCTCGGACTGCATATCCGCGAAGTGCTGAGTGGCGACGACGCCCAGCAGGCCGATGCCAAGCGCCAGCGCCGCAACCTGATCTGGCAGGTACAGAACTTCTCCCAGCTCTCGACCCGGGCGCCGACCGACAAGGCCATGTCGCAGCATTTGCTGGCGCTGGCCCGCAATGGCGGTACCGAGATGAGCATCGTGCTGGCGGCGCTGCGCGACTATTCGATCCCGTTGGAGGCGCCGAAAGAAGATGCGGCGGCTCCGGCGCCGGCTGGCTCTACGCACTAAGGCGTAAAGTCGGCCACGCTGTGGCCTGTAAATGGTAAACAGTAAACGGGAAGAGCCGGCGCATCGGGCGATGCTTTTTGCTCTTCCTGTTTACCGTTTACTGTTTACAGCGCCAATGGCGCGGCTTTACCACCCACAACGTGGCCGGCTTGACTAGGCGCACAAATTGCCCGTTCCCCATTCGGTCAAGCCTGTGTACCCTTCCCCCTAACCTTCCAGAAGGCGGAGCGGCGCATGCTTAACGTGCTGGTGGCAAGCAGCAAGGGTGGTTGCGGCAAGAGCACGCTGGTCACCCAGCTGGCCTCGCACTGGGCTCAGGACGGCAAGCACACGGCTATCGTCGATGTGGATCGCCAACAGTCCAGCTTCCGTTGGGCCGCACGCAGGCCGGAGAACGTACCCGGTGTATTGGGCGTCGAAGGCAGCCGCAAGGCGGTCGAAAAACTCCCCGAAGACACCCAGCGTGTACTGATCGACACGCCCGCCGGCTCGCACGAGCGCGAACTGGAGCCGTATATCGAGCACGCCAGCGTACTGCTGGTACCGGTGCTGCCCTCGCCGTTCGACCTGGACGCCACGCTCGACTTCCTCACGCACCTGAAGGAAATCAGCCGCATCAAGCGCGGCAAGCTGCCGGTCGGGTTGATCGCCAACCGGCTCAAGCCGTGGACCCGTGCCAGCCAGGACGCGGTCGAGCAACTCAAGGAACAATCGCCTTTTCCGGTCGTTGCGCAATTGCGCGACAGCCAGGCTTACGTGCTGCTCACCGCGCTGGGCAAAGGCATCTTCGACTACAACTCCGAACAGGTACGCGGCCACCAGGAAGACTGGAAGCCGATCCTGCGCTGGATCAAACGCCAACAATAAAAATCATCCGGCAGCGGTTGCCGGTCACGGAGTTAGCTTATGCACGAACTGATCCTGTTGCGTCACGCCGAAGCCCAGCCGGCCAAAACCGGCGGCGAAGATCAAGGGCGACGATTGAGCGGCCGTGGCGAACAGGAAGCCAAGGCAGCCGGTGCCTGGCTGTTGTCGCATGGCGTCAAACCCGACCGCGTGCTGTGCTCGCCTTCCGAGCGCACCCGCGCCACCGCCACGCTGGCCCTGGCGGCCATGAGCAACGCGCCCGAGTCGCAAATTGCCGACGAAATCTACGACGCGACGCCGGGCGAGTTGCTCGCGCTACTCGACCAGCACGACGATGCGGGAACTGTCATGCTGGTCGGCCACAATCCCGGCATCGAACGCTTGGTAGCCCTGCTTGTGGAAGGACGTTCCGACGAATTTCGCGGTATGCCGCCGGCCGGCCTGGCCGTATTGCATCTGCATGGATCGCTCGAGCCGGGCAGTGCCCGACTGGACGCCTTCTGGTCGCCGTAACACGTCAAGGCACTCTCCTTCGTAGCCTGATGCTGGCGGGTGTGCTCTGCACTGGTGCGGCATCCAGGGTACAGGCCGCGGATTTCCGTATCGACAGCCAACGTTCGCACGCGGAATTCGGCGTGCGATTGCTCTGGGTGCGCCAGATCTCGGGCCGCTTCGACCAGATCGGCGGAGAAGTCACCCTCAATACCCAGCGCGACGTCGCCACCGTGGATGCACGCATCGACGTCAACAGCGTGCAGATGGGTTCGGACCGTTTCCGCCGCTGGGTACTGGCGCCGGAGTTTTTCGATGCTGAGCATTACCCGACCATTCGCTTCGTCTCCGCCCCCGTCGCGGTCAGCAAGCTCGAAGAAGGCGGCGACCTCAACGGCTGGCTGACCTTGCGCGGGATTACCCAGCCGGCGGTGTTTCAGATGCTGCCTGCGCACTGCAAGCTCGACTCCGAACATAGCTGCGCGATCGAACTGCGCGGCAGCATCCAGCGCAGCGACTTCAACATGAGCGGCCATCGCACCGCCGTATCGGACCGGGTCGACCTTGGCTTGCTGATCGAACTCGATCGGGAAAGCTCATAGCCCCCGCGCGGGTTTCACGGGCAAAGCCTCTATCATGACGCCCATGCGACAGCGTCACCTTTTTTTCTTCGCCCTGCTTGCCGCCATCAGCCTGCTATCGGGCTGCAGTTTGTCGCGTGCGCGCGTGATCAAGGCCAACGCGATCGTCACCGCCGATGTCGACCGCACCGTGTCCTGCGATCGGCCCGATCATTGTGCCGCGCCGTCGTCCCTGCTGGACGCAGCGATGGCCGCGATGGCCGAATCCACCGACGCCCAGCCCATGAACGTGGTCGCCCTGCTCGGCGACAGCGAACCGGCGATGGTGGCGCGCCTCAATCTGATTCGCGGCGCCAGGCAATCGATCGACATACAGACCTATATCTGGGACCAGGACGATGCGGGCCAGCTAGTGCTCGACGAACTGGTAAAGGCCGCTCGGCGCGGCGTCAAGGTCCGCATCCTGGCCGACCAGCTGTCCTCGTTCAACGACCTGGACCTGCTCAGTCGCCTGGCCCGCGTGCACAGCGATTTCGAAGTGCGGATGTACAACCCGACCTTCCACAAGGCGCAGACGCCGCCGTGGGAATTTGCTGCCAGCATCGTGTGCTGCTTTCTCAAGTTCAACCAGCGCATGCACAATAAGCTGATCCTGATCGACGGCAGCATCGGCATCACCGGTGGACGCAATTATCAGGATCGCTATTTCAACTGGGACAACGACTTCAACTACCTCGACCGCGACGTGCTGGTCGGCGGTGCCGCCGCCAAGGCCATGGCGCAGAGTTTCGACCTGTTCTGGCAACACAAGCGTTCCAAGCCGCTGACCCAGCTGCGCGACGTCAACCGGCGCATTCTCGACACGCCCGGCCCGGTCACCTGGCCCACGCCACACTATGAGCACCCTTCGCGGGTAGCACGCGTGCTGGACGAGGCCGGCGACAACGACTGGATCGAAGACAATATTCTCGCCGACAGCCTGCGCACCGGGCAGGTGGAGTACTTCAGCGACCTGCCGGCCAAGACCCAGCAACCGCAAAAGCGTGATGCGCGGGAATTTACCGCGCGCGTCATGCGCCTGGTCAGCGGCGCGCAACACGAGGTGGTGTTGCAGACGCCGTATCTGGTCATGAGTAAGCGCGCGCAGAATATCTTCAAGCGCCTGCACGAAAGCGCGGCGCCGCCACGCATCGTGGTGTCGACCAATTCGCTCGCGTCGACCGATGCCTTTGCCGTTTATGCGTTGTCGTACAAGCATCGCAAGCCCTATCTGAAGAGCTACGGTTTCGAGATCTACGAAATGAAGCCGCATGCCGAGAGCGCCGTCGAAGCCAACGCCGACGCCAGCAGCGACGATGGTGCGTTACCGCCAGAACAACAAACCGGCAACGGCAAAAGCGGGAGCCGTCGACGCTCTGCGCTGATCCGCAACACCGAAAGCCGCGCCCTGCTCGGCAGTGCACGCAGCAACCGTCCCGCGCCGATCTCCAGCGAAGGCCGCCGCTTCGGCCTGCATGCCAAGTCCATCGTGGTCGACGACAACTTCGCGATGGTCGGCTCGCACAACTTCGACCCACGCTCGGATCACTACAACACCGAAGCCGGCGTCATCGTCTACGACCGCCGTTTCGCCGACCAACTGCGCAGCGACATCATGAGCAATACGCGACCGGAAAATGCGTGGGTGATCGCGCCGCGCAGGCCGACCATTCCCGTATTGGGCAAGATCAACGAGTTCATGAGCGATATCTCCGAGAGCTTGCCGCTGTTCGATCTGTGGCCCTATCGCTACGCCACCAGCTACGACCTCAAGGCGGGATGCACGCCGATGCGCCCCAGCGACCCGGGGTTCTTCGCCTGCTATGAACCGGTGGGCGACTTTCCCGATGTCGCGCTATCGGGAAAGTTGATCTATACGCGGGTGATTACGGCGTTTGGTGCGGGCGTGCAGGGCGTGCTCTGAGTCGTTACCGCTCGAGAATCGCCGTCACACCCATACCGCCAGCCGTACAGATCGAGATCAACCCGCGCCCCGAGCCCTTCTGCTCCAGCATCTTGGCCAGGGTGGCAACGATGCGTGCGCCGGTGGCAGCGAACGGATGGCCGACAGCAAGGCTGGAGCCATACACGTTGAGCTTGGCCGGATCGATCGAACCGAGCGGCGCATCCAGGCCCAGACGGTTCTTGCAGTAATCGGCCGATTCCCAGGCGCGCAGCGTGCACAGCACCTGCGCGGCGAAGGCCTCGTGGATCTCGTAGAAGTCGAAGTCCTGCAGGCTCAGACCATGGCGCTTGAGCATGCGCGGCACGGCGATGGTCGGCGCCATCAGCAGGCCCTCGCCATGCACGAAATCGACCGCCGCGACCTCGGCATCGCGCAGGTAGGCCTGAATCTTCAGGCCGCGCGACGACGCCCAGGCTTCGGAGCCGAGCAGAACGGCCGCGGCACCATCGGACAAGCCGGTGGAATTGCCGGCCGTGAGCGTGCCCTGGCCCGAGCTCTTGTCGAACGCGGGGCGCAGCGTGGCCAATTTTTCCATGGTCGAGTCGGGACGCAGAAAGCCGTCGCGCTTCAGGCCGCGGAACGGGACCACCAGGTCCTCGAAGAAGCCGGCGTCATAGGCCGCCGCCAGCTTGTGATGACTGTCGAGCGCCAACTGGTCCTGCGCCTGGCGGCTGATGTGCCATTCGCGCGCCATCAGCTCGCAATGATCGCCCATCGACTTGCCGGTACGCGGCTCGGCCACGCCCGGGAAGGACGGCTTCAATTCCTTGAACGAAAACCCGCGCGTGGCGGCGCGCAGCTTGTCCTGGAAGGACTTGGCACGGTTGAGCGCCAACAGGCGCTTGCGCAGGCGTTCGCTGAAAACGATCGGTACGTCGCTGGTGGTGTCCGAGCCACCGGCAATGCCGGCCTCGATCTGCCCGGCGGCGATCTTGTTGGCGATGATGATGGCGTTGTCCAACGAGGTGCCGCAGGCGCGCGCGGTGGTAATACCGGGCGTGGTCGGGGCCAATCCCGAGGAAAGCAGCGCCTCGCGGGCCAGGTTCCACTCGGAGGAGTGCTTGATCACCGCCCCCATCGCGACCTCGCCCAACTCGACGCCATGCAGGCCGAAACGTTCGACCAGGGCACCCAACACCTTGACCGACATGCCGAAATTTCCGACGTCGGCATAGGCCGTGTTATTGCGGCAGAACGGAATGCGTACACCACCGATCACACCGACGCGCTTTTGCGTGTTTTCCATGTACGGAGCGGTCCGACGAAGCGTTGCTGATCGTTAAGGCTAACCCGCTAAGGCGCGCGGCGGAAGCCCAAAACGCACAGATGTTAGAATTCTGGTTCTTTACCGTTCGGAAACCTCCTTGGAAGCGCAAACGCTGGTTGCCCTGCCCATCGTGCTGGCGGTCGAGATATCGACCGGCGAAACACCCGCGCGCCTCAGCCTGAGCCGCGACGAGGCTGCCGAACTGGCTGCGCACGTGGCCGAGGATCTCCACAAGCTGGTGCCGCAAGTGGCCCAGGCGCGACTGGCCCTGGCCGGCGCCTTGTTCGATGCGGTGGAGCTGCTGCGCCCGGGCTTTCCGGTATGGGCCACGCTGGACGAGCTGGCACGGCGCGTGCCGCGCGGCCATCTGGAGAACGTGGTGGCCTTCGGCAGCCACGAGGGCCGCATGCCGGCGCAGCCGCTGGAACCGGACCCCACCTACGCCGACGGCCCGATGCGCTTCCTGCCGCTGAGCCTGCTGGTGCCCGAGACCCTCGCCGAGTCGCTGAGCGAGCAGCTCGAAGTGGAACTGGTCGGTCGCGGCGAGGCGGGCCAGCGCACCAGCGACGCCTTGATCCGCCAGCTCGGCATCCCGCTGGAACACGTGCGCTATTTCAGCCGTAACGATGTCCTGGCACTGACCTGCGTGCAGTACGAGCACGTGAATCTGGCGCCGCTGTGGATCCTGCTCGAAGCCGCGCTGCTCACGCCGTATCGCGAAGAATCGACGATGAGCGCCCGCGGCCTGCCGCTGCGCTACGCCGAAGGCAAGGTCCACGCGCAGTCGCCCGATGCGTGGTTGCGGAGCCAGACTTCGGAGTCCGCGCAGCGCGCGCATGATCTGGCCGGCATCGTGTTCGAGCTGCGCCAGTACGCCGCCCTGCTCGATGCGCATGGCGTGCCGCTGCGGCTTGAAGGCAACAACGTCGAGGCGATCGAAGGCGGTTTGATCGAGCATCTGGCCGAGGTCGACCCGGGTTTCGACCCGCCCGCCCTGTTCGCGCACGAAGCCCCGGGCCTGGGCGTGGTGGCACTGACTGTTGCCCAACGCGGTGAGGGTGGTGCGGCGCGCGCGCTGGCACATGGTTATCCGCTGGCTTCGCAGTCGCTGGGTGCGTTGGCGACCTTGTTGGCGGAGCGCTACGGAACCGCTGCCGACCTGCATGCGTTGGGGCGAGTGGTGCTGGATGGGCAAGGGCGGCTGAGTGCGCCGGCGACGCCGCTACACTGATTCCACAAAGCCACGACGCGCCCTTCCTATCCGTCATCCCGGCGAAGGCCGGGATCCAGTGGCTTTGCGATCGGTTGTCGCGAGAATCATCAAGCATTGGCTCTACGGCGAAAACCGAAAACTGGAGCCACTGGATCCCGGCCTTCGCCGGGATGACGCGACAGTAATTACGATTGCAACGGAAATTCCGTTTCGTACATGAAGTAATGGCAGCGCTTCATACCCAGCCCGCCATAGGTTGCCTGCGCCCGCTCGTTCTCGGTCTCCACATACAACCGCAAACCAACCGCATGCGCCGCTTTCGCGCGCCTGGCGACGTCCTCATAAAGCGCACGAAACACCCCCAGCCGGCGCGCGGACTCGACCACATACACACTCTGGATCCACCAGAAATCCCCGCAGCGCCAGTCGCTCCATTCATAGGTCACCATCAGGCAACCCACCGGCCGGCCTTCATGCTCGGCAACCAGATAGAACCCACGGCGCGGCTCGTCGAAGATCGCCAGCACACCGCGTTCCAAGGTCTCCGGATCCAGCCGCTTCGCTTCGGTTTCCCAGGCCATCGCCGCATTCCACGCAGCAATATGGGCCTGATCGGTGCGCGTGGCGGCGCGGACGATGATCTTGCTCATGACGTAGGTTCCTTACGAACGACGCGTACGCGACGCGCCGAGTTTGCGAGTGAGTGTGTTGCGACCGACACCGAGCGCGGCGGCCGCATGCTGGCGATGCCCGTCATGCGCGGCCAGGGCCGCTTCCAGCAAGGTCTTGTCCAGGGCTTCGCGCGCACGGCCGTGGATGTCGTGTTCGCCTGCGGCCAGCGCCTGCTCGACCCAATCGCGCAGACCATCGGTCCAGTCGTTGCGGATGGGCGCCGTCGAATCGGCAAGATCGGCCGGCAGTATCTCCGAGCCCGGCGCGATGACCGCGAGACGGCGGCAGAGATTTTCCAGCTCGCGCACATTGCCCGGAAAATCACGCTGCTCGATCGCTTTCAGTGCCGCGCGCGAAAAACGCTTGGGCGGCAGGCCCAGCTGCTTGGCCGCCACCTGGATAAAGTGGCGCGCCAGCAGCGGGATATCGCTGCGACGCGAACGCAAGGTCGGCAACGTGATGCGTACCACATCGAGACGATGCTTCAAGTCCGCGCGAAACTGGCCTGCCGATACACGCGCATCCAGGTCCTGATGCGTGGCCGCGACAATGCGCACATTGCAGCGGATCAGCTCACGCCCGCCAACACGATAGAACTCACCGCCGGCCAGCACCCGCAGCAGGCGTGTCTGCAAGGCCAGTGGCATGTCGCCGATTTCATCAAGAAACAACGTGCCGCCTTCGGCCTGCTCGAACCGGCCGGCATGACGCCGCGCCGCGCCGGTAAATGCACCGGCTTCGTGGCCGAACAGCTCGCTCTCCAGCAACTCGCTGGGGATTGCCGCGGTATTGAGCGCAACGAAAGGACGATCGCGCCGCGCACTCTCTTCGTGCAATGCACGCGCCACCAGTTCCTTGCCGGTACCGGTTTCGCCGGTGATCAACACATTCAAGTCACTGGCGGCAATGCGGCCGATCAGGCGAAACACCTCGCGCATCGCTGCGCTTTCGCCAAGCAGCGCATGCGCTGGCACCGGCTCTTGCGCCAGCACCGGCAACGGCGGCGTCTGCGCCAGTGCACGTTGTACGGCAACCACCGCCTGGTCCAGATCGAACGGCTTGGCCAGATAGTCCACCGCACCGGCACGATAGGCAGCCGCGGTCGTCGCCACATCGGTAAACGCGCTCATCACGATGACCGGCCCGATGCCTTGCGTCTGCAGCGAGGCCAACAAGCCCAGGCCGTCTTCGCCAGGCATACGGACATCGGTAATCAACAACGCAGGGCGCGACTCGCCGAGCGCTGCGCGTACCGAAGCCACGTCGCTGAATTCGCGCACGCTGTGCCCGGCATCGCGCAATGCCTCGGCGAGCACAAAACGCACACCGCGGTCGTCGTCGGCGATCCAGATATCGTTGCTCATCATGTCCATCCTGGTACGCGGTCAGTCATGCGTACGCTCCAGCGGTAGATAAAGACTGAACACGGTTTCGCCCGGGCGACTGACAAAGCGCAGTTCGCCGCCATGATCGCGGGCAATTTCGCGCGACAGCGCCAACCCCAATCCACTACCGTCGCTACGGCCGGAGACCAGTGGCTCAAACAAGGTGTCGCGCAGCGCCGGTGGAATGCCTGGGCCATCGTCGATCACATCGACGCGCAACGCCGTGCGCAAGGTACGTTCGCTCAGGCGAATGCCGTGTTCGACACGCGTGCGCAGACCGAGCGTGGTTGCGCCCGCTTCGATCGCGTTGCGCGCCAGGTTCAACAACAGCTGCTGGATGCGATCGGCATCGCCGACCACATCGGGCAGGCTGGGATCGTAATCGTGCCGCAAACGGATCGGCTTCGGCTCGGCTTGTAACAGATCGCTCAGCCGTTCCAGCCGTTCGTGGATATTGACCGGCGCGAGATGCGGCGCGCCATCGTGATTCAACAGACGGTTGGCAAGCACCGTCAACCGATCCGCTTCGGCAATCACCAGCCCGGCCAACGATTGCAGGTCCTCGTCGTGAACACGCCGATGCAGCAACTGTGCGGCACCACGCAAACCGGCGAGCGGATTTTTCACCTCATGCGCAAAGCCACGCAGGGTCGCCGACAAGGGCGAGGCCGCTGCCGCCACCGGCGCCAGCGCATGGACTTCGATCGATATCCGTTCCGGACCGAGCGCCTGCAGGCTCAGATCAGCCAACGCCTCGCTGCCGCGCGCGGAGATCAGCGCAACACCGCGTAACTGCACCCCTCCCTGCTCGGCCAGCACTTTCTCGGCATGATCCAGCCAGGAGGGTTCGCGCAACAGCAGACCCAGGGGCTGACCGATAGCACTGCGCGGACCGATATCGAGCAGTTCGGCCAGCGCTGGATTGATCCACTCCACCCGCAACTGCGCGTCGACCAGGGCCAGGCCCGTGGTCATCTGTTCCGCCCAGTTGCGCCAGGTTGCGATATCCATGCCCCAATAATGGGCAATGCGCCGGAGTGGTGCAATGGCTTTGCTCGACCAGTCGATACGGCATTCCCTGCAACTCTCACGATCAGATATAACAAAAATAAAATGTGATCTGCTTCACTTTTCTGCATATTTGCACTTGTATACAGCTACAATCCGTTCAACCAACAAAACAAGCGGCATAGGGATCGATGTACCGCAAGCGACGGCGCCTGCAATGGGCCGGACCGTACTTGGCGTGATGTATGGCGCCTGCGGCTCGTCGAAAGAAGACAGGGGAACAGCACATGCGTTATGGAATCAAACGGTCGCCGTGGGCGATCCGTGTCGCGTGCGCGTCGGCTCATGGGGATCACACGCCATGATCGACGTCGAATTCAGGATTACTGCCGAGCGTCGCGAAGGCCTGTTGCTCGAACTCGGGCGCATCGTCATGAATTGCGGCTACACGCTGTTGCGTCCGCGCACGGCACACACCGATGAAGGCGTGTTGCTGACGTTGGCGGTGCGTGGGCCGGAGCGAAACCTTTCTACCTTGAGCGAACGCCTGAGTGCGCACCCGCTGGCGCAAAGCTTCGAATCGTCGATGCTCGGCGGCAAGGCGATTGCGCCGCCGGCGGCACCCGTGCAAAAGCCCAGACAGGCAGCGCGGGCCGACGACGCCTATATCCGCGAAGTCGAGGCCTTGCTGCCCGAGCTCGCGCGCCATTTCCCCAAAGTGCTGCCGCTGGTGGTGGGTTTCGAACGCGAGATCTCACCCGAACATCTCGATGAGGCGTCTCGCTATGCGGGCACACGCCTGGGCGCCTGGATGTTCAAGCGGGACTACGCGCTGGGCGCGCGCATGAATCTTGCCGATTCCGTCAAGCAGATCGCTTTGCCGGCGATGCGCAGCCTGCGTTCGTGCGAACTCGTCGAAGGCACGCTTGTGGTCAAGGACAGTCCGTTCTGCGGTACCGGCCTGCATCACGGCGCCAGTTGCCACTTTCTGCGCGGTTGTCTCGAAGGCCTGCTCAACGAGCCAGGTCATCTGGGCAAGATCGACGTCGAAGAAACCGCCTGCCGCAACCTCGGCGCGGCGCGATGCACGTTTACGTTTACGCCGGTCGACTGACCGTACGCGATATCACCAGGTCTTCAGGGGGACCTATGAACGAACACATGATTCATTGCGAACTCGATCCGCTGCTTGCCGCGTTATCTTACGTCGTCTCGGTGCTCGGGTCGTTCACCGCACTGCAGTTGGCCATTGCCATTCCTGCAGCGCCTACGGGAAGTGCGCGCAACAAAGCCGTCCTTGCCGCCGGCGCGGCGATGGGTGGCGGGGCGATCTGGGCGATGCATTTCATCGCCATGCTTGCCTGCAAGATGCCGATGGCGGTGTCTTATGACGTCGGCCTTACCGCGCTTTCGGCCATCATCGCGATCGGCTCGTGCATGGCCGGACTGGCGATCGTCGGCAATGGCGTCTTTACGTCGTTGAAGCTGGTCGGCGGTGGCTTGCTGATGGGTGTCGGCGTGGCGGGCATGCATTACACCGGCATGGCCGCCATGCAGATGCCTGCAACGATTCACTACGACACGAACATCGTTGCGATCTCGGTCGGCATCGCGGTGATCGCCTCGATTGCTGCCTTGTGGCTGGCATTCAAGATGCGCGGGACGCTGCCCATGCTGGCCAGCGCGTTGATCATGGGCGTGGCGGTCAGCGGCATGCATTACACCGGTATGGAGGCCGCGCAGATTCAGCACGATGGCAGCCAGGTCTTGGCTACTGGGATCGAAGGCGGGGATTTTGGTCTCGCGATCTTTCTGATCGTGGCGTTGTTACTGGGTGTGGTGCTGATGATTACCTTGAAGCGGCAGCAGCAGCGGGCGCAGATCGAAATCTGATATTTTTGAGATTGGCGCAAGTGCGCCCCCTCACCCCCGGATCAAGTCCTGGGCAGGTTCCAACCCTCTCCTCCGGCGAAGCCAGGGGAGAGGGAGCTGACTGAGGCAAGCCTTCAACCTTGTGCGCTTTGCTCACTCTTCACTGGAGTAAGGTGGGCTTTCGTCACCGACATGAAGCCATTCTCGGTGAATTGCACAACCGAACGCCGCTGGGCCTGCATGATCAGCGCCGTGTCCAGCGACGCGCCGATCGCTTTGGCCGTCTCGGCCGTGCTCACCGGGTTATTGCCGCGGCGCTTCTGCTTGCCGGAAAAACGCAGATGGTTATAGGCGGACCACGAGCAGAAGATCACCACGCAGATCACGGCCGCATAAAGCACGATGTCCAGGTCACCGCCGCTTTGCAGCGGGTGGCCGAGATTGAGCTGTACATAGATGTCGCCCAACCCGATCGCCCAGGCCAGCGCCGTCAGCAGCGGCAGCCATAGCGATGCCCAGATCACCCAGGCAATCACCGTGATGAAACCGAACAGTACGCGTTGCACCGGGCGCTGCCGCTCCGGGCGTTGAATGACGATGGCTTCGGCTTTCATCGAACACCTCGATCGGGACTGACCCAGACGGCCCGCGTGCCCTTGCGCTTGAGCAAGGCCTTGGGCAACGCCACGATCGAAGTCGCCGTGTTGAGCATCCAGTAGACCAGCGGGTACCAGATCATCCAGTAGTAGTTGCGGCCGATGCGTGTTTCGTAGCGGCGGTCGACCAACAGGCTGATCAGGAACTGCAGCAGACAGATCACCCCAAGCACGACGCCATGCCATTCGGGCAACAGGGTATCGACGCGCAAGGCCTGCGGCAGCGACACGAAATGACCTAGTACCCATAGCGTGACGATCAGCGCCATGTCGTACGACCACAACAGGCTCATCAGGTATTCGGTAGCCACCAGCCACATGCGCCGCTGGCGCCAGCGCATCAGGCTCGGTCCATAACGCAGCAGTACTTCCGAACCACCTTGCGCCCAGCGCAGGCGCTGCTTCCACAGACCACGCAGCGTCTCCGGCATCAGGATCCAGCACAGCGCGTTGGGTTCGTAACGGATTTCCCAGTGGCGCATCTGCAGACGCCAGCTCACGTCGATATCTTCGGTCACCATATCGGTGTTCCAGTAACCGATATCGTGCAGCGCGCTCTTGCGAAAACCTGCGATCACACCCGAGATGGTGAAGATGCGTCCGTACACGCGTTGTGCGCGCTTGATCAAGCCGATGATGGAAGAGAACTCGCCAACCTGTAGCTTGCCGAGCAAGGTGGAGCGGTTGCGAATGCGCGGGTTGCCGGTGACCGCCGCCACGCGCGGGCTTTCCAGCATATGCATCACCAGCCACTGGGTGGCATAGCTGTCGAGCAAGGCGTCGCCATCGACGCATACCAGGAAATCCGCGTTCGATGCGAGCGCCGCCGCGCGCAGCCCCATCGCCTTGCCCTGGTTGCTGGCCAGGTGAAGCACGCGCAGCTTTGGGTACTCATCCATCAACTGATCGAGCTGTTCGCCGGTATCGTCGGTGGAACCGTCGTTGACCGCGATGATCTCGAAGTTGGGATAGATCTGCCCGGCCAGATGCGCAATCGTCTCGCGCACCTGTTCGCCCTCGTTATGGCAAGGCACGATCAGCGACACCATGGGATAGGAACCCATCGCCGGCGGCTTGATACGCAAAGGCTCCTTGCGTTCCCAGCGCAGGAAATAAATCACGCCACCGCTCATCCAGATCAGCGACATGATCAACGGATAGAAGAAGGCGAATTCAAGCAGAGCGTGCTGGATGCTTCCGTTCATGGTCATTTCTCCGGGTACGGATAGTCGGAGATCGATATCGACGGGCGAATCGCTTCACGCTTGGGATGATCCTTGATGAAGTCGTCCGGGTAGTAGCCGATATGGCGCGCGCCGGCTGCCTGCAGCAACCGGGTGCGATCGATCAGCATCTGATCGGGCACCGGTTGCCGGGTCTGCCAGTCGTAACTAGCCAGCTCGAACAAGGTGTGTTCCAGCGCGTCCGGCGTGGCCGCCACACGCGCAATCAATGCGCGATACCAGCTATCCGTATCGGGTTGTTTGTCCAGCTGCGGCATCGCCATCACCGCGGTCATGTCATAGCCGGAGAGGAACGCCGGCAGGCTTTGCGCGAACCACGCTTCGCCGCGCGGATCGAGAATGGGGCGCGCAAAGATATTGCGCACCGTGCGCACCTGCGGCCGCCAGCGCTTCACGCGTTCGGTCAGCGCGTGCGTGAAATCCACCAGCGCCGCGGTTTTCTCGGCGGGTGACTTGTTCGCCCAAGGGCCAAGGTTGTCGCTGTCGCGCAGGATCGCGTCGTCCGAGAACAACAGGCCCGCTTCGTCGGCATGCTGGGCGAGGTCTTCGTAGACATCGCCGATCATCTGCTGCACGCGTGGATCCCACGGTGCCAGCCGGAATACATCGCCACCGGCACTACCAAGCGCGGGCAGGTCCTTGGCATCCGGAAAGCGAAATGCCATTACCGGCAACCATGCGTAGACACGTACCCCGGCACGGGTACGTAGCTGCCACGCCACGCGCGAGAAAAGATCGGCGCGCATCGGCAGGTGGCGATTGGGAAAGTACACCGACTCGGCCACGCCGCTGCCGGTCGGATCGGCATACGCTTGCAGCCACACCTGGCTGGGATGCAGGCGCTTGATGCGATCGAGCAGCGCGGAAAGATTGCGTTCCTGCTGTGCCGGATCAGGGTCGTAGACATAGTCGAGATCGACCTGCACCGCTCGCACCGGATCGATACGCGACTGATGACGCAGCAACCAGCCCAGACGATTGGCGGTGATGTTGCCGCTGACCAATAGGCGCGGAATGGTACGGCCGGCCTGCAAGGTCGGCAGTGTGTCGCCCAGGCTCATCGATACCGGCATGCCTTCTTCCGCGGCCACCTTGGTAGCGACGCGTGTGTAAGCGCCATAGGGCCACACGATCGCGCGTGGACGCGTGCCGGTGTGTTCAGCGATCTCATCGGCGCTGTGGCGCAGGTCGGCGCGGATGCGGGCGGTATAAGCCGCTTCGCTTTCGTAGCCTGCCTTGGGATCGTTGCGCAGCGTGACCGCGGCCGGCATCGAGTTGCCTTGCGGGTTGCCCTGGATACCTTCGTGCAAGCCCCAGGTGTGCGAGGCGTATTCGACCAGCCCCGACTGCTGCATCTGCCGTACCTGATCCCAGGTAAGGAAACACTCGCGGGTGCAGTCGCCGCTGTTATAGGCCATCTTCTTGCCGGCCGGCAGATCGATCCACGAGCCGACCAGCGCCGCCACGGCCGGATAGTCATAGGCACGCAGCAGCGGATAGACGCGGGTGTAGAAACTTTCCAGGCCATCGTCGAAGGTCAGCAGCACCGCATCCTTGGGCAGCGGGCGCACGCCCTGCTCGGCATTCAGCACATCCTGCAGGCTGACGACGTGATAGCCGTTGGCCCTGAGCCAGTCGAAGTGCGAAATCAGATGATCGGTGCTGGTGGCGTCGGGATCGCGATCGGTCAGCGTACCGACGTCGTCGCGAATATCGTGATAGGCAAGCACGATCAGCGTCGGACGAGCCGGCGTCGGGCGAGCCGGCGTGGGCGCCGCAGCCATTGCTACCGAAGCGATCAGCGACAATACGAAGGTGAGCAGCAGGCGACGCATCGGTCATTCCCCCCAATGCATCGACAGGTCGAGCACGACACGTGATTCGCGCCGTCCATCGTACGGTTGGTTGTGCCAGGCGAGCCCCCAGCCAAAACGCAGGCCGAGCCGTGGCTGAAAGTACTGACCGTAGCGCGCGCTGAACATCCAGTCCGACGCGTAGCCACGTTCGTTGTAGCGGCCCACCGAAACATCGAAACGTTGCGTCCAGGTGCGTGCGTAGTACTGACTGAACAGGTTCTCGAAACGACCAGTCAACGCATAGGAGCGATCGCTGGGCGGATTGAAATACGGCCGATCGGTTTCGCTATTGCGCGAACCGCCGACTTCCACACCCCCGTCGAAAGTAAGGTTAGGCGCGGTGTACAGACGTTGCAGGAAGGTGAAGTCCCAACCCTTGCGCAAGTTGTCGTCGGTGAAGCGGCCGCGATACAGCGTGAGCTTGGCCGAGGTCAGTTCATCGCGTCGCCATTGCAACGAGGTATTGAGCGTCTTGCCGGTGATGCCGTAGTACTGCGCACGCAGCGGCACATCGGCACCGGCGCTGCTCCAGTCGGCGGCGACCGACCAATGATCGCTGATCGCCCAATTGGCGCCGGCTTCCAGTGCGGTGCGACCGACATAGTTGTCGACTGAGGGCAGCGCCTGTACATAGACCTCCAGCCCACGTGCGTAACCACGCAGGCCGATGCCGAGCCGATCGCGGCGCACATCGCCTTCGGGCAACGCCGCCGAATCGATGCGCGCCAAGGCGAGTACCCGCCAGTGATCGTCGATCAACGGGCTGGCCAGCGTGGCCAGAGTTTCCTGATCGTGGTCGCCAAAATCCGGCGAGCTGCCGCGGCCCTGGTCGTGCGAAATATCGAACTGCCAGCCGCGCTGGCGCTCCCATGCCTCGGCCGCATTGATGACACGGCCACTGCGGCCGGCCTGCGCCTGAGCCTGGGCGATATCCGCGTCGACGTCGCCGTATTCGTTCAAGGCGCGGTGTGCCTCGGCTTCGCCCAGGTCCGCACCGACATCGCGTTCGTCCAGCGTGCCGGCGATTGCCAGGGTTTGCTCGGCCCGACGCGGCCAGCCACGCGCCAGCTCGGCCAGACCCAACTCGCGGCGCAGCTGCGCATTGGCCGGCGCCTCGGCACTGAGCACACTCAGCCGATCGTAGGCTTCACCGGGTATGCCGACGTACTCGCGCAAGGTCGCGGCGTTCAGATCGGCATCGACCTTGCGCGGGTTCTGGATTCCCGTGCGGATGCCGGCAACGTGCAACCATTGCGGCTCGTCCGCGGCCAGTTTGTCGATAACGGCATACGCTTTCCTGGTTTCGCCTTCATCGAGATAGGCGTACATCAGGCCAATGCGCGGATCGGTTTCCCCACTGTCGTACGGGCCCGGATCCTGACGAATGCTGTCCTCATAGAGGGCGGCGGCTTCGCGCGGACGATGTTTCTGCAACATGGCGTCGGCGACGGCGCGCTCGACATAGGCGGGCAGCGCCAGATGGGCCTGCTTCATGGGTGCATAGACGGCCAGGGCTTCATCCGGCCGACCGGCTTGATCGAGTGCGACCAGCAAGTCCAGGCGCGCGCGATGGCGTACCTCTTCCGGTTGCGCCGGATCGTCAGCCAACTCGCGCACCTCGGTCACTGCCTGATCGGCTTCGGCATAGGGCTGGCCCGGATCGGCCGGCTCACCGCTCGCCCAACGGATTTCACGTGAGGCGGCATCGGCCTGGAGGTCGGCCCGGTCGCGGGGAGTCAGAGGCGGGTCAAGCTGGGTCGCCAGCTCGCGGGCGCGCATGGATGCACCGATATCCGACAACAGACGCACATTCAGCTCGCGCGCGTCACGGTCGTTCGGCCAGCGCGCGAGGATGTCCTGGCAAATCGACAGTGCCTCCAACCGATGACCGGCTTCGCGTTCGGCTCGCGCACGCACAAGCATGCTGTCGCGGTCGGCCCCCGCCTGGGCCCCAACTGCGTCACTTATGCCGTATAGCGTCAGCACGATGGCCAGTGCTATCCGCGCGCGTTTCCAGTTAACCGTCTGCATGCCCCTTCCAGATCGCTTTCCCGCCGAAAGACCGCGGGAGGTGATGTGTGTGGAACAGGCAGAACGCAAGCTTTATGCCAATGGGAAACCCCTTCACGCATGGGCGGAGCAGACGTGGGCGGCGCAAACTGGATGCCGCCCCATGTGAAGACGCCTATATGCAGCTCAGCGTGGGGGTTCGGATGTGCGCGAAATGTGGACGAGCTCGCCTTCACATGTGAAGAGGTTCACGAATACAGCCATTAGGACAGGTTGCTCAGCTGGCTGCGTGTACGTACTTCCGAGAAATACCAATCGCGCACCAGCTCGCCGTTTTCCCAGACGGTTTCCAGGGCATGTTCCCAATCCGCCGGCAAGGGCAGCTCCTCGATCTCATCGACATTCGCGGGAACAGCTACGGTCTTGTATGTGCCGTGTTTGCGATGACGCAGCAAGGTAAGGCGGCCGCGCTGCGATGTCTTGCCGCTATCGGTGACCGGCGCCTTGAACACGTCGACCCACTGACCGTCGATGCGGGCGGCCGAACACTTCAGCGCGAATTTCTGCGTGTCGCGATTCATATGCTGCAGCAGCGCACCGCCCATGCCAAAGGCAATGTTGTCGGCAGCGTAGCCGGCCTCCGTGATGCGCTCGAGGATCGCTCGGATGCTGGCCGGATTGACGCCGTCACCCTGGATCAGACGCACATGTTTGAGCAGTTTGTAGCCCCTGGCGTTGACCGTACTGCCGAAGGCTTCGTCCAGCAGGGTCATGCACTTGTGCACCACCTCGACCGGCTCGCCCGAATCCGGGCGCACGACCAGCGTGGCGCCCGACGCGATCACCTCGTCGCGCAAGGTCTTACCCCAGTGTTCGCTGATGGCGCGATAGATGTCGTAGCTGTCTGAGACCACCGCGACCAGGCTGCGTGGCTTGGCGAACTGCGCAAGCATGTTGCGATACGCCTCGACCTCGTTCTCGCGTCCCCAACTGGTGATCGTGCTGTGTTCGGCTGCAGGAATCGAATAGCCGGCCATGTCCTCGTGATAGTAGCGTCGCGCAGCCAGCACGCCAGACACGGTATCCGTGCCCTTAAAGTTCACCAGGTGTGCCATGCCACCGAGCGCTGCCGACTCCAGGCTGGAGACACCGCGCGCACCGAAATCGTGCAGTTTGAAGGGCAACTGTGCTTCCGGCTCATCGCTGGTCCGGTCGAGGAAACCCTTGATGATCTGCTTCACCTGCCAGCTCACGGTTGCCACGGTCACCGGATACCACAGACGCAGCAACAGCGTTTCCAGATAGCTAGGCAGCCAGAACGCTTCGTTGTCGGTCGACTCGATCGTCACCAGCGCCTGATGCGTCGGCACCACGCTGCCCTCGGGTACCGCGCGAATACGCAAGGGCAGCTTGCCGCCATGGACATCGACGATACGGCGCCAGCCGGACTCGTTGAATGGCTCGCCATGGGCAGCAAAGAAATCGCAAGCTTCGTCGACATCGTCGTGAGTCACCGTGCGGCTCAGGTATTCCTTGAGGATCGCCTGCAAACCGAAGAACACCGTGCTGTCGTACTGGCCACCGCGCGATTCGACATAGAAGAAGGTCTTTTCGGTGCCAGGCGGGTATTGCAGCCAGTGGCTGGCCTTGTAGCTGTCGGTGTTGAGGATGAGGTTGTCGAGGTAATACATGACGGGAGCTCCTTCGTGTCTTGATATTACCGGTGGCCTGAGGCCATTCCATCAACCTCGGCTTCTCCTACTCGTCATCCCGGCGCAGGCCGGGACCCAGTAGCTTTGTGCTCGATTATCGCGAGAGCCAACAAGCATCGGCTCGCTCGCGGACACCGGAAACCGAAGCCACTGGGTCCCGGCCTGCGCCGGGATGACGAGTAGGGAGGGGTTCACAGGTGAGCGAAAAGAGACGCTTGACTGAAACGATCGTTACATGTAACGATCGTTTCATGCGCGATAAAAAGCAGGAACTTCTCTACGCCGTCATAGCCCATTTGCTGCAGAACGGGCTGTCGGAACTGTCGTTGCGGCCGTTGGCCGAAGACGTCGGAACCAGCGCGCGGCTGCTTATCTACCACTTCGACTCCAAGGAAGGGCTGTTGACCGAAGTGCTCGACGCCATGCAACGGCATCTGCACGATTCGCTCGCCGCACTGGCCGAACAGCCGGCGCGTGGCGATACACCTTTGTTGGAGCGGGTCTGGCAATGGGCACTGCACGAGCGCAACTTCCCTTATCTGAAGCTGCTCTACGAGCTGCAGATTCTGGCCATCCAGAATCCGGCGACGTATGCGCAGTACCTGCAGCGCAATGCGCTCGATTGGCAGAAGCATATCGAGCGCACGCTCCCGTCCACGCCACATCGCGCGGCGCTGGCGACCTTGTGCGGCGCCGTGTTCGACGGCCTGTTTCTGGAGGTGCTGCAAACCGGCGATCGCACACGCGCCACCAAGGCATTACGCGAATTTCTGCGTATCGCCAACAAGGCCTACAGCACGGCTGACACAGCCTGAGGAACTATGCATGACCACCACCACCTTGCCGGCTACGCTGCCAACACGCTCGCGCTGGCAGATAGGGCTTGGCCTGCTGCTTGCGCTAGGCATCGTCAGCCTGCCGTTCTCGCTGTGGATCGACGAATTCGCCAATGTGCGCCACCTGATCGCCAACGAAGCCATCTGGTGGATCTACATCGCCGGCATGCTGGTTTACGTCGTCCGCGTGGAACGCCGGCCACTCTCCTCGATCGGCTTTCGGCGCCCCGGAGCTCGCGATGTCGCGATCGGCATCGGCGCCGGCATCGCCATACTCGCCGTATTGGCGTGCGTGTATTACCTGATCTTCCCGTTGCTGCACTGGGATCTGTCGCAAGGCATGAACCAGCTCGCCGCCACGCCGCTCTGGTGGCGGTTGATTTCCACGGTACGTGCGGCGGTGTCGGAAGAAGTGCTGTTTCGCGGCTACGCGATGGAGCGCCTGCGCGAACTGACCGGCAGTCGCAAGATCGCCGCCAGCGTTTCATGCGCGATATTCATGTTCGACCATGTGCCTACCTGGGGCTGGGAGCACCTGGCCATAGCTGGCATCGGCGGTATCGCGCTCACCCTGCTCTACCTGTGGCGGCGCAATCTATGGGTAAACATTCTCGCGCACTTTATCGTCGACGCTGCGTCGATGCTTTGAGCCGCCCATCACATGCGTTGAACTACCTCTCCACCGTCGCCTGGTCCAGATATGCCTTTACCAGGTCGCGTAGCTCGCCGAGCCAACGCTGCGATGATTTCCGCTCCGTACTCGACAAGGCGGCAACGGATTTCAGCACCTCGATAAGCACGGGCGCCATCGTCTCAGCCTTCGCACTGGTCAGGTTCGGCATCGCTGATCGAAGGATCGCCGCAATACCCGCACGCATCGATGCGCGAAACAACAGGCGTCGATCACCCGCGCGTGCATCGAGCAAGGCGAGCACGAACTGGCGTTTGTTCTGCAATGCGAGAACAAAGTCGACCAGCGCATCGGCCAGCTGTCGCGATGTCCATGTCGCGGCTTGTGACTGCATGGTCGTCAGGCTGGCCACGGCAAGGTCGGCGTAGCTCTCCAGCAAGGCATCGGCCAGCGATTCCTTGGACGGAAAGAAGCGATACAGCGAACCAATAGCAGTCTCCGCCCGGGCGGCGATCTCGGTCATCGTTGCCGCCTCATAGCCCTTTTCGGCGAACACCTGTGCTCCCGCCTCCAGGATGGCTGCGACGCGCAGACGGCCACGTTCGCGCTTGGCGGGGCGAGCGGCCTCGGCCGCCGGGGCATTTGACTTTTGCGAGGGCATCCTCAACAATCCGTTTTGCGAGTGTACCCTCGCATATTACGCCTGACTTCCTTCGGCGGCCATTGGCCGCCTGTCCTGATCTTCGAATCGGTGCACACCATGCACATCGTTGCTTCGTTCTTCGCCGGCGCTTTCCTGTGCAACAGCCTGCCGCATCTGGTTGCAGGCCTGCAGGGCAAAGGCTTTCCTTCGCCATTTGCCAAACCGCATGGCGTGGGCTTTTCCAGCCCCCTCGTCAATTTTCTATGGGGCGCATTCAACCTGGTCGCTGGCCTGGCCTTGCTGCAACAGGCTTCGATCAGTTACGGCTGGAACGCGGACTTCCTCGTAATGCTAGTCGGCGGCCTTATCCTGGGTTGTTACGCTGCGCTGCATTTCGGCAAGGTCATGCGGGAACGAGGCGAGGCTTAGCGGCAGGCAAGAACGGCATCGACTTTTTAATGATGATACCCGTCATATAATCTGTCGATACATGCCTGCCCGGAGTCCGCCATGAAAGTCAGCCGCGAACAGTTCGCCGAGAATCGCGAGCGCATTCTCGATGTGGCCGGCACCTTGTTTCGCGAGAAGGGCTTCGACGGCATCGGTATTGCCGACATCATGAAAGCCGCCGGTATGACGCATGGCGGTTTTTATCGTCACTTCGAATCGAAAGACGACCTGATCGATCAGGCCAGCCAAAAGGCGCTGGCGCGTGGTGCCGGCTATTGGGACCACACCATCGGCGACGGTGATAACGCCCATGCCGCGCTGACAAGGTTGCTGCAGATGTACTTGTCTGAAGCCCATCGCGATGCCAGCGGCAAAGGCTGCAGCATTGCCGCGCTCGGTGCGGATGCTGCGCGCCAGAACGGCAGCATACGCAAGACCTTCGAACACGGCGTGGAATCGCTCGTCGACAAACTCACCGCCCTGCTACCCGGACGCACCCGCGCCGTGCGCAGGCGCAAGGCGCTGGCGTCTTTCTCGCAGATGATGGGGGCGCTGGTGCTTTCGCGTGCGGTCGACGATCCGGCCTTGTCGAAGGAGATTCTTTCCGCGGCGATGTTCGAGCTTTCCACCGCGCACGGGGCGATGTAACGAGTATCAGCCCGGCTCTGATGTGCAAGCGATCGATACGTGTGCCGGTTCTTTCGTCTGACCGAAAGTGACAAAGCTTGCGGCGGCCAACAGCCACGCGCCCCATCCGCCATAAAGCATCACCCAGCCAAAGCCGTGTACCAGTGCCGCGTGCGCGATCTCGCTGGAGATATCGTCAACGCCCGGCAGCAGATTGCCTGCAGCGATCTTCGCGGCCACGTCATGCCATTGCGATGTGTCGACAGAGGTGTCCACCGCTCCCCTCAAGTAGAAGAGAATCCCCTCCAGCAGCAGGAAACCCATCAGCGCGATATTGATCGCCAAGGTGATCAACCGCGCGCTCATATCGATGCCTGACGCCATGCCTGCCCGCGCTGTCGGTACGGCGGCCGTGGTCGTGTTGGTCACCGGCGTGTTGGTCAGACCAAGACCGGCGCCCGCCAGCACGCAACCCGGCAGCATGCTCAACCAACTGGCGTGATCCACGCTGCTACCCAACTTCATCAGCATGAATCCGAGACCGATCATGAAAAGCCCCGCTGGAATAACGATGCGTGGTTGATAACGCAGCGCAAGGCGCTCGGCTAACGGCGGAATCACCAATGTCGGCAGCGTGTACGCCAGGAGCGATGTGCCAGCGGCAATAGCGCCGTAGCCCAGAGCGCTTTGAAAGTAGATCGGCAGGTAGATCATGAACGGCCAGAAGCTGAAGTTCATGCCCATGGAGCCGTAGAGCGCACCGGAGAATGCGCGGATCCGAAACACCGAGAAGTCGAACATCGGATGCGCGTTACGCTTTTCCGCGTAGAGAAACGCAAGAAAGCTCAAGACGGCAACGACGATGCTTACGATAGCGATACTGCTGGCGAAACCCAGGCTGGGTCCCTGGGTGATAAAGAACGTCAGACCGAATACCGCCAGCGACAGCGTGACAATGCCGGGCAGATCCAACGCCTTGGCCTGCGGATCGCTCGACTCGTCCACGCTGCCGACAATCAGCAGCGAGGTTATCGCCGCCAGCGGCACCTGGATCAGGAATACCCAGGTCCAGTTCGACAAAGCGACGATGGCGCCACCGATGATCGGACCGAAACCCAGCCCGACACCGAAAATGATGCCCCAGGCGCCAAACGCCTTGCTGCGCGACGGACCTTCCTGGAACTGATGCGACAAGGCGGCGATCTGGCAGATCACCATCGCGCCACCGCTCATGCCCTGTAGAAACCGGCTGACGATCAGCACGGATGCATTCGGTGCCAGACCGCAGATCCACGACGTCACCCCAAACAACAGCACGCTGATAAGCAGCAGGCGCTTGCGGCCATAGCGGTCGGCCAGGGTGCCCGCGGCCATCAGCACCGTGGTGCAGGCGATGGTGTACGCGTTCATGATCCACTGCGCGCTGCTGAAATCGGTGTGCAGCACGTTTTCCACGTGCGGCAGGATCACCGGAACACTGGAGATCTCCAGGCCGAACATGAGCGCAGCCAGGCAGATGGCTACCAGAGCGACGGCGTTTCTACGGGCCATGGGCTTCACCGGAGGGACGGGGAAGGCGATTGTCGGCGCGCCCGAAGCATGATGGAAATGATTTAATTTTGTGCTATTCATTAGCGCCCATCATTTATAGCCCGCCATGGACTTCGATCCCGCCCTCTTGCGCGCCTTCGTCGCCGTCAAGGAAACCGGTGGCTTTACCCGTGCGGCACAGCGACTCAACCTGACGCAGTCGGCCGTGAGCCACCAGATCCGCAAGCTGGAAGAACAGGTCGGGCGGCAGTTGCTGTTTCGCACGACGCGCGCACTGACGCTGAGCGAGGACGGCGAAGATTTCCTGCGCTATGCGCAAAGCATCCTGCATACGTTCGACAGCATGGCGCAGCGGTTCCGGCCGTCGCCCATCTCCGGCGTGGTGCGTTTCGGCGTGCTCGAGAACTTCATGGGCGACCGCCTGCCCACGTTGCTTTGCAAATTCAGCCGCGCGTTTCCGTCCGTGCGGCTCGATGTCAGCGTCGGCATGAATCTGGACTTGTTGCCGATGATCAAGGCGGGCGAACTCGATCTTGCTGTGGTGATGACACCACCGGACAGCGACGAAGGAACTGCGCTGCGGCGAACCCAGTTTGTCTGGGTGGCCGCCGATTCGTTCGATGTCCCGCCCCGCACATCGCTACCGTTCGCCTTCTTCCCGGCACCGTGCATCAACCGGCAGGTTGGGTTGGCCGCGCTGGATGGCAAGGCCGTCGAATGGCATGTCGTTTTCACATCGCAAAGCCAGCAAGGCATTCGCGCGGCGGTGCTCTCCGGACTAGCCATCACCATCATGACGCGCGATGACGTGGAACCAGGCATGCGTATCGTCGACGGCAGCTACGGCCTGCCACCGCTGTCGGATGCCGACTTCACTTTGCTATGGAGTGCCGGCGGCAAGACCGCCGCCGCGATGGAGTTCGGCAAGCTGCTTCAGGATCTGGATGCGACGCCTTTGACGGCGGGACGTCGCTAGGACAGCTACTCAGTTGAAATCAAAATGCGCGTCAATGCTGGCGCATGGCTTCCTTGCGCGCCCGCTTGGCGGCGTACATCGCCGCGTCGGCCTGAGAGAGCAGCAGGTCAGGATCGACATCGTCCTGTTCGGCGACAACGACGCCGATGCTCGGCCCGGCATAGTCGATCCCACGCCCATCCAGACCGAAATGGCCGGTGGTGGCCTGCTGCAGTCGGTCGCGCAACAGCCTGGCCATGTTCTGCGCATCCTCGCGACGCGGGCTGGCCAGTACCACAAATTCATCGCCGCCCAGGCGGCAGGCGAAATCCCCCTCGCGCAGCGCGCCCTGCAAACGACCGGCGATGGCGGCGAGGAAACGATCGCCCACGTCGTGTCCGTACTGGTCGTTGATCGCCTTGAAGTGATCGAGGTCGATAAAAGCGATAAGCAGAGCTTGGCCGTTCGCGCGAGTCGTATCCAGCCGGCGATTCATTTCGTTCATCAACGCGCGACGGTTGGGCAAATGCGTCGTGGCATCGGTCAACGCGCTGACCGCAAGCGTATCGTTGGCGTTCTGCAACGTTTGCACGAGGCGTTCGCGCTCGATCTGTTGACTGATGAGGCGCGAGAACATGATGAGCACCTGTTCTGCGCCATCGGCGAGCGGCTTGCGTTCGTCACTGGCGGCGCACAACGTACCGTAGAGCATGCCATCGTCAGTTCGTACCGGTGTGCTCGCATACGTGGCGATGCCCAGCTCACGCGCCGGACCGGAATCCGGCCAGCAGTTGGCTACGTCATCGGTATAAGGGCGCCCTTCTTCCAATGCGCGCTTGCACAACGTTGCCTCCCAAGGCACCGACAAGCCTTCGGGAATCTCGAGGCGATGCGTATTGCGCGCGAAGAGAATGTGCTGCACGCCGCTGGTTTCATCGATCGTGGTCAGATACGTCGACTCGAGTCCCGTGACGGTCTGCAACAATTCCAGCAACGGCCGCACCAGTTCTTCCAACGATCTGGCCTGAGCTACGGAGCTGGCGACGACACCCAGGAAATGGGCGGAAGAAGCATAGTTTTCTGAGCGCGTCATCTTGAATCTGTCGATAAGGACGGCGGCCGATAAGCCCGATGGGTTCATTTCATCTGCTGTCGGCGCAAGTTGCAATGCCCGCCCGCACACGGCTACCAAACGGGCGGTAAAAAACGAGAACGGGCGCCGAAGCGCCCGTCCTTGCGTCAAGCTTGCGAACGATCAGATCGCGTAATACATCTGGAATTCCAGCGGATGCGTGCTGGCGCGGTAGCGGGTCACTTCCTGCATCTTCAGCGCGATGTACGCGTCGATGAAGTCGTCGGTGAATACGCCGCCGGCCTTGAGGAAGTCGCGGTCCTTGTCCAACGCTTCAAGCGCAGCGTCGAGGCTGGAGCAGACCTGCGGGATGTTCTTCTCTTCTTCGGGCGGCAGATCGTAGAGATCCTTGTCGGCCGGCGCACCCGGGTCGATCTTGTTGATGATGCCATCGAGGCCGGCCATCATCAGCGCGGTGAAGGTCAGGTAGCCCGACTGCATCGGATCGGGGAAGCGCACTTCGATGCGGCGGCCCTTCGGGCTCGACACGAACGGAATGCGGCAGCTGGCCGAGCGGTTGCGTGCCGAGTAGGCGAGCATCACCGGCGCTTCGAAGCCCGGCACCAGGCGCTTGTAGCTGTTGGTGGTGGAGTTGGCGAACGCGTTGATCGCCTTGGCATGCTTGAAGATGCCGCCGATGTACCACAGCGCCGTCTGCGACAGGCCGCCGTACAGGTCGCCCGCGAACAGGTTGGTGCCGTCCTTGGACAGCGACTGGTGCACGTGCATGCCGCTGCCGTTGTCGCCGACGATCGGCTTGGGCATGAAGGTGACGGTCTTGCCGTTCTGGTGGGCGACGTTCTTGATGACGTACTTCATCGTCATCAGTTCGTCGGCCTTCTGCACCAGCGTGTTGAAGCGCACGCCGATTTCGCACTGGCCGGCATTGGCCACTTCGTGGTGATGCACTTCCACCACCTGGCCCAGCGACTCGAGCACCTTGCACATGTCAGCGCGCAGGTCGCCCAGCGAGTCGACCGGACTGACCGGGAAGTAGCCGCCCTTAACACCCGGACGGTGACCGGTGTTGTTGTTGTCGTACTTGTAGCGCGACGACCAGGCGGCTTCTTCGGAGCCAATTTCATAGAACACGCGGCCCATGTCGTTCTGCCAGCGCACCGAGTCGAAGATGAAGAACTCGGGCTCCGGGCCGAAGAAGGCGGTGTCGGCGATGCCGGTGGACTTCATATAGGCTTCGGCGCGCTTGGCGATCGAGCGCGGGTCGCGGCCGTAGGCCTGCATGGTGCTCGGCTCGAGCACGTCGCAATGCAGGACCAGCTGGGTGTGCGCGCTGAACGGATCGAGGTAGGCGGTATCCGGGTCGGGCAGCAGGACCATGTCCGACTCGTTGATGCCCTTCCAGCCCGAGATCGACGAACCGTCGAACATCTTGCCGTCTTCGAACGTCGACTCGTCGATGGCGTGGGCCGGGAAGCTGACGTGATGGTGCTTGCCGAGCATGTCGGCAAAACGCAGGTCGACGAACTCGACCTCGTGTTCCTGGATCAGGTCGAGCACTTTCTGAGCGGACATGGACGGACCTCGGGGGCTGATAAGCGGGAAAAGATGCAACGTTTTAGCAACAGCTGTGCCAGGCAGTGTAGCGCTTTTGAATCAGATAGTTAAAGCATGGTGACGGCCTATCTAGAGCATCGATAAGCACCAGGCTGGAGCGATCATTGCACCACACTGGAGCAATGAACAGTCGCCGATCATCACCCCTCCTCTGCCAGCCTCGCGCCATATAGACCACGTAAGCTATGCCGCTTCGTGTCGGGCGCAAGCCCGCCAGTCTTATCGCATAACGGAGTTGCAGCACAGTGAGCGACCTGATCAACGTCATCCTGCTCGGCATCATCGAGGGCATTACCGAATTCCTGCCCATTTCCAGCACGGGCCACCTGCTGATCGCCGAGAAGCTCGGCCTGGGCGAACGCTCGGACCTGTTCAATGTCGGCATCCAGGCGGGCGCGATCCTCGCCGTGACGTTCATCTACTGGAAGCGCATCTGGCAGCTGTTCACGCAACTGGGCGACCGCGACAACCGCGACTACCTGATGAAGCTGATCGTCGCCTTCGCGATCACCGCTGTGCTTGGCCTGATCGTGACCCATTACGGCTTCAAGCTGCCTGAGACGATTACCCCCATTGCCTGGGCGCTGCTGATCGGCGGTTTCTGGATGATCGCCGCCGAGCAGATCGCCGCGCGGCAGGTCGATCGCAAGGCCGTGACCTGGCCGGTTGCGATCCTGGTCGGCGTGGCGCAGATGGTGGCCGGCGTATTCCCGGGCACCTCGCGTTCCGGCGCGACGATCTTCACTGCCATGCTTGTGGGCACCAGCAACCGCGCGGCCGCCACCGAGTTCGCCTTCCTGGTCGGCATCCCGACCATGTACGCCGCCACCGGCTACGAGCTGCTCAAGGTGGTCAAGCATGACGGCGTTGCGCACGAGGACTGGACCGCGCTGATCGTCGGCTTCATCGTCTCGGCCATCGTCGCCTTTATCGCGGTGAAGTGGTTGCTCGGCTATATCCGCAGCCATCGTTTCACCGCATTTGCGGTGTACCGCATCGTGCTGGGCCTGGCATTGCTGCTGTTCATGCGCGGCGCCTGAGCCATTCCATGAGCGACATGTCCTATCCCCTGGCAACCATGGCCACCGCGCTGCGCACGGTGCGCGAGCGCGCGCCGCTCGTGCAGTGCATCACCAACTTCGTGGCGATGAACATGGCTGCCAACGCGATGCTGGCGATCGGCGCCTCGCCGGCGATGGTGCATGCCGAAGAAGAAGCCGGTGAATTTGCCGCCTTCGCCGACGCGTTGACCGTGAACATCGGCACGCTCTCGTCGGACTGGCTGGCCGGCATGCTGGCCGCGGCAGCGTCCGCGCGACAGGCCGGCAAGCCATGGGTGCTCGATCCGGTGGCGCATCAGGCCACGGCGTTCCGACGCCAGGCCCTCATGCGCCTGCTTGAACATCGTCCGGCCGTGATACGCAGCAATGCCTCCGAGATGCTCGCCTTGAGTGGCAGCGCCAGTCGCGCGCAGGGCGTGGACAGCCGCGACGCGGTGGAAGCGGCCGAAGCTGGCGCCATGCGTTTTGCGCGCGAGCAAGGCACCGTCGTCGCCGTCACCGGCGAGGTCGACTTTCTTACCGATGGCGAACGCAGCCTGCGCTTTGCCGGCGGCTCGCCCTGGATGCCGCGCGTGACCGCCATGGGCTGCACGCAGACCTGCGTGATGGGTGCGATGCTGGCCGTGTTGCCCGGACAACCGTTCGAAGCGGCAGCGACGACACTAGCGCTGTTCAAACAGGCTGGCGAACGCGCCGCACGTGATGCGGAAGGTCCCGGCTCGTTTCACTGGCGCTTTATCGATGCGCTGGCCACGATCGACGATGTGCAGCCGCGTGCTCCCTGAGACAAAGCAATAACGCCAGGGCAGCCACCCACGCCACCATCGGAGCGCATACCATAGCGATGTCGCCCGGATGGCCGCCCATGCAAGCCCCGCAACGCTACCGACTGCTCGATCTTTCCATCGACCTCGCACGGCAGCGCGTGGAACGCGGTGGCGATACGCTTGACGTTCAAGGCTTGAGCTTTCGGTTGCTCGCCTTCCTGCTGACACGCGGCACCGATGTCGTCTCCTTCGATGCCCTGATCGAAGGCGTCTGGTCGCCGGCTGTGGTGGGCGAGGAAACGGTGACGCAACGGGTCAAGCTATTGCGCCAATCACTGGGCGACGATGGCCGACAGCCACGATACCTCCGCTCGGTACGCGGCCAGGGTTACCAGTTGTGCGAGCAACCGCTGGTCGATAGCGAACCCGCACCATCGGTTTCGCCGACACGACGGCGGCGTGCCCTGATCGCGATCGCAGTGACCATCGTGGCCATTGCTGTGCTGGGCGTGCTCGGACTGATACTTCGCCCGGCACCGCCGCCCAAGCCCGCCACAGCGGCGCAAGAACTATTGCAACGCGCGGCCTACTACGCCGGCATCGGCCAGCGTGACAACAACGAACGCGCCATCGTGCTGTACACCCAGGCATTGGCACTGAGACCGACGGACACGGCGGCGCAGATCGGTCTCAGCCGCGCCTATAGCGCACGCGTTTGTCTCTATAACTTTCCTTATGAATGGACCACGCGTGCGCAACAGCTGGCCGAAGCGGTAACCAAGGCGAATCCGCGACAGGCAGAAGCCTGGTCGGTGCTGGCTTATGCCTATGACTGCCGCGGAGAAATGGCATCGGCGATTGCCGCTTATGAGCATGCCCTGGTACTCAATCCGGATGACGATGCTACGCGGGCGTCCGTTGCCTACCTCTATCAGGAACAAGGACGCCTGGTAGACGCCTTGCATGCCAACCTGGACATGCATGGCGATGGTGCAAAGGTGCGCTTTCGCGATGTACAGATCGCGCGTGAATTGGACCTTCTTGGTTTTCACGACGCAGCCGAAAAGCGCTTTCGCCGCAGCTTCGAACTCAATCCCGACAGCGTGTTTTCCAATATCGCCTGGCCACAGCATTTGTTTCTGCAGGGACGCTTTGTCGACGCCGGCATAGCGCTCGATCAGGCGATGGCACGCAACACGCCACACGTCGGCCTGTACCAACTCGCAGGCGAGCTGGCCCTGCTGCGCGGTGACCGCAGCGGGGCTGAAGCTGCTTTCGCCAAGGCGGTGCAACTGCGTCCGCAGATGAGCCTCCCCACGACATTGGCTGCACTTTATGCCGAACAGCCGCCTTCAACGGCGTGGCTGGACGAGCGCATCGCGGCGATGCGCTCGCAACCGGCGGGCGTTGGCTATCCGTCCGATCGGCTGGAGCTGGTGTTGTTGGAGTGGGCGCGCGGTCAGCACAAAGAGGCGATGGAAACTTTGTCCGCCGCCGTGCAGACCGGCTACGTCGATCGCGCCTATTTGCAGACATCGCCCTTGTTTCAGCCGATGACCGGTGAACCGGCATACGCCGCAGCCATCGATGCCATCAGCCGGCGCATCGCCACGCAGCATACGCAGGTGCTTGCGGCGGATTGGCGGCCGTCGGAGCTGGGAAGCCATCAACCTTAGGTAGCCGACTATGGAAGGACAAACGAAATCTATTCGTTCGACGCGGAACGTTTGCCGCCCCATAACCAGCTTGCTGATCGCGGTTGCGATTTGGAGCGTGACGGGAACGGTGCTGGCAAGTACACCGCCACCCCATCTTCCATTTCAGGATGCCCATTGGGCCGCCTCCATGAAGTCACCGCCGACCAGGGGAATCGCACTCGGCAAGCTTTCCGTCGAATTCGAAAAAACAACACTCGCAGATGTGCGTAATGCCGCATCGATCGGCACCATTGATCACCAAGGCGATGCGAGTGAGAGCATTTACTGGCTCTGCTACAGCCACACTGCCGCAGATGTCGGTTATCGAATCTGGATTGCCTCGAATGGCGAGATGGGAGGCCCCGAGCACGCTGTTACCCTGATTGCGGCGGAACGCATGGCGAATGCAAAGCCCACCGATGACTGCCCCTCCCTGCCGGCAAAGCTACAGCCGATTTCGTTGAATGCTCCGATATGGATTGGAACAACAGATCGAGATGTAGAGCGCGCCCTTGGCGCACCCTCTCATCGACAAGGCAAGTGGCGGCAATTCGACTATCAGGGCAAGGTTCCGGGGCCATGCCAAGGCGGTTACGACATGAGCAACTGGTTGCAGACCAAAAGCGAACACGGTCGCATCAGCATAATCTTCGCCGGACAGGTAACAAGCTGCTGACGCTCCCGTTTGTAGATGTGGTTCGAGGAGCCATAGACTTGCCTACTTCATCGACCGGCCGATGAGCCATCGCAGGAATCCATGCAAGGGGAAGGAAAACACTTGAACGCCTATCAGAAGACAGCGGTTTTCATTCTGCGCCTTGTCGGCGTCTGCTGGACTATATTTTTAGGTTTTGTCTGGTCCGTATACGGCGCCGAGGCTTTGATCGGCATCGAGGTCCAGCACTATCCCACGCATACTCTCATCGGCAACATGGGCTATATCGCTGTGGGAATCATAGTCACGGCTGCATCAAATCCGTTAGGTCGGTTTATCGGTCGAGGATTGGGCGATTAGTTCTCCGGTGAGCACATCGATGACCTTGGTGCTGCTTCCCGGGATGGATGGAACCGGTGAGCTCTTCAAGCCATTTCTCGATGCGATGGGGCAACGATATCCGATCAAGGTTGTCGACTACCCCAGGTCCGGAGCCTTGGGCTATACCGGACTTGAGGCGGCGATGAGGATGTCGCTTCCTCCTGATGGGCCATTTGTCCTGCTCGGTGAATCGTTTTCCGGCCCGGTGGCCATGTCCATCGCCGCCTCTCATCCGCCCGGACTCAAAGGACTGATCCTCAGCTGTACGTTTGCGCGTAATCCGCGCCCTCGGCTTGGAGCGTTGCATTTTCTTATCGGCGCATTGCCAACGGGCGCTATCGCTGCACGTTGCGCAAGCATCGCTCTGCTTGGCAGCTATTCCACCTCACGCTTGCGTCGCGCATTTCTCGAAGCGCTAAGCAAGGTTACTCCGGATGCCTTGCGCGCTCGGCTTCGAGCAGTGGTGTCGGTGGATGTGACACGTGAACTTGCGAAGATCGATGTGCCTGTTTTGTATTTGCGTGCCACGCATGACCATGTCGTGCCTGCTGGTGCTGCGGAGCTTATAAAGAGGATCAAGCCGGAGGCGCGTGTGGTCGATATGGATGCGCCGCATTTTCTGTTGCAGGCTGCGCCCGGAAAAGCGGCCGGGCTTGTTGCGGAGTTTATTGATGGTCTCGTGGGTTGCGAGTCGAGCAACTGAAGGAACCTCAATGTCTGTCGTCATCCCGGCGAAGGCCGGAATGACGGATAGGAGGCGCAATGGTGAGATCTTTGTAGGAGCGACTTCAGTCGCGACAGGTCGTGACGTAACCGTGAGTCGCGACTGAAGTCGCTCCCGCAAAAACTAGGCGGGCGATCCGGATCTCCTCAGTCAGTCGCACCAGGCAACGCCTTCAACACATAATCGCGAAAAATCTCCTGCGACTGCGGATGTGCATAGCGCTGGTTGTACGCCGTGCTGGTCACCACCGTGACGAGCCGTTGCGACGGCATCACAAACACGTAATTGCCGCCGTTGCCGGACATCGCCCATACCGGTTGCTCCTTGCCGTTTACCTTGAAGCGGAAGCACCACCACAGATAACCATAGTCAGCATCGTCGCGCGCTTGCGCATGCACGCTCAGCATCTGATGCACCCATGCGGACGAGATCACCTGCTGCCCTTTCCAACGCCCTTCGTCCAGAGCCAACTCGCCGAGCTTGGCCAGGTCGCGGCTTCGGTAGCGAGTACCGCCGCCGCCCATGCCAACGCCCAGGGGCGAGACATTCCAATGAACGCTCGTAATGCCCAGCGGCTTTTCCAGCACCTCGGCGGCGAACGCCGATAGCGGCTTGTGCGTCACGCGCTCCACTACCGCGCCGGCGACAAAGGCACCCGCCGTGCAGTAAGAGAAGGACCGGCCATGCGGACTGTCCGCCGGCTTGGTCATCCATGGCGCAAAGCCTTTGATGGGAAGGTCGAGCGCGAATTGCAGCCAATCCTCGGTCACGTACATGCGCTCTTCGTTGCCGGACGAAAACTGGTTTTCGTCGTCGCACTCCCATAGCGAGCTCATGGTGAGCAGGTCTTCCAGCGTGATCGCCTGCTTGCGTGGATCGGGATGCTGCCAGGGCTGCTTGTCCGGAAAGTAGCCGTAGACCTTGGCCTGGACATCGGGAATCAGCTTCCGCTCGATCGCAGCACCCACCAGCCACGCGGTGATGCTCTTGCTGGCCGAGCGGATGTCGTTGAGCTGGTCGGCGTTGCTGCCGTTGAAGTAGCCCTCATAGACCAACTTGTTGTCGCTGACTACGACCACACTGGTGATGCCCTTGAAGCTGCCATCGGCGAGCTTCGATTCCAGGGCGGCAAAACGGCTGATGTCCCAATGGGCGGCGCGGGCATCGGTGGAGGACCAGCCGTCATTGACGGCCGCGGGGGGATGGTAGTCCGCGGCGCAAAGCGGCATGGCGGCAAGGGTGAACAGCGTGGCGAACAGGCGCTTCGATGGCATGTGCAGGCTCCAGTCGGGGTGGCGCCAGCACAGCAGGACGTTCAATGAAGTGCCTGATGGGGAAATGAAGAATTATGAAGGCCGGGGTCGATGGCCAAAAACCTCCGTCGCGACGCATCGTCCACTGGAAGCACCACACCCTGACGCTTATGATGACCGCTGAACAGGGGAGACAAGAATGGACGCGAGGTACATCACGACGTTGGCGCTACGCCTTTTCGCTATCTGGTTTTGCGTGAGTGCCTTTCAGCTTTTTGGCACGATCGAGAGCCTTCGACAGCTAGGCGGAAACTTCAATCAGTCGTCCTTGGTCAGTCTATCGATCATCGGGGTAGCGGTCAGCATCGGCATCATTCTTTGGATACTGAGCCGTCCGATCGCAGGTTTGTTGACGTTCGACCTGGCCAAGCAACACAGCGCGACGCGCCTTTCCATGGCCGACCTGGTCGTCGTGGGCTGCGTACTCATGGGACTGTGGTGGCTCAAGAACGCCGTGTTGCCGTTTGTCGAGTTCTGGCTGACCGCGGTGGCACGCGCTTCTTATGCGGACGAGTCCGCCCTGGCGACACTGGACGGCAAGGACAAAATTACGATCGCGCTGGATTTATTGCGGATCGCCATCGCCTTGTTCTTTATCTGCAGGCCGCGCCATATCGCGCATTGGATACTTGGCCGCCCGGCGACTCCTGACGAGGCACCGGGCGAAGCGAGCTGAGGAAATCCGCGCCCCTCAGGCGCTCAACCGCTGCTCTTCGATCTTTTCCATCGTCATCGCCGCCGGGCGCTTCATGAAGCCCGGCTCGTTGGTGCGATCGAACAATTCGCGTACCCATTCGATAAACGCCTGCACGCGCGCCGACAGATGTTTCTTCTGCGGGTAGACGATCCAGACCGGCTTGCCGGTGGACATGGTGTCGGTCATGACCAGCTCGAGCATGCCGCGATCGAGGTAACAGCAGGCCAGCATGTGCGGGGTCTGGGTAATGCCCAGGCCGGCGGCGACGGCCTGGATCACCGATTCGCCATCATTAATAAGCATGTGCGCATCGATATCCACCTCGACCTGCCCGCTGGGCGTGTCGAACTGCCACTGGCGCGGGCGGCCGTTGGGATAGATGTAGTTGATCGCGCGATGATTTTTGAGGTCGTCGATGCTATGCGGGGCGCCAAACTTCTCCAGGTAATCCGGCGAAGCGACGACGACGTTGCGCAGATAGCCGATCTTGCGGGCAATCAGGCTGGAATCCTCCAGCTGGCCGACCCGAATCGCGCAATCGATGCCTTCCTGGATCAGGTCGGCCGGGTTATCGGTCATCGATAGCTCAAGACGGATATCGGGATAGCGCTCCTCGAATTCACGCAGACGCGGAATGATCGCCGCCCGCCCCACCGCCAGCGACAAACCGACCCGCAAACGGCCAGTCGGCTTACGGTTGTTGTAGTTCAACGCCTCGGTCGCCTCGGCCAGATCGGCGAGGATCTCCTTACAACGTGCATGGAACGCGGCGCCATCGTCGGTCAACCGCAAGGCACGGGTCGACCGAAAAAGCAGCCGGGCGCCGAGGCGCTCTTCCAGGCGTGAGACAGCCCGGCTGACACCCGAAGGCGTCATACCCAGCTGGACGGCGGCGGCGGCGAAGCTCTTGGCCTCAACCACGCGAACGAAGGCGGAGATTGCGGAAAAGTCTTCCATAGCCAGTCTTTTTACCCTATTCGTGACTGTCAGTCACTATTGCTTTGCACAAGAAACGGATTTTCTGTACCGCTCAGTGCGCCTATTCTTCCGCGCCTCACGGCGATGTACTCGCCGGTCTAATAATTACCTGGAGCGCACGATGAAGAAGCGTTGGATCTTGGCCAGTGTTGCCGCCGTGGCGGTCATTGGCAGCTATGCCCTCTTAAATGGGCACGACAACCCGCATGCGCAAGCCGCCGCCGGTGGGCCGCCGCCCGTCACCGTGGCCCAGGTGCTGGTCCGCAACGTAGACGACTCGGGTGAATTCACCGGCCGCCTGCAGGCGATCGACACGATCGAACTGCGCCCCCGGGTCAGCGGTTACGTGGATTCGATCCATTTCACCGAAGGCGCCTCGGTCAAGAAGGGCCAGTTGTTGTTCCAGATCGACCCACGCCCCTACCAGGCCGAAGTCGACCGCTTGAACGCCAACCTCGCCCAGGCCCGTGCCGAACAGGTATTGGCCCAGGCCAATGCGGACCGCGGCCAGCGCCTGCTCGACCAGCATGCCGTGGCCAAGGAAGAAGCCGACCGCCTGTCGACCGCCGCGCAGAGTGCCCGCTCGCAAGTGGCAGCCACCACCGCTGCACTCGCCGCGGCCAAGCTCAACCTGGATTTCACCCAGGTGCGCGCGCCGATCGACGGCCGCGTCAGTAATGCCCTGATCACCGCCGGCAATCTGGTAACCAGCACCGACGTGCTGACCCGCGTGGTGAGCGTCAACCCGATCTATGCCTACTTCGACGTGGACGAGAACAGCTACCTCAAGCTCGACCAGATCCGTCGCGAGAAAGGCGTCGCGCCGCAGGTGACGATGGCGTTGGCGAACGAAAGCAGTTTCCCGCATGCGGGCCGCATCGACTTTGTCGACAACGAACTGCGCGCAGGCTCAGGCACGATCCGTTTGCGTGCAGTGTTCGACAACAACGACACGCGTTACACGCCGGGTCTGTTCGTTCGCCTGCAGTTGCGTAGCGGCAGTGCGCACGAGCGTGCGCTGATCGACGACCGCGCCGTGGCGACCGATCTGGGTAACAAGTTCGTCTACGTGCTGGGCAAGGACAAGAAGGTCGAATACCGCCGCGTCACCACCGGTCCGTTGCTCGACGGCCTGCGCGTGATCGACGACGGCCTGACCGCCAACGACGTGGTCGTGGTGAACGGTTTGCAGCATGTGCGTCCGGGCGTGGAAGTCGCGCCGACCAAGGTCGCCATGGATAGCCGCAGCCTCGATCCAAGCAAACAGTTAGCAAATGTCGGCGCAGCACCGAAGGTCGCTGCGTTGAACAAGGACTGATTCGATGAAAATCGCGCAATTTTTCGTGGACAGACCGATTCTGGCCGGCGTCCTTTCCGTACTGATCCTGATCTGCGGCAGCATTGCGATGTTCAAGCTGCCGATCAGTGAGTACCCCGAGATCGTGCCGCCCACCGTGGTGGTGCGCGCCAACTACCCCGGCGCCAACCCCAAGACCATCGCCGAGACTGTTGCCACGCCGCTTGAAGAGCAGATCAACGGCGTGGAGAACATGCTCTACACCTCGTCGCAGTCCACCAGCGATGGCCAGATGACGTTGACCGTCACCTTCGCGCTCGGCAGCGACCTGGACAACGCGCAGGTGCAGGTGCAGAACCGCGTGGCGCAGGCGCTCAGCCGTCTGCCCCAGGAAGTGCAGCGCCTCGGTGTGACGACGCAGAAGAGTTCGCCCGACCTGACCATGGTCGTGCATCTGACCTCGCCCGATAAGCGCTACAACATGCTGTACCTGTCCAACTATGCACGCCTGCATATCAAGGACCAGCTCGCACGCCTGGACGGCGTGGGCGACGTGCAGTTGTTCGGTGCCGGCGAGTACTCGATGCGCGTATGGCTGAACCCGGACAAGCTGGCCCAGCGCGGCCTGACCACCGGCGATATCGTGCATGCGATCCAGGAACAGAACGTCGCGGTCGCCGCCGGTGCGCTCAATGCTCCGCCCGGCCCCGGCACGGCCGCGTTCCAGCTCAACATCAATACGCAGGGCCGCCTGATCAACGAGGAAGACTTCCTCAACATCATCGTGCGCACCGAAGGCAACGGCGCGGTGACTCACCTGCGTGACGTGGCCCGCGTGGAACTGGGCGCCGATCAGTACGCACTGCGCGCCCTGCTCGACAACCAACCGGCCGTGGCGATTCCTATCTTTGCCCGACCGGGCTCGAACGCGATTCATATCTCCGACGAAGTGCGTGCCGAAATGGCACTGCTGCAGAAGGATTTCCCGCAGGGCGTGGATTACCAGATCGTCTACGATCCGACCGTGTTCGTGCGCGGCTCGATCGAAGCGGTGGTGCATACCTTGTTCGAAGCCATCGCCCTGGTGGTGCTGGTGGTGATCCTGTTCCTGCAGACCTGGCGTGCCTCGATCATCCCGTTGATTGCTGTGCCGGTGTCGTTGATCGGTACGTTCGCGGTGATGTACCTGGCGGGCTTCTCGCTCAATGCGTTGTCGTTGTTCGGCCTGGTGCTGGCCATCGGCATCGTGGTGGATGACGCCATCGTGGTGGTGGAAAACGTCGAGCGACATATCGAACACGGTATGCAGCCGAAGGAAGCCACGCGGCAGGCAATGAAGGAAGTCACCGGCCCGATCGTCGCGACCGCCTTGGTGCTGTGCGCCGTGTTCGTGCCGACCGCCTTCATCAGCGGCCTGACCGGCCAGTTCTATCGCCAGTTCGCGCTGACGATCGCCATCTCCACGGTGATTTCGGCATTCAACTCGCTGACGCTGAGCCCGGCACTGTCGGCCATCCTGCTGCGCGGCCATGGTGCGCCCAAGGACAAGCTCACGCTGCTGATGGATCGCGGCCTGGGCTGGCTGTTCCGTCCGTTCAACCGCTTGTTCATCAGCGGTGCCAACCGTTACGTCGGCGGCGTCAAGCGCGTGCTTGGTGCCGGTACGATCACCGTGTTGATCTATCTGGGCCTGGTAGGCCTGGGCGGTGCCGGCTTTGCCCACGTGCCGACCGGTTTCGTGCCGCCGCAGGATAAGCAATACCTCGTCGCGTTCGCGCAGCTGCCCGATGCCGCTTCGCTCGACCGCACCGAGGAAGTGATCCGCAAGATGAGCGAGATCGCACTCAAGCAGCCGGGTGTCGCCAATGCGGTGTCGTTCCCGGGCCTGTCGATCAACGGTTTCACCAACAGCACCAATTCGGGCATCGTGTTCACCCCGCTCAAGCCGTTCGAAGAGCGTCGTGATCCGTCCGAATCGGCCGCTGCGATCGCCGCCGCACTGAACCAGAAGTTCGCCGGCATCCAGGACGCGTACATCGCGATCTTCCCGCCGCCGCCGGTACAGGGCCTGGGAACCATCGGTGGTTTCCGCGTGCAGATCGAAGACCGCTCCGACGCCGGTTTCGAGGAGCTGTACAAGCAGACGCAGAATCTGATCGCACAGAGCCAGAAGACACCGACGCTTGCAGGGCTGTTCTCCAGCTATCAGGTGAGCGTGCCGCAGATCAACGCCAACATCGACCGCGAGAAAGCCAAGGCCGAAGGTGTGGATCTGGCTGACGTGTACCAGACGATGCAGGCGTACATGGGTTCGCTCTACGTCAACGACTTCAACCGCTTCGGCCGCACCTATCAGGTGAACGTTTCGGCCGACCAGAGCTTCCGTCATGAACCGGAAGACCTGTTGCAGCTGAAGACGCGCAACGCACGTGGCGATGCCATCCCGCTCGGTTCGTTCGTGAGTGTGGAGCAGACGGTCGGCCCGGATCGCGTGCAGCACTACAACGGCTATCCGACCGCGGAAATCAGCGGTGGCGCCGCACCGGGCTTCAGCTCGGGCCAGGCCCAGGATGCGATGGAAAAGCTGGCCCGCGACAACCTGCCCAACGGCATGTCGTTCGAATGGACCGAGCTGACCTATCAGCAGATCCTTGCCGGCAATACTGCAGTGCTGGTGTTCCCCTTGTGCGTGCTGTTGGTGTTCCTGGTGCTGGCCTCGCTGTATGAAAGCCTGACCTTGCCGCTGGCGGTAATCCTGATCGTGCCGATGGTGCTGTTGTCCGCGATCTCCGGTGTGTGGCTGTCCGGTGGCGACAACAACATCTTCACCCAGATCGGTTTGATCGTGCTGGTGGGCCTGGCGTGCAAGAACGCGATCCTGATCGTCGAGTTTGCCCGCGAAGCGCAGCTCCTCGAAGGCCTGGATCGCAAGCAGGCCGTGCTCGAAGCTGCTCGCCTGCGACTGCGCCCGATCCTGATGACCTCGATCGCTTTCATCATGGGTGTGGTGCCGCTGGTGACCTCGCATGGTGCGGGTGCGGAGATGCGTCATGCGATGGGTGTGGCGGTGTTCGCCGGCATGCTGGGCGTGACCTTCTTCGGCCTGATCTTCACCCCGCTGTTCTACGTGCTGATTCGCGGCTGGACCGAAAAGATGGACGCGCGCAAGGCTGCGCACGCACAGCACCCGGCGCTGGAGGAACATTGAGATGAGCATGCACAACCACAACATGACCGATAAGAGCGGACGACCGGGCAACAAGCCCGGTCGCACCCTCGGCACGATGACCGCGATGTTCTCCGCGCTGTTGCTGGCCGGCTGCGTCAGCGTCGGCCCGGACTATCACGCGCCGCAGGAAAAGCCGGTTACGCTGCAAGGCGTCGACACGCAACGGCAGAGCGAGCAGAACTTCCAGGCCCGCTGGTGGGAGCAGTTCAACGATCCTACGTTGAATACGCTGATCCAACGCGCCGCGAAGAATGCGCCGGACCTGAAGATCGCCCTTGCACGCTTGCGTGAGGCACGTGCCGAGCTTGGCGTCGCCAAGGCCGATCAGTGGCCGACGATCAATACCGGCGTCGACTACAGCAAGAGCGTCGCCCAGCAACCGGGCTTCACCACGCAACGCGTGCCGGTACAGACCTACCAGGCCGGCTTCGACGCATCGTGGGAGCTGGATCTGTTCGGTGGTGTACGTCGCTCGGTCGAGGCGGCCAAGGCACAGGCGCAAAGCGCCGACGCCTCGCTGCAGGATGCACAGGTCACGCTGTTCGCCGAAGTCGCGCGCTATTACTTCGACCTGCGTGGCACGCAGCTGCGTATCGATGTCGCCAAGCGCGATATCGAAAACCAGCAGCAGTCGTTGACGCTGATCCGCGCTCGCCTCGATGTCGGCACCGGCTCGGAGCAGGACGTTGCCAGTGCCAATGCGCGACTGGCGCAGGTCGAAGCGGAACTGCCGTTGCTGGAGACGCAGGCGCGCGCGGATGAATTCCGCCTCGCCGTACTGCTGGGCGAACGCCCGGGTGAATTGGCCGTCGATCTTACGCCGGTCAATTTCAAGCCGATCGACGTGTCACTGCCGATCGGCCAAGCCGGCGATGTATTGTCGCGTCGCCCCGATGTACGCGTGGCCGAGCGTCAGTACGCCGCGGCCAATGCACGCATCGGTGTCGCCAAGGCCGACTGGTTCCCGCATATCACGCTCGGCGGCTTCTTCGGCTTTCTGTCCGGCCGCAGCAATGATTTCGGTAGCCCGTCGACCCGCGCATGGACGCTGGCCCCGAGCATCAGCTGGTCGGGCCTCAACGTGCAGCGCGTGAACTCGAACGTGAAAGCGAGCGAGGCGCGCGCCGACGAAGCCCTGGCCAACTACCAGCGCACCGTGTTGCAGGCTGCCGAGGATGTCGACAACTCGCTGACCTCGTACAACCTGCAACGCGAGCGCGTGCAGAAGCTGATGGAGCAGGCACAGCAAAGCCGTCGCGCGGCCGAGCTGGCGAAGATCCGCTATACCGAAGGCGCCACCGACTTCCTTGAGTGGCTGGATGCCGAGCGCACCCAGCTCACTGCGGAAGACGCGTTGGCCGAAGGCGAGGCGGCGATCAACCTGCGCGCCGTGGCGATCTACAAGTCGCTCGGTGGCGGTTGGGAAGCCTGTGCTGACGAGAAGTGCTCCGAGGTGGCCTCTGCACCATGAACGCCACCGTGCACCGCCTGCCGCGCAAGGCCGCGCGCGGTAGTGTCGTATCCAATGAACCGCCGCCAAGCCAGCGCGTTGCGCTGGTGAGCGGCGGCAACCGCGGCCTTGGATTGGAAGTGGTAAGACAGCTAGCAGCACAGGGCATCACCGTGCTGCTCGGCTCGCGTTCGCTGGCGGCGGGCGAGAAAGTCGCCCGCCAGCTGCGCCATGAAGGCGGCGACGTCGTTGCGGTCAAGCTCGACGTCACCTCCGACCATGACGTGGCCAACCTGGCCAAGCACATCGATACCAGCTACCACCGGCTGGATATCCTGGTGAACAACGCCGGCGCGTTTTTCGATATCGACAAGCGCGCCTCCAATGCCGACTTGTCGGTCGTGCGCAGCGCGCTGGACACCAACCTGCTCGGCGCATGGCGCCTGACCGAAGCCGTGCTGCCGTTGATGCAACGACATAACTACGGCAGGGTCGTGAACGTTTCCAGCAGTTGCGGCGCGATCGAGATGGAGGGCGAGAACTGTCCCGCGTATCGCGTCTCCAAGACTGCGCTCAATGGTTATACCCGCATGCTTGCCGCCGAGCTCAAGGGCAGTGGCGTGCTGGTCAATGCCGTGTGTCCCGGCTGGGTGGCTACCGATATGGGTGGTAGCGGTGGCCGACCGGTTGCCGAAGGTGCGGAAGGTATTGTCTGGGCTGCGTGTCTGTCGCCGCAGCAAGGCAATTTGAATGGGCGGTTTTTTCGGGACAAGCAGCCGATTGCTTGGTGACAAAACCGCCACCCTCCTACTCGTCATTCCGGCGCAGGCCGGAACCCAGTGAGCTCAGTAACCGGTTGTCGCCACGAGCATCACGGCTTGCTCTGTCCAGCACATCGCGAAAATCGAAGAACAACGTCACTGGGTTCCGGCCTGCGCCGGAATGACGAGTAGGGAAGGTATCTACAAGATCGGTCAGGCCAACGCCGCCTCGCCCACGAACTCACTACGCATGCTTGCTTGCGCCACTGGTTTTGCTTCCGTGGCTTTCTTGCCATCAGCCGCATCCCCATCAATGGTGAAATACCCCATCTGCCGGTGCAGCGCATCGGCCTGATCCTGCATCGACTTGGCCGCAGCCGCCGCCTCTTCCACCAGCGCCGCGTTCTCCTGCGTCACCTGGTCGATCTGCGTGATGGCGATATTGACCTGATCGACACCCGCCGACTGCTCCTGACTGGCAGCGGCAATCTCGGCCACGATATCCGTCACCCGTTTCACACCGCCGACAATGGCCTGCAACGCCTCAGCCGATTGCGCCACCAGCATCTCGCCCACTTCGACGCGCTCGGTACTCTCGGCGATCAACCGCTTGATATCGCGCGATGCCGCGCCACTCGATTGCGCCAGGCGCCGCACCTCGGCCGCCACGACACCAAACCCACGCCCATGCTCGCCCGCACGCGCCGCCTCGACCGCGGCATTGAGCGCCAGCAGATTGGTCTGGAAGGCGATCTCGTCGATGAGACTGACGATGTCGGCGATCTTGCGGCTGGACTCGCCGATATTCGCCATGGCCTGCATGACTTCTTCGGCCACGGCCCCACCCCGTTCGGCCTTTTCACGTGCGGCACGCGTCAGTCGGTCGGCTTGCAGGGCATTTTCCGCGTTCTGCTTTACCGTCGCGGTCATCTCTTCCATCGATGCGGCGGTTTCCTCCAGGCTCGATGCCTGCTCCTGCGTGCGCTGTGACAGATCATCGTTGCCTTGCGCGAGCTGTTGCGAGTTCAGCGTCACCATGCCGGCGCCGCGCTGCACATCGGCCACGATTACCGACAGGTGTTCGCGCATACGATTGACCATGTCCAGCAGGCTGCCTTCGGGAAACGCAACATCACCGCCCTTGCGTAGATCGCCTTCGGCAATACGTGTGGCAATGTGCACCGCCTGTGCCGGCTCGCCGCCGATTGTGCGCTTGATGCTTCGCATCGACAGCCATACCACCATGATCACGACAAAGCCGATGCCTGCCGCGCGCAGCAGGCTCTTGATCAGGGCGGTGTGGAACGCCGCATCGATATGATCGAAGTAGGCGCCGGAAGCGAAGTGAATATCCCAGGGCTTGTACCACTCCGAGTAGCTGATCTTCGGCTTCTGCTCGCCGGTTTTTGGAATATTTTGCACATAGCTGGTCATTGCATGGCCAGCATCCTGATCGGTGCTGGCCATCGCGGCATAGTGATGGAATCCATTGGCATCGGCTTCGTCATGAAGGTTCGCGCCCACATCGGTGCGCAACGGATGCATCAGCAGCACCGCCTTCGAGTCGAAGGCGAACACATAGCCCGCGCCGTCGTCCCAGCGCATGGACTGGATGTCCCGCAAGGCCGCCTTGCGCGCATCGGCTTCGCTCATCTCGCCTTTGACAGCGCGCTGGCGATAACCCTCCGCCACGGCGATGGCGCTCTGCACCTGATCATGCAGGCCATCGGCGAGCGCAGCCATCTGCACGTCGCGGCTTTCGATCTCGCCGATAACCGTGAGCGCGCCCAGGCCGAACGCGACGGTCAGCATCACCATCCACACGCGCGCGTTAAGCGTGGTGCGGCCGAACCAGTTGAACATACCCATGGCTTCCCCCGTGACTTATAACGGCGACGCTTTCGACCTCTCATGCAGGCCCCGTCAAGGGTCCGGATGGATCATTCGTGGTCGTCGCTTACCGGGGTTAACGGCTCTGGATCGAAATTCTTTACGTGGCCATTTGGCCTATGGCAGGGCGTTTTCCCTGCCTAGACAATAATTTGTGCGGCAAGTAGAAACCTGCGAAACGCCTGTCTCCGTATCAGCCAGCAAGCGTCAGCAGCACCTTGCCGATGGCCGCCCGGCTCTCGATAAAGGCATGGGCATCCTTGCCGTCGCGTATCGGGAAACGTGCCGCGATCTGCGGCTGCACGGTGCCCCGGCGCACCAGCTCGAACAGCGCGTTCGCACGCTCGCGCCGAATCGAGCCACTGGTCAACACGTTCCATAGATCGCCGCCGGTAAGCGTCAGCGAGCGATCCATCAACAGGCGCGGATCGACCGGATCGGGATCGCCCGCCGCCATACCGTAGAACACCACGGTACCGCCGATGCGGGTTGCCGCGAGACTGTCGCCCAGCGTGCGCCCGACCGAGTCGTACACCACGTCCGCACCGCGACCTTCGGTCAAGGTATGAACTGCCGATACCAGCTCGGCATAGTCGATCGCCAGCACCGCGCCGGCAGCGAGCACGGCCTCACGCTTGACCGTGGACGAGGCGATACCCACGACCTTCGCGCCCATCGCCTTGAGCATTTGCGTCAACAACAAACCCACGCCACCGGCCGCCGCGTGAACTACCGCGACATCGCCCGCCTTGACGCTGTAGCTGTCGCGTACCAGATACTGCGCGGTCAGCCCCTGCAGCAAAACCGCAGCCGCCGTATCGGCATCGATATCCGCCGGCAGGGGAATCAGTTTGTCGATATCGACCGCGACCAGCTCGGCATTGGCGTACGGCATATCCGCAAAACCCACGCGCGTGCCGACCGGGAACAAAGTGTCGCCTTCAGCCGCCTGCTCGATAACGCCGGCGCCTTCGTAACCGAGGATCCACGGCGCCTCGCCGCTCAAGTGATAGTTGCCGTTACGGCGATACACGTCGGCAAAATTCAGCCCCGCACACTGCATGCGCACCAGGGCTTGATGCGGCGCCGGCACCGGATCGGGCCGCTCGGCCCAATGCAGAACGTCGGGGCCGCCGAAATGGTTGAAGATCAGTGCGTGCATGGGGAGACCTGATGCCGTCGAGCAGACTATTAGACCACCACGCGCCCTGCCGTAGCCGTCAGAGACCCAGCAGCTTCATCAATATCAAGACGCCTATCGTGGTGATCGCGGTCGACACGATGCTGATGATGGCGGCCTTCTTGAAGGTCGTCGCCAGGATCCACTGATAGATCAGCGTCGCTGCAATAAAGCTGACGACAAATTCCAGCGGCGACGCCAGATGCAGATGCTCAAGCGCCCCGGTCACCAGGGAGCAGAGAAAGATGGCGAAAACCACCGAGCCCAGCCCGGCCTTGTTGGCGCCCAGGAGGCGGGCCATATACATGACTGGCGCGATGATCAGCACCGCCAGCACAACGAGTATCAGCCAGAATTTCACGCCCCTGCTCCCTTGAACGATCCATCGCAAGATATTGTAATGTCGATGATTTCTATTATCTCGTCAACTCGGATGGGGCAAGGCATGTCTCCGCCGGTGAGACCGCGGGCGCGCAAACTGAGCCCATGAACGAGCCTCCTCGCGCCCTCAAAGGCCGAGGCGCTGCCTCCAATCCGGAGGGGCGCTTCGAGTCGATCCGTCACCATGCCGAAGACGATGGCTGGCAACACGCCCTGCTGGACGACACCCAGCCGCGTCCGCGCACCGAGGTGACCGAAGAGCGCGCGCGCAGCGTCATCAGCCATAACGACTCGCCCGACATCCATTTCAGTCAGGCATTGAACCCGTATCGCGGCTGCGAGCACGGCTGCATCTATTGCTATGCGCGCCCATCGCATAGCTATCTGAATCTCTCGCCCGGGCTCGATTTCGAAACCAAGCTACGCGCCAAGAGCAACCTGGCCGAGGTGCTGCGGCTGGAACTGGCCAAGCCCGGCTACAAGATCAGCGCAATTAATATCGGCAGCAATACCGATCCCTACCAGCCCGCGGAACGCCGCTGGCGGCTGACGCGAGCCGCGCTGGAGGTATTGGCCGAATGCCATCACCCTTGCACCATCGTCACCAAGAACGCGCTGATCGAACGCGACATCGACATCCTCGCGTCGATGGCACGCGAGAAGCTGGTCCACGTGCTTGTATCGATCAACTCACTGGACAATCACCTCGCCGCCAAACTGGAACCGCGCGCCAGCGCACCGCATCGGCGTATCAAGACGATTGCCGCCCTGACCGAAGCCGGTGTACCGACCGGCGTGCTGGTGGCACCGATCATCCCTGCGCTTAACGACCGCGACATGGAAGCCGTGCTGGAGCAAGCCGCCACTGCCGGTGCTCGCCGCGCCGGCTTCACCACCGTGCGCCTGCCCTATGAACTGAAAGCCCTGTTCCGCGAATGGCTGGCCCTGCATTTCCCCCAGCGCGCCGAGCACGTCATGAGCCTGATCCAGCAGATGCATGGCGGCAAGGATTACAAAGCGGATTTCGCCACGCGCATGCGCGGTGAAGGCGTGTTTGCACAGATGATCAAGAAGCGCTTCGACGTCGCCTGCCGCAAGTACGGCTTCAACCAGGCGTATGAGTTGAAGCTTGATACCTCCCGCTTTGTACCGCCGCGGGAGCCTTCGCCGCAGGGGCAGCTGTTTTAAGTGGGATAGCGTTTTTCAGCCGGCTTGTTTCATCCCTGCAACAGGTCGCAACACAATCGCGCACGACAGACTCGCGAACTGCCTAAGCTGTTCTCTGTGTGCCGAATCGTCGACTATCTCCGTTCGCCCCCCGCTGCACGACACGATAACGCCGTGTTTGCTATGCCTGTCATTTTCTTGTGCCTCAATACTGGCGTGGCGGTCGTAGGGCCATGGGGCGCAATTCATCTTTCTCCACCACCACGCAAGCTTGAAGGAGCGAAACGATGAGCAGCATCACGACGAAAGACGGGACCAGGATCGCCTATAAGGATTGGGGCAAGGGGCAGCCGATTCTGTTCTCGCACGGCTGGCCGCTGGCCGGCGATGCATGGGATGCGCAGATGCTTTTCTTCGGCCAGCAAGGCTACCGGGTGATCGCCCATGATCGACGTGGGCATGGAGCGTCCGATCAACCTTGGGACGGCAACAACATGGATCAGTACGCCGACGATCTGGCCGAGCTGATCGAGAAGCTCGACCTGAAGGACCTCGTCATGATCGGCCATTCGACCGGCGGTGGCGAAGTGGCGCATTACATTGGGCGTCATGGTACCAGCCGTGTCGCGAAGGTCGTACTGGTAGGTGCCGTGCCTCCCCTGATGCTCAAGACCGACGCCAATCCGGAAGGCACGCCCCTGGAAGTGTTCGACGGTATCCGCAAAGGGACGGGAGGCGATCGCTCGCAGTTCTTCCGCGACCTGTCGATCCCGTTCTACGGATTCAACCGCGAGGGCGCCAAGATCAACGAAGGCCTGCGCGACACCTTCTGGCTGATGGGTATGCAGGGCGGCATCAAGGGCGAGTACGACTGCATCCATGAATTTTCGGAAGTCGATTACACCGACGACCTGAAGAAGATCGACAAGCCCACCCTGGTGATTCATGGCGACGACGATCAGATCGTGCCGATCGCCGCAGCGGGTGCCAAGACAGCGAAGATCGTCAAGGACGCAACCTTCAAGGTCTACAAGGGCAGCCCGCATGGCCTGGCGCAGACGCAGGCCGATCAGTTCAACCAGGACGTGCTTGCTTTTATCAAAGGCTGATTGACTCGGTGCCGCTCGCTTTAGTGCGAGCGCCATTTTTCGCTCGTCATCCCGGCGCAGGCCGGGATCCATTCCTCAGGCCTCGCTCGTCAGACGACATATGGCAAGCATCCACGCTGAGGAGTAGATCCCGGCCTGCGCCGGGATGACGAATAGGAGGAGCTTCAGTTTTGATTGGCAAGAAACGCATGCGGCCGATGTTGTAGCGACTGCCAGCCGGTGCGCCCCAGATACACCATCACTAAACCCATCACCGCCCAGACAGCCGTAACGGCCAACGCGACATAATCGATGTTCGGATGCAGCGAGTCGTCCTTGGCGAGGACTGGCAACACGCAGCCCGCATTGAGCAGCACGATCATCAATAGCGTTCCCACCACAAACATCCAGGCCTGCGGCGGTCGCCCACCGATGACACGTAACAACACGGCCGGCAGCAGGGCCAGGCTGCACAGCTGTGCTGCAGCGATGGATACGATAATAGCGGCGTCGACGTGCAGATAAAGAGCGCCGGCAATCATCGCCACGGCAAGCCCGATTTGCCAACGCATCGGCAAACTCAACGAAGCCCGCAGAAACTCCTTTTTCACCTTCGCTGCATCGCCAAGGCCCGGCATCAAAGCCAGCAGTGGCAGCTCGGTATTGGTCTTGCGCCAGCGTTGCGAGAAGCGAGCGATGGTAACGATGCTGATAAGCGCCGTGCCGTAGATCGCTAAGGACGCTCCGAGTGGCAGCGCAATGTGAGTTAGTGCTCCGGACAGGCTGACTTTGCTATCCAGGCCGATCATCAGAACGACTGCAGCCAGAATAATCAACAAGAAGGAGAACTGCGCGGCTGTCAACAACAGGCCTCGCCATGTCTTGGGCATATAGAAGCCGCCAAGGGCAACACGTATCGTTTGCAGCGGCGCATTCGGTCCCACCTTCCTGAGGTCCGCCTTGGCCAGCATCCATGCCGGTTGCTGGCTCAGAGTCTCCTTGCTGAAGGCAGTACCAAACGTCCCCCAGCTATTTTCGCCGATACGACGGAACTGCATCACCATCGGGCTGCGCATGCTTTGCTGAAGCATGCCATGCGTACGCATCAACTGGCGCCAGCGGTAGGCAATCAAGAGTGCGAGCACCAGAGTCAGCGGCAGCGCCCAGCTCAGAAACTCCGGTTGCGACGGCCCAGGAATGTTGGCGATGCGCCGTGCACCGATCATCAATGCAGGCAGCAAGCCCATCGGCGAGGCGAAATAACGCGGCAGCCACGCGAAGAGCAAACCGCCCAGCACGCATAAGGCCATCACAACCGCGATAGCCAGCGCGGGGCCGCCGAGCAAGCCCAGGGCGATCGCGGGTAGGACGATACAAAGCGCGGCATACAGCACGAGGCTGACGACAATGTTTGCCGGCAGTTGCGGTATGCGCAGATCGCGTGCATCCATCGCCATCAGCAGCATGTGCGAGACAAAGAATGCCCACACGTAAACCATGCCGAAGCCGATCGCCCCGATGGCATCGGAGATGGCCCCTTCCCTGTTCTTGTTGAAGATCAATATGCACGCGGCGGCAATAAGCAAAAGAACAAAGAAGCTGCACATCACCCAACGCACCGGCGCACGCGCTGAACGCCACGGTGCTTTCAGTATCAGCGAGAGATTCATTCGGCGATCTCCACGAACAGATCTTCCAACCCCAGCGGGTCGATACGCGCACCTGGCAGCTGACTCGCCTGCGGCCACTGACCTTCACTATCGCGCTCGACCACCAGGCTGATGCTGCCGTCCCCGTGCTGGCGATGGCTCAATGCAACCTCCGGTGCCGCCGCGCTGAGACGGGGCGGTAACCACAAGCGCATGAAGCGTTCTTTCGTGTCGTCCACGGTGCTGCGCAGAATCAGCCGGCCTTCGTGCACAAAGGCAATGTCCGAAGCGACGCGCTCGAGATCGGACACGATGTGCGTGGAGAACAGCACGGTCGTACCGAACTCGCCGGCGCGCACGGCGACTTCACGCAACAGTTCGCGGCGCGCCACTGGGTCGAGCGCCGCGGCCGGCTCGTCCAGCACCAGCAGGTCGGGCTGCGATGCCAGCGCGCGAATCAACTCCACACGTTGCCGTTCGCCGGGCGAAAGCTTGGCCAGCAGGCGATTCTGTGGAATCTGCCAGCGCTGCATCAGCTGCTTGGCGAAGCCACGATCCCAACGCGGATAAAAACGTCCGATGTAATCGAGCATCTGCTCCGCCGTCAGCCAGGCCAATGCCTCCGGCTGCTGCGGCACATAAGACAGGCGCCCCTTGGTGGCATCGGACATGCGCAAGGCCGGCTCGCCAAAGACGAACGCCTTGCCCTCGCTCGGTTCGAGCAAGCCGACCATGGCGCGGATCAGCGTGGACTTGCCCGCGCCATTGCGACCGATCAAACCCAGCACGCCACCGGGCTCGAGTGCGAGGTCGATCCCCGCCAACACCGGGCTACCCTCATAAGCATGGTGCAGGCCCTGAACGGATAACGGGGCAACCATCGTGGTCTCGCGAAGTACGGCGTTCATGTCATTCCCCCAGCAGTTTGGACAACCGCCGCAGCACAGGCTCGGCAGGTAATTCGAGTTCGGTGGTCTGTCGCGCCAGTGCCTGTAACTGCGGCTCGAGCAGCCCCAGGCGTTGCGCCTGGGTTTGCGTCGATCGATGCGCTTGCGCCACGACCATCCCCTTGCCGCGCAACCGTTCGAGCAGGCCTTCGCTTTCGGCCATGCCATAGGCGCGCGACACCGTCATCGGATTGATCGCATGGAACCCCGCCACATCGCGCACCGAAGGCAGCAGCTCGCCGGGCGCAATCTGTCCCCCGGCAATCAGCCGCCGAAGCTGCTCGACAATCTGCCGATAGATCGGCTCGGCCGAGGCGGGTTGAATCGTGAGTAGAGAGGCATCCATGTGTATTAATACAACAATACACTTGAGGAAAGTCAACTGGGACTTATGGCCTAGGGGCGCTTGTGCGTATTCGCATAGTTAGTACCCGGTGTACAAACTATGGGGGAAAACGGAGTAGATGAGTTTTATTAAGTTAATGATTGTGCTTGCAAAATTCTACTATTTCACGGTTTGTCCCGTGCGTTTTGTCCATTGAGGACCAGCCTTAGCGGCCTCCAGCCTGACTTGTCTTTTCGACCAGAACATCAAAAGCCTTGCCAATTTCTTCGTTCGTAAAGGCACAGTGCCCTTCCCCGACGGGAGGTAGCACCGTCACCTTCGAGGCGTTGCCGGCAGCCTTCGCGAGCCCGGGATAAACCGTATCGAAGCGCGACGGGACGGTCTGGTCGAAGGCATTTCTCTGCAGCACGACAGGTGCCGTGATTTTCCCCGTCAACGTTGCATTGCTCGCGAGATACGCCATGGCCGAGGGTACCCCTTTGTACCGATGCACCTTCTTATTGAAGGCACCATCATCTGCAAATTCGGTGTAGATGGTCTTCATCGTGTCGACAGGCATACCACCTGCACGCTGCACTATCTCGTGCAAGACCATGTAGTCGAGCATCAACGACCCCGGCAACGTTGCACTGGTTTCCTGCAATCGATCCTGCAGCCGGGCAGCGCTGGCGGGATTGGTTTTCAATGCTTCCTGGATGCGTTCTTGATCGACCATGGCCGGAGAGGCAGGATCCGCCAGATCGGGAAGTACGCCAGGGAAATACACATCAAAGGCGACCAGAGGCGTTACGACGCCACGCGCAACAATATCTGGCGCGGATACATTTACGCCGCACATCGACAGGGCGCCGCTGTATTTGGAGCCATAGCGTTCCATGGTCGCCAGCGATTCCAGCCCACCCAACGAGAAGCCAACCACATAAGCATGGTGGGGCGCTCGGTTCTCCTTGATGAAGAACTGACGGAGCTTCTCACTGTTCTCCAAGGCGTCTCCCACGGCCCAACCCTGGGAGGCGAATGCGCTGGCAGCGACGGCATAACCATGGGAAAGGAAAACGGGAGCCTCTTCATTTTGAGGCCATGGATTCTGACGCGGCACACCTTTGGGCTCGTAGCCGTGCATAAGCACGACCAGATTGCCGTTCCAGTTCTTGGGTATATCGATTCGGTAAGGGACGCCGTCGAGCGCACCGGCTGAAGTTCGAACAGCCAACTCGGACGCCGGGCCCGAGGCCATCGCGGTACTGAATGGATAACTGACACTGCACACCAGCAGTACGCCAAGAAGCCAACTTCCAAGTGCACGACGCATGCAGTTTCCCTTTGAGTTGAGATTTCAGGCTAATTTCCGACGGTAAGACCGCTAGGTGATCAGCTCTCGTCAGCGCCCTCCGATAGGGGGCGTTCTTCCAGCCAGGTGAGCAAGGCATCCAGCGCCGGACACAATGCCTGTCCCCACGCCGTCAGAGCATATTCGACCTTCGGCGGCACCTGGTGGTGGACGATACGATGGACGAGGCCGTCACTTTCCATGTGTCGAAGCTGCTGGGCCAGCATTTTTTGCGAGACCGATGGGATCGCTCGTTCCAGTTCCGAAAACCGCATGATTCGACCACCAAACAGGTGGAACATGATGACGAGCTTCCAACGCCCTTCAAGGAGCTTGAATGCCTGCTCTACGCCGTTGGCTGCAGTCTCCTGGGTGTAGTTTTTTTTCACCATGTTTTAGCCATGCTCCTTACCTTCAGGTAAGTCCCTTACCTTTTCGTGCGTTCTTGTGATGCCACCACCGTAATCCCATTCTGGGGAGCCATGCAATCGCTCGGGCCTGCACGACATGCCCAAGACCAAGAGGACCCAGATGATGCTCGATCTTCCAACACCTATTGCCGCCTACTTCGCCGCAGATGGCGGAGATGATGCGGATGCTTTAGTTAAGAGCTTTCTCGAAGACGCCGTCGTTGTGGATGAGCGTCATACCTATAACGGTCGGGCGGAGATCAAGCAGTGGAAGGTGGATTCGTCGGCCAAATACGAATACACCAGCGAACCGATCGCAGTTGCGAGCATCGATGGCAGATTCTTTGTCACCTGCCGCCTGGTTGGCAAGTTCAAGCGAAGCCCCATCGATCTGCGGTATTGCTTTGAGTTGCAAGACAACAAGATTGCTTCGCTGGAGATCGGCGTATGAACTTTGACCTTGGCCTTGAAGGCAAACGTGTATTGGTGAGCGGGGGAACGAAAGGCGTCGGCGCGGCGGTCGTATCAACGCTGCTGGAAGCCGGAGCGAACGTCCTGACCTCAGCGCGCTCGATCCCGCCTCGGTCCGCCACGGGGCCAATCTACGTCGCCGCAGACCTTACAACGGCAGAGGGATGCCATGCTGTCATCAACGCGGTTCGCCAGGAACTAGGCGGTATCGACATCATTGTGAATGTCCTGGGCGGATCCAATGCGCCCGCGGGAGGCTTTGCGGCCCTCGATGATGATCAATGGGCTGATGCACTCAATCGCAATCTTATGCCTTCTGTCCGTCTCGATCGAGCTTTACTCCCCCTCATGCTGGCGCAGGGATCGGGCGTCATAGTCCATGTCACGTCGATCCAGCACACGCTGCCCCTTCCCGAGTCGACAACTGCCTACGCTGCGGCAAAGGCGGCGCTTTCGACTTACAGCAAAAGCCTCTCCAAGGAAGTCACTCCGAAAGGAGTTCGCGTGATACGCGTCTCGCCAGGATGGGTTGAGACAGAGGCGGCCGTACGTCTGGCTCAGCGCCTGGCCGACGAAGCCGGCACGGACTACGAAGGCGGAAAGCAAATCATCATGAAGAGTCTGGGAGGCATCCCACTCGGCCGACCCGCCAAACCGCAGGAGGTAGCGGACTTGATCGCCTTCCTGGTATCGCCTCGCGCCAGCGCCATCTCCGGGACGGAATACACCATCGACGGTGGGACGGTGCCAACCGCTTGAGATGAGTACTCGGCACGACATTCGATGGGTATCATTGGGTGCCGATAACGACATGGAAACTTGTGCTCATACCGGGGATTGTTGCGCGCTGAACCACAGTTTGGCCGGTACGGCCAAACTATGAATTCCCGAAGCAAGGTTGGCCAATGGACGTCTACCTTGCCGGTCAAAATCCGGGCTGCTCTAGTCCGGCAGGCTGACCACCGATGTGAAGCCGCCGAAGATCATGCGCTTGCCATCGAAAGGACAGTCAGCGGCGGCGGCCATGCGCGGGTCTTGCATGAATTTCGCCATGCCGGCATCGCGAGTGGCCTTGTCAGGCCATTCCACCCACGAGAACACTACGGTTTCATCCTGCGTCGCCTGCACAGCGCGGCGGAAATCGGTGAGCTTGCCGTCGGGCACGTCGTCACCCCAGCACTCCACCACCCGAATGGCGCCAAACTCCACGAAAATGGCGTCAAAGGTACGGGCGTGCGCGATGAACTGTTCGCGGTTGGCGTTGGGTACGGGGATCACGAAACCATCGATGTAGGACATGGCAGTTTCCTCATGGAAGGGGCGGCCGAAGTAGCCGCCTTCATGCATACGACGAATGAGCTTGCCCGGGATCGACACAGGCCTTCGAGCAGTCGCCGCAAGCGGGCTCTCCAGGCAGCGATCTTCTATTGAGCACCACCGCCGATCTGACGAATGCCGTCACTGTTTGCCAACCGCATCTCCAGACCCCATCCCCAATGCTGTTGGCCACCGGCGAAGTTATCGTCGATAGCTACAACAATTTGATTCTTACCCTTTTTTAGCGGCAGGTCGAATGATCCATTGGTAAGGGACAGGCGCCCGCCGGGCTCTTTGCTCGCGCTCTTGATGCCATAGAGGTTCTTGCTTTGGAACGTGAGCTTACCGTTCACGAAGACCCAGACTTCTCTGGTCCATCCCATATCTACGTGCTTTATCTGGTCGTGGTCAGCGTCGATCGCGGTCTTCAACCAGATGCCGGTGATGGCCTGCCCTGTCTGCGCATCGCCAAACCATCGCGTCAAGTTGACCAGGCCACCCGGGTCGAGCGGGATGGACTTCCACGGCGCTGTCTGTTTTGGCATGGACGAGTAAACGGGGTCGATGCCGGTGTTTTCCTGAAGCGTGCCATCCATGCGGCTGGGCATGACGAACGGCTTCGAAGCCAGCCAATGACGTACGTATCGGAGATCATCCTTCGCTGGGTCCGCGGGCGCCACCGCAGACAAGCCATCGACGACATTGGGCGCGATGCTCAGGTGTGCATAGGATGCGGGTCCATGCAATCGGATCGAGCCATCGGGGAAGCCACCGACCAGCGTTTCGACAGCCAGCGCCGGTGCGTGCGCACCGTTGATGAAAACATTCATGCGTGCGCCGGAGAGCACCAGCTTTATGTGGTTCCAGCCGTCGAAATGAATGGGTGCATGCGTTTGATACTGTCCATACAAGTCCCATTCGAATACATGATGTGCCGTGGGCATGTACTGGATGCATTCCTCGGAGACAGCACAGTCTGCACTCGGCCGAAAATACAAGGCATCCGCTTCGTCATCATGTTGGCGAAAGGTGATGCCGGTGATTCGCTCCCCTACAAATTTTGTGTCGAACTCAATCGTTCCATTGCTGAAGTTGGTGTTCTTCAGCTCCGCATAACCCTTGTTGACGACGAGAATATCCTGCTCGGTCTTATCATGCTGGAACGATACATCGCCATTCGCTTGCCATTTTGCCGGCGTCATGGAGATATCGGTTTGTTCAAATGCAAGGATAGGCTGCGAAAGCCCGACGATGGCGAAAAAAAGCAACGAGCTTCCTAGCCAACCGGGCGCCTTTGCCCGGTTCGCGTACTTGGATAATGTAGACATGTGTTCTTCCAATCGTCTGGCGCGACATGAGCGGCTACTGTATTGACCGTGTCTCGCTCGCTCTACTGAAATGATCCGAAGTGGATCAGTGACGTTTCAAAGCGGCGATCCATGAGACCGAACGCCGCGTTGAGCGGCGGAAGGCATGGCATCCCAGGCAGTCGCGTTGAAGACCACGTATACGCCTGGATGCCGCTTGCACCGATCAATGGCTAGTGGCCACTGTCTGCTTGCGCCCACTTATCCAGCCGACAAGGAGTGACAAAGTCGCTGCGACGAGTGGCGGCACAGCATGCCCGTAGTCGTGGTGGATGATGACGGTCGCGACGGCGGCAAGCATGACAGCACAGCCAAGCGCCGAACCTAACAGACGACTCGGCGCCCGCAAAAGCAGCGCCGCCGCAGTGAGTTCCAGCGAACCGGTGACGAAATGGAACCAGCTTGGGTAGCCCCATTTCAGGTATTCCTCGTAGATGGATCCAGGCGCCAAAATATTGCTGAGCGAACCCACGACGAAGAAAGCGGCAAGCGCGAAAGGTAAGACCCGGCGCCAGGAGAATTTAGACATGTGCCCAACCTTGGATGATGAGTTTGCCGCTAGCGGAAAGCGATTTTCAGAGTAGGTTTCGAAAGCCGCAGCGGCGTATAGGCGAACTTATTCCGCAACGGCCTTCTGGGCCGCCGCAAAGACATCACGCGCGGATGTCGTGCCTGGAACATGCTCTGTTCCGTCAACCCCAAGGCCCATCCAACCTGCGTTGACGGCATCGAACATGGCTTCGGCCGGTCCGGTCTGACCCTTCGGAATACCCAACTGCTCGAACGCCGCCGGCCAACCCGCTCGCGGAATGGCAAACGCTTTGACCTCGATCTTCAAGACGTCGCCCAGTTGCGCCGCCACGTCATCAGCGCTGACCATCGAACCGAGCTCGACAACCCGATGCCCCAACCATGCCGGTCCGGTCAGAAGCGCTGCGATCTCAACGCCGACGTCATGGGTTGCAACCATGGTCGATTTCCGGTCGGTCGGGTTGTAGTAGACGGGGAGCGTGCCACCCTGGGCAGCCTGCAGGCCGTAAAGGAAGTTCTCGAAAAAGCCGCCTGCACGCACATAAGCGATCGGCAATGTCAGGTCGCGAAATGCCTGCTCCAGAAGCGACAGGGCGGTGATCATCCCCAGCCCGCTGGTTCGGTTTGCCCCCATGGATGAGAGCGCTACCACCCGCGGCGGAGCTGCCCGGGTAAGCGCACCGACGTAATTTGCGATCACGGCCTTCGCTTCTTTGTAATCCGGCGAAGGCGCCCATTCGGACGGCAACATAACAAAAGCGCCTTCGACGCCTTTGAGCGCTATCTCGATGGCCGCCGAATCGTTCCAGTCGCCTTCTACCAGTTGCACACCCTGGTCGGCCCACTTCGTCGCCTTTTCACGATGCCGGACGAGCGCACGTACCTCTTTGCCTTGCGCCAGCAGATGCTTGGCCGCTGCGCCGCCAACTTTTCCCGTGATTCCCATAACTAAAAACATGAGCGTTCTTCTTTATCAAGTTCGGTAGCCCACGGTACCCCGTGGGTTATTATTCGAATACGAGGCATATTCGGAACGGGCCGTGTAGATGAACTTAACAATCGCTCGAACCCATCTGGACGGGCTTGTGATGTTTCTGACCGTGGCGGAGCATCGAGGCTTTCGCGCTGCGGCACGCCAGCTCGGCATCACCCCGTCTGCGGTCAGCCAGGCGATACGCGGCCTGGAAGAGCGGGTTGGCGCGCCCCTCTTCTCCCGTACGACGCGAAGCGTCAGGCTGACCGAAGCGGGTGAACGCCTGCTTGCCCATGCACGCCCGGCCGTCGATATGCTCACGGCCGGTTTGGACGCTGCGAGTGGTTTGGGCGGTGAGATTACCGGCCGACTGCGCATCAACGTGCCTAGGCCCGTTTTGCCGTTGCTGGTGAATCGCTTGCTGCCCGACTTTCTCGACGCTCATCCAAATGTCGAACTCGATCTGGTGGGCGAGGATCGTCCGATCGACATCGTCGAAGAAGGTTTCGATGCGGGGATACGTCTCGGAAATTTCGTCCAGATCGATATGGTCGCGGTGTGGCTGACGCCACCGGAGCGCTTCGTTGTTGTTGGTGCTCCTACGTTATTTCAAAAGCATGGCCGACCGTCGTCTCCGTACGACCTGCAGGGCTTTCGTTGCATCCTGCTGCGTCAGTCCGTGCGAGCCCTCGATCATTGGCAATTTATCGTCGATGGTGAGCGCATCACGGTGGGCGTCGAGGGACCTCTCGTGATCAATGACATCGAGGCCTGCATTCACTCAGCGCTGAGAGGCGTTGGGCTCTTCCAGATACCGCATTCACTCGTGATGTCGTATCTCGAAAGTGGAGACCTGCAGGCCGTGCTCGAATCGTATTGTGTCGAGGTTCCCGGCCTTTCCCTTTACTATCCAAGCCGAAGTCAATCGCTGCCAAAACTTCGCGCCTTCGTCGATTTCGCCACCCAGCGAATGCGAAGAGCATTCAAGCCTGGCGACTACCTGCTGAGTCCCGTGAGCGGCCCGGTTCAGTAGCGAACGAAATTTGGCTGTCTAAATTGGACGTCTAATTCGCGGTCAACGATTGTGCGCTTAGCCACAACGTGGCTGTTTTGGCCAACTTATGCTTAATTGTTACCCCTGATTTGGCCGCAGAGGGAGTTATGTCCGTGGTTACCTTGGCTGTGTTTGAGCAGCACAGCTATCTCGCGCCGGCCATCATGCTCGTATCGGGCTGCACCGCAGCCTGGTGCAACGACAGGTAGAGCTGGCTACTACCCATCTAAATGCAATCTACGAGCTTGAGCTTCCTTATGGAATACGTGGCTTCGTCTGGATTGCTCCCTATCCCATCGATATCCAAACGGAGACTGCAGCGCCCATGTCGGATGAATCGAACATAGAGCAAGACAAGCAAAGCCACAGCACAGTGGAAGCGTCCAAAGAAACGAGCGATAACGTCAAGATCTCACGCCGAAATTTTCTCACCGGCACCGCCATCGCCGCGACCGGGTTGATGATCGTGCCCCGCCATGTCCTGGGCGGGCCCGGCCATACAGCGCCCAGCGATCGATTGAACATTGCCGGCATCGGCGTCGGCGGCATGGGCATGCACAATATCCGCGCCTTGGCCGGTGAGAACATCGTCGCCCTGTGCGATGTGGATTGGCGCTATGTGGACAAGTCCTTTCACGGAATGTTTGCCGACCTGGGACAAGCACAGGCACGCCTGGACAAGATTCAGAACGCTGCAAAGCGCCGGGAGCTGCAGGACGATATCGAGCGGACAACGCGGCTGTCCCACAAGTTTGATTCGATCAAACGCTATACCGACTACCGCCAGATGCTCGAACAGCAAAAGGACATCGACGCGGTGGTCATTGCAACGCCGGACCACCTGCATGCGGTGATCGCCAGCGCGGCGATGAGCCATGGCAAGCACGTGTACGTGCAGAAACCACTCACCTGGTCGATTGACGAAGCCCGCATGCTGGCCAGGAAGGCCAAGGACAACCCCAAGATTGTCACGCAGATGGGAAACCAGGGGCATTCGTCCGACGATGCCCGCTTGATCAACGAATACATCGCAGCAGGAGCGATCGGCCATGTGAGCGAGGTCCATGTCTGGACAAATCGTCCGCTTGCCTACTGGCCGCAAGGGATTCCACGCCCGCAAGCCAGGCCGCAACCGGACGATGCGAACTGGAACGAGGGCGCGGTGATGGATCGGCTCGCCAATGCCATGGTCGGCAACTATCCGATGCCGCAAGGGCTGGCATGGGATCTCTTCCTGGGCCCCGGTCCCGTCGTCGACTACCACCCGGTGTATCACCCGTTCAACTGGCGTGGATGGGTGGACTGGGGTGTGGGTGCCATCGGCGACATGGGGGCGCACCTGATCGATTCTTCGTTCTGGTCGTTGGACCTGGGCTTTCCGACGGCCGTGGAGACCGTCTCGACACCCTTCAATCACGCGTCGTACCCCATGGCGACGATGACGTATTACGAGTTCCCGGCACGCGGCAGCAGGCCGCCGGTGAAGCTCACCTGGTACGACGGCGCATTGCTGCCACCCGGACTTCAAGCGTTGGGAGCCGGGCAGCTGAGCAAGGACGGCGGCGTCCTCTACATCGGCGACAAGGGCAAGCTGATCCACGAGACATACGGCGCGAACCCGCGCCTGCTGCCGCAGTCGTTGCATGATTCGGTGGGCATACCTCCGCAGAAGTACGCACGCATCAAGACCTCGCACGAGATGAACTGGGTAGATGCCTGCAAGGGAAAGGCGGAAGCGTCCTCGCCCTTCTCGTATGCCGCGCGGCTGACAGAGGTCATGCTACTTGGCGTCGTATCCCTTCGCGCGGGCGGCCGGATCGAGTACGACGCAGACAACATGCGCATCACCAATGTCCCGGCAGCCAACGAGTTTCTACGTCGTGAGTATCGTGAAGGTTGGTCCGTCTAGGGCAACGAGGTAGAGGGCAGCAGCACGAGCCCTCGTAGCACCACGATGCTACGAGGGCGGATTGGCACCCTCACAGAGAGGGTCCTGGCCACGGTGTTTACGAGGGCAAAAGCCCAGCCACCTGGTAATTCTTGATCAACGCATCAAACAGCTTTATGTCGGAACGGCCGCGCGCCATCAGCTGCGCGCCGGCAACGGCAGCGAATATGGCATAAGCGCGCTTCTTGGAATCCCTGCTGCTTACGATTCCCGCGGCCACAAGCGTCTTGCTGAGCCACGCGACATTGATGTCGGTGAACGTTTCGACCTCTTTCTTGACCTGCTCAGGCAGATCGTCGAACTCCGCGGTCATGAAGCTGCACAGACAGATGCGATTGTCGCTCTCCAGCGACGCACGAAACGTTCCTGGAAAGCGCCGCAGGCGCTCCGCGGGATCCGACATCTTGGCCGACAGCACTTCCAGGTTTTTTGCCGCGCCTTCCCAGTAGCGCTTGGCCACGGCGGTGGCGAGATCGGCTTTGCTCGGGAAGTGATGGTAGAGGCTGGCGGCCTTGATGCCGACTTCTTCCGCCAACGTGCGAAGGTTCAGTCCGCCGTAGCCATGCGCCTGCGCGATCTTTGTCGCGACGTCCAGGATTCTGTCCCTGGAATTTGTGCCTGTCTGACTATCCACGAATCTATCCTCATGAAACGAGCCGCCCCGGAAACTGCGGAGGTTCGCTGTATTGACGTGCGTACCGCAGGTCCGTTCAACCAGGGCTCGAGCTGTTCATTATCGACGCAAGCCGCTCAGGCCGTACACAGCGATGGCATCGCCATGCCGCGTCCAATTCTCTCAGAGCCTTGGCCATCACCAAATCGGCCGCCCGCAAAAAGTGGTTGACGACGCCTATTATGCGGCCTATTCTCCGCCCTAACAAATGTTAGGTAGGCTAGCGACCGACCTTTGTTGCCCCCTATTCAGCACTTTGAGAGCCCTATCCCATGCACTCCGAACTCATTTACCAGGATGCGACCAAGCTCGCCGAACTGATACGCACCAAGGAAGTTTCGCCTGTCGAGGTTATGCAGGCGCACCTCGACCGCATCGAAGCGGTCAATCCGAATATCAACGCTGTGGTCACCGTCGCTCAGGACGCACTGAAGGCTGCCAAGGCGGCCGAAGCCGCCGTCCTGGCCGGCCATACATTGGGGCCGCTCCATGGCGTGCCCTTCTCGGCGAAGGATTCGTTCGATACCGCTGGCGTGCTCACCCAGTTGGGCTCGCCCATCTTCAAGGGCCGTATCCCCGACACCGATGCACCCACCATTGCACGCATGAAGAAGGCAGGCGGCATTCTTCTGGCCAAGACCAACCTTCCCGAATTCTCTTATTGGATCGAAAGCGACAATCTGCTTTCGGGCCGAACGCTCAATCCATGGAACCTCGATCGCACCCCAGGCGGGTCAAGCGGCGGTGAGTCGGCGGCCATTGCAGCAGGTATGTCGCCGATCGGTCTTGCCACTGACGTCGCTATTTCTGTCCGTGGCCCGGCGGCCTTGACCGGCGTGCTCGGTCTCAAGGCGACGCACGGACGGATTCCGATGACGGGCATCTGGCCGCGCGTACCGCGTCGTTTCTGGCATGCCGGCCCGATGGCGCGTTCGGTTCGCGATATCGCACTCGCTTATTCGCTCCTGGCCGGTCCCGATGGCGCCGACGGTTTCTCCATCAGCTCGCCCAGCCTGGATGCCGGCATTGGCGCTTTACCGAATCGACCGATCCGCGTCGGCTGGCTCGTCGAACCCGGCTTTGGCCTGGTCGACAACGATGTCGCGGCAACCGTCAAGGCGGCGGTTGAGGCGCTCAAGAGCGCAGGTGTCATCGTCGAGGAAGTGCGCATCCCTGTGCTTGAGCAGATCAATGCGCTTGAGCTTCTTTGGAAGCTTCAGGCCATGGAGACCAAGCCTGCCTTCAGGAAGGCAACGGCCGGGCACGAAGATCTGATCTACAAGCATGTGCAGGGCGTCTTCGACACTCCCGATACATCGATCGAAGATTTCGTTATCGCCGAGCAGCAGATCGAAACGATGCGCGATGGCTTCGCTCAATACTTCGCTCGCTATGATGCGCTGCTCTGTCCGGTAACGCCGGTGCCAGCGCACGCTCACGATGCCGCGGAGTTCCTCATCAACGGTCAGACGGTCTCTTCCCTGCACGTGATGGACGCGACCGCGCCGCTGAGCGTTACGGGCCTGCCGGGCCTCTCGATGCGTTTTGGCACCAGCAAGGATGGCCTGCCGATCGGTGTGCAGCTGGTATCGCCATGGTTGGCGGAGTCCACAATTCTGCATCTTGGTTCGCTGCTGGAAAGCCTAAGCCCGGTCCGGGATCTTCACCCCAGCCTGGCGAACATGGGCGTGATGTCTTAAGCGCGCTTCGGTATGCCGTCGGTGGCATGACCATCGGCGGCATCCGTTGTCAGAACAAGCGCCATCTTATAGATTCGAAACATGGGTCTTAAACGGATGGACAACATCGGCATCGTCGTCGATGACCTCGCGGCGGCGATCGATTTCTTTCGCGAGCTCGGCCTCGAGCTTGAAGGGCGGGCCATGATCGAAGGAGAGTGGGCCGGACGTGTCACCGGATTGGGCGATCAACGCGTCGAGATTGCCATGATGCGCACCCCCGATGGTCACAGCCGGCTCGAACTCTCCCGCTTTCTCACGCCGGCCACCGTCGCGGATCATCGGAACGCGCCGGTGAATGCGCTGGGCTATCTGCGCGTCATGTTCACCGTGGACGACATCGACGAAACGTTCGAAAAGCTCCGCAAGCGCGGCGCACAGCTCGTGGGCGAAGTCGTGCGTTATCAAGATATATATCGGCTTTGCTACATTCGCGGGCCTGAGGGGCTTCTCATCGGACTTGCGCAGGAGCTTGGCTGAGCGCCGGCGCTACAAACGCGGTGCGCGAACGACGGCCCGACTAAACATAAATGCAGGGACCACCGTATGTTTCCGGGTGTACACGACAGTCAGGTACTTGCCTACTCGGCAGACTCGCGATCGAGCGAGGTGCTGTTGCACCTTCGCGCGGGCCCGGAAGGCTCATCGCTTTTCGACTTGAGATTCAGTGGTGTGGTGGCACATCAGTTTCCCTATCCACTCATGCCGTCCTGGGTATTCGATCTGGTACCCATCCATGCTGAGGCACTGCTCTCCCGAGAGTGGAACATCATCGATGAGGGATTCCGGCTGGTGGGCTGGCCGGGCAACTGGGCTGACTCGCTCGAGAACGCTCAGGCGTATTGCCATGCACAGGGCGTTTCTGGTTACGATCTGGAGACCAGCTACGGAATGCAAGGCTGGGTGTTGGCCAAGTCAGTGGAACGCATCGAGTGTCGGCTTCCGACACAAAGCCGACATGCGTCAATGAATCGGGTGCGTGTCAGTTAAATTCCAGGGGAGCGTGGCAAATATGAAGGCAATGGCAGAGCTGGCATTTGAGTACATTTTCCTTGTCTATTTTGGGACTGAGGACCAGATAGATAGGGATTACGCAGCTACGATGTACGAACCGATAACAGACATCGTCAAGGAAATGAATTCCGAGGAACGCGGCGCATTTCAGGCGCTAGCACTTGAAAGCAAATCACGCTTGCTTGCTGAGCCGGATCAACACGGCTATACCCCGCGATCGATGGTTGATCCAGATGCCATCAGATTCCTTGATGCTGTCATCTCTGGCGAATACTTCAATCAACGGTAACTGAGAGCATTTCTTGCTGAGATGAAGCAATACCCGCTTCCGACCCGAAACGGACCTCGTTGGAGGACATATGGACGGTCGAAATGACCTGCAATAGCTGCGTGACTCGGATCATGGGGCGATTCTTCACCCCTCTGTTGGTCGTGGCTTTCGTTGGTTGCTTGAATTGCGCGGCATACCCGCAATCTTCATCCATGTCGCCGCCCGCATCGAATACGGTGACAACGCTCGCACCGGTGGTGGTGACCGGCGTTCTGCCCGGCCCCGCGCTGTGGAAGGTGAGCAAGGGAAAACATGTCATGTGGGTACTCGGCCTTACTTCGCCGCTACCCCGAGATATGCGATGGAAGTCAGCGGACGTCGAATACCGTATCGCAGCATCGCAGGCGGTGTTGAAGCTGCCAAGTTTGGAGATCGGCGTGCGGACGAGCTTCTACCGCAGCTCCATGATGCCCTCGCCCCAGGAACTTGGAAAAAATCCCGACCAGAAGACTCTGCAGGACGTCCTGACGCCAGAGCTTTATCGCCACTGGCTAGTGCTGAAAGCCAAGTATCTCGGCGACAGTCATCGCGTGGAACGGATGCGGCCCATTCTGGCTGGACGCGAACTTTATGAGGCCGCTCTCAAGCATTACGGACTGGTTGATGAGTATGAACTGGAGAACATCGTTTACAAGATCGCCGCTCACCATGGAGTCGCAGCTTTCAATACGTCGTACCAACTTTTGCTGAAAGATTCACGTGAGACGATCCGCTCGCTGAACGACAAATCGATGGACGATCAGCGCTGCCTTGACCAGGTGTTGGATGCGCTGGACCAGGATCTCGCCCAGGCGACGTCGCGCGCAAATGCGTGGGCGACGGGCGATATCGGTACACTGCGGTCCATCTTGTCGCAAGTGCAACAGGACTCATGTTTGTCCACGCTGGACATCTCACCCTTCGCTGCGGCACTTGGCATCAGCGACATGGAAAGTCGCGTAAGGAAAAACTGGATCAGCGTCGCCGAGCATGCGCTCGATAAGAATCAGCAGACCTTCGCAGTACTGCCGATGCACGAACTGCTCGCACCAGATGGCTATCTGAGCGCACTGCAATCCGATGGCTACAACGTGCAAGCGCCCGATAATTAGCGCACGCGATAGGGGTCCGCAAGGCTCATGTTTCCGACACAACGTTCACCCGCACGCCGAGTTCGCCAACGTAATAGGTGCCGAGGCCCTCGAGCTCGATGTTGTAGACCGTGGCCTGCAAGCTGCCCAGGGATTTGCCGAAGTTCCGCTGGTCCTGCTCGTCCAGCCACCATTCCCGGCCGCCGCTGAAGTCGATCTCGAATCCGTCCGCGCTGTGTGAGTATTCGGGCATCCAACCCACGCCTGGGCGATCCGTCTTGTAGACGTACACCACTTCGAGCACGTAGGCCGTGCTGCCGTCGTGCAATTCGAACTCCTGGCCGCCTTCGAGCAGGTAAGTGTGGACCCATCCCGTACGCTTCACCCAGAACGGGTGATTGTCGACCACATACAGGTAGTGGATCTCTGTGTCGTTAGGCGGCGGCAGGCAGTAGCGAACGCACAAGATCGCCTTGTTCTCGCATGAGAACGTGCGCACCACCTTGCGATAGACACGCTCACCCGTGCCTTCGGACTGCGACAGCACGCTGTCGCCGATTTTCAGCTGCTCGATCGGGACCAGGCCGCGATCCGTCCATATCGGCGTGCCGGCGATGAAACCGCCGCCCAGCTGCGAAACGGGATGATGCTCAATGGGATGCATGGCATTCATGGGTTATTGCAGCCCCTCGGCAAGGCCATCAAAAGCGATCAGTTCTTCAAGCTTACAGGCGTTTGCATGGGTCCTACCGGAACGCAAGCGAGGGCGGCGCTTCCAACCACCGTGACCTCTGGCATATACGACGCGGGGCCGCGCGGCTCCACCATCGAGCCTTCATCCGCCCGGAACTTCCCATGCGCCTCCCCCTTCGCCGTGCCTCGCTCGCCACCGCCATTGCGCTGATCACCGCCGCTCCCGCTGCCTTCGCGCAGGACCTTCCCGCTCCTGTCGACCAGCCCTACAAGGGCAACCTCGCAGTGACCGTGGACCTGACCGATCAGGCACGACACCTGCTGCACGTGCGCGAGAGCATCCCGGTATCGCCGGGCCATGTGGTGCTGTACTACCCGAAGTGGATTCCGGGCGAGCACGGGCCGGACGGCCCGTTGTCGAACGTGGCCAGTCTGATCGTCACCGCCAACGGCAAGAAGATTCCCTGGCGCCGCGATCTCAAGGAGATGTTCGCGTTCCACGTGGACGTGCCCGATGGCGTGGACAAGCTCGACCTGAGCTTCGACTATCTCGATGCCGCTACGCCGCACTACATCCCGCTGGAATTCAACGAAGTGTCGTTCTACCCGGCCGGTTACTACAGCAGCCGCATCACCATCGAGCCGACGGTGAAGCTACCCGCCGGCTGGAAGTTCGCGACAGCGCTGGAAACCGCATCGCAGTCCGGCGACACCGTCACCTTCAAGCCGGTGAGCTACGAGAACTTCGTGGATTCGCCGCTGATCGCGGGCCCTTATTTCAACCGCGTTGATCTTGCGCCGGGCCAGTCTGTGCCCGTGCACCTGGACATCGTGGGCGAGGACGAGGACAGCGTAAAGATCACCGACAAGCAGATCGCCCCACAGCGCAACCTCGTGGTGCAGGCGAACAAGCTGTTCGGTGCGCACCACTACGGCCACTACGATTTCCTGCTCGTCGTTTCCGATCACACCGGCCACTTCGGTCTGGAGCATCACCAGTCGAGCGACGATCGCCTGTTCGCCAACTTCCTCACCGACCCGAAGGTGCATGCCGCCGCGGGCACACTACTGCCGCATGAATACATCCACTCGTGGAATGGCAAATTCCGCCGCCCGGCCGACCTGTGGACGCCGACGTTCGCCGAGCCGATGCAGGACGATCTGCTGTGGGTGTACGAGGGCCTCACCGATTACTGGGCTGGCGTGCTGACCGCGCGCTCGGGCATCTGGAGCACCGACCAGTGGCGCGATTCGCTGGCGTCCATTGCCGCGGACATGGGTGCGCGCACGGGCCGCCAATGGCGCTCGCTGCAGGACACCGCCGATGGCATTCCACTTTCCTCTCGCGGCAGCAGCGGTTGGGTGAATCTGCGCCGCAGCTCCGATTATTACCCGGAAGGCCAGATGCTGTGGCTGGACGTGGACACGAAGATTCGCGACCTCTCCGGCGGCAAGCACACGCTGGATGAATTCGCGAAGGCTTTCTATGGCATGGACAACGGCAGCTATGTGCCCAAGACCTATACGTTCGAAGACGTGGTGAAGACCCTTAACGACGTGCAGCCCTACGACTGGAAGACCTTCCTGCGCGAACGCCTGGACTATACCGGCGACACCATGCCCGAGAAGGGTATCGAAGGCGGCGGCTGGAAGCTGGCCTTCGACGACAAGCCCAGCGAGTTCGCGACGACGGGTGAGAAGCTGCGCAAGTCGATCAACCTGGCCTATTCGCTAGGCATCCAGGTCTCCGACAAGGGCGAAGTACGCGATGCACAGTGGGAAGGCGCGGCGGCGAAAGCGGGCCTCGTCCCGGGCGTGACCATCGTGGCCGTGAACGGTAAGGAGTTCTCGCCGCAGGTACTGAAGGACGCGGTGACCGATGCGAAGAAAACCACCACGCCGATTGAGTTCCTTGTGAAGGACGTGGATGACTATAAGACCGTCAAGGTCGACTACCACGGCGGCCTGAAGTATCCGCATCTGGTGCGCGGCCAAGGCAAGGATCTTATCGGGGCTATCGCTACGCCGACGAAATAATCCTTCGAAATACCACTCCTAGCCGTCATCCCGGCGCAGGCCGGGATCCAGTGACTTTGCAATCGGATATCGCGAGAGCCAACAAGCATCCGCTCTATCGCGAAAGCCGGAAACCGAAGTCACTGGATCCCGGCCTGCGCCGGGACGACGATGGAAAGGGCGAGGTTCTTTTTGAGGCTCTCTACAGTCGCTCGTCATCTGGGGAATGGATCATGAGATCGAGCTATCGGTTGCGAACGCTGTTCGTCATCTCTATGGCATGGACGAGCAGCTCGCCACTACTTGCCGCGGACCAGGCTGAGCCCATACTCGATGGCGGAGCGGCCATGAATATTGCGCTAAAGCTGGCTACTGAAGCGACACATAGCCACAACTACTCCACGCAAGACATACGCTTCGAACCATCAACTCGCGAATGGACGGTCCAAATCGAAGCCTCGCTGGATTCCAACGCGACGAAGCGCTTCGTTGCAACAGTAAACGAGTCAACCGGCCGGGCCTGTCTTGAACTGCCGCCTGCGGTGGGATGTGTGGCCCAGGAAAATATTCAGCAGCTGGTCGCCGATGCCCAGGCAAAAACGGAGGCCTTGGCGATGGCCAGGAAATTTCCATCGCCTGATCTGCAGAACCTGGCTGAGGTCCTGCTTCGGTATCAGGTTGGTGCCGATCGATCCCGTGGAGGCGGCACGGTACAAGCGCGTTATTTCGTGAATCTCCCCTCGCCCGATGCCAAGGGGCTTGTCGATCTTTCACCCGAAATTGCGGCCAGCCTCAGGCAAGACGGCATTGAAACCTACCCTGGAAGCGCCTGGAAGGAAGGTGTCGGCGGTGCTTCCATGAGCATGCGCTTTTCAATCGGCCTACCCGTTCGCCGCCCTGATGGAAACTACGACGTGCCTTATAGCTACTACTGCGGCGCCCTCTGTGCGGGTTGGTATACGGCCGTGGTGAAACACGATGCTGGCGGGTGGCACGTGGTTTCCTCCGTGATGAACGCCGTGTCGTAGCTGCGCGTCCGTTGGAAGTCTGGTAAGCACCCGATTCGCTTGAAATCAATGAGGGGGAATGCGTTATGAACTGCTTCAATCATCCGACGATGGTTGCCTTGGGCACATGCAAAGCCTGTGGCAAGGGCCTTTGCCAGTCCTGTACTGTGGACATGGGGCACGGTCTGTCATGCAAAGGGGAGCATGAAGTCACCGTGCAGGCTTACCACGACATGCTGAAGCGGAATGAACGCGCTTTAGCCGCCGCTCCACGAAACATTATTCTTGGGCCTGTCTTCTGTGCATTCATGGGCGTGGTATTCATGATCTGGGGCTTGTCGTCGCCGCACGGGATAAAGGACTTCACCTTCATTCTTGGCTGCGGCTTCCTGGCTTTCGGTGCTCTCGCCTATCGGCAAGCCCGGAGGTCGTTGGTCGTAGGGGATACAAGGCGCAGTGATCGTTAGGAAGTATTCGCCGGCGGTTGGCTTAGCCTTGCTCGAAGTGCGAGTCAGATCTTAGGGACGGCGACTGGCTTTCGTTATGCCGCTTTCGAGCGAGCGCCTTGAGGCGTCGTCTATTTACGGGGGAGTTGGATGCGATTTGTAGTCGTGGTTATGCTCTTTGTAGTTTCGCAGTGGGTGCATGCAACTACACCGATCCCGCCATCATCGCTGGTCGGTCTGTGGCAGTTTGGCGGACATACCGTTTGGGTGAAGATCAATGCAGACGGAACAGCGCTCCAGTGTCGGATTGCGCCGGGCGGTACTGTCTACCAATCCGAAGGGCGTTACGTCTTACCCCAGTCCATTCATTGGCAAAAAATCTGGGAGACAGACGAAATTACCTCGGCTGATGGGGAGATTACCCTTCATGGTAAATGGGGAAATTTTGCTTACCATCGCACTACAGAAGTCATGAGCTCCGCATGTCTCTCACCGCAAAATAAAGATAACGGACTCAACTAGATCGATCAGCCTCGTCAGTGAGGCTGCGATATCGTCTGCTTTTCAACCAAAGCGGACATTGTCAGAACGAAGCCAGGACTTCCCGAGTGAATGTTTCGCCGCAAGATAAAGAACTTCTGTGCAGGATCGATGAAGTCCTTCACTACATGTGGGATCCCATCGGCGTTGCCGGCATCCCCCAAGCCAGAGATGAGTACGAAAGCTATGTCCCACAGATCTTTCGATTGCTGAAAGCCACCGTAGACGGGAAGGACATCGCCGAATACTTGTATTGGCTAAGTACGGAACGTATGGGTGGAGGCGGCAATCGAGGTCGAGACGCGAAAGTGGTTGGCTTGCTCCTAGGATGGCGAGATCATCTAGATGGCTAGCTTAGTCAAAGGCTGTTTCCGACTCATATCGGGCATCGCGATAGCATCTGCAGCCCCTTAGGTTTGGCGCTTCCAAGCCCATGTTTGAGAAACATTCTATCGAGTGCTCCAGTCACAGGCATCAAGAGGCAGCGTTCGTATGTCGGCACGTCTTTGAGTCGTTGTCCTCAGGTGAATCAGCTCCCGACGGGTCATTCGGTGGCATGTCTCAAACTCGCCTCCACAGGGACATTGCGAGCTGGATCGAGACCGCCAATGTCGAGTCGAGCGGCCCTTTTCTTACCGTCCGTAGACCAGCGCTAAAATGACCCCGGACGGGGCGAGGGGCTAAGGCCATGTGGAAGCGGATAGTCGGCTACGGGGCGCTGCTGGCGGTGGGGACGCTCGCCCTGCAGTGGCTCGACTACCAGCGTCTGGCGCGGATGCATTCGGGCGACATCTACCTGTTCCTGGTCGCCGCTGCCTTCCTGGTGCTCGGCATCGTCCTGGGCGTGCGGGTCTTCGCCGCGCCAGCGGCGCTCACCTTTGACGGCAACCCGAAGGCGCAAGCGGCGCTGGGCCTGAGCGAGCGTGAGCTGGAGGTACTGCACGAACTGGCCGCTGGCCATTCCAACAAGGAGATCGCGGTACGCCTCCACGTTTCGCCGAACACGGTCAAGACGCATGTGGCGCGGCTGTTCGAGAAGCTGGGCGCGAAGCGGCGCACCGAGGCGGTTCGCCGGGCGCGCGAGCTTGGGATCGTGCCCTGACACCACGTTATTTGGGGTGAACAGGCCAAAATCATCCTTTCGGGCGATTGCCGGACACCGCCGGATCGCGCGCAATGGCGGCTCCATCCACCACTGGGGAGTAGCACCGTGTTACGCAACATTCTGAAATATGGCGTGATCGCCGGCCTGATCGTCGGCGGGTTCGAGCTCGTCACCTTCGTCCTGTTCTCCGGGATGCCGCCGCTGAAATACGGCATGGTGATTGGCTATACGACGATGCTGATCGCACTGAGCGCGGTTTTCGTCGGGATCAAACGGCACCGGGACGTGGACCGGGGTGGAGTCATCGGCTTCTGGCAGGGACTCGGGGTCGGGCTGGGCATCAGCTTCATCGCCGGCATTTTCTATGTGGCCGCATGGGAAGCCGTGCAGGCGATGACGCACATGGATTTTGCCACCTCCTATGCGCAGGCGATCATTGCGGCCGAGAAGGCCAAGGGCGCGAGTGCCGAGAAGCTGGCGAAGCTGACTACCGACATGGAGACGTTCAAGGTCCAGTACGCGAACCCGATGTTCCGCCTGCCGATGACGTTCGTGGAGATCTTTCCGGTCGGGGTGCTGGTGTCGCTCGTCTCGGCGGGGCTGCTACGTAACAGCCGGTTTTTGCCAGCGCGGCGGGGTTGAAGCTTTTATGTTGGAGGGCAAGTCGGGCGGTGAGTCAGGCGGGCTGCCGAGCTTCGGGCTTTTTGACTGCCCCTGGCACAAGTCGTCGGTACTCAACATGGTATTTGTCCGTGTGTAAGCTTCCAGGGCAAACCAGCTAAACGCTACCCACACCGGAGTCGACGCATGCCCATCCCTGCCACCGTAGGTGCCTTCGCTATCGTTCCCAGCAACGATCTGCCGGCTGCGATTCCGTTTTGGGAGCGCCTGGGCTTTGTCCGCACGGGCGGCGACGATAACTACATCATCATGACCGGCTGGGACTGCGAAGTGCACCTTACCCAGGCTGGAAGCGGCCCCTGGGCCGTTCCGGAGAAGCACAACCCGTTCGGTGTTTTCATCCGCACGCCAGACGTGGATGCTATCGCCGCACGCGTGGACGATTTGATCATCCGCCCGGGAGGCGTGCTACGACACCGCGAGTGGGGTCTGTATGAGGTCGGGATCTGTGGGCCGGACGGGCTTCTTGTTCGCATCGGCTGGCCGTCCCGTCTCATGCAAGGCGGCGAAACCAAAACATCAAGCTGACGAACCAAGCAGACTTTGCATCCGGAACAACAGTGAACCCGTGGATATGGCAATACCCACTGGAGCCGCCCAATAGGTTGGTTGGAGCTACACTCGCCGAATGGATTATCAACTCATCATCAAGTTCTGGCGCAAATCTCTGGCCGATGAAGCGTTTCTCGCGGTGATTGAAGGCAAGTTGAAGGAGGCATTGGGCGATGCCGTCGAACTGGAAGGCTACGATGTCAGTCCAAAAGAGATCAATCTTTTCATGCTCGCGTCTGATCCGCGACATTCCTTTCGACGCTCAAAAGACGTTCTGGAAGGATTGGGTGTTCTGAACGGCATGTCGGCCGCCTTCCGCGTGGCAGGCGGCGCCCAGTTCACATCCATCTGGCCGCCACGTGCCACTCGAAAGTTCAAGCTGCCGTAGTGCCAGTGGAAGCCTGACAGTTTGTTGTGTTGATGGAACTCCTCAAAGCGGTCACGTATTGCGAGGCAAATAGATGCCTAAATCGGTTACTCGGCAACAGCGCCGGTTGGCGGAGAGACGCAACGAAAAGCAGAAAGCGTCGTCTGAGAGTGCGCGCGCAATCACGGCTCGTAGAGTTGCCGTGCAAGATGCTTGGCGTAGCAGGCACATTACACCTCGCAGTCCCTGGCAAAAATTCACACTAGTCTGCGAAGTCTTGTTTTATGTCTTTGGTGGTCAGCTTGTAAGGTTTTTATATACGCCAAGCTGGTCTGCCAAACGAAAGAGCCCACAAAAATACTGAGCGATGAAGGCGCATTTTCAAACCGAAGCGAGTACCTGTCGATCCTCAACTCGAGGAGGGTCGGGTGCCACATCCGTCTGACCGGATCAAACTTCTGATCGAAGAGAACGCCGCTGAGATCGCTCGCCTGAATCGGCGCATCCGTGAAACATTTGCCACAAGAGATGCAAGCCCTAAGAAGAAAGAAGAGTGGTCACGAGCCTGCGAGGTTTATCATCATAGATACGACGAACTGGCTTTTCCCGGTGGGTACAAAGGCGCTCTGGATCGCCTGGTCGCAGGTGATATCGAGACGATGGAAGCCGCCATCTGCTTTCTCGAGGTCAGGCCCTACTTTTTCAGATCTGGCTACATGTTTGATGCGCTTCTGCGCAAGGCCAAGCATGCGCCTCTCAGTCAGGAGCAACGTGCCCGGCTACAGATCGTCATCGACGAAGTCCGAGCCTGGAAGGCGTCAAAACGCGAGAAGCAAAAGCAGGACGAAGCCGGCATTTGATTGGCAACCAGACTGTCCGCTTCACGAGCGGACAGTCCCAAGTAAACGCGCTATCGGGTGATCAGCCATCTCATCAACCTGCCACGCACAGGTCTCACGGCTGCCCGCCAGCGCGTATCGTCGCCTCATTGATCGCGCGCACCTTGGCTTCGTCCACCTTTTCGATCTTGCGGTCGTAGGTGAACAGGCCGTTGTGCTCGCCCTCGACATCGGTGATCTGGGTGTAGACGCTGCCGGACATGCCATTGGCCACGCCTTTGTCGCGCAATACGGCAGTATTGGCGACGTAGCCGGCGTTCAACGCGTCGCGGTCCTTCACATCCCCATAGGGATTGATCGGCGTGTTGGGCCAGACATGGTCGGGAATGCCCAGGGTCAGGCCGCCATGTTCGCCGTCGATGGCAGCACGCTGTGCATCCGGGCTGGGCAGGCCGGGGCCTTGGTAGTCGTGCACGTCGTAAACATCGCCGGCGTGTGGATCGCCCTTGGTGTCGCAGCAGTTAGCGCCGCTGCGCGCATCGACCAGACGCGAGGGATCGAGTTGCTTGATCTGCGTGGCCAATTCGGCGGCAGCGGGAATGCTCCATTGGCCCCAACCTTCGTTGAACGGAATCCAGCCGATGATCGAGGTTTCGCCCTTGAGCTGATCGACGATGGCCGAGACGTCGGCACGAAAGGTCGCCTTGTCGGCATCACTGAGCTTGTCGTTGTTTCCCGTAGGCAGCGCCGGCATGTCCTGCCATACCATCAGGCCGATACGGTCGGCCCAGTAATACCAACGTGCCGGCTCCACCTTGATGTGTTTGCGGATGGTGTTGAAGCCGAGGTCTTTGGTCTTCTGTATATCGAACTTGAGTGCCGCATCGGTGGGCGCGGTGTAGATACCGTCCGGCCAATACCCCTGATCCAGCGTGGCCAGCAGGAAGGTCGGTTTGCCGTTCAATACGATGCGGTTGCGCCCATCCACCTTCGCGATGGCAATGCTGCGCATGCCGGCATAGCTGGTGACTTCGTCGCGTTGATCACCTTGCGTGAGCGTGGCCTTGAAGGTGTACAGGAAAGGATCCTGCGGGCTCCATAGATGCGGATGCGCGACAGCCAAGTGCAACGATTGCCCGGCTGGCCCACTCGCCTCGCCCACCGCCTTGCCATCCGCATAGGCGGTGACGTGCAGCTTGGCTGCACCAGGATGGCCGTCCACTTTTGACGTGACAGTGAAGGCATCCAGACTGCGAACCGGTGTGAAGTTCAGTTGCGCCAGGCTGGTAGCCGGCACCGGCTCCAGCCACACCGATTGCCAGATGCCCGAAGCCGCGGTGTAGAAGATGCCGTCCGGTTTCAGCCGTTGCTTGCCGACCATCACGTTGGCGCCGTCCACCGGCGCATGCACGGCAACGATGATCTCCTGCGCACCCTGTGCGTGAAGTGCCGAGGTGATGTCCGCACTGAAGGACGTATAGCCGCCCTTATGTTGCGCCACCTGCTTGCCGTTGACGTAGACCGTGGCGTCCTGCCCCACTGCGCCGAAGTTCAGTCGCACATGTTGTCCGTGCGCGGTGAAATCAGCCGGGATATCTACCATCCGACGATAGAACATGAAGTCCGAATGGGCTTGTACGCCCGATAGCACCGACTCGATCGGATAGGGCACCAGCACCTTGTCCTTCAGCGTCTGGCCGAACGGCGGTGCACCTTGCCCCTCGTTCGATGCGTATTGCCACAGCCCGTTGAGATTCATCCATTGTGGATGCTCCAGCGAGGGGCGCGCCAGCTGCGGACGGGGGTACCCGGGTAACGCGTTGCTGGGCGACACCTCAGCCGTCCACGGTGTCGCCAGTGGCGCCGCTTTGCCGTTCCAGACAGTCGCTTGATTCGACGCGGCCATGGCCGTCGAAGCAATACTTGTGGCCATGGCCAAGCCCATCCACACACTCGCGTGCCATATTCCGATCTTGATTGCATTCATGGCTGTTTCTCCGACATGGATCGCGGCGCATCCTGCGGATCGGTACCCCACGCCTTGTTTGGCTCGGGTCCCATCGTGAGTACCAAGGTGGCACCTTTCGCGATGTCGGCGTGGCTGAACCACGGTTTGTTCCATGGCTTGCCGTTGAGCGTAGCGGACTGGATATACATGTTCTGGGCCGAGTTGTTGCGCGCGACGATCTCGAAGATCTTGCCGTTACCCATATGCAGGCGGACGCGATCGAAGATCGGGCTGCCAAGGATGTAATCGGGGCTGGAAGGATCGACCGGATAGAAGCCCATCGCGCTCAGCACATACCAGGACGAGGTCGAACCTTGGTCGTCCATGCCGGGATAACCGTAACCGGTCGCATCGCTGCCGTACATGTCGTCGAGAATGCGGCGGGTCAGCGCCTGCGTCTTCCAGGGCTGTCCGCTCCATGCATAAAGGTAGGCCGCTTGCTGGTCCGGCTGGTTGCCTTGCACGTATTGCCCGATCAGGCCGGTGCAATCGCGGCAGACGCCCTTGGCCTGGTAGGGCGTGGAGAAGAAGGCATCGAGCTTGGCGTTGAACGCATCGCGCCCACCGAGCAATCCCATCAAACCCTGCACGTCGTGCGGCACCAGCCACAAGGTGGACCAGCCCGAGGCTTCCTTCATCATGAAGTTGTAGTACGGCTCGCCTGGATCGAAGGGTGAAATCCACTTGCCGTCATCGGTGCGCCCACGCATGAAGCCTACCGACGGATCGAACACGTTGCGGTAGTTGGCGGCGCGGCGCATGAACATCTGGGCGTCGTCCGTCTTGCCGAGCCGCTGGGCGATATCGGCCAAGGCGTGATCGTCCCAGGCATATTCGAGTGTGGTGGCGGCGCCTGCCTTGCCACCAGCGTAGGGCGGGCTGGGATTGCCTGGCGGAATGATGTCGGAGATCCAGCCGTTCTTCATATACTCGGCCAGGTATCCGCGTGGCCCCTTGGGATCGGTCGCGTTCTTGCGCAGGTACTCGTAGACGGCAGCGTAGTCGAACGAGATGCCGCGCTGCCATGCGCCGTCATAGAGGAACGAGGCATGGTCGCCGTGGAACGAGGTATTCATGTAGCCGGTGTCGCGCGCACGATCCAGCTCGGACTGCATGATGTCCTGCACGACCTTCGGTTCCAGCAACATCAGCAAGATGACCTGGTTGCGACCGGTATCCCAGAAAGGCACGGGGCCATAGCGGTCGTAGCTGGCGACCTGAACCTTGCCATCGGTACCGGTGAAGCGATCGCCTTTGCGCGCGATCAATCGTGGGCTGGCGAAAGCGTGATACAGCGTCGAGTAGAACAGCGTGCGCTGCTTCGGCGTGCCTCCCTCGACTTCGACGCGATCGAACAACTTCGCCCATGCTGTTCGCGCCTGATCGTGCGTACGCTCAAAATTCCAATCAGAACCCGCGGCACGCAGTCGCTGCTCGGCTTCTTCGGCGCTGTGGCCGTGAGCAATCCGCACCAGTACCTGCTCACCCGCCTGCGTGTCGAAAGTGACATAGGCTCCCGCGTAGTTGCCCGATACCGTGCGCCGATCGGCCTGGACGTCCTCATTACCGAGCCCGCGATTGCGCTCGTCCTGTTCTGCATGGAAGGTGCCGAAGCTGGCGAACGGTCGCGAGAACTCGGCAACGAACCAGGGACCGTCCGAGTCGTACTCCTTGCGCCCGCCCATGGTGGCCACACCGCGAATGGTGCGATCGCCGACCACTTCCACGTTACCGCCGGCGCGACGCAGGTTGACGACGACGTTCGAGCGATGGCTTGCCGGGAAGGTGAAGCGCATCAGGCTGGTCCACTGCGTCACGGTCAGTTCGACGTGGGTGTGGAACGTGGCCAGATCCACCGCGTAATAGCCGGGCGACGCTTTCTCGCTCGCCTTGTCGTAATACGACTGCGCATAGTCCGGCGGCATGGTCCAGTCGCCTACGACCGGCATGATCATCGGCGCGGCGCGCGCGCCATAGGTCGAGCCGCCGCCGGTAAACCCGATCATGGTCGGCCGGGCATAGCCGTACGCCACGGCCACGCCCGTGGGATAGCTGAGATCGGCATTGATATTGACCGGTGCCGCCTCGGTCGCGCTTTGCGGCAGGCTCGCGCCCGGCGATGTCATGCCCGAATACAACGGCTCGCCCGGTGGCGGTGCGTTGCCGATCAGCTTTTGTTGGTCCAACGGTGCTGTACCGACCAGTGGATTGGCTTCATCGACCGTCGCAGTCGAGGGTAGCGAGGTCGTGCTGTTCTTGGCGTGGCTGACGCCGATGCAACCGGATGCCATGGCCGCCAGAGCGAAGGCTAATACAGCGCGATGGCGACGACGTGTGGGAGGGGGGATCATCAGTTCTTCCTGCTGTGGCACTGAGGAAAGCTTCAAGAGGTGCTCTTCGCATCAGACGGCAACGTTGAGAGCAGAGGCGCTGGGCCCCGGCCTGCGCCGGGGCGACGATGGACACCGCCGTTGCGGGATCGAGCGCGAAGCCCGACCCCGCGTACCTCGTTCAATCACCCTCTCCGAACTTGTACGTGACACCCACGTAGTACTGTCGCCCGGCATATTCGAGTTGATACAGGCGTGCCGTCGTATCGCCACCCAGATACTCGCGCGGCGTGGACTTCGTCACGTTGATGACCGACGCGGTCAACATCAGGTGCTTGTTGAACTCGTAATCACCGTTCAAGTCGAGCTGGTGGTAGGGCTGCGTATAGATCGGAAGACCCGACGACAGTCCTTGCATGGTCCGACCCGTCCAGTTGCTGGTCGCGCGCAGCAGGAGACCATTCTTTTCATAGAACAACGAAAGGTTCGCTGCAAACTTGGCGCTGCCGATCAGCTCCGATTTACCGACCGCCGTATCGCCCAGCGTGACCGGCGTTTCGCTGGTCTTGTTGAGCGTGTAGTTGGCGATGTAGCCAAAGCCCATCTGGAAGGTGTGCTGCGTGTAGATTTCCACGCCCTTGGATGTGCCGGAGCGGCCGTTGGCGTTGGTGCTGTATTGCATGAAGTTCTGCTGCGTGCCGCCGACGTCGACATTGATGTTATCGACGGTGACCGGAACGACGAAGTTCTTCACCTTCTTCTGGAACACATCCACGCCGACGACCGATTCGGGTGCGTAGTACCACTCGCCCGCCAAGTCGAACTGGGTGGCTGTGAAAGGCTTCAGGTCCGCGTTGGCGCCGCTGCCGTACCAGCCCGGCAAGGGTGCGCCGAACTGCTTGCGGTCGTTGTAGTAGTCCTGCGTGTTGTTGGTGAGGCTACCGAGCTGAGCCAGGTCGGTGTAGTTGGCACGGGCCATCGCCTGCGATCCGGCCGCGCGTATCACGAAGTTGTTCGGGAGCGTCCAGGCAACGTTGAAGCTCGGCAGGAGCTTGTTGTAACGCTTGCTGGTGGAGGCATTGGTGAATGTCTGGATCACCGATTGCTCGCGCGGCAGGTATTGGAAGTCACCCGGTGCGCACGGGCCGCCGGCGATGTTCTTGCCGGTGGTCGGACAGATCAGGATGTTGCCGCCCGCATCGTGGTAGTACACCGCGTTGTTGGTGGTGATCTCATCGGCGACGGTGAGGTCTTGCTTGGTGCTGACAAAACGCAAGCCCACGTTGCCGCGTAGCGTGCCGGTATCGAAGTTGGCCTGGACATAGGCGGCCGAGATCTTTTCCTGGACCGTGGATTTGTCTTCGGGATGGTTGTACAGCACCCGGTCGTAGGTGGAGTTGAGATAGTTGTAGTAAGCCGGGAAATTGATCGCCGGGAAGGTGCTGTCGTTGTACGCCTCGGTGTGACCATCGAGCGTGTTCGGCAGCAGGAAACCCGCAGGTAGCTGGCCGGCATTCGGATCGCAGGTCTGAAACTGCAGCGTGGTGCCTTTGCAATACCAGCGCAGTTCGTTGTTCTGCTGCTCGGCGTGATTGTCGCGGTACTTCACGCCGAACTGCAGCGATTGCATCCAGCTGTTATCGAAGGCCCAGGTGAAATCCAGCTGCGCGAAGTTCTGCGAGGTGCTGGTATTGACCATGTTGGAGCCGGTGGAACCAAGATCCACCTGTCCCTGACCGGCCAGCATGTTCTGCAGCACGTTTGGCGACGCGGTGATGGTCGGCGTGCCGTTCAGCGTCCACGCGGCCCCGTTGCTACCGTCCACCCACTGGCCGTTGACGAAGTTGCGCGGCTTGGCGGCCATACCCAGCTCTATCGACGGGCCACCTGTCGCCCAGGTACGGCCGACGTTGAACGATCCGCTGAGGCTGCCGCCGTTATCCCACTCACCTTCGAGGTTGAGAGTCTGCGATGTGGCCTTTTCGACCGAGTAGTTGCCGTTGAGCCACGGAATTTCGGTGGAGCACACGTCCACCGCCTGTCGTTGCGCACCGGTGACAGGATTCGTCGTCGCGTTACAACCCTGGCCGGCGGGCGGGAGGACGTAGTTCGCGCCGGTGACGATGGTGTGCGACGGATCGAAGGTCAGGCCGTTGGGGGCAAGCAACCTGCCTTGCTGGTCCGTGAAGTCGTTGTTGCTGGGCAGTCCCCACTCGGGAACCTCCAGGGTATTGGTGATCTGGGTCTGCTGCCGCTGGAAGCGAAAGTAGTTACCGGTCAGCAGGAAATGGTCGCTGGGCTTGAACTGCAACGTGGCCTGTGCGCCCTTGGACTTCAGGTCCAGCTGATTCCGGCTGGTGGCGAACTGCTGCGGCATCCAGTAGCCCGAATAGCCTTTACCGGACTGATCGACCACACCGCCTCCCGGCCACAAAGCCAGGTTGGGTGCGACGTCGGGGCCGTATTGCTGGCCATGCACGTTGGTCGGCTGGTGGGTACACGTTGTCGGATCGGTACAGTTGTTGTCCCACCAGTGCCAGCTCGATGCATTGGCCGTGTAGTCGATATCCCGGCGCTTCAGATACGAGCCCGCGACGAGCACGCCGAACGTCTGGTCCTTGTTCTTCCACGACCACAGCGCCGAGCCCTGGGGCGTGATCTTGCTGCTGTTATCCGAGCCTGCCGCATTGACGGAAACGAAGCCGTCGTTCGCTGCCATTTCCAACGGACGGCGCGTGTGCAGGTCGACGTTGCCGCCGATGCCGCCCTCGTCCAGGCGCGCCTCGAGGCTCTTGTAGAGCTTGATGTCCGAGAACATGTTGGCCGGCATCAAGGTGTAGTTGAACGAGCGCGTCAGGCCGGCCGAGGTATCGGCCGAGGCCACGTAGTTGCCGTTTAATTCGGTCAACGTGAGCTCGGGCGCAAGGCCGCGAATGCTGACTGTCTTGCCTTCGCCCGATTCGCGCGTGATGACTACACCGGGCACGTGCGCAAGCGCGTCGGCAATGTTCTTGGCGGGAAACTGCGCGATGTTCTGCGCGTTGATCACCTCGACGATCGAGTTGGAATCGCGCTTGTCCTGCATGTTCTGGTCGATCGACTGGCGAAAGCTCGTGACGACGACCGTATCGAGCGTCGTGGCATTGGCCGCGCTCCCGGTTTTCTCCTTATCGGATTTCTTGTCCTTGCCGTCTTTCTTCGCCGTTGCGCTATCGGTCGACTGGGGCGGTGTTGTCGTTGAGGTCACCGCGGGCGCGGAGGTCTGCGCAAAGGCGATCGTGGGTATTCCAAGGCCGCCCCCTGAGAGAGTCGCCAAGGCAAGCGCGACGTATAACGGCTTGCGCGTAAACACGTATGGCAGGTAAGTCATTTTCTTGAATCCCCTACTTTGGTGCGCGCCAGTTTTTTGGAGTCGGCGCGGTGATCCCCCGTTTGATCACATGCAGCAGATGCTCGATTTGTGCGGTAGACGCTCTCCTTCCCCTCAAATTTGGATCGATCTAATTTTTTGGCGTTCAATGAGCCCACGATCAGTAAGCGTTGAATGGCTAAATGCGCAGGGACGCGCTATTGCGAAGGGCGAGATCGGCGCTGCGAAGACGTGTGGTGCGAGCTGGCAACAGCTCCCGCGAACGCGGGCGGGCGCGATGTACGAACGCCTGTCATGACGGGATTGCGAGCGGTTTCTGGCTTCATGTGACGGCTCCCCATTTCTCTCGACCTGCCTGGCGGGAAGCAACGACATCCAGGGCGGCGCTAACGCGCACGTCCCAAACTCTCCCCACCCCTGGTCCAAGCCGGTCAGTCCCATCGCAGCCGCGATGTGATCTGAATCACACCAACTTGGATCGATCTAAATCCCCTGGCGGCAAATTAGACCCAGAAAGCGCAAGGTGTCACGCTGCGGCGCAAAAACGCGACGTCAGATCGTTGGGGGTTGCGTGGGCTGGATCTGCGGCAGCAGCTCAGGTCAAGCGGGCATGTCGAAGTCGCCAATTTCAGGCTGTCTGGTGCGATCACCGAGAGCCGAATGCACCCGTTCGGAGGAGATTTCAGCAGTTAGGCGAGCGTGATGTGGGCGACGACTCTCCGTGCCACACCCGGCAATGTCTCACAACAACGCAACCACCAAGACGAATGGTAAGCACCCAATGAACATAACTCGCGCGATCAAGCCGCCCCGTCGGATGGCATAAGGCATTTCGGGACCCGTCACATCGGAGTCGAAGATCATATCGAGCACTTCCAAAGCATGACCCATCGTCCAAGGCTGATTCTCGAAATAGGTAGGCTCAAAACGCCGCAGCTTCCATGCCGTCCAAAAGGCGACAGCGTTATATAAGGCAACATAGAACCAAACGACCATGAATCTTTCATTGAAAGTCATCTGAGGGCCACAGTATTCCTTCGATCAATTGAGGCTATCAGGAAACATCCCTAGACCTTCCGCAAGAGCAACCCTTTCAAATAGTCGCCTTCGGGAAAGTTCAGCGATACGGGATGGTCGATATCTGCCGTAAATCGTTCGATCAGCCGCATATCGGCTCTCACGTCCCAGGCGCTACCCGCCACGACCTTCTGAAACAATTCGGCGGTCATGCCGCCGGAGCAGGTAAAGGTGGCGAGGTGACCGCCTGTGCGCAGCAGTTTCATGGCCCACAGGTTGATGTCCTTGTACGCACGTGAGGCGCGTTCCACATGCTGCGCCGTAGGGGCAAATTTCGGTGGGTCCAGTACGATCAAGTCGTAGCTTCGGCCCTCATCGCGTAGCCGACGCAAGTATTGAAAGACATCGGCCTCCATCCATGTGGCGCGTTCGCTGGGCAGATCATTCAAGCTCAGGTTGACGCGTGCGGCGCCGAGAGCGTCACCGGAACTGTCCACCGATAACACCGAGCGAGCGCCGCCACGCAATGCGGCCAGGGAAAAACCACCCGTGTAGCAAAAGCAGTTCAGCACATCCGCGCCGTTGGCCAGGCTGCCGATGCGGTGTCGATTGGCGCGCTGATCAAGATAGAAACCCGTCTTCTGACCTGCCGCGACATTGACGCGATAGCGCAGGCCATGTTCGATAATATCCGTGACCGCCGGCAGCTCGCCGCGCAACAAGCCGCTGCGTAGCGGCAACCCTTCCAGTTCTCGTACATCCGCATCGGAGCGCTCGTAGATGGCTTGCACGCCGGTGAGTGCCTGCAGCTCGTCGCAAAGGACATCGCGCCAGGATTCCGGACCGGCGGCGAGCAACTGCATCACCAGCACCTCGCCATAGCGATCGACGATCAGGCCGGGAAGCCCGTCCGACTCCCCGTTCACCAGGCGCATGGCGTCACTCGCATGATCCATGCCGCTGCGTAGCTCGATCGCTCGACTCAAGCGCCGACGGAAAAAATCCCGATCGATGGTTTCACGCTCATCGAAACTCCAGAAGCGCAGGCGTATCTGCGATTCACCGCTCCATGCCGCCCAGCCCAGAAAGCGACCGTTGGTGTCCAGCACCCTGACCGTTTCGCCTGATCCTGGCGTACCTGCCGGCGGGTTCATTGCTCCGGAAAATAACCAGGGATGTCGGTGCAGCGCGGTTTTTTCGCGGCCTGGGTTGATTTTTACGACATGCATGATGATTGATCCGGAATGCCACGACGTTCGACGCTGACTGCCGGATCACCGTTGCTCAGGTGATAAGGGGTCACATGCATTGGAGAGTACATGGGATTGTCGCAAACGCTGGCATCGCACCGGTGTAAAAAGGCCGATATTTTTTGCTGCCGACAACGCTGGCCCTGGTGTTCATGGGATCGACACCTTGCCTTCAAGGTATTTCGAATGGTCTCCTACTCGTCATTCCGGCGTAGGCCGGAACCCAGTGGCGACATTATTGGGTTTTCGTAAAAGCGATGAATTTTACTCGCGAAAACCAACAACCGAAGTCACTGGGTCCCGGCCTACGCCTGGATGACGATAGGAAAAAACCGAGGTTATTCGAGGCATCCTTTGTGGAAAGGGTGCTCAAAAAGAATACGTGCGTCGCATTATTATCTGAACGCCAGAGCCCATCGGCGTTATTCGGTTGCGGGCCGATTTGGAAGGGACTATACGGTGACAATCGGCATTGTGCATGCCGGAGTTACGGGCACGTCTCTGGCCGCTTTGCTCTATCAAACTGTGCCCGCCAAGAAGGGAGAACACCGTTATGAAAATGGTCTTCGCTGGACTGGTTCTGATCGCTGGGACGCTCACTGCGAATGCCGGCGACATCGGCAATGCAGGTGAGCAGCAGCATGGCCTTGCCAACGCGCCGGTATGTCCACCAGGGCAAGTGGCAAAGTTCGTCGGCGTAATCAATGGTCACGCTACCTGGGAATGCGTGCCTGCGGGCACTTGAGCGACCCCACACGTTGGTGGATAGACTCTTCACGCTCGAAGTATGAGCGTGAAGAGTCACCTCCGGCCGCAAGCATCGTCAAAATTTTCTGCGCTTCGACTTGATGTTCAACTCGCTGCTCATCTCGGTTTCCGGATAAAGTTATTCGATCCCCGACTTGAGCAAGCCGAATGGATCCCTTCTCCGATTCGCAAGCCGTAGCCCGCTACACCGAAGGCCCGCCACGCATCGTGCCAGGCTACGAAGGCATGCAACGCATGACGACGCTGCTGCTTGCCGAGCACGTGCCGGAAGACGGCCGGGTACTGGTACTGGGCGCTGGCGGCGGGCTGGAGTTGAAAGCCTTCGCGCAGGCCCAACCAGGTTGGACCTTCGACGGTGTCGACCCGGCTCCCGAGATGCTGAAGCTCGCCGAGCAAGTCCTGGGGCCGCTCGCCTCACGAGCTACGTTGCATCAGGGCTATATCGATGACGCTCCGACCGGGCCGTTCGACGCGGCGACCTGTCTGCTGACCTTGCACTTCTTGACGCTCGAAGAGCGACGACGAACCGTGGCCGAAGTGCACCGCCGCCTGAAGCCTGGCGCGCCCTTCGTGGTCGCACACCTGAGTATTCCGCAAGGGGAAGGCGAGCGAGCGCTTTGGCTATCACGATACGCCGCCTTCGTGGTGTCCTCCGGTATCGATCCCGACAAGGCAGCGGCTGCACGCGCGGCGATCGACACCCAGCTGACCTTGCTCACGCCGGAGCAGGACGAAGCGATTCTGCGCGAAGCAGGTTTCTCGAATGTCAGCCTGTTCTATGCCGGTTTTACGTTTCGGGGCTGGGTGGGCTACGCCTGAGCTGGTCGAGGTACGCGCAAAACATATCCGCCATGGCGTCGGCATAAGTCTCGATCTCGATCTGGGCTCGAGGGCTTTCCGAAAAATCCTTTCCTACCGTACTGAGCGTTGTCGTCATCAACTCGCCCGCCAGCGTGCGAATAGCTTCTGACGCTTCGGGCAATACCTCTTGCATGAAGACCTGGATGGTTTGCTGTCCGGAGGCTTTGGCCGCCTGCGCCTCGGGCGCGTCACGATAGAGCGGCGCGGCGTCATTGAGCGCCACCCGCATTTCGGCCTCTTCGCATTCCGAACGAATGAAGGCGTGGACGAGGATGCGCAGCCGATCCAACGGTGGTCGCTGAACGTCCTCGAGGATGTCGCGCAGCAAGCCAGTCGTCTGGCGCCACTCGTCGCTCTGCAATCGAAAGAGAATCGCCGCCTTGTTCGGGAAATACTGATACAGCGACCCGACGCTCACTCCGGCCTTCTCCGCCACCCGCGCCGTGGTGAAGCGCTGCGCGCCTTCCTTCGCCAAAACCTGAGCAGCCGCTTCCAGAATGATGGCGATAAGCCCGGTCGAGCGAGCCTGTTTTGGCTGTTTTCGCGGGGAAATCGGGGGGTTTCGGCGATCGGTCATGGCAGCGTGACAATGCGAATAGTGAACCTGACGAATTCGTCGCATTCTATGCCGACGCGCTCACAGACGCACTTCAAACCGGAGATTTGCATGACCACCCTCGCTACCACCCCGTTGGCCCCATTGCTGGATCGCTTGTTCAAAGAGGCCGATGCCGCATCACCAGCAACGATCCCTGCACTGGCTGCCCTCTCTGCCGAAGAGCATCACCGGCTGATGCGGAGCAAGACCGACTACATCGACTTTTACGGTCAGCTCAAGGACCTCCCTCTCGCTGTTTCGCGAGAGACTGGCGTGCTGCTCTATATGCTGGCGCGCAGCGGCGGTGCGCGAACGATCGTCGAGTTCGGTACTTCGTTCGGCATCTCGACGTTGCACCTTGCCGCGGCTTTACGGGATAACGGCGGTGGCCGCTTGATCACCAGCGAGTTCGAGTCGTCCAAAGTGGCGCGCGCCCGGGAACATCTGACGGCTGGCGGTCTTGTCGATCTGGTGGAGATTCGGGAGGGCGATGCACTGCAAACCTTGCGCGTCGATCTGCCCGACACGATCGACCTGCTGCTGCTCGATGGCGCCAAGGCGCTCTATCCCGAGATTCTGCACCTGGTCGAGAGCCGCCTCAGGCCGGGTGCCTTCATCGTCGCCGACAATGCCGATTACAGTCCTGACTATCTGGCATACGTGCGCTCGCCGGCCAATGGCTATATGTCCATACCGTTCGGCGAGGATGTGGAGCTGTCCATGCGGATCGGCTAGAGCTCGTCTGTCGACCTCGGTTGTGGTGGCGCGGTCGCGGCTTCAGTCGCGACCGCAACCTCCCAGGACAGCCAGGCATCCGATCGCGGCAACCGACTCATACCTCCAACCGATCATCAGGACGTGCAACAAGCGTGTAAAGCACCGGCATAAGAAAGACGCTGATCAGGAGGCGCGTGAACAAGCCGCTGACGATGACCAGGGCGAACGGTCGTTGGGTATCCGTACCCACGCCTGTGGCCAGGGCCGCAGGCAGCAAGCCCAGTGCCGCGACGAGTGCCGTCATCATGATCGGCCGCAACCGCAAGATGGCGCCTTCGCGAATGGCCTCAGTGAGCGGGGTGCCGCCGCGGCGAAGTTCGTTGACGTAGGAAATATAGACGACCGCGGTCTGTACCGAGACACCAAACAAGGCCAGGAAGCCGACACCGGACGACACCGAGAACGGCGTACCGGTGATCCACAGTGCCACGATGCCACCCACCGGCGCGGACAGCAGCACGCCAAGCACGGTAATGAAGGGAAACTTGAAGTTGCTGTAGAGCGTGAACAGCAACAAAAAGATCAAGCCGAGTGTCAGTGGCAGAATGATATTCAGCTGCGCCCGCGATGCGGTGTATTCCGTGTATTCGCCACCCCAGTCCAGACGGTAGCTCTGCGGCAACTTCACCTTGGCGTTCACCTGTTGGATGGCGTCCTCCACCGCACCGGCAAGATCGCGACCCTCAACGGAGAACTGCACGCCGATGTAACGCGAGTTGTCCTGGCGATAGATAAATGACGCGCCGTTGGTCACCTGGATATTGGCAAATTCCTTGAGCGGTATCTGTTGCCCGGCTGGCGTGGTCACCAGCAGGTTCCGGATTTCTTCGGGGTTGTTGCGGTACGGCTCATCGAGTCGCACAACAAGATCGAATTCCTTCTCGCCCTGCACGACTTGCGTGGCCACGTCGCCGCCAATCGCCGTCTGGATCAGGCCATTGATGTCGGAGACGTTCAGGCCATAACGAGCGATCTGGGCGCGATTAATGTCGATGGTAAGACTGGGCTGCCCGAGCTCACGTACCAGCGTGACGTCGCGAATGCCGCGCACGTGTTCCAGCAGCTGTTTGATGGCCTTGCCTTTCTGCTCGAGCGTATCGAGGTTGGAACCAAAAACCTTGACGGCCAGTGCGCTTTTCAGACCGGTTTCCGCTTCGTCCACCGCATCTTCCGCCGGCTGGGTGTAGTTGAAAATGATCCCAGGGAAAGCCTCCAGCTTATGGTTGATGGCCTCGATCAAGGCGGCCTTGTTGCGGTACGAGCCCGTCCATTGCGAATAAGGCTTGAGGCCCACATAGAACTCGACATTGAAAAAGCCGGTCGCATCCGTGCCGTCATCCGGACGGCCAAGTTCCGACGCGACGGTGGTGACTTCGGGAAAGGAGCGCAATATGTCGCGCACTTTTGGCGTCACCTTCGATGCCTCTTCGAACGAGATGGTGTAAGGCATCGTTGCGCGCACCCACAACGCACCCTCGTCCAGTTGCGGCATGAACTCGGCGCCAATGCGCGGGATGAGCAGCAACGAGACGACCAGCACGATGCCCGAGGCAGCCGCGGTACCCCAGGGGCGCGCCAGACAGAAATCCAGGCCCTTGATGTAGATCGACTTGATCGCCTCGAACACGCGATTACGCCGTTCGCGGACGCCCTTGCGCATGAATACGGCGCAAAGCACGGGCAGCAAGGTCAACGTAACCACCAGCGAACCGACCAACGCGAAAATCATCGTGTCGGCCATCGGCTTGAACAACGTGCCGGAAGGCCCGGACAACACATAGATCGGCAGGAAGCTGACCACGATAACCGCAACGGCATAGAACAACGGTCGGTCCACTTCCGCGGCGGCATCGCGGATGATCTCCCTGACGTTGATCGGCGTGCCTTTGCGCTCGGCGATCTGGCGGAAGATGTTCTCCACCATGACGACCGCGGCATCGACAAGAATGCCGAAATCCACCGCGCCAATGGATAGCAGGTTGGCCGAAGCGCCCTGCAGATCCAGACAGATAAAGGCGAACAGCAGCGCCAGCGGAATCGTAGTGGCGACGATCAGGCCCGCGCGAAAATCGTAGAGAAAAAAGATAAGAATCACCACGACCAGCAACATGCCGCGCAGCAGATTGTCTTCGACGATCCTGGTAGTCAGCGTGATCAGATCGGTGCGGTCGTAGAACGGTACAACCTTGACGTCCTTGGGCAGGATCTGGTCGTTGAGCTCGCGGGTTTTTGCCTCGACGCGCTTCAAGACATCCTGGGTTTTCTCGCCGGTTCGCAACAGGATCACGCCTTCGACCGCGTCATCCTGCTTCTCGTAGCCGAACTCGCCGAGGCGAGGCGCGATGCCGATCGTTACGCGGCCAACGTCTTTCACCAGCACCGGCACGCCGTCGTGCACTGCCACCACCACGTTGCCGATGTCTTCGAGCGTTTCCATGCGACCGGCGCCGCGCACGTAGTAGAACTGTCCACCTTGCGAGTAAAAGCCGCCACCGGCATTGGCATTGTTGGCCGTCAACGCGGCCTCGACCTGAACCGCGGACAGTCCCACCGCCGCGATCTTGGTCTGGTCGAGCAACACCTGATACTGCATGGTGCCGCCGCCAAACCCGGAGTCGTCGGCGACGCCCGGAACGGATCGGTACTGCGGTTCGACCGTCCAGTCCTCGAGCGTCTTGAGGTCCATCGGCGAACGATCGGTGCTTTGCAGTACGTAGCGATAGATCAGGCCCGAAGGCGCGGACAACGGCGATACCGAAGGCGTTACCCCGCTCGGCAAACTCAGGTCGCCCAGGCGGTTGAAGACTTCCTGGCGAGCGAAGTTGTTATCCGTGCCGTTCTGGAAGGTGAGAATGACGTCGGACAAACCGTAGAGCGAGATGGAACGCGTGGTGGTGGTTTTCGGCACCCCGTTCATCCCGCGCTCGACCGGCACTGTGATCAACCGCTCGACTTCTTCGGCAGCATGTCCCGGCCATTGCGTGATGATTTCCACGATGGGTGGCGACAGATCGGGATAGGCATCGACCGGCAATCGCTGGAGCGAGCGCACACCGGCGCCCGTCAACAACAGCATCATGAGGATGACCACAAATCGTTGCGCCAGCGACGCGGCGACGATCCGGTTCATGACAGACGCCGTTCGCGACGGCGGCAGGTTGGATGGCTGCTGATCGCTCATTGGTTCTGCATGAACTGGACGAAGATGCCACCATCGACCACGACCTGCTCCCCAGGCTGCAAGCCGGAAGGAATGTCGAACTGGTCACCGACACGATAACCCACGCTGACCGACCGTCGCGCAAAGCTGCCATCGCGCTGGACGACATACACGAACGGCAGGTTCTCTTCGTCGCGCAGAATGGCCGACACCGGGATCAACAAACCTTCCGCCTCCTGTTGCGAATGAATCTGCACGCTGACGTACATCTGCTTTTTCAGCAGGCTTTGCGGGTTGTCGACAACGACACGTACCGGCACCAGACGCGTATCGGGATTCACCAGCGACGAGATATTGGTCACCTTGCCGGCGATGCCTTTTGAGTCTGCGGCCGGCATGACATCGGCCATATCGCCAACGGCCACCGACGGAAGGTCGGCGGCGGAAACCTGTGCCATCACCCATACACGCGACAGATCGGCCACGGTAAAAGCGGGCGTGGTGCCGGCCTGCAGAAGCTGCCCTGGCGCGATCTGCCTGTCCACGACGGTGCCAGCGATCGGCGAGCGGATGACGCCATCGATGTGCGAAATCGGCCGGCCCTGCTCGATCGCCTTGATCGTCTGCGGATCGACGTGCAACGAGATCAGTGCCTGCAGGGCGGCCTCGAGATCGGCGTCGGCGTTGGCGGCGTCGGTTTCGGCCTGGTCCTCTTCGCGCTTGGCCACGCCCTGGTGCTCGACCAGATCCTTTTCCAGATTGGCGAGCCGACGCGCGGTGTGCGCGGTGGTCAACGCCTTGCGATACGTGCTGATGGCGGTGGCGAAATCCGGCGAATCCACGATCGCCAATGGATCGCCTTTCTTGACATGGTCGCCAATGTCGACCAATAGCCGCGATACCGGGCCGGAGATCGGTGCCAGCACGGCCGTGGCGTGATCGTTGTCGAAATCCACGGAGCCGGTGACTTCCACCGTTCGCTGGAACCGCGAACGCACAACGGTATGCAGGCCGACGTTCTTGCGCTGATCCGGTGTCAGTGTCACGTTGCTCGCCGTGGCCGAAGCAGTCGATGCGCTGTCATCGCTTTTGCCGGTGCAGCCGGCAACCGCCAGTACAAGCAGCGCGAAGGCAGCGGCCGGAATCGGCAGGCGTTGTCTTCCACGTTTCAACGAGGGCGCTCCGTAAGGCGATTTATTTTCCATTTTTATCCTGGGCTAGATCCGCGCGATTCCACCATCCGCCACCAAGCGCTTGAAATAGCGCAGCGGTGTCGGCATAGCGGCTGGCCTGGGCTTGCACCAGATTGATCCGCGCTTGCTGATAGGACTGTTCCGCACTCAACAACGAGAGATAGTTCGCATAGCCGGCCTGCCATTGCCGCTGCGATAGATCCAGCGTTCGTTTGGCGGCATCCGCGGCGGCGGCGGCGGCTTTCAGACCGGCGGCATCCTGGTCGAGCGCCACCAGGGTGTCGGCGACATTCTGGAACGCGGTCATCACGGTGCTGCGATACTGCTCGGCAGCGGCCACATAGTTCGCCTTGGCGGCGCGTTCCTGATGCAATAGCGTGCCACCCTGGAAAATCGGCGCGGTGATATCCGCACCCACGCCCCAGAAGCCTGTGCCCGAGTTGAACAATTGGTCCATGGCCAGGGCCGTGTTGCCGGCGTTGGCGCTCAGCACGATATTGGGCAGGCGATTGGCGATGGCGATACCGATCTGCGCGCTGGCCGCATGCATATTGGCTTCGGCCTGCAACACATCCGGGCGCTGCGCAACAATCTCCGAAGGCAGGCTCAGTGGAAGCTCCTGCGGTAACTTCAGGCTCGAAAGATCAAAGGACAGATCCGCCGACTGGCTCGGAAAGCGGCCGACCAGTACGGCCAGCAAGTCGCGCTGCTGCTCCAACTGCTTGAGCAAGGGCGGCAGCGTCGCACGGGTTTGCTCAAGCTGCAATTCCTGTGCGGCCAGATCCAACCCGCTCGCATAACCCTTGTCGACCTGATCGCGCAGGATCTTCAGCATGTGCGCATTGAGGTCGATGAGCTCGCGCGTCGCATCCACCTGCGACTGCAAGGCGGCGAGCTGCACGGCTGCGGCCACGACGTTCGTGCTCAAGGTGATCTGCGCCGCTATCGTCTGGAACCGGACCGCTTGCTCCTGCGCCTGCGCCGACTCCACCGTTCGGCGATTCAGGCCGAAGATATCCGGTACGTAGGAAACACTGACCTGCGGCGTGAACAGGTTGTACTGAAAGGCATTCGAACTAGGCGTTGGCGCAATGGTTCCGGCTTGCTTCTGACGGGTGGCCGAGAAACTCGCCGTCACGCTCGGGTAGTAGGTACCCCGCTGCGCCAGCACATTTTCTCTCGCTGCCGACAACGCCGCCTGTGCCGCTTTGAGGTCGTGATTGTTGGCAAGCGATTGCTCGATCAGCTCGTTGAGCGGCTGAGAGTGAAACAGCGTCCACCAGTCCCCGGGAATCTGCGCTCCGCTGGCGAAGCGCTGCGCCTCGCCGCCCGCCACGTTCGCACTGGCGACGGTTTCGGTGATGGGGTGGGCCGTGTATCGATCGACCTCCGGCGCGGCAGGCCGCTTGAAGTCGGGCCCCACGGCGCATCCGGCCAGCAGCGACGAAGCCATGACCATGGCCAGGCGCAGGCGGTACGGCAACAACCTGGGGGCGAACCGGGAGCCAGTCATACGAGAACCACTCTGCTCTATCGACCCGCGTGAATCACGCATGGGCCTCGGCCACACTCTATCGCCACTTTCGCTCTCCCCCGATGGTCGCGGAGATATAACACATGGCCGTTGGACATCTTCACGGAGCTACGGCGAAAGTTTTCGCGATGGCTTGTGGCTGTGGGGTGGCTTGAAGAGCCCCCCTCACCCCAGCCCTCTCCCCCGGCAAAGCCAGGGGAGAGGGAGCAAAAGCGCGCAATGTTGAAGCCTTGCCTCAATCAGCCCCCTCTCCCCTGGCTTTGCCGGGGGAGAGGGTTGGGGTGAGGGGGCGCATGCGACGAAGCGAGCCCTATCCCGATCACCCAAAGCTAGGCGTCCTTGCGATTCCACCACCCGCCGCCCAGCGCCTGGAACAACGCTGCCGTGTCGGCGAAACGCGCAGCCTTGGCCTGGATGAGTGCCAGGCTCGCCTGCCGCCAGGTCAGCTCGGCGACAAGCAAGCTGCTCTCGCTGATGTCGCCCAGCGCCTGTTGCTTGCCGGCTATCTGCAAGCTCCGCATGGCCGCGCGCTCCGCACGCTCCGCGGCAACCAGTGCTTCGCCATCCGCCTGGATCGCGTGGAGCACATCGGCGACGTTCTGCGCGGCGGAAATCACCGTGCTTCGGTACTGTGCCGCCGCCTGACGGTAACTCGCCTCGGCCGCGCGCTGCTTGTGCTTCAGGGAGCCGCCGTCAAACAACGGCTGCGTCAGGTTGGCCCCGATGCTCCAGAATCCGGTGCCTGTCGTGAACAGTGAACTGGTCTGTTCCGAAGCGCTGCCCAGGCTGGCGCTGATCTGTACATTGGGCAGCCGATTGGCCAACGCCACACCGATCGCCGCACTGGCGGCATGCAGTTGCTCTTCGCTGGCGCGTACATCCGGTCGCTGCTCGACGAGCTGCGCCGGCAGGCTAAGCGGTAGTTCTGCCGGCAGGTGCAGGCTTTCGAGGTCGAACTGCGCTTCGATCGGCTGATCGGGCATGCGCCCGCTCAACGCGGCGATCAGGTCACGCTGTTGATCCAGTTGCTTTCGAAGCGGCGGTAGCGTCTGTCGCGTTTGTTCCAATACCGCAACTTGTGCCGCGACCGACGCTTCAGCCACGTCACCCAGCACCTGTTGACGCCGCAACGTATCCAGTACCTTGGTTTGCGCATCGATCATCTGTTGCGTCGCATCGATCTGCGCATGCAGCGAGGCTTCCTCGATCGCTGCGTTGACCAGATTCGATGTGAGCGTGAGATAGGTCGCCTCCAGTTCAAAGCGCTGTGCGTTGGCTTGTGCGACCGCCGACTCGACTTGTCGCCGCGTTCCGCCCCACAGATCGGGTGCATAGGACACACTCACCTGCGCCGTGGTGAGGGTGTAGAGGTTGGCGTTCGATGAAAGGGCACTGGCCACTTCGCTGGCGTTCTTCTGGCGTGTTGGATTGACGCCGGCCGAGACGGTGGGGAAATAGGCGCCGCGCTCTGCATAAGCGTTTTCCCATGCCACTTGCAGCGCGGCGTGCGCCGCTTCGACGTCGGGGTTGTGTTTCAATGCATCGTCGATAAGCGCATCCAGGGGTGCGGAACGGAACAAGGTCCACCACTGGCCGGGTATGTCCATCGACTTGACCAGGCGTTGTGTGTCGCCACTGCTGTCGGAACCGGCAGGAGCATAGTCCGTCGACTTGGGCGCCTCAGGCCGATGATAGTCAGGCCCCACTGCACAGCCGGCGAGCATGCTGCTTGCGCCGATCGACAGCAGCCACATGATTGTTGTCTGCAAGGAACGCATGATCAGATCTCCCTCGGCGGGTTCGGATGGCGTCGGCGACGCTCGACCGTGCGTTCGAGCACGTCATAGAACGCTGGAAGAATGAAGAGTGTCAGCAGCGTGGCGATGATGAGGCCACCGACGACCACCGTCGCCAGGCCACGCTGCACATCGGTGCCGATACCGGTGGCCAATGCCGCCGGCAGCATACCCACGCTGGCAACGGTCGCCGTCATCAAGACGGGGCGAAAGCGCTCCTTGGCGCCCAGCAACACGGCATCGCGTACGCCGTGCCCGTCGCGGCGCATGCGGTTGAAGTTCGCCACCATGATGATACCGTTCTGCACCGCTACACCGAACAGCGCGATGAACCCCACCGCCGTTGCGATGTTGAGCGTTTCGCCCTTCACATGCAGCGAGATCAGACCGCCCAGTGTCGCCAGCGGCACCACCGCCAGCACCAGCAACGCCTGCCGCAGGTTGCCGAACTCGGCAAACAGCAGCACTGTCATCACTGCGAGTACAAGGCCCATCACCAGCACCAGTCGCGCTTGTGCGCGCTGCTGGTTCTCGAACTGGCCCGCCCATTCGAGCCGGTATTTTTGCGCATCGAATTTGACCGTCTTGCCGATCTTGTCCTGCGCGTCGGCCAGATAGTCGGATAATGCGCGCCCACGATTGTCGATACGAATGGTCAACTGGCGATGTCCCTGCTCGTGCGCGATCGTGCTTTCGCCCGTCTGCAACGAGATTCGGGTGAGCATGGCCAGCGGTACGCGCGCGCCGGAAGGCGCCGTAACCACCAGCTGGCCCAATGCATCGGGATCGGCCGCCACCTGATGCGGTACGCGCGCGGTGACGTTGTAGACCCGGTCTTCGACATAGGCCTGCGTAATGGGTGCGCCGCCCACGCCGGTTTCGATCAGCGTATTGATGTCGGCCACGTTGATGCCATACCGCGCAGCGGCTTCGCGATTCACCGTTACCGTCAGCTGTGGGATAGGCGCTTCCTGAAAGATCGATGCATCGGCCGTGCCGCGTGTATCGTGCAGCACATCGACGATCTCGTTGCCGATCCGGCGGAGTTCCTTGAAGTCGTCGCCATAGATACGCAGCACCAGCGGGCTGTGCGCGCCACCGACCATGTCGTTCTCGCCATCGATGATCGGCTGGCTGATACCGACGCTGATGCCGGGAATCTGCTGCAGGCGCTGGTTGAGGCGGCGTACGAAGTCAGCCTTGTTTTCACCCGACGGCCAGGCGTCGTAAGGTTTGAGCCCCACACCCGATTCGATATGCGAAGGTGTCCAGGGATCGCTGCCGGTATCGTTGCGGCCGAGCTGGGTGACCACGTAACTCACTTCGGGAAACTCACCCACGACTTTCCGGTACTCGCTCGCCATCTCGCTGGCTTTTTCCAACGACAGGCCACTGGGGAGCTGCACTTGCACCCACAACGAACCCTCGTCCAGGTCCGGCAGGAATTCACGTCCGATACTCACGCCAAGCACAACAACCGCGATAAGCGCAGCGCCTGCGATGCTGTAAGAAATGCGCGGCCGTCGCAGCAATTGTTCCAGCGACTTGAGATAGCCCGATTGTAGACGCTCCAACGGCTTGTTGTGGAACATCTTGCGCGGCTTGCGCAGCGCCAGAAAAGCCAGTGCAGGTACCAGGGTCAGCGAACACAGCAACGCACCGAGCAAGGCGTAACCGACCGTATGGGCCATCGGCGAGAACAGCTTGCCTTCGGCGTGTTCGAACGCGAGCAGCGGCGCGTAGGCCGTCACGATGATCAGCGTGGCAAAGAAAATCGACCGCGCCACCGGCTTGGTCGCCGCCATGATGTCCGACTCGTGCAACATCGATTGCGGCCGCGCTTCGCGCTTGCGCAGGATCGCCTCGGTGACCACGATGGCGCCGTCGACGATGACACCGAAGTCGATCGCTCCCAGCGAAAAGAGATTCGCCGGCATCTTGGTGAAATGCATGACAATAAAAACGGTAACCAGCGCGAACGGGATGGTCACCGCCGCGACCATCGCGCTGCGCGGGCTGCCGAGAAAGAGAATCAGCACGATGCAAACCAGCACCACGCCTTCGATGACGGTATGCGACACCTTGCTTACCGTCGCCTGCACCAGGTCATCGCGATCGATGAACGGCACGATGCGCACTCCCAAAGGCGCCAGCTGTTTGTTCAGCTCGTCGACCTTGGCGTGAATGTCCTTGAGCACCAGGGACGGATTTTCGTACTTGAGCAGGTCGACGATGCCTTCGATGGTGTCCGGGTTGTTGTCCTTGCCCAGAATGCCTTCGCGAATCTGGTGACCATACTGCAGCTTGCCCAGGTCGCTTACCCGGATCGGATTGCCATCGTGCTGCGTCACGACGATGTCGCCCATATCCTTGAGCGAACGCATCAAGCCTTCGCCGCGGATCACATAGGATTGCTCGCCACGCGTCACCCGACCACCGCCGGCATTGGTGTTGTTGGTGCTGAGGGCGGTGATGACATCGTTCATGCCCACGCCATACTGCAAGAGCTTCTGCGGATCGACTTCGAGCTGGAATTCCTTGGTGAAGCCACCGAAGTTATCGACGTTCGCCACGCCAGGCACTTGCTGCAAGGCGGGGATCACTTTCCAGTGCTGCAGTTCGGATAGCTGCATCAGGTTCTGGCTGTCCGATTCGAGCGTGTAGCGATAGATCTCGCCGGCAGGGCCCGACACCGGATCGAGCGATGGCGTGACGCCGGCAGGCAAGGTGACATTGGACAACCGTTCCATGACGCGTTGGCGCGACCAGTAGTCTTCCGCGCCATCGCGAAAAACCAGGGTGATCAACGACAAGCCGAATGTGCTGCTCGAACGCATCGAGACCAGACCGGGCGTGCCGGCGAGCGCGCGTTCCAGCGGCGTGGTGATCTGCTGTTCGATTTCTTCGGCCGCCAGGCCGGGCACCTGGGTGGTGACCTGCGCGGTCACGTCGCTGAGTTCCGGATAGGCCTCGATCGCCAGCTGCGTCCAGGCGTAATGGCCGTAGATCACGACCAGGATCGCCACACCGAACATCAACGTGCGATTGTGCAAGCACCATTTGATGAGCTTCTCAATCATTGATCAGCACTCCACCGGCGACCACGATACGGTCGCCCGGCTGCAGTCCCTTGGTGATACGCGCCTCGCTGCCGATATCCTGGCCAAGCTCCACCACGCGGCGCACGAATACCCATGGCGAGACTTCGACCAGCACGGTGACGCTGTCGTTGTTCATCAGCAGGGCCGACTGCGGCACCAGCAAGGCCTGCGGCTGCGGCACCTGAAAAGTGGCGGTGGCGAACATGTTCGGCTTCAGCGCACCGTCCGCGTTCGGCACGACAATGCGCGCCTTGACGCGGCGCGAATCGGCATCGAGCACAGCACTCACCGACTGTACGGTGCCGTGGAAATCACGGCCCGGCCATGCCGGCAGCGTCACGCCCGCGTGCAGATTCGGCACGATCAGCCGGGCTTCGTTTTCGGCCACGTTCGCGGTAACCCAGACATGATCCAGGTCGGTCACGGTCATCAATACGGCGTTCGGATCGTTGGCGAACGAGCCGACCGCCGTCGACAACGTCGTGATACTGCCATCGGCGGGCGACAGCACTTGCATGCGACGCATATCGCCCTTACCAGTAGAAACACCGCCAAGAGACGCCAGTCGCGTCTGCGCGCGCGTGTATTCCGCTTGCGCTTGCACGAACGTGCTGCGCGCCGTTTCCAGGTCTTTTTCAGCGGCACCACCGGCTTCTTTCACCGCCTCGGCGCGTTCCAATGCTTTCCTGGTCAGGGCGAGCGCATCGGTCGCCTTGGTGCTATCGGAGGTCGCCTGTGCGTAGTCGCCCGAGACAAGGACCGCGAGCACTTGTCCGCGCGATACACGATCGCCCAGCGCAACCTTCAGTTCGGCAACCCGCCCGGTCAGCGGAGCAAGCACGTTGACCGTATGCGCCGGATCGGCTTCCACCATGGCCGGCGTCATCAGCGGCTGGCTGACGTCGCGCAGCGCCACGCTCTGCACTTTCAGCCGCGTGCGCAGCGGAGACTTTTCAGGCACGCGCCATTGCCCGTGTTCGGCCATGACTGCAGGCGCGAGATCCTGCTGATCGGATGTGTCGTGCGAGCACGCCGCGACCGACAACGACAAGGCCACAGTGAAATAGATGTGCGGTAGTTTTTTTTCTGAGCGAAACAACATGGTTATTCCCCTGATGGGATCGGGCACAAACGCACCCGCTGCAGCTGGCGGCTACAGGGAAGGCGAGCAGAGGGGAGGCATGAGGCTCAAGAGCCGTGAGCGCACCCGTCCGCGGTCAAACCGCTAACGGTCGCCGCATCCGGGCATGGCTCGGAAACAACGTCAGTGCGGTCGGTGAATCGGAATAAGATCGCTGCTAGGGTCTGGGTCCAAGGTCGTTTGTTTCCTTTGGTCGGGCGGGAGGCAGCATCGAGCAGCGCGGTCGGCGCGTGGCGTCTACGCAGCTTGCCGACGGTCGTCGGTGGAGACCGCGTAGGACGGCGGCTTCGAATGAGCGTGGCTGATCTGCGCGATGGACACTGTCGCGACCTCACTCAACGGTTGGGGCACCGTTACCTTCAAGACCGCTTGGGAACGTGCACGTCGAACGCCCAGCAAACGCCGGCCGGCCACATGCAGGCGCAAAAGAATTTCGCGAAGGAGCTTCATAGCCCATCTCCTTGTAACGGCGCCTGTGGCAACCGTCAGGAGTGGGCCGGTCTTCCCTAGTCCAGGAAAGCGCCAGCCGACCGCAGGCGGTCGCCGCAGACAATCAGCTTGTTATGCAATGCCGGCACCCGATGCTCGCGGATGTCGACGTTGCGACTAGGGTAAACGTCCATATGCCTTGGTTTGATCAGACAGAAAACCGGTCGCACGTGGCGTCCGGTGGCGCGAATTGTCGTGCTGCGTTGCGGCAGAGTCAACCCGCGGCGAGATGATCGGAGGTTACGCTGTCGTGTAGCTGACAACGAGGCTGAATTACTGTTCCGCATGCTGAACATGGTCGAACTTCGCCGAGCACATGCTGTAGTTCCTGCGATCGCGAGCGGCGTTTAGTTGCCTGTCGTTTACTGCAGGAGGGCTTGCGATGCGTAGCTTTGCATTGAGGAATATTCGGTCCATTCGTCGCACGCTGCTGGTTCGCCACTGCGCGGCTGCGTTGGCCCTGGCCATCGTGGGCGTTTCTGTCGCGCCGAAGGCGGAGGCGGCCGTGTTCGTTGGCGTAACGATTACCACGGCGCCACCGGTGTTGCCCGTCTATGTGCAGCCGGCGATTCCCGCGCCGGGCTACATATGGACACCGGGTTACTGGGCCTGGGGCGACGATGGTTATTTCTGGGTGCCGGGCACCTGGATATTGCCGCCCTATGTCGGCGCACTGTGGACACCGGGATATTGGGGTTGGTCCAGCGGCGTCTACATTTTTCATGCAGGTTACTGGGGCCGCCACGTAGGTTTTTACGGCGGCATCAATTACGGCTTCGGTTACACCGGCGTCGGCTATGGCGGAGGCTACTGGGGGCACGGCGGCTTTTACTACAACCGCTCGGTCAACCAGATCAATAACGTGCACATCACCAACGTCTACAACAAGACGGTGATCAACAACGTCACGGTCAATCGCGTGAGCTACAACGGCGGCAATGGCGGCATCAGCACGCGCCCGTCATCGCAAGAAATGGCTTATGCGCACGAGCAACATACCGCACCGATGGCCGCGCAGATGCAACAACGCCAACTGGCAAGCCAGAACCAGTCGCTGCGTGCATCGTTCAACCACGGCGCACCACCGATTGCGGCTACGGCGCATCCGGGTGCCTTCGCCGGTCACGACGTCGTCGCTGCACACGGTGCGCCACAGGCGAACGCAGCCCACGCCATGGCGATGCAGAACCATGCGACGACTGCGCCGAATCGTCTCAACGCATTGCCTTCGGCCGGCTTCGCGCATCCCGCCAACGGCCAACGTCCCGGTATGCCGAACAACGGCGCGAATCGCTTCAACACACAAGCTCATGCCATGCAGACCGCGCACGCAGGCCAGCCACAAATGTCACCGCATGCGAGGCCGCAGGCGTTCGGAGAAGCGCGCCCACCGGCCATGATTCACCAAGGCGAACCGCGGCCTGGCGGCGCCCCTCATAGCGCGCCGCAACCGCATCCGAGTCATCCGGGCGGAGGTCAGCCGCACGAGCGACATGAACGCTGAGCAAGCGAGCAAGGCCGTGCCATACGGCCTTGCTCTTGCGACATCTACTTATCCAGCAACCTGCTTTCGATGCGCCGATCGGGGATGAACCACAACGCGGCAACCACCGCATAGAGCACGCAGGAAATGATCGGGTTGTAGATCGCCAGCACAATGGCGATCGCATAGATGACGATCGATGATTTGCCTTTCCAGTCCGAGCCGAGTGCTTCGGCCAGTTCGCAATCGGCACCACCATTGGCTTCGATCAACGAACGAGACAGCGGCACCCACGACACGGCGGTGAGGAAAAGAATGAAGCCATAGAAGATGGTCGGCACCAGCGCCGGATGCGGGTGCGCTTCGTTGAGCCATGCGGTGGCAAAGGGAAGCAGCGACAGGCTGAACAGGAAAAACAGGTTGGCCCACATCGCCTTGCCGTTGATGCGTTTCACCAGCTGCAACATGTGATGGTGGTTGTTCCAGTAAATGCCGACGTAGATAAAACTGAGGATATAGCTCAGAAAGACCGGCCACGACTTCAATAGCTCAGGCCAGGTCGGCTCGGCCGGTGTCTTCAGTTCCAGCACCATGATGGTGATGATGACGGCGATCACGCCATCGGTGAATGCTTCAAGTCTGGATTTCTTCATGCCATCCCCCAGGAACGCCCCATCGGAGACAGTGTGCAACAGCGCGGCAGGATCGTAAATCGAGTGCGTGCTGCTTTGAGCTTGCTGATCTTCGTATATGGCCTTGGGCTGGTGTCGTCGAACGTGGGTGGCGCGCCGCACGCAAGCCAGGCCCCGGCCTCTGGCCGGCTCAGTCCGACGCCTTGAAGCTGGCCAACTTGTCGCGCAGGAAGGTTGCCGATTCGATCGTGTGCCCATCCGGAAAACGGATCGTGTATTTGATGCCGGTGACGGAAGATTCGGTCGCACAGTAGACAATGAAATCTTCGGCGGTCTTTACCCGGCTTCCAGCCATGCGCAGCTTGAGGCGCATATGCGATGCCGCCTGTTCGGCATTGTAGGAGGACCCGTTGCGAATGAAGGACACGTCTTTGAGACCTTCCACGGAAGCGATCAGATAGTTGATCTTCTGCTGCTCGATGTCCTGATGCTGGATGTCCTGCCGGGCGATCGCCGGGGTCAACATGGCCAGCCATAGCAACCACATGGCCATGACTGTGCGAACAAGCCCACGATGCTGCCGTGTCGAGAAAGTAACAGGTGCAAGCATCAAGTGTTTCCTTTCGTCCGGCGATTCAGAGCATGCCATCGATAGGCAGCAGCCGGAGCAAGGCTACCTCAAGGCGGCGTTGCAGGGCCGCGTCCGGATCGTGGTTGTAGCGCAACGGCTTATCGCCATCGCTTGCCTGCCACTGCAAGGCATGGCTATGCGGTGAATCCGGATTGCGCAGCACGACGTGATAGGCATTGGCAGGCAGCACCGCGGAATCGAAGAACTGGGCTACCGCCTCGGCCAATGCCGGCGAGTCCACGATAATTCCCATCTCCGTATTCAACAGCTTGGAGCGCTGGTCCATATTCATCGAGCCGACGAAGACCTGCCGCCGGTCCACTACGATGGCCTTGGCATGCAGGCTGACGCCTGAGGACGTGCCGCGCGCCGTCACCTTCTGGCTCGTACCCGCCGCTGGCCGAAGTTCATAGATCAGCACGCCCTTGTGCAGCTGTGTCGCGCGGTAGCGCGAATAGCCCGTGTGTACGGCTGGCTCGTCGGTGGATGCGAGTGAGTTGGTCAGCACCTTCACCGTCACGCCTCGCGCAACCAGATCGCCCAGGTAGTTCACGCCGTTGTCGCCGGGAATGAAGTACGGCGATATCAACAGCACCTGTTGCTGCGCACCGTCGGTCACGGCCTTGATCTGCGGACCGATGCGCAATGCCGGTTCGTCATGATCGGTTTCGATTTTCTCCGGCTGGTCGGCGACCAGTACGGCCGTACCCCAGAACCAGGCACCAGGATGGTCCGCCGAGGGGCCATTGGGGAGTTCATCCAGCGTCGACTGGGCGTAATCCGATTGCGCGAACTTGCGCGCGTCGTGCGCGAGATCGGTGCGCAGCTTCGCCAGGTCATAGTGATTGGCGTGGTTGCCATGGAAGGCCTTGAGCGGATAGGCCGCGTCGCAGTTCCAGTAGTCGTCGAATGTGCGCGAGGCTTCTTTGACCACCGGGCCAATGGCGATCAGGTCGAGATCGCGGAAGTTGGTGTTATCGCCGGCATCGAAATAGCCGTTGCCGATATTTCGCCCACCGACCACGGCCACATTGCCGTCCACGATAAACGACTTGTTGTGCATGCGCCGATTCAGACGGTGCGCATCGACCATGAATTGCATCGCCTTGGATAAGAACGAAGGGTTGTGCGTGGAGAACGGATTGAAAAGTCGTATCTCGATGTTCGGATGCGCATCGAGCGCATCGAGCATATCCACCTCGTTGCGGACATTGATATCGTCCAGCAGCAGGCGCACGCGCACGCCGCGATCGGCCGCCTGCAGGAGATGCAATGCCACCAGCCGGCCTGTCTCGTCGTTGTCGAAAATGTAGTACTGCAGGTCGATCGAATGCTGCGCGTGATCGGCCAGTGCGATACGGCTCAGCAGCGCATTCGTATTGAGCGTCAACAGGCGGAATCCGGATAGATCCTGATGCTGGTCGACCTGCGCATGGATGTAGCTACCCGTCGGTGTCGCCGTGGCCGGCGGCAATGCCTTGGATGGGTGTTTGCTATCGGTCGGGAGTGACGCGCAAGCGCCTATCGCCAAGGCGACTAGCGTGACAATCAGAGAGCGCGTGCAACGCAACATGAAGTCCCCGGGATCGGATGGACAAGTGCGGCAAGAACCAGGCGGTCCTCAGGTCTCGCACCGGCTCAACATGATCCAGATGCTGTGAAGACGAGCGCAAGACGCTCACCCGGCATGGTGGTCATATCGGTCAGCCAGGGCATCCGTGGCTTTGACCAGCACATCGACAATCGCCGGGTCGGCGGCGCTGTGGCCCGCCATCACAATGTGAAAGTCCGCTTCCGGCCACGCGCAGGCCAGGTCATAGGCACTCTTGACCGGGCAAATGATGTCGTAGCGTCCTTGGACGATGGTCGCCGGGATATGGCGGATACGTTCGACGTCGCGCACAAGCTGATCGGGTTCCAGAAAAACCGCATGACGGAAATAGTGCGCCTCGGCCCTTGCGACGCTTATCGCTACCTGTGGGTCTTCAAAGTTGCCGGCCTCGTTGGGATCGTGCAGCAAGGTCGTGCTGCCTCCTTCCCAATAACTCCAGGCCTTGGCCGCCGCCAGGCGTACTGCGTGGTCGGGGCTATCGAGTCGACGCCAATACGCCTCGACCATCTCGCCGCGCTCCTGGACTGGAATGTGTTCGAGGTAATGCGCCCAACGCTCGGGAAAGATCCACGAGGCGCCGCCGTCGAGTTCATTGAACCAACGCAGCTCGCCCGGCCGGCCAAGAAAGATCCCGCGCAATACCAGGCCGATCACCGGCTCCGGATGCTTCTGCGCGTACGCCAGCGCCAGGGTCGAACCCCACGAGCCGCCGAAGACCACCCAGCGTTCGATACCGAAATGCGCGCGGATGCGTTCGATATCCGCAACCAGATGCCAGGTCGTGTTGTTGCGCAGCTCCGCATGTGGGGTCGACTTGCCTGCGCCGCGTTGATCGAACAGTACGATGCGGTAACGCGCCGGATCGAAGAAGCGACGGTAGTAAGGAGACAATCCCACGCCGGGACCACCATGGAGAAAGATCACAGGCAATCCATCGGGGTTGCCGCACTCCTCTACATGGAGCTCGTGAAGCTCGTCGACAGCGAGGCGGTGAGTGGCGTAGGGTTCGATCTCGGGATATAGCTCGCGCACAGGTCCGTTCCCAGGTTTTCGCCTGAGCATACCTGCCCGCATGGATCGAGCGAACAGGACGCCTAAGACAAGCCTAAGCAAACCGCCGGTCCGCATCACCCCTATGCAACAGAACTGTAAAACGGGCCTCCCACGCTAACAGGCTTACGTCACCCACCGTGTAGGCCACCATGCAAAGCCGTTTCCGCCGCTCGCGCGTTCGCGCGCAATCCCTTGTTCTTCATCCAATAGTTCGCGGTATTCGGCAATGGCATGCCCCCCTTTCCCTGGCCATGCTGGCCGGCTTTTGCTTGAGCGCTCCCGCCTTCGCCGACGATGCAACCACGGCGGCAGCGACCGCGCCGGCTGTGGCGACCAGCAAGCAGCCCAAGCAGCTGGAAGAGATCGAGGTGCAGGGTGCGGTCAGCAACTCGGCGCTGACCCAGGCGCCGACCCAGGCCGACCTGACCATCACCCAACCGCAATCGGTGATCGGGCTGGACTGGATCAGCAACCATGTGGCGCCAACGGCGGACTACGCCACGATCGCCGCGATCGCCCCAGGCGTCACCAATGTCAGCACGGCCGGACCGGGCCTTGGCGAATCCAAGCAGATGACGCTGCGCGGCTTCAACGATAACCAATACAACGTGACCTACGACGGCATTCCGTTCGGCGATACCAACGATTTCAGCCATCACACCAGCAGCTACTTCCCGGCCAAGATGATCGGCCAGGTGCTAGTTGATCGCGGTCCCGGCAGCGCCAGCACCATCGGTGAGGCCACCTTCGGCGGCACCGTGGCGCTCAGTTCCAAGGATCCGCTGGACTCGTTCTCGTTCATCCCTACCCAGAGCTTCGGCAGCTACGGCACCTCGCTGACGCATCTTGAAGTCAACACAGGTCGCTTGGATGACCTGGGCGGCGGCAAGCTGATCGCCAGCGCCCAGTACATCAGCACCGACACTGCCAAGACGGATGGCGATACCTCGCGCAAGACCGGCTACATCAAGTATGTGCAGCCGATCGGCACCGGCACCGAGATCACCTTTCTCAGCAACTACAACTACATCCGTTTCAACAACCCGGACCTGAGTTCGCTGACGCTGAAGCAGATCGCGCAGCTCGGTCGCAATTTCGGCCTCAACAACGATCCGACCAGCACCAACTGTGCCTGCTATAACTTTCAGACCAAGCAGACCGATCTCGAGTACCTGGGTGTGCACAGCGCACTGTCGGAGACCTGGTCGCTGGACAACAAGGTCTATACCTACGCGTACGACAACACCAGTCACGAAAGCCCGTACGTAGGTACCAAGGCGTCGCCGACCAATATGGGCGGCTATATCAAGATCAACAATTACCGTGCCTGGGGCGACACCTTCGCGCTGGTGCACGCCGACGACTACGGCCAGTTCCGCACGGGCGGCTGGTACGAGTACACCAACAACCAGCGCAGCAGCGTTGCCGTCGACTACGGTCGTGATCAGGCCATCGACGTCAAGGCCGGTCAGCCGCTGCAAGGCAGCTTCAACGCCAAGGGCGTGTATAGCGGTCCGTACAAGTACATCATGAAGGACCAGCTGCACACGGGGCAGCTCTATGCCGAGTACGAGTGGCACCCGATCAACGGGCTGAGCATCACCCCAGGCGTGAAATACCTCGATATCAGCCGCGATATCGAGGCACCGATCAACCAGACCAGCAAGGTTCCGTTGCGCTACAGCCAGACCTGGGACAAGACGCTCGGCTATCTGACCGCCAACTATCTGCTGCGCGACGACTGGAGCATCTATGCAACGGCCGCGCAGGGCTTTCTGACGCCCAACCTCAATGAGTTCTACGTACCGGATCCGTCGCTGAACAAGGCGCACCCGGAGCAGACGATGAACTATCAGTTCGGCTCGGTCTACAAGACCGATCGCTTCAATGCGGATGCCGACGTCTACTTCATCAACTTCAAGAACTACGCTTTCTCGACCACGATCCCAGGCACCACCGATGCGGTCTATTACGTCGCCAAGGGCGCCTATATCAAGGGCATCGAAGCGGAGATGACCTACTACGTCGGCGCCGGCACCAGCGTGTTCGCCAACGGGTCGTTGCAGGACGCCACCTTCAAGGGCTCGCGACTGGACATCCCCAACGTGCCCGACCGCACGGCAGCCATCGGCGTGCTGTACGAGAACGACGGTTTCTTCGCGTCGCTGTTCGACAAATATGCCGGTAGCCAGAAGGGCTACAACTCGAGCTTCAACCCCGATCAAGCATCGTCGGTCACCTCGACCATTTCGACGGGTGGCTTCTGGCAGGCAGCGATGAGCGTGGGTTACGGCCAGAACCTGAGCGGCTCGGTGATCAAGAGCTACAAGGTTCGCCTGCAGGTGGACAACCTGTTCGACGCGCACAACCTGGTGATCAACTCGGTCAGCGGAAGCACCGGCTCGTACTACGTGTTGCCGGGCCGCAGCTGGTTCGCCTCTGTATCGCTGGCACTCTGACAAGGCAACCGGAATCGAATCATGAAACATATCCTCAACCGTCTTGCCTTCGTTCTGATCGCTGCCCTCGCCTGCACCGTTACTCATGCGCGCGACGCCCATCCGACCGAGGTTTATCTGAGCGCCAGCCAGGTCAACACCGTGCTCGCCATGCTCCCGCCGCCCAGTGCACCGGGCAGCGCGGAAGACCAGGCCGATCGCGCCACCACCGATCGTGCGTTCGCGCAACGCTCCAGCGCCGATTTCGATGCAGCGGAGCAGGAAGAGAAGTTCGATGCCTTCGCGTTCGCGTCAGTGGTAGGCCCCGGGTTCCAGGCCGACAAGCTCCCGCACGTAGCTGCGCTTTTCAAGGAAGCCGAGCACGAGACCAAGGAAGCTGTCGACACCTCCAAGAACCATTGGCGGCGCGTGCGGCCTTGTCCGCCCGCGTCGGCCTGCGCGATGAATCCCGAGCATGCCTCGAAGAAAAGCTTCGGCTATCCCAGCGGGCATTCCAGTCGCGCCACGGTCGACGCCATCCTTCTGACGCAGTTGTTTCCACAGGACGGCGACGCCCTGATGCAGCACGCCAGGGACATCGGCTGGCGACGCGTGGTCAAGGGCGTGCACACATTGCAGGACATCTATGCCGGGCGGATGTTCGGCCAGGCCTTGGCCAGCGCGATGCTGACCTCGCCGGCGATGCAGCATGATCTTGCGGCCGCCGCCGCGGAACTGCGTGCCGCCGGTTTGACCGGCGACGCTCATTCGACACCTTGATCTGGCTGCGACAAGGGACCCGAACTACCCGCTTACCCGCGACTGTCACAAACCTGTAAGACAATCGCTCGTGGCGTCGTGTCCCACCCGGCCGACGATGCAACGACAGCCATTGGCGGAGTGACACGTGCATATCATCCTGATTGAAGACGACCAGGAGCTCGGCGCAGCAATACGCCGGGCTCTTGAGCGTCTCTCGTACACGGTGACATGGTTGCTCGATGGCGAGGGCGCCGTGGCCGCGATGCGCGACGAAACCGCCGACCTTGTACTGCTCGATCTCGGTCTCCCCGGCAAGGATGGCCTGGATGTGCTGGTCGAGGCGCGCCGTGCCCGTATCCGAACGCCAGTGCTGATCCTTACCGCACGCGATGCCGTCCAGGCGCGCGTACATGGGCTCGACGCAGGCGCCGACGACTATCTCACCAAGCCGTTTCATCTGGACGAACTGGGAGCGCGGATCCGTTCGCTCACTCGCCGCATGCAGGGCCTGGCCGACAACCGCATCGAGGTGGGTTCGCTATGCCTCGACCTCGCCACGCTGGAGGTGACTTTTCGTGGCCAGCGTGTCGACCTGACCCGGCGCGAGTTCTCGTTGCTGCAGGCGTTGATGGAACGCGCCGGTCGGCTGGTGCGGCGCGATTTTCTGGAGAGTTCGCTTTACGGCAACGACAAGGTTGTGGGCGATAGCGCCCTGGACGTCATCGTTCATTCGCTACGACGCAAGCTGAGCTTCGAGACGATCCAGAACATACGCGCCTTCGGCTACATGATTCCACGAGAACCGCAATGAGGCACCCCAGCCTGCGTGGACGGCTGCGCTGGTTGATCGTGACCATGCTGGTGCTCGTGCTGCTTCCGCTCGCGCTCTACAGCTTTCGCCGTACCACGGCAGAAATGGAAGAGCTGTCCGATGGGCGACTGGCGCAGGCGGCGCATACGATCGGCTCGTTGGTCCAGCGAACCGGCGTTCGCGCCTTGATCGGCAATGAGGCGCTGCTGGTTCCGGTGCAGAAGAAATCGACGCTGCGCAGCTTGGGGGAAGTGCGTACCGACGAGTCGGAAGTCGGCTTTCAGGTTTTCAACGGGCGGGGACAGTTGCTCCTGGGAACGGCCAATCTTTCGACCTTGCCGTCGTCCGCGATGGATCGTTCCGAATTTCTCGACCTGAAAAAAGCCCATCACATCTGGCGCGTCTTTACCTTTGTCGATAAACCCAATGACATGGTGATCCGTGTGGCGGATCGCTACGACACACGCGAGGAGATCGTTCACGCGCTGTGGCTCGACCATGGCCTGCCCTTTTTGTTCGGTTTGCCCGTGCTCGCGCTGCTGGTCGGCTGGGCGGTCAAGCGCGGCCTGCAGCCGTTGACCGGCCTGGCATCGGCGCTGGCGGCACGTGAGCCGGGCAATCGCGAGCCGATTACCCTCGATCATTCCCCGCTTGAACTTCAACCGGTGCTTGCCGCGCTCAACGAGCAAATCGAACGCCAGGAAAACGCGTTGGAACGCGAGCGACGCTTCAGCGCTGACGTAGCGCACGAACTGCGCACGCCTGCAGCATCCATCACGCTCAATCTGGAGAGCGCGATGGCAACGACGGACCTGGCCGAGATCTACGACAGCATTGCAGGTGCGCAAAACAGCGTTCGCCTGCTCTCGCGACGTATCGAACAACTGCTTGCGCTGGCGAGGCTCGAAGCCAATGTCGCGACCAACCAGCCCGCTACGATCGACTTGCTCGAAATCGCCAGTGACGTCATTGCCGAGCTGGGTCCTTCCATCGCCGGCAGCGGCGTAGCGCTGGGCCTGCCGCAACGACAGTCTCCCGTATTGGTGCAAGGTTACGACGCCGCACTCGCAGCGCTGCTGCGCAATCTCCTTGAGAACGCGATTCGACATGTTCCGCGTGGCGGACAGGTTCAACTGGCGATCGAGCAGAACGCGCATGAAACGACACTGGAAGTGATCGACGACGGCCCCGGTATTCCGCCGGAACGCCGCCATGCCGTGTTCGCGCGCTTTCATCGCGAAGCATCCAGCCGAGGCGACGGCTATGGCCTGGGGCTTTCCATCGTGCAACGCGTCGCCTGGCTACACCGTGCGTCGATCGAGCTGCTCGATTCGCCTTTGGGCAAGGGACTGAGAGTCAGGGTCGCTATCCCGCTCGGAGCGTAGCGACCCGGCCCCTCACGACGCCTCTCGCCACTCCCGTATGACCACCGGGACGGATTTGTACGACGGCGTGCCCGATTGGGGGTCATGGTCGTCCAGCCCTACCAGGCAGTTGCCTTCCGGGTAATACATCGCCACCGTGCCGCGGGCGATCGGATAGGACACGGCGGTAAAGCCAACCACCGAACGCTTGGCCCGGGTTGCAGAGGTTTCGACGACGATGCGATCGCCGTGTTTGAGGCCGCGCGCGGCGAGGTCGTCGGCATGCATGAAGATCACATCGCGGCGACCGGTAATGCCACGATAACGATCGTTGAGACTGTAAATAGTGGTGTTGTACTGGTCATGCGCACGCAGCGTGGTCAGCACCAGCGTGCCGTCTTCCAGACCGTCGTCTTCCTCGATGCCCGGCGCCACCAGGAAATGCGCCTTGCCATCCGGCGTGTTCCACTTGCGCTCGGAGGCTGCGATAAACAGGCGGAAGCCGCCCGGCTCGCGTACGCGCTGATTGAAATTGGCGAAGGCCGGAAACACGATTTCGATCTTGTCACGGATGCGGTCGTAGTCGGCGATCAGGTGATCCCAGTCCACCTGTGTGTTGGGCAAAGTCGCCTTGGCCATCTGAGCGACGATCCAGGGCTCCGAGCGCAGATGTTCCGAGGCCGGCGTGAGTCCGCCACGCGAGGCGTGGACCATCGACATGGAATCCTCCACCGTCACCGACTGCGCGCCTTCGGCCTGCATATCGATTTCAGTGCGGCCCAGGCATGGCAGGATGATCGACTCCTTGGCCAGGATCAGATGCGAGCGATTGAGCTTGGTGGCGATATGCACCGCCAGATCGAGCTTGCGCATTGCATCGAACGTAGCGTCGGGATCGGGCATCGCTACCGCGAGGTTGCCGCCCAGGCATATCAACGCCCGGGACTGGCCGTCGCGAATCGCCTTGACCGCGGCCACGGCATCGTGGCCGTGTTCCGGCGATGTGTCGAAACCGAATGCGAGCTTCATGCCCTTGATGAGCGCGGCATCGGGTTTCTCGGTAATGCCGACGGTGCGATCGCCCTGCACATTGGAATGGCCGCGCAACGGGCAGATGCCCGCGCCTTCGCGGCCGAGGTTGCCGCGCAGCATCAGCAGGTTCGCCAGCTGCTGCACATTCTGCGTGCCGTGACGATGCTGGGTGATGCCCATGCCGTAGCAGATGATGACGCGCTTGGCCTGCGCGTAGATCGAACCGGCGTGCTCGATATCGGCACGGGACAGCCCGCTCTTGCTTTCGATATCGCTCCACTGCGCGGCACGGAGGTCGCTGGCCAGCGCCTCGAAGCCGGTCGTGTTCTCGGCGATGAACGCACGATCGAGCAGACCCTGGCCGCCGCCGGCGATGTCCTGCGCATCGGCATCGAGCAACCATTTCATCATGCCCTTGAGAAACGCCAGGTCGCCGCCGCAGCTCACCTGGTAGTACGTCGTGGCCAGCGGCGTCTCGCCGCCTGTCATCATCTCGACCGGGCTTTGCGGCGAGGTGAATCGCTCCAGGCCGCGCTCGGGCAACGGATTGATCGCGACGATGGGGACGTTGCGCTTGGCAACCTCGCGCAAGGTCGCAAGCATGCGCGGATGGTTGGTGCCCGGATTGTGGCCGATGCAAAAGACCGCATCGCAATGATCGAAATCCTCGATCGTGACCGTGCCCTTGCCGACGCCGATCGACTGGGGCAGGCCCACGCTGGTGGCCTCGTGGCACATGTTCGAGCAATCGGGGAAGTTGTTGCAGCCGTACTCGCGCACAAACGCCTGATACAGGAATGCCGCTTCGTTCGAGGTACGGCCGGAGGTATAGAACTCGGCCATGCGCGGGTCCGGCAGCGCACGTAGCGCCGCGCCGATGCGTTGCATCGCATCGTCCCAGCCGATCGCCACATAGGTGTCGCTACCCGCGTCATAGGCCAGCGGATGGGTCAGGCGGCCAAGCCCTTCGAGCGCGTAATCACTGAGTTGCCACAGCGACGTTACCGTGTTGGCCTGAAAGAATTCCGGCTTGACCCGCTTGGCGGTGGCTTCCCACGACACCGCCTTGGCGCCGTTCTCGCAGAACTCGAAAGAACTGGTGTGCTTGGGGTCGGGCCAGGCGCAGCCGGGGCAATCGAAGCCGTCCGGCTGATTCATCTTCCTCAACGCCAAAGCTTCCCGACCCACTGCGAGCTGGCCGCTGATGGCCTTGGCCACGGCCCGTAACGCACCCCAGCCGCCGGCGGGACCTTCGTACTCGGATACGCCTGGGATCTCGGTTTCATTGCTCATGGCGCGGACTCTGCAGGGTGTCAGGGGGGAGCGGCTGACCGTTTTTGGCCGACTGGCCAGCCAAGCCATAAGAGTAACTCCGGGAGCGTGAGGGACGTAGGCCCAGATGGTCGCAGCGAAAGAAATGGCCGTCAGATCAGGTCCTTGTAGCCGGCGCCGATCGATGTAACGTCGCTAGCATCCGGCTGCGGTATAAACCGGCGCATCGGATTGTTCCGGTCACAGGAGAGGACGAGATGAGTCACCCATGGACATTGGTCTTGCCGGTTGTACTGGCATTTTCGGGCTATGCATCCGCCCAGGCGACACAGTCACCACCCCTTGGCACCCAGGCGCATCAAGTCACGGTCCAGTGCACGCTTACCCATACGACGGATGCCCCTTGCACACAGGAAGCACGACGCGACTGTGCCGGCGATGCAAAGCTCAAACAAATCGTGCCGCATACGGCAATGCCGGTGACCGAGGGCGTTGACCAGCACGCCGATTCGCTCGTGCGTTATGTCGCGATCTATAGCTGCTCACGCTGAGCGCGACGGAATGGGCGCAATTTCAGGAAACCCTTTAAACCTTCCCTAGCAGCTCTGTTCACTCCTGAATTTCACATCCCCAGCCATCGTTCTGCCCGGCAAACGCTTCGGCCTCATCGGCCAGCAACGCCTCGTAACCGGAAATATTTTCGTGGGTAGGGACCATGAAGGGATGGGCCTGGACCTGCCACGGCAGTTCGTCGTGTTCTTCGTATTCGGAGAACGACACTTTCTGGCCGTTGCGCAAGAGCAGGACCGCAAATTTCAGGGCGGCGTCTTCGGTGGGAAAGATGACCGAGAAGTCGATTTCGCGCGGCGTCTCCAGGTTGTCGCCCTGCTCGCTCATCTGACGCAATACGTCGCCGTTTTCATCATCAGGAAAAGCTACTTGATGGTTAACCATGGGTTCTTCGATCCGCTCGGTCACAGGATGGGTGGCTGCAAGCCTACCGCGATATACCGCGAGACGTCAGACGGCCCGCATGGCGCGAAGGCTCGTTCAGCCCGACGTGAGCCAATCGACGCAACGATCGATGTCGCTCGATGCGTGCCAACCGTGCAGCGCGATGCGCAGATAGCCGTCGCGGGTGCTCGCGCTGATGCCTTGCGCCTCGCCACGCTGCAGTAATGCGTCGATCGTGGTTTGTTCCAGCGCAAACGAAAGTACGGAGCCGACACGATGGGCCTCGACCAGGCGCTTCAGACGCGTCGCTTCGTTGACCCAGGCCGGATATCGCAAGAGCCGGTCGAGCAAACGCAGTTGCAGCTTGATGACATGATCGCGAATGGCGGCCGCACCACCGGCGACCAGCAATAAATCGATCGACGCCGCCAGTGCGCCGCAACCGAGAATGGTCGGACTGCCCGCTTCGAGATAACGCCCATCGTCGGCCCAGAGGTTTTCTTGGATCGCCTGGACGCCGCCCTGGGAAAAACTGGCGGGTGCCGATAGCCAGGTGCCCAGCGGCAGAAGCTGCCGACGGAAGTTCGCATCGGTCCACAGCAGGCCCTGCCCCTGCCCACCCAGCAACCCCTTGTGCCCACCGGTAGCAAAAGCGCTGGCGTGTTTGAGATCGGGCACCATCGTACCGGCCCCCTGAATGCCGTCGACCACCAGGTGCACGCCGCGCGCGCGGCACCCGTGGCCGAGTTTGGCCAGATCCAGGCGGATACCGTCCTGAAAGCGCACCCATGACACAGCCACGATACGCGTGTTCGGCGTGATCGCATCGAGCAGGAGATGCTCCGGCTCGATCATGGCATCGGGCACGCGATGATTCGGCCACAGGTCGACTTCGGTACAGCGCACGCCGCGTTGGTTCAGTGCCAGCCAGGGCAGGCGGTTACTCGGGAACTCACCCGCCGGTATGACGACCTCGTCGCCGGCCTTCCAGGGAAAACCATAGGCAATGGCTTCCAGTCCGGTCGAGGTGCAGGTCACCAAGCTCACATCCTTGGCCGCCACGCCCAGCAAGGCCGCGCCGGCGTTGCGCAACTTCTGCTGCACGTCTAGGAAATCGTTCTGCCAGCGCAGTTCCCACGGCCGTAGCTCGGTCTGCAGCAAGGCCATCAACGCATTGGCCGCGACACGCGGCATCGGGCCATCCTTGCAGTGCGACAACCATAGGCCACCGGCGGGAAACTCGAATTGCGCGGGCGAAATAAGCGGGGCGATATCGGCAGACACGAGCGAACCTTTGCTCAAAGCTATCGCTGCTATCTTGCAGGACGGCGCGTTATCTCGCCAGTTCCTCGGCGGCATTTAACAAAGGCTGGCCGGATACACGAATGATGCCCGAGTACGGCGTTTCGAATTCCAGTATCAGAAATACCGAGCCGGCAAACGCCAATGCGGAACAGACGAGCACGACGCGCACGGAACGATTGTGTACGGTGAACGCGCCCAGGCCGACAAAGATCAGAAAGACCCAGGCTGCGACGACCACCAGCAACAGTACGGGTACCGATTGCACGCTCTGCTCGGAGGTGACGACACGTTCACGGCTCAGGTCGCCGCTTAGCGTCAAGGCACGTGCCTGAAACCAGCGCTGCGCGTCGTTGGCCGGTTTGAGCGCCAGGATCGACTGTTGTAATTCTGTCAGCAAGCTCAGGTTGGTCAGCGGAACCCGAAAGACGACCTCCGTGACATTGCCATCGGCTGCGACGCGGCTTGTTGCGCGATTCAGAAAGGCGCGCAGCTGGTCGCGCGCCGGGCGGGCTTCATCGCCATAACCCGACAGCGCCCGGTCCACCATGACGATCGATGTGGATACGGCGACGACATCATCGGTTGCGCGATCGAACGAGGATCGCGCCGAGGTAATCATGAAACCCAGTACCAGTGCCGCCAGCGTCGACATCATGCCGATGCCGATCTGCGCCGAGTTGCGCGCGTCGTTGGACAGGTGATCCCGCGGCAACCGTGGCGCCAACCACGCGCCCAGCCACAGGCCGACCCAGGCCAGCACAAAGACGCCCAAGCTGATCGCAATCGCGGCCATAACCCCTCGGAGCCAGTCCGGCTCGGGCGAGTTTGCCACTTTCCGGAAAGCCTGTGCTTAGCGCTTATGGCGTAAGCGCGCCGCGAGCTAGCCGTATGGCTTGCCTGGCCAGGGATTGATCCCGTCACGCAGCCAATGCAGCGTGTCCGCCCAGAAACCCTGCGTATGCCGGGCATGGAACAGGTCGAAGTGACCCACGCTCTCCCGACCCAGATCATGTGGTGACAGCATCACTTCGGTCTTTGCTGCCGCTCCGTAGTAACCCAGGGAGCGCCGCACGGCCGAAACGGTGCCCAGTTCATCGTCGCTGACGACCACGGCGAGAATGGGCGCCTGAAATGCGGCGAAGCGTTCCAGTACCACCGCTCGACTGGCTTTGGGATAGCTGCGTTCGGTACGTGCGCCCTTGAAGCTCCATTCGTTGGCGACGCCGGCGGGCAGATCTTCCAGCCAGCCGAACTTGCGGCCCGGAAAATAACCAAGCAATGCCGTAACCGCGGGCATGACCACGTGCCATTTGAAGAACAGCCTGGCTCGCTGCTTCGCCGCGTAATCGGGCCAGTACGCATATTGCGCGCCCACGGTGAGCATGCGTTCGACCAGGTGCCCATTTTCCGCCAGGCCCGGAAGAAAGCCACCGACGCTGTGACCGACAACCAGCAAGGACCCCTGCCTCCGCCGCTGATTGGCGAAGCGAATCGCCGCATCAAAGTCGAGTTGCCCCCAATCGCGCCAGCGATATCCGCTGCCACGCAGCCGCTCGGGACGCGACAGGCCAATACCGCGGTAATCGTAGGTCAGGACATCGAAACCCGACGCGGTCAGAAAGCGCGCGTAGTAATGGTAGTAACGAGCCAGCACGCCAGTCGCCGGATTGATGACCACCAGTCCGAGAGGCACTGCGGTCGCGGTCGGCCACCAGTGGCCACCGAGCGCGACGCCGTCGTCGCAACGAATGGTTATCGCTTCTGCAGATTCGGGTGCGACAGATGCCATGGGGATAGGCAGGCTTGTGCCAAAACGAAAGTATTTAAGATTAAGGGTTTGCTGTCGCCGGCACCACGGTGCCCTGCGCGATCGCGCACAGGATCTCCTCGCCATCGCGAACCGCGAATATCTCGCACTGGCATACGGCCTGGCGTTTGCCCACGGCCTTGGCATGAGCACGCGCGACAAGGATCGAGCCAAGCGCCGGCTTCAGATAGTTGATCTTGAACTCCGAAGTCAACGCGTTGCCGCCAAAGGCCAACCCACCGGCGAAGGTGATCGCGTTATCGGCCAGATAACTCAGGACGCCGCCGTGAACGAAACCGTGCTGCTGCTTGAGATGATCGACGATCGGCAGACTTATCTCTGCGGTGCCGGGTCCTGCCTGCGTCAGTTGTGCGCCGAGAAAGCGACTGAACGGCTGGGCGTCGAAAACCTGCTGGGCGAACGCGCGTAGATCCTCCACGACTCGATCCTTTCATTACGTCGAATGAGGGCTTCGATTCTACGGGATCTCGACCATGCATCTCCTACCCGTCATCCCCCGCAGGCCGGGATGACGATGAATACTGAAGCTATTTTGCTGCTTTCGGTTTATTGGCGTGAAATCCTCGGCGGCTTTCGCCGCCGAGGACTGAGACACAACGGCGTTTACTTCACACCAACAAACGACTTCCACGCGCTGAGCAGGTTGTTGGCGTCCACCGAACCCAATCCGGTGGCAAAGCTCCAACCCGGTTGCGCGGCGAAGGCTTCGGTCTTGGCGCTGTACTTCTTGCTCGGATCGGTCGACATCAGGCCGAGCTGGCCCGGACCGAGCAGGAACTCCGGATTGGTGATGTAGAAGTAGCAATCCGGCGTCGGGGTGGCCGCGCCATTCAACTGATAGCACTGGGTGGAGATACTGCCGCGCACCACATTGTGGAAGACGCACTTGGCCGTACCCTTGGTGCCGTTATCGGAACTGCAACCGTCCAGCGTGGCCGGTGCCGTGCCGGTCGGGCCGCCGTATTCCTTGGCCGCGAGTGCGTACAAGGTCGGTGCTGCATTGCCCTGATTGGCAGGCAGGCCCGCTTCGGACAAGCCCTGGTCCATCAAGGCCTGGATACCGGCAAACATCGGTGCCGACAACGAAGTGCCGCCTTCGAGCACGGTGGGGGTGGTGAAGTTGGGTGCGCACGGATCGGCCGCCGTGCACAGGATCACGGCCGAGTGCTGGCCATACGAACCGGCAAACAAGGCCACGTCCGGCACGTCGCGCGATTGGTCCTTTGCCGTTCCCTTGACCAGACGCTGCCACACCGGTTTCGCGTCCACCGAGGATGGGCCGCCGCTGCCGCCCTCGGAGGTGGTGTAGATGCTGAGCGGATCGAACACGACCGCCTCCTTGCAGAAGGCGATCGAGTCGGTGAAGCCAAGCGACTTGGCCGCCACGTCATTGCCGCAGGACTGGTTCCACGGAATTTCCGGCACATACGAAAGCGCCGATCCATAAACGTCATTGATTGTCGAACTGAAGTATTTCTTGGTCGTGCCATCGAGCACGTCGGCGGTGTCCGTGCCGCCTACCGTCGTGACATTCGGCGACGTGCCGAGAGAGTTGGCGTCGATACCCGCACCGTTGATCACGCCACCATTGAAGCTCGGGTTGGCACCGGAGTCGCCGCTGGAGACGAACACTGATATGCCTTCGGCATCGGCCTGCGCCCACATCAGATCGATCGCGCTCTTGCTGGCCGCATCGGTCGAACCTTCGCCGAAGCCGTAGCTGGCACTGATGATGTTCGGACGGCTCGTGCCGTTGATCAGGTTGGTCGCCGCGGTGAACACACCACCGAAGAAGTTGTTGCTGTTGCCACTATCGCAGGTAGCCACCACGATGTTTGCGCCCGGCGCCATCGCGGTTGCCCACTCCGCATCCAGTACCGTTTCGGTAAAGTCGGAGTTGGGACTGGCGATATTCGGATCCACGCAGTTGGTAAGGCCATCGGCCTGCGGCTGCACCTGTGAGAACGTTCCGCCGAAGCTGCCCAGATTGAACTGGCTGACAAAGTTGGTCCAATCGCCGGGCACCATCGACTCTACGTCGACCACCGCGATGGTGATGCCCTTGCCGGTAATGCCGCTGCTCTGCAGCTTGTCGACACCGTAGATCTTGGCCAGATCGTAGGGCGCGAAGCCGCGTTCGCCGGTAGTGAACGGTACGGCATCCGGGCCCAGCTTCGCGAGTGAGGACTTGGCGAAATTGGTCTTGCCCGGCTGCTGCGGCACCGCGAACATCCGCGTCGACGGATTGAACTGAGCCACCTGTGGTGCCGTGTGCTGCGGATCGGGATGGATATCATTGAGGCCAGCGACACCGACAATGACGTCATTCAATGCCGTCGGGATGCTGATATCGCCGGCATTGGCGATGTGCACCGCGTTGTTGATGGTGTAGCGGTTCTCTTGGGTATGGAAGGCCTGCCTGACCGCGCCGGCCGTACCGCTGAAATCGATCTGCATCTTGTTCGGGTAGACGCCGTTGACGGTAAAGCCCTGCGCCTTGAGCCAGGACGATACAGCGGCGATATCGGCATCGCTGACGCCGAAGGTCTGGCCGAACTGTGCCGGCGTCAGCCATTGATGAAATTTCGCGGACGAGGGATCGTGCTGGTCGGCAATCAATTTGCTCAATGCGTTGGCACGCAGCCCGCTGCGCTTGAGCACTAGCTGCATATGGTTCATTGGCAGCGAATCGGCCACGGTCTCCGTGGGTTTCGTTTTTGCCACCAGCCCCAGATGGGTGTTGGCTACCGCCGTCAACGCGCGATTGTCGATGGTCGCGGTGACACGCGGCGCTTCGTTAGTGTTGATACCCGCAAGTGCGGCTGTCGCCGTGTCAGTGGCCAGGCCAAGACTCGGCAGTACAGCTAAAGCAGCGGCAATCGATGCACCGATCACAAGCTCGTTTTTCATGACTCTCTCCCAAAGATGATGCCAAAAGGAAATAACGAGTCCCCCTGTGATGTTGCGTCGTACAACAACGTTTTGTGTCTCTTTTCGACTCCAGTGGTTTCGCGATGCCTCTTGTTGCAGGGCGCATGCTTCCAGCCATCTCATCGGACAGCTTTATGGAAGTCGCATTGGATATCCGTTGTACTTCGGCCTGCAGCCAAAGGCAGGCGATCATGCTCATGCATCAACAAGATCGTCTAGTGCTTTGGCGGCATTTGAACGCTGCGTTTTGATGAAACAAACTGAAACGGTGAACACGCACGTGAATTTGGACGTCCAAATGATGGACGGCTATATGTAACGGTTTGTAACAAGGCGCGTATACGTAACCTCTTGCGTGAAACGCAAAATTTTCTGTAGCAAATGCAACAAAAAAGGCCGCTGACGAATCAGCGGCCTTCGCTTGGAGTCACGGGAGCGTTAGTTGGTCGGCGGTAGATACTTGCCAAACCAGCTCAGCGCACGTTGCAACACATCGCGCTGGTTGGCCGGGTTGACGAAACCGTGGCCCTCGCCCGGGTACACCACCAGCGACGTTGGCACATTCTGCGCACGCAGCGCATGCCAGAACTCGAACGACTGCGGTGCGGGACATTCGGCGTCACGCTCGCCGACCACGATCAGGGTCGGGGTTTTCGCCTGCTTGATGAAATTGATCGCCGAGCTCTTTGCGTACACCTTCGGATCGTCATAGACCGACGCACCGAAAAACGGCGTCATCCACTGATCGATCAGGTTCTGGCCGTAGTAGCTCTGCCAGTTGGAGATGCCGGCGCCGGCCACGGCGGCGTGGAAACGCTGCGTCTGGGTCACCGAGAACATCGTCATGAAGCCGCCATAGCTCCAGCCCGTCAGGCCCAGGCGCTTGTCGTCAACCGGCAGTTTCTTTTCAATCGCATCGACGCCGGCAAGGATGTCGCGCAGGTCGCCATAGCCGAAATCCTTGCGATTGGCCTGCGTGAAGGCCTGGCCCTGGCCATAGCTGCCACGCGGGTTGGGCATGAACACGAAGTAGCCCAGCGCGGAGAGCGGTGCGCCGCCAAAACCAACCCCCGGCCAGCGCGGGATCACCGCACTCGACGGGCCACCGTGCACGGTAACGATCATCGGATACGACTTGGACGGATCGTAGTTGGCCGGATACAGCAGCCAACCCTGTACGTGGAAACCCTCGTTATCCCATTCCACCGATTCGGCCTTGCCCCACGACGGCTTGAGCGCGGCGTTGATCGACGTCACGGCCGGCGGCGCCTGCGTATCGAGTGCACCTGCGTGTACTTCGGCCGGATGCGCGTAATCGCTTTGCACAAAGGCGACCTGCTTGTTGTCGCGGCTTAGCGAGAGCGACATCGACAGATCGCCGCTGCCGATACTGGAGGGCACGGTGAAGAACGTGCGTGTCGGCTTGGCCGTGCTGGCTGTCACCGCATACTCGGCGACCTCGCTCTGACCGTTGCTGACCTGCGACACCACCAACTGGTTGGCGCCGGACCAGCTGAACCATACCGGCGTGACGTGCGTGCCGGTCGTAAGATTGGTCGGCGTGGCATTGGCACTTACGGCGGTGCTGTAGATATCGCCGCCGGTCGCACCCTGATCGCTCATCAGGCCACCGATAAAAGCGATGCGGTTGCCATCGGGTGAGAAGCGCGGCACGGCCATCTGCAAGCCGTGCAACGGGCCGCTGACGGTGGCCGGGTCGACGACGACCGTGTTTGCGGTACCCGGGATCGCGTTCTGCACATACAGCTTGGAGATCCACCAGTTGTTGTCGCCGGGCGGCGGCGCTGCGGTATAGGTAAAGCGCTTGCTGTCGGGCGACCAGGCGTATTCATAGACGTGCAGCGACACGGGCGTGACCTGCTCGATCGTGCCGCCATCGGCCGGCAGCGTCGCGATGCGCTGTTCGACGATATTGTCGACGCCGATCTCGCCGACCGAAGGATCCGCTGCGGCCGTGGCGCTCGCGCGACGGTCCGAGCCTTCAACGTAGAGGAACGAAAGTTTCTTGCCATCCGGCGACCAGGTCAGCGCGTGCGCGTAACCGTTGAGCGTGCCGAGCCGGCGCGGCTTCTCGCCGGCCTTGTTTGCATCGACAACATAGACGCCTTTGTCGTGCTTGCTTGGACCATTGCCGCTGGCCGGCTTGCTGACGCAGTCGGCGATGAAGGCCAACTGGCGCGCATCCGGCGACCAGGCAATGGCGCTGCCGTTGCAGTCGGCCGCATTGCCCACGCCGATTTGCTGCACGCCGCTACCGTTCGCCGTCGCCAATTCGATCTGGGCGTGCTTGTCCTTGTGGCGAACCCAGGCCAGCAGGCGGCCATCGGGAGAAAGCTCGCTTTCGTCGATGCGCTGCGACTTGGCAAGCTCAACCAGCAAGTCGTTGATGCGTGGGTCGGTGCCGTTGTTGGCAGCAGCCGGAACATCGGGCGTGGCAAATGCGCTGGTGACACAAAAGGCCAGCAGCGCCGGTAGCAAGCGAGCGGATCGAGGCATGGTCGAATCTCGTGGGACGGACGAAAGTCGACACGCTAGCAGCTTGGTTTGGCTCGATCCAAGTCCAGGAAGTTACGATCTGCAATGCCCGCTGAAAAATCCTTGAAACTCAAGGCTTGGCGGTTGCAGGCATCGCTGCATGCTGCAGTGCCTCACGCTCGGCGATCTTGGCGCGGATGGCCGGGATCGCCGCCAGGGTGGCACGCTCGCCTTCCAGGATCGCCCTGTCTTTCTGCTCGAAAGCGGTCGCACCGATGCCGCCGACCTTGGGCCGGATCACTACATCGGCGCGCGCCAGCTCCTGCGCACCGAGCTTCTCGCCCATGATGTTGATCGACTGGCCGATGGTGCCGAGCATGCCGTCGGGTTTGTTGTCCGCCGCTTTGGTCGAGATATCCACCGCGATCACGATGTCGGCGCCAAGCTGGCGTGCCGCATCTACCGGTACCGGGCTGGAAACACCGCCGTCGACATAGCGTTTGCCGTTGATCACGGCCGGCTCGAACACGCCCGGGATGCTGCTGGACGCACGCACCGCCTGGCCGGTATTGCCGCGCACGAAGACCACGCGCTGACCGGTGTCCAGTTCCGTCGATACCGCGGCGAAGGGCAGTTTCAGTTTGTCCATCGGACGGTTGTCGACCAGTTGGTTGACGTAGTCCTGCAGCTTCTGACCCTGCACCAGGCCACCGGAGAACAGACGCACGTCGCGAACCTTCGATTCGTCCAGCGAAAACGCCTGCTCCTGTAGCTGGAATGCATCCATGCCGCTGGCGTACAACGCACCGACCACACTACCGGCGCTGGTGCCCGATACCACGTCCGGATGAATGCCGCTGGCTTCGAGCATCTTGATCACGCCGATATGCGCAAAGCCTTTTGCGGCACCGCCGCCCAGCGCCAGGCCGATACGCAGCTTTACCGGCGTTACCACCGCTGCGGTGGTTGGCGGCGGTGGCTTCTTATGGCCGAGCACGCCGCAGCCGCCGATCAGCGCGACGGCGAGCAAAGGCATCAAACGACGTGCGCAAGCGGCAGGACTCATGGATCACTCATGGAAAAAGGGGAAGCGCGCGGCATTGTAATGGCCGGTCCGCTCCGCATAGATGGCAAAACCCGGGCGTATTCGCGCCCGTTGCCGGCCGTTAAGAGCTGTAGAGCTGCTCGGCGCGCTTGAACAGGATCCAGCTGGTGGCGATGTATTTGTCGCCCCCGCGTGGCCGGTTGCCGCGATGGGTATGGGTAAATGCAGCCGGCGCGATCAGCAGGCTGCCGCGACGCGGCGCCACCTTGCGATTCTGGTGCAGGAACTCGGTTTCGCCTTCGGTGAACGCGTCGTTGAGGTAAATCGTCCACAACAGGTGCCGATGCAACGTCTGCGCGTCGGCATGGCGCGGGAACAACTCGCAATGCCAGTACGGATAGCCGCCCTGGTCGGCACGGTAACGCTGCAGGTTGATATCGCCCGGCATGAAGACCTGCCGTGCCAACGCGCCCAGCTCTGCATCGCTCATGCTGGCGATGTCATCGGCCTGCAGGCGGCGCAGCTGGCCGTCCGAACCCGGTACCTGCAGCATCAGGGGAGCAATCAAGGTATAGGGATAGCGGCGCAGGTACGCGGTGAGTCCCGCCAACATGGCGAGGTTCAACGTGACTTCGTTATCGCGCCAGCCCGGTTTGCCGCTGATCGTGATATCGCTGGAACGCTTGAGCTGCGGATAGACACCACCACCGACCTGTCCGTCCACCGCCTGCCCGCTGGCTTCGAACGCGTCGATCAGTGCCGCGCATTGCGCGGCACTGAGGGCGTCTTCATAGACCTCGATAAAATCGGCGGTCATTACGCCTTGGCGCCGTCGGCCTGCTGGTGATAGTGCGTGGCCACCTCGACTTCCTGCTTCGAGCCGAGAAATACCGGCACGCGCTGGTGCAGGCCATGCGGCTGAAGCTCCATGATCCGCTCGCGACCGGTGGTCGCCGCGCCGCCGGCCTGCTCGACAATGAACGCCATCGGGTTGGCCTCGTACATCAGGCGCAGCTTGCCGCCCTTGGACATGATCTTGGCGTCCAGCGGATAGAAGAACACGCCACCACGGGTCACGATGCGATGCACGTCGGCCACCATCGAGGCCACCCAGCGCATATTGAAATCCTTGCCGCGTGGACCGTCCTTGCCGGCCAGCAGCTCGCCGATATAGCGCTGCATCGGCGCTTCCCAGTGGCGCTGGTTGGACATGTTGATGGCGAACTCGGCCGTCTCGTTCGGGATGCGGATATCGCGGCGGCTGAGGATGAAGCTGCCGACTTCGCGATCCAGCGTGAACTCGTGCGTGCCGTGCCCGAAGGTCAGCACCAGCAAGGTCGCCGGGCCATAGACCACATAACCCGCCGCGAGCTGGGTTGTCCCCGGCTGCAGGAAGTGCTCCATCTTCGGCTCGGTCACGCCATCGGGGCAGCGCAGCACGGAGAAAATCGTTCCGACGGAGATATTGACGTCGATGTTCGACGAACCGTCCAGCGGATCGAACAACAGCAGGTGGTTGCCCTTCGGGTACATGTCCGGGATCTGCTGCGGATCCTCCATTTCCTCCGAAGCGCACGCGGCCAGGTGGCCACCCCAGGCATTGGCCTCGAGCAGGATCTCGTTGGAGATCACATCCAGCTTCTTCTGCGCCTCGCCCTGCACGTTGTCGCTGCCGGCGTTGCCCAGTACACCACCCAATGCGCCTTTGTTCGTCGCTACGGCAATGCGCTTGCAGGCACGCGCCACCACCTCGATCAGCAACGACAGCTCGTTATTGATGTGACCGGCGCGGCGTTCCTCGATCAGGAACTGGATGAGGGAAATGGACTTCATGGTCGGCCCGATGGAAGAAGGATGCGTATTGTCGCTGGTGGGACTGAATGCTGCCAGTTGATGCGAGAGGCCCCCTCTCCCCAACCCTCTCCCCTGGCTCTGCGGGGGAAGGGGGTTGGGGTGACGGGACTGGATGCTCCCCGGACCATTCCCTACTGACAACACGTTGGCAGCAGCCCCCCTCCATGATCTCAACATCAGCGGAGGGAGAGGTCATGCGAGACACGGTTTATTTCTTGGCTTTTGAAGGATTTGCGGACTGGCAGGCCGCGCTGGCGCTGTGCGAAATCCGTCGCCCCGGCGATTGGCAGTTGCGCACCGTCGGTTTCTCGATGCAACCGGTGGTGTCGATGGGCGGGCTGCGCATGTTGCCCGAGCTGACCCTGGAACAACTCGATGCCGATGACGCCGCCTTGCTGATCCTGCCTGGTGGCCATCTATGGGAGCGACGCCAGAGCGAGAGCGCACTGGCGGCCATTGCCCGGATGCATGAGCAGGGCGTGACCCTGGCGGCTATCGACAACGCCGTGTTGGCACTGGCACGTGTGGGCTTGCTCGAAGCGCGTCGCCACACCGCCAGCTGGCCGGGCCAGATCGCCACGCACGTGCCGCAATACCACGGCCAGGGCCGTTACGACGATCGCGCACTGGCCGTGGCCGACGGCGGCGTGATCACCGCCAGTCATCTGGGTAGCGTGGAATTCGGACGCGAAGTGATCCGGGCACTGGATCTGTACAGCCCGATGGATCGCGAGCATTGGTATCGCATGTTCAAGCTTGCCGTACCGCCGCCGTGGTTGGGCAGCGGGCAGGCGGCGGCCTGAAGGAGGGCGTCATGGGCAAGGCATGGCAACGCGCGTTGATGACGGCCTACCGGCCGATGCAACTGCGCGGAATGATGGTCGAAGGCCAATACCGGCTGCCGGCCACCACATCCGAAACACGACTACCGCAGCGGCGCATGCTGCTGCTCGCACTTACCGCCGGATGGTTTCGGCATCGCTCCAAGGGAAATCCATGATCAAGACTTATCAAGGCAGCTGCCATTGCGGCGCGGTCCGTTTCGAAACCGATCTCGACCTGGCCGCAGGCACCGGCAAATGCAACTGCTCGTACTGCGGCAAGACCAGGCAATGGGGCACCATCGTCAAGCCCGATGCGTTTCGCATGCTGACTGGCGAAGAAGCATTGAGCCATTATCAGTTCAATACGCAGAGCATGCATCACCTGTTCTGCAAGCACTGCGGCGTACATGCGTTCGGCCGCGGGCATCTGGAGGTTCTCGGCGGCGATTTCATCTCGATCCACGTCGCCTCGCTGGACAATGCGTCGGATGCCGAATTGGCAGCCTCGCCCGTGCACTATTCGGACGGCCGCAACGACAACTGGCAGAACCCGCCGGCCGAGACGAGGCACCTGTAGCCATGACGAGGCGGCCGACCCGTACCCATGACCTGTGTCGCAAGCCCTGCGACCGCGGATCGGTCATGATGCGTGCATGCGACGCGCCGACCGCCTCTTTCTTATCATTCACGCCTTACGCGGGCGCCGCACCGCCTTGCCGGCGCGGCAGCTCGCCGAGACGCTCGACGTCTCGCTGCGTACGGTCTACCGCGACGTGGCCGACCTGCAGCTATCGGGCGTGCCGATCGAAGGCGAGGCCGGCGTCGGCTACGTGCTGCGCAAGGGCTCGGACATCCCCCCGCTGATGTTTACCGCCGACGAGCTCGAATCGCTGGTGGTCGGCACGCGCTTTGTCCGCGCATTCGCCGGCGAACGGCTGGCTGAAGGGGCCAAGGCCGCGCTGCTGAAAATCGAGGCCGTGCTGCCGCCCGAGTTGCGCGAGCGCGCCGCGCATACGCGTATCTACGCGCCGGTCTGGCGTAGCAAGCAGGCATCGGATTTCGCCGGACTGATCGACCGCCTGCATCAGGCCATCGCCACGTCGCAGGTCCTGCAACTGGAGTATCGCGACGAAGGCGGTCGCAGCAGTTCGCGCGAGATCGAGCCGCTGTGCCTGTCGTTCTGGGGCGGCGCGTGGACCTTGGGCGCATGGTGCCGGCTACGCAGCGATTTCCGTAATTTCCGCCCCGACCGCATCGCCGAATGCCGCCATCTGGACGAACGCTTCGTCGAACAGGACGGGCGCAACCTTGCTGCGTATCTGCGTTCGGTGCAGAACGAATACACAGCGATGGAGTGAGAGGATTGTTCCGGGAATAATGCGATGATTGATCGTATTGTCGTGATCGCATCGTGGTGATCGCATGGTCCTTGGGGAATCCGCATCGTGAAGAATCTGCACCGTAGCGCGCTTTGGCTCACCGTCACCCTGGCGCTCGCCGCACCTGCCTTTGCCGATGCCACGCATGACACCGATGCACGCTTTCGTCAGATCTATACGCAAGAATGGGCGTGGCGCAACGGCCAGGCCGGCGTACAGACCTCGGGCGAGACACAGGTCAACAACGGTCGGCTCGATCGCGTCGATGCCGCCAGCCAGGTGCAGCGACAGAACGAGTGGCAGCAGGTGCTCAAGCAGCTGGACGGCATCGATGTAAAGCAGCTGTCGCCGGAAGAGCAGATCAACTACGCGGTGTATCGCGCACAGATCCAGAACCTGCTGGCGGCCCAGCAGTTCAAGCAGTGGCAGATGCCGTTCAATAGCGACTCGGCGTTCTGGAGTGACGTCGGTTACGAGCTCGACAGCGACAACCTGCATAACCTCAAGGATTACCGCAGCTATCTCGATCGGCTCGGCCAGGTCCCTGCATACTTCTCGCAGGAGATCGACAATATGCGCGATGGTCTGGCGCGAGGTTTCAGCGTGCCGCGCGAGGTGCTCAACGGTCGCGATGTGTCGATCGCCGCGGTGGCCGAACTGAAGGATCCGACCCAGAGCAGCTTCTACAAGCCTTTCCTCAAGCTGCCGGACAACATCGAGCCCGTCGATGCCGAACAACTGCGCAAGCAGGCGCGGGCGCTGATCGCCGACAAGATCATTCCAGCCTACGCGCAACTGCTCGCTTTCTTTCGCAACGAGTACGTGCCCAAGGCGCGCACCACGCTGGCGGCTGAAAAGATGCCGGACGGCGAGGCTTGGTATCGCCAGCAGATCATCGAATACACCACGCTCGACGTCACGCCTGGCGCAGTGCACGAAGTGGGCTTGAACCTGGTCGCCAAGCTGCATGACGAGATGGTCAAGACCATGCAGGAGACGGGCTTCAAGGGCAGCTTTGCCGACTTCCTGCATTTCCTTCGAACCGATCCGCAGTTCTACGCCAAGACGCCCGATGAGCTGCTGATGCGCACCGCCTGGGTGGCCAAGCAGGTCGATGCGCAACTGGGCCACTACTTCGGCCGTCTGCCGCGCCAGCGTTTCGCGATCGTGCCGGTGCCCGACGATATCGCGCCCTACTACACCTCCGGCCGCGGCGGCGCGAGCACGTACCTGGTCAATACCTACGACCTGCCCTCGCGCCCGCTCTACAACATGCCTGCACTGACCTTGCACGAGTCCATGCCAGGCCATTCGCTGCAGCTCGCGCTCGCCCAGGAGCAGCACGACCAACCCGACTTCCGTCGCAATGGCTATATCTCCGCCTACGGTGAAGGCTGGGGTTTGTACTCGGAGTATCTCGGCAACGAGATGGGCATCTACAAGACGCCTTACGAACGCTTCGGCTATCTCACTTACCAGATGTGGCGCGCGTGCCGCCTGGTGGTGGATACCGGTATCCATCACCTTGGCTGGACGCGCCAACAAGCGATCGACTACATGACGCAGAACACCGCCTTGTCCGATCGCGAGATCGCCAACGAGGTCGATCGCTACATCAGTTGGCCCGGGCAGGCGTTGAGTTACGAACTGGGTTACTTGAAGTTGCTGGAGTTGCGCAAGAAAGCCGAACAGGATCTCGGGCCGAAATTCGACATTCGGCATTTCCACGACACGGTGCTGGCGCTGGGGTCGGTACCGTTGCCTGTACTGGAGAAGCGCATCGACCGGTTTATCGCCGAGGGCGGGCCGGCGCCGGATGTTGGCTGCGATTGCGCAAAGAAGAAGTAGTCAAGGCGAGGAATGATGCGTCGCCATCACTACCAGGTCCAACGCAGCCCCGCATTCGCATACAGACTGTCCCGCTTTGTATTCGTCGTGCGCCTCACCGCCATCTGGCCGCCGCCTGATGCATAAGCGGTCAGACGCGCCGTCAAACGCGCGGTGACACCGGCCGACAATTCGACACGACTCGCCTGAACAACCGCCGGCACCGAGCCCAGATCGTCGTAGCCGGTGGTCGCCCGCGCGCCCCAGTCGCGCCACCAGTTCACCGCGACATAGGGCTGCCAGCGTTGTCCGCTGGCGGTGGTCCATGACCACTTGCCACGCAGCCCGACGCGACCCGTATTGCCATAGGCGCTGCCCAGCGCGACTTCGCCCAGGCCATCGTCGCCGGAACCGAAGCGGCTTTTTTGCCAGATCACCTGAATCTGCGGTTCGAGCACGAAACCTGGACCGAGCGCGGCCCACGGAAACGGATAGCCTGCCTCCAGCGAGCCGAGCAAATCGGTACCCCTGGTATCGAGGCTGGTATTGGATGTATTGGCACGACCGCGATAACTCGTCGCCTGCACCACGCCGTCCACATACCAATCGCCTGGGCCGTAATGCGTGAAATAGGCGCCGAACGAGGTGGCGTAGAGCCTCAATGTGCCGGTCTGTTGCATCTCGTAGCCGGTGGCTTCGTCGTTGGTCACCAGTCCGCGCACATCCGCGCCGGCACTACCGTAAGCCAGGTAAGCTCCCATCCGATCGGCATGGCCCGATATCCATTCGCCCTGCCACAGGTCGGCACCGACCTGGATGCCATACATGTCGCCATCGGCCCGAGGCGCAGCAAAAGACCGGTAGCTGTGGTTGAAACTGTTGGCAAATACGCGTGCCCACACGGACGGTCCGTGATCGCTATCGGCATGTTCCGATGCCATCAGCGCGCTGTCTCCGATGCGTTGGTCCAACGTACCCAGTTCGAATTGCGCCAGATCGCGCGCCACCGGCATCACGGAACTGTAGGTGGCGATCTGTGGACCGATGATCGGATACACGCCGGGAGGCAACACGGGTTCAACCGGCGGATCGATGGGCAGCACCTCTTCCGGAGGACCCGGCGGCTCGGGCGGAACGACGAACTCGTTGCGCAGATACCAGCTGTCCACATTGCTGCCATCGGCACCACCACGGAACAGGCGATAATCGAGTGCGCCGCTACGCAGCTCGCCGGCGAGCTTGAACGCGTCGGTCGTTGTTGTTGCACCATTGATCGCCGATACCACCAGAACACCGTTACCGGTGGTCTCGCCTATCGTCGAGGCCGTGTTGTGCGCGATCACTGTCGTCGATCCTGTCACCGCACCGCCGTCAATGATCAATCGGTCCGATGGCGAATCGTCGCCCCCCATATACGTGTTCAGTTCAAGCACACCACCCTGGCCGACGTAGTTGCCGCGTATCGTCAACGAGCCATACTGAGTGTCGCCAATGACGGGATTGCCAGGCCACACCCGGCCCTGGTTCTGAACATCGCCGCCGATCACGCCAAAGCCCGACAAGGTCGCGCCCGGCGCCACCGTTACCGTGTTCGACTGAATCGAACCATCGATTGCAAGGGTACCCGCCACTATCCGGGTCGGCCCGGCATACGTCTGATCGCCGCTGAAACGCACTGTTCCCGGCCCGAGTTGGTCGACGCCGCCGGTGCCACTGATGATGTTCGAATAGGTCAGGTCATCGGAACGGTTGAACGCCAGCGTGCCGTTGTCCGTGATATTGCCGATAACGCTGCCGGTCGTACCGCCATGGCCCAGTTGCAGCACGCCGGCGTTAATCGCGGTGCCGCCCGTATAGGTATTGTCGCTGGCGAGAATCGTGGTGCCCGTGCCTGTCTGCGCCAGCGAGCCACTACCGGAGATCATGCTTGAAAGGGTCAACGTATCGGCGCGATCGATACTCAGCGAGCTGTTGTCGAGGATCGTGCCGACCACGCTGCCGGTACTGCCGCCGTTACCCAGCTGCAGTCCACCGGAGCCTTGCTCAATCGTGGTTCCGCCGGTGAACGTGTTGTCACCCGTCAACACGGTGACACCCGAACCTGCGACAGACAAGCTACCGCTGCCTGAAATGGTTCCATCGAAAGTAACGGCATCGGAGCGATTGAACTGCAGCGAAGCATTGTCTACGACATTACCGACAATGCTTCCGGATGTTCCGCCATCGCCCAACTGCAATTGACCGGCGTTGATGGTGGTGCCACCCGCGTAGGTATTGCCGGCCGTCAGCGTCAATGCACCTTGCCCGTTCTTGATCAGCTGCCCGGGGCCGGTCAGCACACTGGCAAGCGTGACGTCATTGAGCTGAGTATCGAATGTCGCGCCACCCGCTCCCAAAGGATTCAATCGCGGGGAAACATCGACCGTGCTGCCTGCCGCCCACTGCAGGCCGCCTCCATCGAGCGTGATGTTGCCCGCACCGAGGTTGTCGAGCGTCGCGAAATTGATCAGGCCACCGGTAACCGTCGTACCGCCTGCGTACGTGCTGGCGCCGGTCAGAGCTAGCGTGCCGGGGCCGATCTTGGTGAATCCTCCGGCACCGCTCAACACCGAGCTCACCGTGGCGGTCGCATCGACGCCATCGACATCAAAGATCCGATTGCCGGTACCGGCCAGCGTGATGCTGGGTATCGACACCGTCATATCGGAACCCTCTGCATAGTTGCCGAGGGTTCCGGCATTCCAGTTGAAGTTGCGGGTTCCGCCACCGGCACCCGGTTGGATCGTCTGCGCCAGTAGCACGCCGCCATTTAGATTCAGCGTCGCCGTCGCCGTGCCGGCCGCGCGTGCGTCGCTGCCGAGTGTGAGGGTCTGTGTGGTGACGGTCGCATTGTTGATAGTCAGGGTGCCCGACGCCGAGCCGGTTCCGGCTGTGCCATCGCGCAATCCGAGCACGATCGAGGTTGCGTCCAGCGTGCCCTTGTCCAGCGTCAAGGCGCCAACACCTGAAAATGAGCCGCTTCTCGATTCGCCGATCGTCAGGTTGGTCACTTTCGCATCCAGCGTCCCTCCACTGAGATCGACGGTGCCTGAAGTGTTCGCGTTACCGGTACCGTTGATACCGATATTCCAGTTGGCGACAGGGCTGGCTCCATCGACACCGCGCAATGCCAATGTCGCATCCCCGGTGCTGCTCTGAAACGATAGCGTGCCACCGGTTCTGGATGCCGTACCCACATTGATTGTGTCGGCGTTGATGCTGTTGCTTTTGCCGAGGCGTACGGTACCGAGATTCTGGAACGCACCGCCTGCGCCGTTTGCTACGCTGCCTACGCTGAATGATGACGTTGTAATGGCATTACTGCTCTGCGCAAGAAAGAGCGTTCCACTGCCGGCTCCGGTATTGCTGCGCCCGCTCACGATGAACGTTTGCGTGGGGTTGTTGAAAACAAAGTTCGTCAACCCGGTCATATCGAGCTGCATACGCGAGGTCGCCGATGTGCCACCCAAAATGAAGCCGGTCGTAGCGCCGGTATACGTCAGTGTGTAGCCTGGCCCGGTTATCACGCCATTGACGTTATTGCCGACCGTGACGGCCGAGACCGTCTGGTTACCCGTCAGTACATACCTTGGGCTGCCACTCGTCAGGTTGATCGTCTGGGCATCGACTGTCCGGCCGGCCATGCCCATTCCGGCCGCAAGCAATCCGAGACATATCGGTCGTAGTCGCTGCGACGCGAGAGCAAGGAATTTTCGGTCGAGCGCATCGGCAGCAATAAGGCCGCCCATCCCTGGGCGTTCATGCAGGCGGCAACGAAACCCTTTTTTGACTTGCATGACCTCGCCCTCTATTTGAAAAGAAGCACTCGGTACTGCAATCCCGTCCGTGTCGCGCAGCCATCAATCGTCGGAGCGGGTGTTGAATCGGTTGCTTAATACGATAGGGAAACTCGAAACATTCGCCCCGAAAAGGCGCCTATGCAAAAGAGCTTGGTGGTTACATAAAGCAATCCGCCGCGCCGTGCAATATAGCGCTCATTGATATGGGCGTTTATTTAATAGCAATTGTAGATAATGTCGAGAAGTCCTCAGAATCTCCCCCGCTTCCACGAGCCCATAGCGGAAAATACGCCATCCCGGCGTATCAGCCCATGCAACAGGGCCGCTCCCAGATGAGCAAGCACCACCCCGAACAGCAACAGTGCCAAGGTCACGTGCACAGCATGCAGTAGCGCATACAACGGCGCGCTCTGCGACACGATCGGAGGCAGGTGGATCGAGCCGAACAGGCTGATCGGATAGCCGCCGGCCGACAACATCGCCCACCCGATCAGCGGCAGCGCGAACATCAGCACATAAAGCAGCACATGCGACGCATGCGCGGCGAGCTTCTGAATGGCCGGCAGATCCGCAGGTAAAGGCGGCGCCTTGGTAACCAGCCGAACGATCAAACGGATCGCGGCCAGCACGAGAATCAGAATGCCCAACGGCTTGTGCAGCTCATACAGCCAACGCCGCGCATCGGAGGCGGTCGACATCATGCCAACGCCGACAAACAGCATGGCCAGGATCATCAGCGCCATCAGCCAGTGCAGTGCGCGCAGGGCAAGCGAGAAACGGATCGGCGTGTTCATCAGCGTGCTCCTTCCAGAACAGAACGTGCGGCCGCGTCTTTGGACAAGGCGCTCGGCGGCGTGGGCTGTTCACCGGCACGACGGGTGAACGAGCGCGCATAGGCGGCCGAACGTGCGGCAAGCAGCGGGTCGTCGGACGCGGATATGCCGGCCGGAAGGATCAACGGATCGAAAGTGACATCGCGGCACGGGCCGTTGTCTTCGAGCGACGCGCGGTCGAGCACCAGCGTGCCCACATCGACCTGTTCGCGATCGGCCGGCCATGGCTTGGTCGCATCATTGGTCGAATCACCCGGTTGAGCCAGCGTCACGATGAGTTCCCAGCGCAACGGTTGTTGGCTCAGGCGTTGAATCGCATCGTCGAACAGAAAGTTGGGCTGCGTCTTGTTGAGGTCGGCCAGCTTGGCCTTGTCGATCTCGACAAACGGCGCCTCGGGCTTGAGCGACCAGCGCACGGCGCGTGTCTGCCCTTCGCTGTTGGTGAAACGAAACGCGTTGATCGAGTAATACGTGCTGGCCGCGAAACTCGCCGCGAACGGCGCGTCGTGCAGCCACTTTACGAAAGCACGCGTTTCCGGATGGGCCGCCATATAGGCCTGCACGCGTGCCGGGTCGGGCTTGCCGGTGGCCTTGTCCGGCGCGGTGGCCAGCTGAAAATCGACAAACGACTGCGGTGTAGCGATCGGGAAAATCGGCGTGTCGTCCATCGCGGTGCGCCAGATCTCGCCATTGGTCTGTTGAAAGCTCAATGCGATGGCGTGGAAGCCCGGCACGCCATCGGGCGAGTTCGGGTCGCCAACGCCAAGCGAGAAGCGTCCAAAGACGGGCGTGCGTCCCTGAGCGAATACCCCGGCCCTGGACAGGGCCGTGCCGTTGCCGTTGGCATCGAAATGCCCGGCGAAGCACAGGCCTTTTTCGTGCGCGCGGCGCACGCCAGGGTGGACCCCATGGGTTTCCAGGGCATCCACTATCCGGCCCCCCGATATGCGTGACGGGCTGAGCCAGCCGGCGGCCCAGACAAACAAGCCGGCGATGACAGCGAGGATGACCCCGATCAATGCGCCCTTGGCCAAGGTTTCGGGGCGGCGGGGAGGTGTGGGTTCGGACATGGCTTGGGCTCCTAGAGTGGCTAGTACCGACCAGGGCGAGACGCCGCAGACGCGGCTTTATTCCCGATGGAATAAATTCCAGGTTGCGGCGTCACATCACGGTACTCCGGAACCGGCCCCATGAACCCCATCAACGACGACGATCTGCGTGAGCTGCTGCCGGCCCTGCGGCGTTTCGCGCTATGGCTGGCCCGCGACGCCGCGACGGCCGACGACCTGGTCCAGACCTGCATGGAAAAAGCACTGTCGCGCTGGGCTTCGCGCCGCGACGGTGATCTGAAGGCCTGGCTGTTCTCGATCCTGTATCGCCAGTTCATCGACGACAAACGGCGCGCCAAGCGTTGGGGCCGGTTGTTCGACGCTTTTCGGCGGGATGACCTGGAGCAGGAACCTTCGGCCGAAGACACCTACGCGGCGCGCAGTGCGCTGGGCAGTTTCGATCAATTGAGCGACGACCAGCGCGCGGTGTTGCTGATGGTCACCGTGGAAGGCTTGAGCTACGAAGAAACCGCTGCCGCGCTGGATCTCCCGCTCGGTACCGTCATGTCGCGCCTGTCACGGGCACGCAAGGCTTATCGCGAGTTGACCGGCAACGGCAGCTCAACCACCGCGTTGCGGAGGGTGAAATGAATCCGTTTGTTCCTACCGAAGACGAGCTCCACGCTTATGTGGATGGCCAGCTGGACGCCACCCGGCGCAGCGATATCGAGGCATGGCTGGCCGAGCATCCCGATCAGGCCGCCGAGGTCGCGCAATGGCGCCGCCAGGCCGAGATGCTTCGCACCGCGCTGCCGGCTTATCTGCTGCCAGCCAATCCAGCGCTCGATCCTGTCGCGGTGCGCCGCACCGTGCACCGCCGTCGACAGCGGCGGCTTGCGCTATGCGCGTCGCTGCTGATCACCCTGGGCGCCGGTGGCATGGGTGGTTGGCAGGCCCGCAATGTCAGCCTGGCGGCGGCCCATCCGCCCATGCAGGACGCGCTGGAGGCTTATCGGACCTTTGCCACCGACCGGCTACGTCCGGTGGAAATGGATGGCAGCCACGCCAATGCCCTGGAAAGCTGGCTCTCGGGGCGGATCGGGCGACCGATGTCCCTGCCGAATCTGGGCTCCTACGGCTTCAAGTTGCTCGGCGGTCGCCTGCTATCCACCAGCGATGGCCCGGCGGCCCTGGTGATGTACGAGGACGAGCAGGGGCAACGCATCAGCCTTTATGTCCGGCCCAGCACCCGCTTTCCGGGCGACCTCAGCGGCTCACGGCAGGACAACGGCCTGTTGGCCAAGTATTGGTTCCGCAACGGCTATGGTTTTGCCGTGGTGGGCCGGGCGGATGACCCGCGGACCTCGGTGGTACAGGCGGCCATCCCCTCGGCGACGTGACGGGCGCGTTATGGCAACAACTTCACCAGTGTGGTAAAGTTGCTATCAACTTCACACAGGAAGTTACGTGGCCATGCATTCCGCCGTCACCCATACGCCGCAAAAGAACGGCCCGGCCGACCAGCCGATCGAGGAACTGGGCGGCGCCGCATTGCGTGCCTTTTTCCGTCTTGCCGATGCCTGGGAGCTGCGCATCGTCGACCAGCGCAAGCTGCTTGGCGGCCCGCCCGAATCCACCTTCTACAAGTGGAAGCGCGAGCAGGACGGCACACCCGGTCGCGACGTCATCGAACGTATCAGTTATCTATTGGGCATCTATAAAAGCCTGCATATTCTGTTCAGCGATCCGGATCAGGCCAACGCCTGGGTCCATCGGTCGAATCAGGCACCATTGTTCGGCGGGCACACAGCGATGGAACGGATGCTTTCTGGCAACGTCGCCGATCTCTATGTCGTGCGTCAGTATCTGGATGCGCAGCGCGGCTGACATTAAAGCTGTACTGGATGAATCTGTGCGGCCTTGAGAGATACGCTACGCTTAAAGCGAGTCGCGTCGCAGTCAGCGATACTCCCGATTGCTATGCTGTGATTTCCGATTCGCCAGGCAGGGAATTGCCGAATGACCCAGCTACCGCCCGTCAAACGCATCCGCTGGATTCACGCCTACCGCATCGTTCCCAGCCGCTTTCCGCCGGTGGGCGTGTTCGATCGCATCGCCGATCCGCGCGATCTGGATGCGATCTTCGCGATCGAGGCCATGACCAATCCGCGGCTGCGCCAGGAAGCGGGCGAGCTGAGCCTCGTGCCGCCCGAGCGCCGTATCAGCGGCCCGGGCAGTACGCCGGTGATGGCGGCATTCACGCATTTGAATCCCGATGGCAGCCGTTTTTCCGATGGTAGCTGGGGCGTGTTCTATGCCGGGCATAGCGTCAACACCGCCGTGGAAGAAACCGTCTATCACCGCGAGCGCTTTCTGGCCGCCACCTCGGAACCGCCATGCGACCTGGAGGTGCGCTGCTATCGCACCAGCATCAATGCCCTGCTGCATGACCTGCGCGGCGGCTGGCCAGCGGAGCATGATCCCAACAGCTACGTCGCCAGTGTCGCCTTGGCGCGAAAGCTGCGCTCGCAGGGTTCGGACGGGCTGGTCTTCGACAGCGTGCGCGATCCCGGTGGCGAATGCGTCGCCGTGTTCTATCCGGACCGCGTCGCGCCCTGCGTGCAGAGCGAACATTTCATCTACCGCTGGGACGGCACGCGGGTCAGCCAGGTGCTGTCGATCAGCGAGTGGAAGCGGCGCTGAAGGGTGTGAAGTCGGCCACTGCGTGGCCTGTAAAGGGGAAAGAGTAAAGGGGAAAGAGCAAGAGCCATGAACTGCCGACTCGAAGCTTTTCCCCTTTACTCTTTACAGCGCCGAAGGCGCGACTTTACAGGCCACGCAGTGGCCGACTTTACCGCCCCATCAAGTATCAGCGGCCGTCGACCAACCCTCACGCGTGCCGCGGTTGAACACACGATCGACATCGAGCACATCGCCCGCCGCATGCGCCGGCTCGTCGAGCAGCTTGGCGTAGATCGGCGTGAAGTCCGGACGCGTCGCGTCGAACAACTGCTCGAAGCTGTCGATGACGAAGTAGGTCTGCTGGAACGTGTCGATGCGATAGCGCGTGCTCATCACGCGCTCCAGCCCGAAGCCGATGCGATTGGGCGCCGCCGAGTCGAGCGAGTAAATCGATTCGCCCTTGGAGCTGACGATGCCGGCACCGTAGATGCGCATGCCGGCGGCGGTGTTGATCAGGCCGAATTCCACCGTGTACCAATACAGGCGCGTCAGATTCATCAACGCTTCGGGGCCGATCGCAAAGGCCTTCATGCCGCCCTTGCCGTAGGCCTGCATGTAATCGGCAAAAACCGGGTTGAGCAGCAGCGGCACATGCCCGAACAGATCGTGGAAAAGATCGGGCTCGCTCAAGTAGTCGAGCTGATCGGGCTTGCGGATCCACCAGCTGACCGGAAAACGACGATTGGCCAGGTGATCGAAAAACACTTCGTCGGGGAGCAGGCCTTCGACCGCCACCAGCTCCCAGCCGGTGGCCTTGCCCAGCACCTTGTTCAGATCGGCGAACTTCGGAATGCCGCCGTCACCCAGGCCAAAGCGCTCGACGCCGGCCAGGAATTCATCACAGGCGCGCCCTGGAAGCAGCTCGCGCTGACGCTTGAACAAGGTGTCCCACACCTCATGGTCGGTGCGGCTATAACCGGACCACGGCTGCTCGACCACGCCGGTGGCGTAAACCGGCACATAGCCGCGATCGGTCTGCTGGTGTTCGACGCGACGGGGAGTGGTGTCCATGGCGGCCTCGGTAGTTCTTCAAGCGGAGCAACAGAATACGCCCGGCGAGTCGCACGATGGTTGTTTTATTGCATCTATTCCTCGCATAGGTGCAATATTCAACCTATTGATTCGATATTATCGGTGAAATATTGCATGATCGAGCTCGATCGCACGGATTTACGCATGCTGGCGGTATTGCAGGGCGAGGGCCGTATCACCAATGCCGAGCTGGCCGAGCGGGTCAACCTGTCGCCGTCGGCCTGCCTGCGCCGGCTGCAACGACTGGAAGGCGAAGGGGTGCTCACCGGCTATACCGCCCAGGTCGACCCGCAGGCCGTCGGGCTGGGGCTGCAGGCGTTCGTTCGCGTGCAGCTGGCCAAGCATGAAGCCGAGGCGGTCGAACGCTTCGCCGCGCAGGTCAACGCCTGGGACGAAGTCGTCGCCTGCTATGCGCTGACCGGTGACATGGACTATCTCCTGCAAATCTACGTCAGCGACCTGCAGGATTTTTCGCGCTTCCTGTTGGACCGGTTGCTCAATGCGACGGGCGTGGCCGACGTCAATTCGAGCTTCGTGCTGCGTACCGTGAAGCGCTCGCCGGCGTTGCCGTTGAAGCAGCTGGAGCATTAGGCATTCCTCAAAAAGTTGCGTGGCTTTTTGTAGGAATGGCGACCGCAATCGCGTCAACTAACGGTAAACTAACCGGACCGATGAGTACCGACACCGTTCCTGCCCGAGTCAGCGACCCGATTCGTCCCTTGCGCTACCTGTGGCGCGTGCCGCTGCTGCTGCTGCACGTCGTGCTGGGTGTGCTGCTGTGCGGCGGCATCCTGACCTGGAACCGCCATCAGGTGATGAAGAACGGCCGTGAGCCGTTTACGCACCGGATGATTCGCTGGTGGTCGACCGTACTGCTGCGCATCTTCGGATTGCGCTCGGTGCGAGTGGGGCAACCGCTGGCCGATCCGGTCATGTTCGTGGCCAACCACACCTCGTGGATCGACATCGAGCTCCTGCATAGCCAGCGCGCGGCCTGTTTCGTCGCCAAGGCCGAAATCGCCCACTGGCCGCTGGTTGGCTGGCTGGCCGCCGCGGGCGGCACCATTTTCCACCGCCGCGGTAGCAACCATTCGCTGGCGGCGGTGATGCAGGTGATGGTCGACCGCCTGCATGCCGGCCGTTCGGTCGCCGTGTTCCCTGAAGGAGGCACCGGGCACAACGGCGTGCTGCGCGTTTTCCATGCGCGCATCTTTCAGGCCGCGTTGGATGCGGAAGTGGCCGTGCAGCCGGTGGCGCTACGTTTTGCGCGCAACGGTCGCCGTGTCGTCGACGCTGGCTTCCGCGAAAACGAGAACTTCATGCAGAACTTCCTGCGCCTGCTCGGCGAAGCGCCGCTGGATGCGGAGGTGCATTTCCTCGAGCCGGTACCGGCGTCGCCGGATGCGCGCCGTCGCATGGCGGAGTACTCGCGCGAACGCATTGCCGCCGCGCTGGAAGACAGCCCGCAATGACGTTGCCCTCAGGTAAGGACTTTCGTCCGCCCTGGCCGCTGACCAGCGGTCACATCCAGACCATGCTTTCGTCCAGCGGCGTGCGCCGCCAGCTGTTGCCCGGTCGCGCGCATAGCGTGCAGGACGGTGCCGAGCATGTGGTGGTCGACGGCGGCGACGGTGTACGACTGACCGGTGCATACACTGCCCAGCACGTGCAAAAAGAAGCACGCGGCCTGGCCGTGCTGTTCCATGGTTGGGAAGGCAGCGTCGACTCCACCTATGTGTTGCAGACCGGCAGCCGCCTGCTGCAGGACGGCTGGGACGTGTTTCGGCTGAACTTTCGCGATCACGGCGACAGTCACCAGCTCAACGAAGCACTGTTTCATTCGTGCCGCATCGACGAGGTCGTCAATGCGCTGGCCGATATCGCGCGGCGGTATCCCGCACGGCCGATGGCACTGGCCGGCTTCTCGCTGGGCGGCAATTTTGCCTTGCGCGCCGCCTTGCGTGCGCCGCAGGCTGGCATCCCGCTCGTTTACGCGCTGGCCGTGTGCCCGATCATCGATCCGGGCGAAGGCCTGTTCTCGCTGGAAGAAACCGCGCCGTGGTTCTACCAGGCGTACTTCATGCACAAGTGGCGCCGTTCGTTGAAGACCAAGCAGGCCGCCTTCCCCAATCGGGAATTTTTCGAGCTGGCCGAACTCAGGCAAAGCCTGCGTGGCCTGACCGAAGCGCTGGTGCTGCGCCATACCGACTTCGGTTCGCTGCAAGCCTATCTGGACGGCTATTCGGTGGCCGGCAATGCACTGGCCGCGATGCCGATCCCGGCCACCATTCTTACCGCCGAAGACGACCCGGTGATTCCCGTGTCGAGCTTTCGCAACCTGCAATTGCCATCGAACGTGGAACTGGATATTTCCCGCTACGGTGGCCATTGCGGCTTTATCAGCGGCTTCAACATGACCAGCTTTACCGACGACTACATCGCTGCGCGCTTCAACGCCGTAGCGGACGCACGCTGAACATCCGCGTGCGCATGGCGACAAGACGAACCTTGCTCTTGACGTCGATGTATCCCGGGCGTGACGATGTCGAACTCAGGAACGGGTCCGGGGGGACTTGATGTCGGCAGGTACACGCATCGCCGCAGCGTGTTTTATAACGGCATTTGGTTTGGCGGCATTCGCTTCGAAACTACCACCCGCTGTTGCATCGACAGAGAGTCGCATCATGACTGAGCACGCCAAAGGCACGTTCGACGTCAAAGTGCTACCGCAGACCGACGACGTCGCTATCGGCGATCCCTCGATCGGCCGCTTCGCCCTGGAAAAGCAGTTCCACGGCGACCTGGACGCGGTCAGCAAAGGGCAGATGCTCGGTTCGCGTTCGGACAACAGCACCGGCGGTTACGTCGCCATCGAGCGCATCAGCGGCAGCTTGTCCGGCCGCAAGGGCAGCTTCTCGCTGCAGCACATAGGGACCATGCAGGGCGGGAAGTCGACCATGGATGTGCAGGTCGTGCCCGGCTCGGGTTCAGGCGAACTGGAAGGCATCAACGGCCGCATGACGATCATCGTCACCGACGGCAAGCACGCCTACGACTTCCAATACTCGTTGCCCGTGCATTAATCGGCGAGCACGCAACGACCTTGCGCCCATTGCCGTAGTGCTTCGACCTGCTCGCGCATCAGCACCGACAAGGGGCGTGTGGAACGCAGGGCATCGAGCAAGGCCGGCTGCGCTATCGGCTGCCCACTGGTGCTGGCGTCGTAAAGCGCGCTGACAATGCTCTGCTCGATTTCCGCGCCCGAAAACCCGTCGCTGGCCGCGGCCAGTGCGGGGAGATCGAAGGCCTCGATCGGCAGCTTGCGTCGCTTCAAATGCAGGGCGAATACCTGCTCGCGCACGTCCTGGTGCGGTAGATCGACAAAGAAGATCTCGTCGAAGCGGCCTTTGCGCAACAGCTCGGCAGGCAATTCGTGGACCGCGTTGGCCGTCGCCACGACGAACACCTTGGACTTGCGTTCGGCCATCCAGGTCAGCAGATAACCGAGCACACGGCGAGATACGCCACCGTCATCGCCGCCGCTGGCCAGGCCTTTCTCAATCTCATCGATCCACAGCACGCATGGCGTCAGCAACTCGGTGCTGGCCAGCGCCTCGCGCAGGTTTTTTTCGGTTTCGCCCTGGTACTTGTTGTAGAGCGAACCGAAATCCAGGCGCACCAACGGTACGCCGAACCCGCCGGCGATCGCCTTGGCGGCCAGGCTCTTGCCGCAGCCCTGCACGCCGAGCAACAACACGCCCTTGGGCGGGTCGAGCATCGGGTTGGGTTCGGCGGCGAGAAACACCGTGCGTCTGCGCTGCACCCATTCGCGCAAGCGCGCGACGCCGGCGATATCGGCGAAGCTGGCGGTCGCGTATTCGTAGTGCAGCAAACCGGAACGATTGAGCAGCTCGAACTTCGTCTGCATCAGCTCCGGCAGATCGTCGGCTCTCAACGCCCCGTCGTTGTAGATCAGCTTGCGCACGATGCGCCGTGCATCCGGAGCGGCCAGACCCAACAGATTGCGTACGATCGTGCGCGCGGCATCGCCGTCCACCTCGACCCGGCGGCCGTGTTCGCGCTGATAAGCCAGCGCTTCGGCCCGCATGATCGCCGCCAGCTCCTTGATGTCGGGCAACGACAGCGGCACGCGCAGCGCCAGTGCTTCCAGATCGTCCGGTAATTCGATCTTCGCGCCGACCAGTACGATGGTGTGCGCGGCCGAACGTTGGCGTTGCACGATTTCGCGTAGCTGGCGAAGGCTCATCGCATAACGCAGCAGCGGGTGCATGTCGAACAGCAGATAGATGCCTGCGGCGTTGGCTGCACGGATGGTTTCCAGGGTGGAATCGACATCCGGCGCACTGGCATGATCGTCCTGCCCGAAGTCGAGCCGCGAGAGGCCGTCGGTCAGGGTCCAGCGCCACAACGGCCGCAGCGTTTGCGAAATGACATGCCGAAAACACTCGATGACGCGTTGCTCGTCGATCGTCTCGATCACCAGCAGCGGGGTCGCCGCGCGTACCAACGTCGTCAGGTCTTGCAGTTCACTCATTACCGTATCCCTGTCCCTGGCGCGCACCTTAGCAGACCGGATAGCACCGAACGACGGGCCCCGGAGTGATGCCGACAGGCGCCAACGCAGGGCCTGGGGGTATGATCGGCTCTTCGAAATCTCCAGGGATAATGGCGATGCGCAAACGGGCATGTGCTCTGTAAGGCAGCCGGCCGCCTGGCCGACGTACGGCCGTTGCCCGACGGCAGCTTGCTGGTCAGCGACGATCTCCGTGCTGCGTTGTATCGCGTAACCTACGGGCCATAATCTTTCGTCTTCGCAGAACTCAAGGAATCACCCATGCAGTTGCGCAGCGACAGTTTCCAGAACGGTCAGGCGATCCCAGCCGAGTTCGCTTTCGCCAGGCAGGCCTCGCCGGTCGAGCTCTCCGACAACCGCAGCCCTCACCTGGCTTGGCGCGATGCGCCGCATGAGACGCGCTCGTTCGTGCTTACCTGTCTCGACTACGACGTGCCCAGCAAGCCCGACGACGTCAACCAGCAAGGGCGTACCGTGCCGGCCGACCTGCCGCGCGTGGAGTTCGTGCATTGGCTGATGGCAAACATTCCGCGCGAATGCGGCGAGTTCGAAGCCGGCGCCTGCAGCGATGGTGTCGTGGCGCGGGGCAAGCGTGTGCCGTACGGGCCACCCGGCAGTGTGCAAGGTATGAACAGCTATACCGGCTGGTTCGAAGGCGACAAGGACATGGCCGGCGAATATCTCGGCTATGACGGTCCCTGCCCGCCGTGGAACGACTCCATCGTGCATCACTATCATTTTCGTGTGTACGCGCTCGACGTGGACAACCTGAATCTGGCCGACGGATTCACGCTGGACGCACTGCGCACGGCGATGGCCGGCCATGTGTTGGCCGAAGCCGAAGTCATGGGCACGTACAGCCTCAATCCGGCCGTAAAAGCCTGAAGCACGAAACGGTGCGTCCTTAGTCAGGATATGAAGCCAGATGAATGGCCGGATGAATGGCCAGATGAATGATAAGACGCATACAAACCGTGAAAGCTCCTCTCTTCACGCCCACAAGGCACGGGCAAGGGAATGATGGCTATCACACCTGCCGTTGCCGATGACACGCCGACAGCGGGGTGGTAGCCATAGAGGAGAACACCCATGCTTCATTACGCCCTGATTTTTCTGGTGATCGCGCTTATCGCCGCGTTCCTCGGCTTCGGCGGCATTGCCGGTACAGCGGCCATGATCGCGAAGGTGCTGTTTGTCATTTTCCTCGTGCTCGCCATCATTGCGTTCTTCCGTCGCGCAAGTTGACCGAACGGTTCCCTACCGCACCGTGCGCCATGGTCGCCGCGGTGCCGCATAACCCGCTAAAGTGAGGTCCAGCATGCCTACGGAGAACGACATGACCAAGCAGATCCCAGCGCGCGAAGCGGAAGCTACCGGCCGCATCGAGGAAGGCGCGGAGCGCATCAAGCAGGCGACCTCCGACGCGGTAGCCAGCACCAAGGAAACGGTCAATCGCACTGCCGACCGGGTCGAAGAAGGGCTGCATCGCGCTACCGACAAGGCCGCCGGTGCCGCCACGCGGGCTACCGAAAAAGCTGCCGATATCAGCGAGCGCGGGCGCGAAGCCTATGACGATGCGATGGATCAAGCCGATCTGTGGCTGGAGCGGGCACGCGAATATGTGCGCGAGAAACCCGTACAGTCGGTCGCCATCGCACTTGGCGCAGGCTGGCTGTTAGGCCGTATCCTTCGTCGCTGATGCGACCGAAGGAGGCCATCCATGCAACAAGCCGGGCCGGAGGAGGCCGCCGGTCCGACCGGTGGCGAAGCACCCCAGCAGCCGAAACCATCGAATTTTCTCGATGACATAGGCCGGCTTGGCCGCGCCTTCAAGCAGTTGTTCGGCGCGCAACTGTCATTGCTTTCGGCCGAACTCGGCCTGGCGCGCAGCGCGGTATCCTGGATGCTTGCCGCGGGGCTCGTCGCCACCGTCGCCGGCGTTGCGCTGGGCCTGACCTTGCTGGGATTGGTCGGTGTCGCCTTGGCACAGTGGTTCGGCTCCTGGCTTTGGGCACTGGGCGCGCTGGCGATACTGCAATTGTCGTTACTGCTCGGTGCGCTCTGGCTCTTCCGCCGTTGCATGCATTGGATGAGCCTGCCGGAAACACGCGGCCAGTGGCGCGCTATCGTGCACGACACGGTACAGCGTGCCGATATTCGTGCAGCCGCCGATGCACAGGAACGTGCCGGCGCGCGGCAAGGGGAAAGACCATGAGCATCCACAAAAAAGTGGCCAAGGTGCGCGAAGCGCAGGCGAAGATGAGCCTGGCGCGCCAGGCTGTCGTCGAACCCGCATCCGCCTTGCTGGCGCGTAGCGAGCGCTATCCGCTGATGACGGTTGGCGCGGCTGCCGGAGCCGGCGTGATACTTGGGCAATTGAACGTGCACCCGTTGCGCATCCCCGGCCTGGGTTCGCTGCTCAGCGGCACCGCCGCGGAAATCGTTGCGTATGCCACGCGAATGATCGCCGAGTTCGCCAGCCAGGCCGGCGACAACGTGGCCGACGATGGCATCGACGACGCGTCATGAACGTACCGGCGCCGCCTGATCAGATACCGCTCCCCACGGCGGCCGAACCGATGATCACGGTGCCTGCCGAGGCTGTGCCCAAACTGCAACGCAAGCTCTCCCAGCGCCTGCAGACCATGCAGGCGACACGCCGCCACCTGCGTGCGATCCGGGTGATCTTGAACATGCTGCTGGCGCTGGCGCTGCTTTATACGATCACCATCATCAAGGCACTGCTGATTCCCCTGGTACTGGCTGGCTTTATCGGCCTGGCACTCAACCCCATCGTGCATTTCGGCGCACGTCGGCGCATCCCGCGCTGGCTGACCGCCAGCGTGCTGGTCATCGGGTTGATCGTGGGCATCGGTGCCGGTATCGGCATGCTCGCACCGTCGGCGATTCATTGGTTCCACGACATGCCCGCGGTGATCAAGAACCTGGTGCCGAAGCTGAAAAGCGTGGTCGAGCCGATCGAAGCGGCCAACCGCGCCACGCAAAGCCTGGTCGGCACGCCGGTGCGTGCGCAACCACCACGGCCGGCGGCATTGGCATTCAACGTGTGGGACGTGGCATCGACTACGCCAAAGGTCGTGGCGGCGGTGCTGACGGTGATCCTGCTGGTGTTCTTCTTTTTGATCTACGGCGACCTGATCCTTCGGCGTCTGGTCGAGGCCTCGCCCGGATTTGGCTACAAACGTCACGCCGTAAGCATCGTGCGTGGCATCCAGAGCGAAGTGTCGCGTTATCTGCTGACCACGATGCTCATCAACGCAACCCTGGGCGCGCTCACCGCTGGCATGCTCTGGCTGTATCACATCCCCGACCCGCTGCTGTGGGGCACCGTGGCGATGATGGCCAATTTCATCCCGTATGTTGGCGCGATCACGACCACCTCCGTACTCGCGCTGGTCGGCCTGATGAATATCGACAATCCCGGCCAGGCGTTGCTACCGGCGCTGACATTTGCGGCCATTACCGCGGTCGAAGGCAACCTGATCACGCCGTTGATCCAGGGTCGGCGCATGCGCCTGTCGCCGATCGCCATTCTGCTGTGGCTGCTGTTGTGGGGCTGGCTATGGGGCATCCCCGGCGCCTTGCTTGCCGTGCCGATGCTGACCAGCACCAAGCTGATCGCCGAGCGTGTGCGTGGCTGGGGCTGGTTTGCACAGATGGTGCAGCGCTAAGCCTAGGGCTGCGCCGACGCGCCGAGTTGCTCGCTCAATGCATGGGCCATGGCCTGCAACGGATAGTTCTGTTCCAGCTGCCGATCCATTTCGCCGAAGACAGGCGTGGAGATCGTCCACCCCAAAGGAATGGGATAGTTGCCGTGGCACAAACGGAAATGCCACAGCATGTCGCCGGCAGCGGGGTTGCTGTCGGATGCGTGCAGGGCATTTTTCAGCTGTACGCGCGCATATTCGCCACGCGCACCGCGCGTATCGAGCAGCGCCAGCAACGGCGCGGTCGCCTCGCCGCTTTCGTTGTCCTTGGGCGTAGGTTCGCTCGCCGGACACGCCGCGGAGAACCACGGCTGGAATCGGTTCTTGTCGTGTTGATCGATGAAATCGCTCATATCCGGATCGTTGCTGATATGCAGCACGATAAAGCGCAATGCGATGGCTCGCTGTTTCGCGACCGCACGCAGTTGGCGCATGACTTCAAGCAATGTCGTGGTACCTGAGTTCTCGAAGTAGCCGCCATCGACCAGTTGCAGGCGTGAAGGTAACGGTGCATTCGTTGCCGTGCTTTGCAGCGTGCCGGCCGGGCTCACGTAGGTAAAACGTGCGCTGTTCAAAACCACCTCGCTCAGCGGCACGCGTGGATCGAGCCATGCCGAACCATCGAAGGCAGCAGTCCACGGCTGTGCCTGCGGCGAGGCCATCGGATAGAACGGATGCTGGATAAAGCGTCGTCCTTCGGCCACGGTGGTGCTGTTGAGAAACAATGCCGGCGTGCGTGTGTTGGGCTGGCCGTTCGCATCCACATACATCGCACTGAACGATTCGGAAAAATCGTCCACGTGCTGTGCCTTCGCGGCGCGTTCCCATGCGCGGGTAAGCGCACGCGAACGATCGTTGAACCAAGCGCCCGGCAGCCAGCGCTGGGTGAAGTCGACAAACATCATGTTGGCCAGCGTCGGCGCGAGGTAGTCATGACTCAACAGGCGCTGGCTGTCCGCTTCCAGCGAGGCCGCCGTACTGGCATGGCGCAACATCGTTACATAGGTCGCCAGACCCAGGCTGCCGCCCGAAACACCGCTGCCTGCGAACAGGTAGCGGCCGAGCAAAGGTTCAGCCTGTCCTGCGGGGTGTTCGGCATCGATCAGGGCGGTGAGCCGGCTCAACACCAGCGCCGTCCACGCAGCACCACGAATGCCGCCACCTTCGGCCGATACCAGTACGACCGGGCACGGGTCATGATCGGCGCAACGATCGGACAACCACGCATTGGCGTAATCGGCAAAATGCGGTCGCAGATCCGGCGGCGGTACGTCCGGGGTCTGATGCGTGCTCATGTGCGGGTACTGCCGCACCATATGGTTATCGTTCAAATGCAGCGCATGCAGTGCCGCGCTGAGCAGCAACAACGTGGTGAGCAAGGGCCAGCCGCGCCGATCGACGATCATGCACAGAAAGCCGCCGCTGAAGCACAAGAACGCCGAAGCGATCAGCAGGATCGCCAGCGGGCCGATGCCGTCGAGCAGTTCGGGCCACCAGGCAATCAAGACGAGTGCGATGAGATTGCAGGCTACGGCGAGCAGCGAGAGTCGCAGCGGTGTCTTACCCAGGTCTCGTACACGTGCGACGCGAACTTCCTCGGCTGGCCGTTTGGCGACGGTGGTGTTCTTCTGAAGGGCGTGCAGCATCGGCCGGCGGACGATGAAGAACAGCACCATGAGAACCGACTCGACCAGTAACAGCGACGCGCGCCAGTCGCGTCGTATGCAGTCACCAGTTGCAGTACACGGCACATGCGGCACCTTGAACAGCGCCAACAGATAGCCGAGCAGCACCAGCGCCGGTACCAACGCACCCAGCACCCTCGGCGTCCACTCGCGCAGGCCTGCGCCGCTTTCATCCTGCAGCGCCGGCCAGCGCGGGTAGTTCAGGCGATACGCATTGCGTGCGGCATACCAGATGGTCAGACCCGCCAATGCGCTGCTGCACAGTAGCGCCAGGAATCGCCAGTTATTGGGATCGACCCAGACGGCGATCAGGAACAGTTCCGAGGCCTGATCCACACCGACGGCGACAAACACGGCGATAGCCAACACCAGCAGCGGAATCCGCACGGGCCTGGCGTGATCGAGCCATAACGGGAGGTGGGACCCTAGCCAGCGCGCGGCAACCCATAGGGTCCGGGCCAGGGTGGTGAAAGCTTTTGCACCCATCGAACTTCCCCGACGATACCGGCCTCATGGTACGCCAGGCGCGGTGACAGGCGACCCTGCGCTGTGTCACACCCTCGGACTTGGGGTCTCCCAAAGCCTGCGATCCCCTGGTTATGATTTGCGCAACAAGAGGGAATCTCGAAGAATTTCTCAAGTCGTCATTCCGGCGCAGGCCGGAACCCAGTGGCTTTATGGCCGGTTGTCGCGAAGGCAATAACAGCTGCTCTTGCTCTATCGCGAGAGCCGGAAACTGAAGCCACTGGATCCCGGCCTGCGCCGGGATGACGATGGAAAAACTGAGGTTATTTCAGGTTCCCAAAAACCGCCCACTCCTGGACATGTCGCCATGCGCTGGATTCTGCTGACCGCCACGCTGTTTGCCCTGGTCATTTGCTTTACCCGGCACACTGGCGGTGCCATGGGTGCCTGGCTGCTGCTTAGCCTGCTCGGCATCTTTGCCACGGTGCTTGCCTTCGTGCAGGCGCGTATCAGCGCCAGCTCGCGTGACGATGGCATGCTTTCCGAATACGACCTGCAACAACTGCGTGCCGGCAAGGAACCGCTGAAGCACCAGCGTGACGATGCCTGAGCGTGTTGCCAGCCTTGAAAGGCTGCGGTCGCGACTGAAGTCACTCCTACAAAGCTAGCCAGGCACAGCTATCTTGTAGGAGCGACTTCAGTCGCGACCGCCCCGCCACAACAACAAACTGAAATCGCCTATTGCCGGATATCCACATCCTTGGTTTCGCGCAGGAACAGCAGGCCGATAAAGAAGCACACCACGGCCACGCCGATCGGATACCACAGGCCGTAGTAGATATCTCCCTTCCAGGCCACCAGCATGAAGCCGATGGTCGGTACGAAGCCGCCGAACCAGCCGTTGCCTATGTGATAGGGCAGGCTCATCGAGGTGTAACGGATACGCGTGGGGAACATCTCCACCAGCCAGGCCGCGATCGGCCCGTAAACCATGGTGACGTAGAGCACCAGGATCGCCAGCAGGATAACCAGCATCGGATAGTTGGCTTGCGACGCATCCGCTTTTTCCGGATAGCCCGCGGTCTTCAGATCGGCAGCCAGCTTGGCGACGAAATCCTTGCTCTGCGCGGCAAACGCCTTGCTGTCCAGGCCGCCGCCTTCGAACGATTCGAGCGTGGTATTGCCGAGCTTGATCTGGGCAACGCTGCCGGCCGGCGCGGCCTGGTTGCTATACGGAATACCCTTCTTCGCCAGCGAACTCTTGGCCACATCGCAGGAGCTGGTGAATTTACCCTTGCCGACCGGATCGAACTGGAAACTACAGGCGTTGGGGTCGGCGATCACCACGACCGGTGCGGTAGCGGCTGCTTGCTCGATCGCCGGATTACCGAAGTGGGTAATGCCCTTGAAGATCGGGAAGTAGGTAATCGCCGCCAGCAGGCAACCGGCCAACACAATGGTCTTGCGGCCGATGCGATCGGACAGCCAACCGAAGAACACGAAAAAGGGCGTGCCGATAAACAGCGCCGCTGCAATCAGCAGGTTCGCCGTGGTGGCATCGATCTTCAGGCTCTGGGTCAGGAAGTACAGCGAGTAAAACTGGCCCGTGTACCACACCACCGCCTGGCCCATGGTGGCGCCGAGCAGGGCCAGGATCACCAGCTTCAGGTTGCTCCAGCGGCCGAACGCTTCGGTCAGCGGTGCTTTCGAACCCTTACCCTCGGCCTTCATCTGCTGGAACACCGGCGACTCATGCAGCTGCAGGCGGATATACACCGACACCGCCACCAGGATGGACGAAATCAGGAATGGAATGCGCCAGCCCCAACTGTCGAAGCTCGCATCGCCCAGCCCCAGGCGCGTCCCCAGGATCACCAGCAGCGAGAGGAACAGACCGAACGTCGCCGTGATCTGGATAAAGCTGGTGTAGAGGCCACGCTTGCCGGGAGGCGCGTGCTCGGCAACATAGGTTGCCGCGCCACCGTACTCGCCACCCAGTGCAAGACCCTGTAACAGGCGCAACGCGATCAGTATCACCGGCGCGACCACGCCGATGCTGTCGTAACCGGGCAAGACGCCGACCAGGAAGGTCGAGGTGCCCATGATGACGATGGTGATCAGGAAGGTGTACTTACGGCCGATCAGGTCGCCGATCCGACCGAAGACGATGGCGCCGAAGGGACGCACCGCAAAGCCGGCAGCGAATGCCAACAATGCAAAGATGAATTGGCTGGTTTCGTTGAGGCCGGTAAAGAAGTGCTTGCCGATCAGCGCGGCGAGCGATCCGTAGAGATAAAAATCGTACCACTCGAAAACGGTACCCAGGCTCGATGCAAACACCACCCGCTTGTGGCTGACATCGAGACTTGCTTTTGCGCCGGCGGCGGTCGTGGCCATGGATGCTCCCGTGATCGAATGATGAACTGCCGTGATGCCGAAGGCGGTCGAACGTCGACCGCCTTCCTGCCTTGCATAGATCAGAACTTGTACAGGCCGTTCAAGCTGACCTGGTTGCCTGTGGTGGTGCGAACGACCGCGCCATTGGTGGTCGAATCGAGCTTGTCATGCAGCACTTCGACGCCCAGTTCGTATGCACCGGCGGCGTATTGCAGGCTCAACGCGGCCTGGCGGTTCTTCAGGCTGCCTGTTGCACCCTGGCCGATCCAGCGGACCACATCGTCCTTGCTCGGATTGACCATGCTGTAGAACGCATTGACGCTCCAGTTCTTGGTGAAGTTGTAACCGGCCTGCACGAAGCCACCGGATTCCTTGATGTCACCGAACTGCGACTCGGCACCGAACACCTGGCCCAGGGCATTGCCGGTGTAGACCAGCGCCTTGAGGTTCCACGGACCCGGCTTCCAGTTCGCACCGATTTCAAAGGCGGTACTGGTGATATCGGTCTTGATCGGCGGATTGGGAACCGTGTCGCCCACACCGTGCAGATCCATCTTGCTGTAGTGGCCTACGGCGAACGCCAGCCAGTTCTCGCCTTGCGCATGCAGGCGCGCTTCCAGCTGCGGCCGGAAGCCGGCACTGCCGGCGGTGCCGAAGTTGGTGGTGTTGCCCGGACCGCTCCACGAGCCTTCGAACGCCGCCAGATCCAGGCGCCACTGCGTACCTTCCGCACCGTGGTTGAGGTCCTGCATCAGGATCGCGCCCGGATAGCGCCAACCGATCACACCGGTGGAGAAGCCCAACGGAAAGGCGATGTGCGAGAGCGAGGTCGGGATCATGTCGAGCGGGAACAGCAGATCCCATTCCTGACCGATACGCACCGTGGTGCCGGAGTTCGGATTGATCAGGTCCATATAAGCCTGGCGCAGGCGCGGGATGGCCTGCTGCTGCGCATAGGCACCGGTACCATTGAAGCCGCCGAAGAAATCCATCTCGAGACGACCGGACCCGACCCAGTCGCCGGTGAACTTCGCGCCGGTGAAATCGAGCCAGAAGCGTGTATTGCGAATATCCACGCCGCTCAGCGACCCCTTGTTACCCGGTACGGGGTATTCCGCGTTCTGGCCGTTGCCGTAGTTGAAATTCTTGCTCTGGCTGAATGCGCTGGCGTTCAGCCAGCCATGCAGCGCGACCGTAACGCCCGGCGCAGTGACGAACTGCGGCTTGGCCGCGGGTGCCGGCGGCGCGGCAGCCACGGTCTGCACCTGTGCCTGCGCGGTCTGTGCCGTCTGCTGCGCCTGCGTCGCGGTTTGCGTCGCCTGTGCGGTTTCGGCCCGCTGCTGCTGGATCATCCCCTTGAGTTCGGCCAGCTCCTGTTCGAGCTGGTCGACACGCTGTTCGAGCTGCTTCTCGCGCGGCGTCGGTGCCTTCTTGTGTTTGGTCTGGTCCGCGGCATGTGCCCCCATCGGCAACGACAGGGCAAGGGCGATACCGCATGCGATCGCCGTATAACGGCTACCGAAACGTCTGAAAACCATGTTCTTGCCTCCCCAGGCTATGGCTAGCCGAGCATGGGTTTAGCGGCTTTGGCGCGACTATTCCCCAATAGTCGAAACTCGACCAAAGTCGATAAGCCGTGGCGACGTCCCGATCACCGGCGGCGGGCTAAACTTCCAGGCCGATATCGGCAACGCAAAGCCTGCAACTTGTCATTCCGGCGTAGGCCAGAATCCAGTAACGTCAGCGTTCGGCTATCGCCAGGCACCGCATCCGGAAAACCCGGGCGCCCGGCACTATTTTTCAGGAGTCCCCATGTCCAAGCTTTACCCGGTCAAGCCCGAATTCGCCGCCAAGGCCCGCATCGGCAAGGAGGAATACCAGCGGCTGTATGCCGAATCGGTAAACGACCCGGAAGGCTTCTGGAAAAAGATCGGCGGGCGCCTGGACTGGAGCCGCCAACCCGGCAAGATCAAGAATGTCTCCTACGATCCCACGGATTTCCGCATCCGCTGGTACGAAGACGGCGAACTGAATGTCGCCGCCAACTGCCTGGATCGCCACCTGGAAAAGCGCGGCGACAAGACCGCGATCATCTTCGAAGGCGACGATCCGAACGACTCGCGTCACATCAGCTATCGCCAGCTGCATGAAGAAGTGTGCAAGTTCGCCAATACCTTGAAGCATCTGGGCGTGAAGAAGGGCGATCGCGTGGCGATCTACCTGCCGATGATTCCGGAGGCGGCCGTCTCGATGCTGGCCTGTGCGCGCATCGGCGCCGTCCATTCGGTGGTGTTTGGCGGCTTCTCGCCCGATTCCCTCGCCGGCCGCATCGCCGACTCCACCGCCAAGGTCGTCATCACCGCCGATGAAGGCGTGCGCGGCGGCAAGAAGATCCCGCTCAAGACCAATGTGGATGCCGCCTTGCAGCGCCCGGGCACGAACAGCGTGGAGACCGTCATCGTGGTCAAGCGCACCGGCAGTGCGGTGCCGATGCAATCGCCGCGCGACCGCTATTACCACAACCTGATGGAAGGCCAATCGGCCGACTGCCCGGCCGAACCGGTCGAGGCCGAGCATCCGCTGTTCATTCTTTACACGTCCGGTTCCACCGGAAAACCCAAGGGCGTGCTGCATACCTCCGGCGGTTACCTGGTCTATGCCAGCTACACGCACGAGATGGTGTTCGACCTGCGCGAGGACGATATCTACTGGTGCACCGCGGACGTGGGCTGGGTCACCGGCCACAGTTATGTCGTCTACGGCCCGTTGGCCAATGGCGCCACCACGGTGATGTTCGACGGCGTGCCGAACTATCCCGATACGAGCCGTTTCTGGCAGGTGGTCGACAAGCACAAGGTGAGCCTGTTCTATACCGCACCTACCGCGATCCGCGCATTGATGCGCGAGGGCGAAGGTCCGGTCAAGAAAGCCTCGCGCGCCAGCCTGCGCCTGCTCGGCTCGGTCGGCGAGCCGATCAATCCGGAAGCTTGGGAGTGGTACTACCGCGTGGTCGGCGACGAGCGCTGCCCGATTGTCGACACCTGGTGGCAGACCGAAACCGGCGGCATTCTGATTACCCCGCTCGCTGGCGCGATCGATGCCAAGCCGGGCTCGGCCACCTTGCCGTTCTTCGGCATCAAGCCGGCGGTGGTCGACACCAATGGCGCGATCCTGGATGGCGCGACCGAAGGCAACCTGGTCATCACTGATTCGTGGCCGGGCCAGATGCGCACGGTGTACGGCGACCATCAACGTTTTATCGAAACCTATTTCACGGCCTATCCGGGCAACTATTTCACCGGCGACGGCGTGCGCCGCGACGAAGACGGTTACTACTGGATCACCGGCCGCGTCGATGACGTGATCAACGTCAGCGGCCATCGCATCGGCACAGCCGAAGTGGAAAGCGCGCTGGTGTCGCATCCGAAGGTCGCCGAAGCGGCGGTGGTCGGATGCCCGCACGAGATCAAGGGTCAGGGCATCTATGCCTATGTCACCCTGGTCGCTGGCGAGAACGGCACCGATGAGCTGCGCAAGGAGCTCATCGCCTGGGTGCGCAAGGAAATCGGCCCGATCGCCACGCCGGACTACCTGCAGTGGGCGCCCGGCCTGCCCAAGACGCGCTCGGGCAAGATCATGCGCCGCATCCTGCGCAAGATCGGTGAGAACCAGCCCGATCAGCTCGGCGATATTTCCACGCTGGCCGATCCGAGCGTGGTGAAGAACCTGGTCGATGAGCGCTTGATCAAATAGGAGCGAGGAATGGTAAACAGTAAATGGTAAATAAGAGCATCAAGCTGAATTCTTGGCTCTCTCTGTTAACTATTGACCGTTTACTGTTTACCCAAACATGCCCGACATATTGATTGCCGATGACCACCCGTTGTTCCGCGACGCATTGGAACGCGCGGTTGTCGCTGCCATTCCCGAAGCACAGGTGCATAGCGCCGACAGCGTGCCGAACCTGCTCGAGCTGATCGAACGTTACCCCGATGCCGAGCTGCTGCTGCTGGACCTGCATATGCCCGGTGCGAGGGGCTATTCGGCGTTGGCGCATATTCGCGGCCAATATCCCGGCCTGCCGACGATCGTCGTCTCCGGTCATGAAGAAGCGCAGGTCGCCCGACGGGCGCTTGCGCATGGTGCATCGGCCTACATTCCCAAATCGACCTCCGGCGACGACATCATTACGGCGATCCGCAGCGTGCTCGATGGGGATGTGTGGTTACCTCATCGTCTGATGGGCGGCAACGACGTCGCCTTGAAGCCTGATGAGGCAGACGTCGCCGCTCGCATCGCGTCGCTTACACCGCAGCAGTTTCGTGTCTTGACGATGATCGCCGAAGGCCTGCTCAACAAGCAGATCGCGTACGACCTCGGTGTGTCAGAAGCCACGGTGAAAGCGCATATGACTGCGATCATGCGCAAACTCGGAGTCAACAATCGCACGCAGGTAGCGTTGGCTGCCGGCCATCTTGCGGTCGATCAAACGGCGATTCCATCCGTGCCTGAAGATTCGGACATCTAGTCAGTTCGCTCCGCATCAGGCAGTACGATCGAGGTGCATGGAGTCATGGCAAGAACTCGAAGCAAACCTTCGAGTTCTTGCGTGTCACATGAAAGGCCCTTGCCGCATCAATCGCGATTCGGCGTGTTTTCCGAGAAGTACTCATAGTTGTCGGCGTTCGCAATGGCGCGCGCCGGATCGTTCTGAGCCAATTGACGCGCGGCGGTTTGCCCGTAGGCGTGGTCCTGTGTACCGGCAACGATGGTGAAATGGCTGAGCTCGTGGACGAGGGTGCCACCGCGCGAGTCCGTGCCGGCTTCAGGGGCTGACCAGAAGGCGCCGCAGACATAGATGTCATAGGGGCGATTCGGATAAACGTAAGCGTAGATCCCTCGATCCGAACAGCCGCAATCGACCGTGATTCCTGCATTGTCGACCGCCAGTTTGATCTTGCCGACCTTGTCCTTGACGCTGGCATATCGTTGGTTATCGTGATTGCCGAACCAGTAGCGATATCGGTTTCCAGCCGACGTGCGGGACATCGCCGAATGAGCCCCATTGATCATTTGCCCGGCAGCTCGCCTGGCGCCCTGGATGGCTCGGGTCTGATCTGCGGTACAACTGCGAAACTTGGTGTCGCCGACGGCGACCTGGCTGAATATCGCGGCAGCGAACTTTGGCATGCTTGGTGCGACATCGATGGTGATGGCATTGCCGGTAGTTGCTCGCTTGCGGCTGACCTGCGTGTTATCTGCCTTGTAGCGCACTTCGAAACGGCCACCTTGCGTCAAGTCGTACGCGTGCGCGACATCGACCTTCATCGCAATCGCCTGACCGGGTGCAAGGCGTATGAGGTCGCTTTCATCGCCACCGGCCCGTTTTACCAGCTTGCCGATGTAGTCCACCGGCTGGCCGTCGTGGGTCACGTCGAGCAATGGTGCGCCAAGGCTCCCTTCAAACTCGATCGGCAGATCCCAACGCGAGATACGTTCCTCCACATCGCCACGATTGGTCGCCGTCACCGTGATGCTGGAAGCAGCAGCACCGAGCGATGTGTCGGCTTTGAGTTCTATGTCGACGGTCCCTGCAAGAGCGACATTCGTCAAAGCTAATGCCGAAACGACGCAGGCTGATAAGAATACCTTCTTCATTGCAACTCCCTATACGGATGGTGGGAGTCATAATGTGGTGAATATCAAACTCAGCGAAGTCGGCTCATATCCCTTCGTCGTGACGACAAAGGATATCGGGCATGCATCCCGTCTCTGAAGACGATGCAGTCGTAGATGCCTCGAAACAGGATGCCTTCGCCACGACTTCGGTAAGAAGCCCTACGTTACCGTCGTTGCTCTTTTGCGAACCAGCACGCTGAGCAATGCGCTCAACGCAGCCGGCCGAATCGGTTTGTGCAGCATCGCGTCTCTTACACCGCAGAAGTTGCGTGTCTTGATGATGATCGCCGAAGGCCTGCTCAACAAGCAGGTCGCGTACGACCTCCTCGCAATCATTGCCACTGCCGAGTACGACGCAATGTCGTCGCGCGGATATGCGATCTCCGCTCGATTATGGAGATTTCAAGGTCGATACAACCCGGATTGAGAGAGTGAACTCTTTCCACTTCGTCCGTCATGAATTACCGTCGCCGCCACGCGCGGAGCCTGATCATAACGAACAGGCTCCTGAGTATGTCCCTTTTTGGCGATCTTATTCCAAATACATCGGCAGCAAGCTGGGTGGAGCGCTCTCGGCAAGCTTACGTATCGCGCTCATGGAGAGATTACTTCCCGTTTGCTTGATCAACTGGAACCCAAACACGCATCCGGAGAGCACATTACCGTAGCCCGCCGCCGTTCCAAAACCGCGAATGGAAGAAAGCTTATGGCCTGGATATCCCGCCCGAAATTTGGTGAGCAACTTGGTTCCGCTTCGATCGCCGTATCTCGGCGTTGTGGAACCATCCGTTCTGACGAACGTCACTGCCGCGATCGCATTCGCGTACTCACATATAACATTGACGATCGGACTTTTTTCGTTCCATTGGAAATTCCGCATTCCGCCGTTACTGCCAATACTTTCTTTTTGGGCTGGCCCGTAGTTGAGCGTCATGCCATCGATAAACTCATAGTGGCGTATCTCCAGTAGTGATAGCGGAGCTTTGGGCACAGCGACATTTCCCATGCGCCGAGGAACTGGCACCTTCTTGTCGAAATATGATCCGCATAGAGGCGAAAAGATTTCTCGGTCCAGGCGGACCTCCACTTTATCCGGATACATGGCCGCATCCATGTATGGCCATATCGCCCTGATGTCCAGAGCGGTCAATTGATACTGCGCCTTGGTCTTGAGGACCGAAGCAAGAGGCTCATTCCGTTTGTCTTTGGTTTCTGGATTCTTGTTTGCAACGTCCGTCAGAATGCTTTCTACTGTTCGGTCTACGTGATCACCATAGATAATCGCCCTTTCGCTCAATTTTTTTCGATAGAGGTCTATGGTTTTTTCTTCGAAACCGAGCATCTTTCCCGTGGTCACCAGATCTCTCAGCAAGCCAAGATGCATGTTTGCTGCAATGGTGTACATGTTTATCAGCGACTTTTCGTGCCCTTTTGTCGCGAAGCGAGGCATCATTGCTGTGAACGTGCTCTCGCAGCTTATGCTGAAGGTTTTCAGATCTTCCTGCGCTCTTCTCTCGGTCAGTACTATGTAATCTGCCGACAGATCTGTCATACCCTTGAGATCACTTGCTATCAATGAGTAGACCGCTTCGGTGATCTTTGTATCGACAATGCTATTGATGCTGTCGATGATTCTTTTCCACCTCTGCTCCGGCGTTTCCTCCGGGCCAGGAATGACCAACGCACCTATGGTGCTGAGAATGCCTCCGACATAAGGGATAAGGCTGACTGCCTTTAGCGACACTTGACGCAGAATACTAAAAAAAAGTTCGTCACTGCTGTCTAGCTCTGCATTGAACGTGGCGCTGTCAGGCAAGTTCTCCTGGGCCAAGGCAGGCGTTACGATACCGCTTGCCAGCAGCGGTGAGGCCACTATACAAGCGGAACTCACACCTGTCCTTTTCAGAAAAAGTCTTCTGGAAAGGTCGGCGCTTTGGTGGGTCTGTTTGTTTTTCGTATTCATAGAAATTCCTTTTTCTATTCGACGGTTATCCCTCACCCGGCTAAAAACATACTCGTGCAGAGCGCTATAAACCATAGCTAGCGCGGTAGCGGCTTCTCAGGCATGTGTAAGGATGGAGCGCAAAGCTTTACGTGGCTTTGTCGCGTCGGCCATCTGTCGGCTCTTCGGATCGCGTTCGTCTGGTCTGCGCAAAGCGCGAAGTTCGCCGTCAGGTCAATGTCGTCGATCGTTTGCGAACAAGTGCACTCAGTAACGCTCGCAGTGCAGCCGGTCGAATCGGTTTGTGCAGCATCGGGTAGCCCAACGCGCGCGTCTGCTGTTTCAAGTCGCTGCTGCCATCGGCCGTGATCATCACCACGGGTGGGAGTTGGGCAATGTTATGACGCAAGTGAGCGATCGCCTCCAGGCCGTTCATATCGTCGGTGAGATGGTAGTCGGCCAGGATAAGATCGATCGGACCATGCTGCAGCTCTGTCAGTGCGTGCTGGACATCGACCGCGGTCCTGCAATCGACGCCCCAGCGTTGCAACAGCGCACGCATGCCTTCGAGAATCACCATGTCGTTGTCCAGGCAAAGCACGGTGAGCGGCAACTCTTCGAGCGACACGGTCTGGCTGACGATGCGGCGTGGCGCAACTTTCACTTCCGCGCGCGGCAGCCTGATCGAAAAGCGACTGCCGTGCCCTGTGTGCGACGTGAGATCCAGGCGGTGACGAAGAATGGCCGCGATGCGCTCGCAAATGGACAGGCCCAGGCCCAGGCCTTTCTCACCCCAGGGTGATGGGTGATCCAGGCGCTGAAACTCGCCGAATATGCGCGCTTGCTGCTCGGCTGCGATGCCAGGCCCGGTATCGCAGACGTCGATTCGTACTTCGTTGCCGACACGCCGTGCGCCGAGCAGGACGCCACCGCTTTCGGTGTAACGCAGCGCGTTGGAGATGAAGTTCTGCAGGATCCGTCGCAACAGCTGTGGGTCGCTTCGCACCGCCAGTTTGGTTGGCACGACATGCAGGCGCAGGCCGCGTTGTTCCGCGACTACGGCAAACTGCGCACGCAACGAATCGAACACATCCGCAAGCGCAAACAGGCCGATATCCGGCCGGTAGCTACCGGCATCCAGTCGTGAGGTATCCAGCAGCGCATCCAGCAAATCTTCTGCTGCGCGAAAAGACGCGTCGATACGTTCGGCAAGCTGGTTGGTCTGGCTGTCCAAACCAGGTTGTTGACGAAGTGCGGCAGTAAACAGACGAGCGGCGTTCAGCGGTTGCAGAAGATCGTGACTCGCCGCTGCGAGAAAACGCGTCTTGGATGCGTTCGCCGCTTCTGCGTCTCGCCGCGCATTGGCGGTGGCTTCAAGTGCCTCGCGCAACTCGGCAGTGCGTTGTTCGACGCGCTGCTCCAGATTTTCGTTGGCTTCGATCAGCGCTTGTTCGGCGTGCTTGTATGCTGTGACATCGGTATACGTCGTGACATAACCGCCACCCGGCAAGGCGCGGCCGCGCATTTCGATAACCGTTCCATCGGGTCGAATGCGTTGGAACAGATGCGGCGAACCCACATGCATAAAGCGGATACGCTTGGCGACGTGCGCCTCGACTTCGCCGGGCCCGCATTCACCGTGCTCCGCGTTCCAGCGGATCAGGTCGGCCACCGGTACGCCCACGTAGACCATCCCGTCAGGGTAGTCGAACAATTCCAGGTAACGCCGGTTCCATGCCACCAGGCACATCTGCGCGTCGACCACGCTGATGCCTTGCGAGACGTTTTCCAGGGTGGTGGAAAGCAGCTCGCGATTGAACCGGAGCTCTTGCGAGGCTTCGTCCATCAGCGCCATCGCTTCGGCGATGTCCAGGCCCGAACCTGATAGCGCCCCCATCAGGATACGCCGCGCGCTGGCCGCGCCGACGGCCGCAGCAAGCAGACGCTCGGTGTATTGAATCAGCGAGCGGTCGGCCGATTCGCCACCTTGCAGCACCCGTCCGCTGCGCTCGCCATATTCGGTGAAAGCCCGCTCCGCACTGCGGTCGCCCACGATACGTTCGGCGATGGTGCGCAGATCGCGCACCGAGACACGTCCGCGCCAGTCACCGGCCCCGGTAGCGCCAGTGACGTAGGGCGCCACGAACATCGCCGCATGCAGCCGCTCTTCGAGGCTTGGGCGAAAGCGTAGCGAGACGAACACCAGGCAGCCGATGTTGGCGAGCAGGGACCAGAAGGTGCCATGCATCACCGGATCCCACCCGCTCAGATGAAACAGGCCTTGCGGTCGCAGCCAATGCCATCCCAGCGGACCGGTCTGCAACCACGTGGCGGTGTGATCCATCGCCGGGAACAACAACGTATACGCCCAGACGCCAAACCCCGCCAGCAATCCGGCGACGATGCCGCGGCGGCTCGCGCCACGCCAGTACAAGGCCGAGATGATAGCCGGTGCAAATTGCGCAACCGCGGCGAAGGCGAGCAAGCCCGTAGATGCCAGCGAAGCGGAGTCGTCCACGGCGCGGTGGTAGACATAGGCGAGGCAGGCAAGGCCGAGAATCGAGATACGACGCACCAGCAATACGAGTTGCGAAAGATCCGTCCGTTGGTCGAGTCGAAAACGACGGATGCGCAGCAACGCCGGCATCACCAGGTCGTTGCTGATCATGGTCGACAGCGCCACGGAAGAGACGATCATCATGCCGGTGGCAGCGGAGAACCCACCGACAAAAGCAAGCAGCGCGATACCGCGGTCGCCCTGCGTCAGCGGCAGATTCAGCACCCACGCGTCGGGCATGCCTTCGCGCACCGATGGCAGGTGTAGCCCGGCCGCGACGATGGGCAGCACGGCGACGCTGATGATCGCCATGTAAAGCGGCAGCATCCAGCGGGCGCGGCGCAGATCGCGTGGGTCCTCGCACTCGACCACGCCGATCTGAAATTGCCGCGGGAGACAGAACATGGCGCAGAACGCAAGTAGCGTCTTGGCAAAGAAGCCCGGCGAAATGCCGTCGGCCAGTTGCTTGACCGGTAGGGTAGCGGTCACTTGCAGTCCTGGGCCGTGCCATAACGCGTAGCCGGCCAACACCACGAAGGCTACCAGCTTGATCAGCGATTCCAGCGCGATCGCCAGCATCATGCCGTGGTGGTGCTCGGTCGCATCGATAGTGCGCGTACCGAACAGGATCGCAAACACCGCCAACAGGATCGCCGTCCACATGGCGCTGTCGCCGAAGGCCGGAACATCCGGCGATCCAAGCACCGCATACGACATCGATACGGCTTTGAACTGCAGTGCGAGATAGGGAACGATCGCGATCATCGCGATGACCGCCACCAGCGCACTCAAGCCATGCGATTTGCCAAAGCGTGCGCCGATGAAATCGGCGATCGAGGTGATGTTGCGCTGCTTGGATACCAACACCAGTCGGCGCAGCAGGCCATAACCGAACACATACAGGATGATCGGTCCGAGATAGATCGGTAGATAGCTCAGGCCATCGCGTGCGGCCGTGCCGACCGCGCCGTAGAACGTCCACGACGAACAATAGACGGCCAGTGCGAGGCTGTAGATGACCGGGCGCAGCTTGGGTTGGCGCGGATACAGCGGGCGTCGGTCGCCCATATAGGCGACAACGAACAGCAGTCCCAGATAGGACAGCGACACCAGCAACAGCAACCAGCCTGCGATCACATCAATACCCCCGTGTCGACCGGTGCCTTCCAGGGCGAGGGAGTTGCCATTCCCTTCGCCGGCGCGCTTGTGTCAATGGCCGCTTGGCCGGCACCATGCGCCTTATGAAGACAGTGGAAGGCCAACCGGTAACGAAAGTAGCAGAGCACTTGCGTCCTGACGAGTTGCACATTTGGCGGATGGTCTACGGCCACCACCAGGGACGCGAACCGCTGCGCGAGTTGCTCGCCGCCTATCTGCGCTGCGACGCCGGCGAGGTGCAGCTGATCGAGTCGGAGCATGGCCGCCCCGAGCTCGCCTCGGTGCACGCCAGCAGCCTGTTTTTCAATTGGTCGCACAGTGGCGATCAGGCCGTCCTTGCCATTGGCATCGACGTCCAACCCGGTATCGACATCGAGCGTTTGCGCCCCCGGCCGCGCGCGCTCGAGATTGCGCGGCGCTATTTCGATGCCGAGGAAACCCGTGCGCTCGAAGCGGCTGGCGAAGATGCACGAAGCGCCGCGTTCCTGGAGTTATGGACGGCCAAGGAGGCCGTGCTCAAGGCGCTTGGGCGGGGCATCGCCTTCGGACTCCATCGGCTGCGTATCGCCATCCAGAGCGACCGGTTGCACCTGCGCTGGCTGGACGATGACGACGCGCAGGCCTGGCAGCTTTACCGGCTTACGCTGGACGCCGCACATATCGGTGCGATCGCATGGCGGGGCGGCCCGCGAGCGCTTCGATACGGGACACTTGCCGACCGCTAGCGATTGGCGCACTGTTGGCGGTCCACAGTGCCGAGTCTCGTCGGCCGATTCGTAAAGCATCCATGACCCTGCTGAGCGTCAACGTCAACAAGATTGCCGTGCTGCGCAACTCCCGCGGCGGCACCGAACCCGATATCGTGCGCGCCGCGCTGACCTGCATCGAAGCGGGTTGCGGCGGTATCACCGTGCACCCGCGTCCCGACTTACGCCACATTCGTCCGGACGACGTTCGCGCACTCGCCTCGGCGATACGCGGCCGTGTCGAATACAACATTGAAGGCAACCCTTTTGCTCCAGCCCGTGGCGCCTATCCCGGCCTGATCGAGCTGGTTCGCGAAGTGCGTCCTACCCAGGTGACGCTGGTACCGGACGGCGACGGCCAGATCACCTCCGATCACGGCTTCGATATGCAAGGCGATATCGAACGACTGGCGCCGCTGGTCGCCGAGCTGCGCGCCATCGGCAGCCGCGTGAGTCTCTTCGTCGACGCCGGCACGACCCGCTTTGAGGCAGCCGTCGCGATCGGCGTGGAACGTGTCGAGATCTACACCGGTCCTTACGCACAGGCCTTTGAAGAAGGCCAGGCGCAGGAGCAGCTGACGCTTTGCGTGGAAACAGCGCGGCGCGCGCAGCAAGCGGGGCTGGCGGTGAATGCCGGGCACGATCTGAGCCAGGCGAATCTCGGCACCTTCAAGGCGGCGATTCCCGGTCTGGCCGAGGTGTCGATCGGCCATGCCTTGATCGGCGAAGCCTTGTACGAAGGGCTCTCCACCACGGTGCGCAACTATCTGCAGATCCTGCGCTAAGGATCTGTTCGCGGCGCCTCCGCGTCAGGCATAAAAAAACCCCCGCACAAGGCGGGGGCTTTCGGGTAACGCTGCTTGCGATCTAGAAGATCACTGGCCTTCGGTAAAGCCGATCTTGGTCAGACCATAGCTTTTCGCGTCTGACAGCACGCGGGCTACATTCTCATACGCCACGGCGTCGTCGGCGTTGATCTGTACTTCCGGCTGTTTGGCCGGATCGCCCATCGCGCCGATCAGCGACAACTGGCCTTTCAGCTGATCTTCGCTCACCGGCGTGTCGTTCCAGTACAACGCGCCGGACTGATCGATCTTCAAGCGCACCGGCTCCGGCGGGTTGTCAGGATTGACAACGTTCGGGTTCGGCTGCGGCAGATCGATCTTCACCTTATGGGTCAGCATCGGTGCCGTGATCATGAAGATGATCAGCAGCACCAGCATCACGTCGACCAGCGGCGTGACGTTGATGTCAGCCATCGGTCCCTTACCGCTACCACTACTAAATGCCATAACTGCTTACTCCTTGCCGGTCGTGATGAAACCGACATGGACCATGCCTTGCTCCTTGGCGGCGCCAAGAATCTTACGCACGATCTTGTACTCAGTGGTCTTGTCCGCGCGGATCTGCAGTTCCGGCTGCGGCGATTTTGCCGCCGCAGTCGCAAACTGGAGCTTCAGCTCAGCCTCGTTGACCTCTGCATCGTTCAGATACATCGTGCCATCGGGCTTCACTGCCAGATCCATCGGCTCAACCGGCTCGTTATCCGCAACCTTCGGATTCGCGGTCGGCAGCGCAACCGTGATCCGATGAGACATCAGCGGCGCGGTGATCATGAAAATGATCAGCAGCACCAACATCACGTCCACGAGAGGCGTGACGTTGATTTCCGACATCGGACCGCCGGAATTGTCTCCGGAGCTCATCGCCATGGGTCAATCCCTCACTTCTGCTCGACGCGCGCGCCAGTAGCGAAGAAGTCGTGCAGGTCGTGCGCGAACTCGTCGAACTGAGCGTAGGTCAAGCGGTTCGAGCGGTTGAAGAAGTTGTACGCAAGCACGGCCGGGATAGCGGTGAACAGACCGAACGCGGTCATGATCAGAGCTTCACCCACGGGACCTGCCACAGCTTCCATCGACGCATTGCCCGATGCGGAAATCTTGATCAGCGCGTGGTAGATACCCCACACCGTACCAAGCAGACCGATGAACGGTGCCGACGAACCGACCGTGGCGAGCAGGGTCAGGCCGCCTTCCAGACGCAGGCTCTCACGAGCCACGGCCTGGCGCAGAGCGCGGTCGATGAATTCCGAACGGCTCAGCGACTCGGCGAGACGACCGCCACCGGCAGCTGCCTGCTGGTGATGGGCGACGGCCGACGCGGCGTCGAGGGCGATCTTCGAGAAGGGTTCGCCCTTGGGCTGAGCCTCGAGCTCGCGGATCGCATCTTGAGTGGAGCCATTGCCCCAGAAGCCGTTGATCACCTTGTCGGCGCGGCCACGGACCATCGAGTTACGGATGGCATTGGCGATGATGAAGTACCAGGAGGAGAAGGACATCACCACCAGCACCACGAACACGATCCAACCCAGCGGATCGAAGTTGTGGATGAGGTGGTCGAAACCCATCGACTTCATGGCTTCGGCGTTGGAGGTACCGCCACCGGCGGCAGGAGGAGTTTGCTGGAAGAACATAACGCTACCCTTGGAAAGTCAAGCGTGAACTGTGACTGTAACTGGAATTACAGCTGGTTAAGATTGAAGTTGATGGGAACGCGTGCGTAACCCTCAACCTTTTGCCCATTCCTTGTGGTCGGATTGAAGCGCCACTTGCGTGCCGTTTCGATCGCGGCCTGATCGAGCTCGCGGAAGCCCGAAGACTTCTCGACCTTGATGTCCTTCGGCGAACCGTCGGTACCAACCAGAATCATCAGCGTAACCGTGCCCTCGTGACGCTGGCGAATGGCCTGCGGCGGATACTTGGGCGGATTACGGCTGTTATAGCTGAGATCCGAGCTGGCCTGAATCTCCGTCGGCGGAGCCGGCGGTGAAGGCGGAGCCGGCGGCGGCGCAGGAATCGGATTGGACGACGCTTCTTCAACAGCCGGCGGCGGAGCCGGCGGCGGCGGTGTCGGCGGCGGCTTAACCATCTGGATGATTTTCGGCGGCGGCTGCTTCGGCGGTTCCGGTGGCGGCGGCGGCGGCGGAGGGGGAGGCGGAGGCGGCTCGATGAAGTTTACCTGGACTGTACGCTCCACCTTCTTATCTGCTGCCTTCGGAGGTGCCATAGGCGCCACCAGCAACAGGAACGCGAACGCATGCAGCGCGATGGCAACAGCCAACGCCCAGGTACGCCTCCAATTGAACGGCCCTTGGCCGGTTGATTCGTTACTTGAGGCCATCTGTCATTTTCTGGAGCGGGTCATTCGGAATGACGTGGTCGCAGCACCCGGCAGCAAATTCATCTCCCTGAGGGATATGACATTTGCCACTAGACACGTACAAGGAAAGTATCCAACGGTACAACAGCACATGGCGTTTGTATAGCACTCTGAACGCGGTCGAAACGCATATGCACCGCGGCCTGAGCGCCTACAAATACCGTGTTTTATTTGCTGGCTCCTGCCTGCTTCAGCCAAGCCTTCGCTTTGTCGGCCGTCTCGGGTTGCTGAGCGGCTTTTTGCATGGCGGCAACTGCGCCGGGCTTGTTCTTGAGACCGCGTTCGGCCTCCGCCAGCAGCATGTAAGCCGTGCCCTTCTTCTGCACGCCCTTATCAATGCCCTGCTGGATGAGGCTCTTCGCCTCGCTGAATTTGTCTTGGCTCAGCAACAGTTGGCCAGCGCGTACCGCGGCCTCACCGTCTTTGGCCATCGGCATTGCCTTGCGATAGGCGTCGATGGCTTCGCTGTTGTTCTCGGCGACATAAGACGCGTCGCCCAGCAACTTGTAGTTGTCGTAGCTCGGCTGCACGATGCCCTTGCTCATGCCCTCTTTGAGCACGCCGGCTGCCTTGACGGCATTGCCCTTGGCATCGTTACCTTCTTGCCCGGTGACCAGATAGAGCTTGGCCAGGTTCACGTAGCTCTTTTCGTCTTTCAGATTGCCCGACGCGCGCTGCTTTTCCATCAGCGCAATGGCTTCCGGATACTTCTGCGACTGCATCAGCACGGCGACGGCGTTGCTCATCGCGGTGGTGTCGTTCGGGTTGGCGGCCAGCTGCTGCTGGGCGAGCTGAGCGGCCTGGTCGGTCTGACCCGACTCGGCGTAGCTGGCCATCAGGATCTGGTTCCAATTGTCGTTCGGCTTGTCCGGCGACAGCGACTGCGCCTTCTTGATGGCGGCGATGGCTTCCGGATATTTCTCGAGGCGGTATTCGGCGTTGCCTTCGAGCGCATACGATTCGGCGGTTTCTTTCTTGCCTTCGGCGCGCCACTTGGCAATCGTGTCGAGCGCCGGCTGGTACTGCTCGCTGGCAATGTAGAACTGCGCGAGCATGTATTCGAGCTGGAAGTAGGTGTCGTTCGGCATCGTGCCGTTATCGAGCGAGCGCTTCAGCAGATCGATCGCACCCTTCACGTCACCGTCGTTGTAGTGCACGTTGGCCAGACCCTGCAGGGCCAGCGCCTGGGCGTATTTGCTTTTGCTCGAGTCGGCGATCGGCTGCAGGATCTGCGTCGCCTTTTCCTTGTCCTGCGCGTTGACCGCGTCCAGGCCTTCGTTCAAGGCCTTCTGATCCTTTTCGCTGGTCAGGTCGAGCTTGGGTTCCGTGCGGGTCGCGTTCGGATACAACGCTTCCTTCTTGTCCTTGTCCTTCGAATTCGCATTGCTGTCGCGCGCCATCACCGGGCTGCTCGCAACGGTCAGCGCGATGATTGCGCCGGCCAGCAACTTGATTACGGGAACATGCTTCATGAACGACGGAGCCTCTGTGTAAGGTTTCTCGCACAAACTGTGCGGGGGATCACTGAGCGTAACCTGATGTGCCCCATCAGGACAAGTCGCAGTGCCGCAGCAAAGGTTGTTAAATATCAATTAGTTGCAGGATACGCCAGCGTATTTGCCTGTTTTTCCCTGCACTTATATCGATCTTTGTTGTCGTATAAATCCTACTTTTGCTTTCCAAGCCACTTCGCGGTGCCGGCAGCCGAGCATATCGGCCAGGTGGTCGTCGGCTTTAGAAATGGATTGGATAGCTGCGTACGCTAACGTACTAATGCACTAATACGTGTATACAAAAATATGACCGGACGGTTTTCCCGCAATCGCGGCTCGTCCGGTCATCGAGACAAGGGCTGGCGCGATGCCGTGCCAGCCCCCGGGTTCAGACGTCCAGGTTGGCGACCTTCAGCGCGTTCGCTTCGATGAAATCGCGGCGCGGTTCCACCGCCTCGCCCATCAGCATCGAGAACATCTGATCGGCGGCGAAGGCGTCTTCGACGCCCACCTGCAGCATGCGGCGGGTTTCCGGGTTGACCGTGGTTTCCCACAGCTGCTCCGGGTTCATTTCACCCAGACCCTTGAATCGCTGGATCGTCCGGCCCTTCTTCGCTTCCTCGAGCAACCAGGAGCGCGCTTCGGCAAAGCTGAGCACCCCACGCGACCCATTGCCTCGCCGCACGACCGCATCGGCCTGCAGCAGGCCGGCAAGGTCCTGGCTGGCATGCAGGATCGGGCGGTACTCGCCGCTGGCGAAGAACGTCTGCGGCAGCAGCCAGGTATGGCTGAGGCCATGCTGGTCACGCACCACTTCCAGCGCGGCCGGCTGCTCATCCAGAGCCGGACGCAGGCTGACGCGATAACGGGGCTTGCCCAGGCCACTGGCAGCCAGGCGCTTGGTGAGCCCATCGATCCACGTCTGCATGGCGCTGGCATCGCTCCACAACGCCGGCTCCAGTGCGGTGTGCTCGATCATGGCGTGGAGCAGATTGCTGTCGAAGCGATGGCTCAGACGACCCACCTGGTCGAGCGCCAGCTGGTAGTCGCGCAGCAGTTTTTCCAGCGCCTCGCCAGTTACGGCGGGAGCTTCCGGACCCACCTGCAACTCGGCGTTGTCGACTGCGTTGGAAACCAGGTACGCGTTGAGCGCCGCATCGTCCTTGAGGTACATCTCCTGCTTGCCCTGCTTGAGCTTGTACAGGGGCGGCAGGCCGATATAGACGTGGCCGCGCTCGATCAGCTCCGGCATCTGACGGTAGAAGAACGTCAGCAGCAGGGTGCGGATGTGCGAGCCGTCCACGTCCGCGTCGGTCATGATGACGATGCGGTGATAGCGCAACTTGTCCGGGTTGTATTCCTCTTTGCCGATGCCGGTACCTAGCGCGGTAATCAGGGTGCCGACTTCGGCCGAAGACAGCATCTTGTCGAATCGCGCCTTCTCCACGTTGAGGATCTTGCCCTTCAACGGGAGCACGGCCTGGGTCTTGCGATTACGGCCCTGCTTGGCCGAACCGCCTGCGGAGTCACCCTCGACCAGGAAGAGTTCGCAAAGCGCCGGATCCTTTTCCTGGCAGTCGGCCAGCTTGCCCGGCAGGCCGGCGATATCCAAGGCACCCTTGCGGCGAGTCATCTCGCGCGCCTTGCGGGCGGCTTCGCGGGCGCGGGCCGCATCGACGACCTTCGAAGCGATGGCCCTGGCCTCGCTGGGGTGTTCCAGCAGGAACTCGCTCAGCTTTTCGTTGACCGCCTGCTCCACCGCGGTTTTCACCTCGGACGAAACCAGCTTGTCCTTGGTCTGCGACGAGAACTTGGGATCGGGCACCTTGACCGACAGCACCGCGATCATGCCTTCGCGCATGTCGTCACCGGAAAGCGCGACCTTGGCGTTCTTGGCCAGGCCTTCCTTCTCGATGTAGCTGGTCAACGAACGGGTCAGCGCCGCGCGAAAGCCGGTGAGATGCGTGCCGCCATCGCGCTGCGGGATGTTGTTGGTGAAGCAGAACATCGTCTCCTGGTAGGAGTCGGTCCATTGCATCGCCAGCTCCACGCTGATGCCGTCCTGCTGGGCGCTCAGGCTGATCACGTTCGGATGCAGCGCGGTCTTCAGTTGGGCCAGATGCTGCACAAAGGAGCGAATACCGCCCTCGTACGCAAACACATCCTCACGCGGCTCGGGGCCACGCTCATCCTTCAACTCGATGGTGACACCGGAGTTGAGGAAGGCCAGTTCGCGCAGACGCTTGGCCAGAATGTCGTAATGGAAGTCGGTATTGGTGAAAGTACCGGTGCTGGGCAGGAAACGTACCGTGGTGCCGCGCTTGGTCGATGGCCCCACCACTTTGAGCGGGTAAAGCGGCTCGCCCAGTGAGTATTCCTGCTGGTGTTCCTGGCCTTCGCGGTAGATCGTCAGCCACAGATGCGAGCTGAGCGCGTTCACCACTGACACGCCCACACCGTGCAGACCACCGGAGACCTTGTAGGAGTTCGCATCGAACTTGCCGCCGGCGTGCAGCACGGTCATCACGACTTCTGCCGTCGACCGGCCCTCTTCTGGATGGATGTCGACCGGGATGCCGCGGCCGTTATCCGACACGCTGATCGACCCGTCGTCCAGCATGGTGACGATGACATGGTCGCAGTAGCCGGCCAAAGCTTCGTCAATCGCGTTATCGACGACCTCGAACACCATGTGGTGCAGGCCGGTGCCGTCATCGGTGTCACCGATGTACATGCCAGGGCGCTTGCGCACCGCTTCCAGACCTTTCAGAACCTTGATGTTACTTGAGTCGTAATTGTCGTTGTCGCTCATGCCCTGCCCGTTTTCCTGGCGCCAGCGGCCCCGCCCAGCACGGCGCCTAAAGGCCGAACGGGGGCATAATTTGTCGATTATAGCAGGGGTGCGATCATCCCCTGTTCCACGTGGAACACTTGGGCTGGGACGGACTGCAAGGCCGCCGGGAGCTCGGTTCCAGTCAGCAGGACCTGCGCTCCAGCAGCCCTGAGTCGGCGAACCACCGATGCTTGATGCGTCACGTCGAGCTCCGACGCGAGGTCGTCGAGCGCAACGATGGGCCACTCGCCCCGGCGCTCGGCGAAAAGCGTCGCCTGTGCCAGCACGCATGCCAGAGCAGTCAGCTTTTCCTGGCCACGAGACAGGTGCTCCCGCAACGGCGCACGCTCAAAGGCAAGGGACCAATCCGCGCGATGGACGCCGAGCGTCGTGTGGCCTCGGGCGATATCTCGACCACGCTGTGAGCGCAGTTCTTCTGCCAGCGCACGCCCCTCCCCCCAGCCTCGTTTGTAGCGAAGTTCGATATCGCCCAACTCGGGGAGCAACTCGGCGACTTCCGCAGCGAGCCTGGGCCGCAAAAGGTCCAGATAGGTCTGCCTCTGGGCGTCGATGAGGGAACCTGCCTGTGCGAGCTCGGCTTCCCAGGGTTCCAGCAAGGCGTCGGTTATGAGATCACCGGAGCGCAACAAACTGTTTCGTTGTTTCAGGGCGCGCTGGTACCGGCGCCACGCCGGAAGAAAAAGCTGTTCCACGTGGAACACGCCCCAATCGAGGTAACGGCGCCGTTCTTCGGCCGCCCCCGCAATCAATGCATGAGAGCCAGGCTCGAAGCAAACCACGGCGCAATCACGAACTAGTTGCCCCATGGCGACGCTTTCGCCGTCGACCCGTGCTTCCCAGCGTGATCCATTTCGCCCCAAGCCCAATCGCACTCGTCGCTCGTCGTCATGACGCAGCTCTGCGAATATCGAAAGCCCCGTTGCGCCACGCTGCAACAAGGCCTCCTTCGCCCCGGTGCGGAATGACCGCGCGTGAGACAACAAGAAAGCCGCCTCCAGGACGCTGGTCTTACCGGCCCCGTTGTCACCGATAAAAACGTTGATTCCGAGTCCCAGCGCCAGATCCACATCGGAAAGGCAACGCAAGCCGTGAACACGCAATTGCTCAAGGCGCATCAGTGCGGTGCCCCGATATGAGAACGCCGGAGCGTCTTTCGACGGCTCCGGCGCTCCAGGCCAGCCCACTGCCTGTGTTCATGCACTGACGTACCGCCAGTCAGAGGCGCAGCGGCATGATGACGTGACGAGCCTGCTCGTTCTCATCTTCCTGCACCAGGCAGCTCGATTGTGCATCGCGCAGATTCAAACGTGCCTTGTCGCCACGAAGTGCGGACAACGCATCCAGCAAATAACCGACGTTGAAGCCTACGGCCAGATCGGAAACCACCGTATCGGCTTCCAGCTCCTCCACCGCTTCTTCCTGCTCCGGATTGTGCGCCACGATGCGCAACTTGCCCGGGGATAGCTCCAGCTTTACGCCGCGATACTTCTCGTTCGACAGAATCGCCGCACGCTGCAGTGCTCCGCGCAGTACTTCGCGATCGAGCACCGCTTTCTTGTCGGCACCCAGCGGAATCACCGCTTCGTAATCCGGGAAACGTCCGTCGATGAGCTTCGAGGTGAAAACAACATCGCCGCGGCGCACACGCAGATGGTTACGACCAAACTCCAGTTCCACCTGGCCGTCGCCAGTTTCGAACAGCCCCACCAACTCGTTAACGCCTTTACGCGGAATGATGATCTGTCTGCGTGCGGACACTGAACTGTCGAGCTGTGTTTCCTTCAAGGCCAGGCGATGCCCGTCCGTCGCGACGCAACGGAGCGTGTGCTCCTGGAGATCCAGCAACATGCCGTTCAAGTAATAACGCACGTCCTGATTGGCCATCGCGAACGACGTGTGTTCCATCAAATCGCGAAGCACCTCTTCCGGTAGCGATACACGTTCGACCAACTCGATCTCGTCGATCGTCGGGAACTCGGTCGCAGGCAGCGTCGCCAGTGTGAAACGACTCCGTCCTGCATTGAGTGCAATGCGGTCGCCGTTGAGCTTCAGCTCTATGCGGGCTCCGTCGGGCAACGCACGCACGATGTCGAACAGCTTGCGCGCCGGAATCGTGATCTCACCGTCGGCCAGCTTTTCAGCTTCGGTAGTGGCGATCATTTCGACTTCGAGGTCGGTGCCGGTGAAGGACACTTTTCCGTCAGCAACGCGAACCAGCAGATTGGCAAGAACGGGCAAGGTCTGCCGGCGTTCGACGACGCCTACGACTTGTTGCAAGGGTTTGAGCAGAGCTTCTCGTTGAATGCTGAATTGCATGTGGGCGCTTCCCCTTTACTGCTGTTCTGTTTTTAAAAGAAAGAATAGTAGTGGCAGTAGGTGCCGTGGATAACTTTTAAACCCGAGATTTTCTTTTAAAAACAAAATCTTAGGCGATTTCTACACTGTGTTCCGAACGACCTGCTTACTGTGGGTGTTCTGTGGATAACTTTAGGGGCCGTTTTCGTCCACCTATTATCCACAGCTTGCCCCTGGGGTTATCAAGCGTTTTCCCCATCTTGGCGCACTTCGAACTCAACCGGTAAGAATGCGGATGAGTTGCTCCCAATCCTGCCGCATCCGGGCGTCGGTTTCGCACAGTTTCTTGATCGTCCGGCACGCGTGCAGCACCGTCGTATGGTCACGACCACCAAATGCATCGCCAATTTCCGGCAGGCTGTGCTCGGTCAACTCCTTGGACAAGGACATAGCGATCTGACGCGGCCGTGCCAGCGAACGCACGCGGCGCTTGGACAGCAGATCCTGCAATCGAACCTGGTAGTAGTCCGCCACGATCTTCTGGATGTTGGGGACCGTTACGGCTTGTGCGTGGGTCGCCAGCAAATCGCGCAGGGTCTCTTCGGCAAAATCCGTGGTGATCGGACGACCGTAGAAATTGGCGCGCGCCGCCAGCGTGTTGAGCGCCCCTTCCAGGTCGCGCACGTTGGAACGGATACGTTTGGCCAGCAGCATCGCTACGTCTTCGCTGACGGCAACATTTTTCTCGTGCGCCTTGGCCAGCAAGATCGCCGCGCGTGTTTCGAAATCCGGCGGCTCGATCGCGACCGAAAGGCCCCAGCCCAGGCGCGACTTCAATCGCGGTTCGAGCTTGTCGACTTCTTTCGGGTAGCGATCGCAGGTCAGGATGATCTGTTGCTTGGACTCGAACAGCGCATTGAAGGTGTGGAAAAACTCCTCCTGCGTGGTGTCCTTGCCGGCAAAAAACTGGATGTCGTCGATCAGCAGCGCGTCGACCGAACGGAAGCGGCGCTTGAACTCGTCCATGCTCTTGGTGCGCAGGGCCTCGATCATCGAACCGACGAATTGCTCGGAGCGCAGATACAGCACCTTGCAATCGGGATTGCGCTCGCGCATCAGGTTGCCGGCAGCGTGCATCAAGTGCGTCTTACCCAGACCGGTGCCGCCGTAAAGCAGCAGCGGGTTGTAGGCGCGACCCGGATTCATCGCCACCTGCATGGCGGCGGCCTTGCCCAGCTGGTTCGATTTGCCTTCCACGAAGGTCTCGAACGTGTAATGCGGATCCAGGTTGTGATGGAACACCGGCGCGGGCGCCACCGTTTCACTGAACGACGTCGCGGCCTTGGCCACCGGGGCTGCGGCGCTGGCGGGTTTGGGCGGCATGCGCGGAGCGCTGGAACCGACTTCCAGCCTGACCGCCAGATCGTGCCCGGCCAAGTGGCTCAGCATCGCCTGGATCTTTGGCAGGTAACGCTCGCGAACCGTGTCGAGAGTGTAGGAATTGGGCGCGAACAGCTGCATGCCGGCCGCGTCGTCGCGTGCCTGTAGCGGCATCAGCCACGTATGCAGGTCCTCGGCGCTCAATTCGCCCTCGAGACGCTCCAGACAGCGCCGCCACAGATCACTCATGAATAATTTTCAACCACGAAAGGGGCGCTTGCGCGCAGGGTGGACCGGGAAGTCTAGCAGCACGCAGGCCGCTCAAAGTGGAGGATATCCACATGGATATCCACAGGGTTCCCAGGCAGCCCATTGTGGCGGATTTGACATCCCACTCGAAAGCCTTGCATAATTTCCAACCTTTTTACCCACATACCAATAGGAGGAAGCCATGTCGAAGCGGACCTTCCAGCCCAGCAAGCTCAAGCGCGCCCGCACGCACGGCTTTCGTGCCCGTATGGCCACGGCCGATGGTCGCAAGATTCTGAACGCCCGCCGTGCCAAGGGCCGCAAGCGTCTGATCCCGTAAGCGGCACGCGACTATGCGCGCCGCCGGTTTGCCGCGCGATGCGCGGCTCCGCCGCGCTGGTGATTTCGCTGCGTTACGCCAAAACAGCGGCCGCTCAGGCGGGCGCTGTTTTGCTGTGCGTTATCGCGGCAATGGCCTCGATCATGCCCGTCTGGGGCTGGCCATCTCCAAGCGCGTCTCCAAGCGCGCAGTGGATCGCAACCGCCTGAAACGGCTGGTTCGCGAGTCATTTCGTCGCATCCGTCACGAACTACCGCCGATCGATGTCCTGGTCATGGGCCGCGACCACGCCGCTGGCCAGTCGAGCGCCGAATTGCTGGCCGATATCGATGCCCTCTGGGCCAGGCTCAAGCCGTTGAAGCTGGACGATTCGGCCGGCACAATGGTCCGTTGACCTTATTTCTTTTGTTTGCTGCGGGCTTTGTGCCGTGGCGCCCACCCCGGACCGCTCCGCGATGAATCAAACGCGCACGTTTCTTATCTTCGCCTTGTTGGCTTTGGCGTATCTGTTATGGACTGACTGGGAGAAGGACTACGGCCCGCAGCCCGCTCCGGTAGCTGCCAACACCAGCGCGGCACCGTCAGCCGATGGCACGGTACCCGGCGCCAGCGGCAGCAACGCGGCGATTCCGACGACCGGCGTCGGTGGCAAGGAGCAACCGGCGCAGCTGATCACCGTCAGCAACGACCTGCTGCGTCTGACCATCGATACGCGCGGCGGCAGCGTGGTGCGTTCCGAACTGCTCAACTACCCGGCTGAGCCACGCACCAAGAACAATCCGAGCCCGGCGCCGGCACGTCTGCTTGACGACGATCAGACTCACTTCTTCACCGCACAAAGCGGCCTGGTGAGCGCGCAGGGCAATGCACCCGATCATCGCGCGGTGTTCCAGAGCGCGCAGACCAGCTATACGCTGGCCAACGGTCAGAACGAACTCAAGGTCGACCTGACCTGGACCGGTGCCGACGGCATCAAGGTCACCAAGACCTACACGCTCAATCGCGGCTCCTACGTCATCGACCTGGCTCAGCGCGTCGACAATGCCGGCAGCGCCAGCTGGCAGGGCAACGCCTATCAACAGCTGCAGCGCCTGGCGCCGGCCACCAGCAAGAGCTGGTTCCAAAGTTTCAGCGATCCGTCGTCGCACAGCTTCTTCGGCGCCGGCTGGTACAGCCCGCAGGACAAGTTCGATAGCCTTAGCTTTACCGACTTCGTAAAAAAGCCGCTCAACCGTTCCGTTACCGGCGGCTGGGTGGAAATGCTGCAGCATTACTTCTTCGTTGCCTGGATTCCCAAGGCCGACGAAGCAAGCACTTTCTCCACCAGCGTGAGCAATCCCGACACCGCCACGCCGACCTACCTGATCCGTTCGGTTGGCCCGTCGATGACCGTGGCACCGGGCCAGAACGCGACGTCGAGTGCGCGCCTGTACGTCGGTCCGAAATTGCAGGGCACGCTCGACTCGATCGCCCCGGGTCTGGAGCTCTCCACTAACTATGGCTGGCTCACCGTCATCGCACAGCCGTTGCATTGGCTGCTCTCCCAGCTCCACGCCTTCGTCGGCAACTGGGGTCTGTCCATCATCGTGCTGGTGCTGCTGATCAAGGCAGCGCTGTGGAAGCTCACCGCGACGCAGTTCCGCTCCGGCGCGAAGATGCGCAAGCTGCAACCGCGCGTCAACGCCTTGAAGGAGCGCTACGGCGACGACAAGGTGAAGATGCAGCAAGCCATGATGGAGCTGTACAAGAAGGAGAAGGTCAACCCGATGACCGGTTGCTTGCCGGTGCTGGTGACCATGCCGATCTTCTTCGGCCTCTATCGTGTGATCATGGAAAGCGTCGAGCTGCGCCAGGCGCCGTTCTTCGGCTGGATTCACGATCTTTCCGCGCCCGATCCGTTCTTCGTGTTGCCGGTACTGTATGTATTGGTGATGCTCGCTACGCAGTGGCTGACGCCGCCAGCCGCCGGCATGGATCCGGCGCAGGCGAAGATGATGAAGGTGATGCCGGTGCTGTTCGGCGTGATGTTCTTCTTCTTCCCGGCCGGTCTGGTGTTGTACTGGGTGACCAACGGCCTGGTCAGCCTGGGACAGCAGTGGTTTATTACCCAACAAGTCGAGCGGGCGGACCAGAAGGTCAAGACCGCTTGAAGAAAAGGGCCGCGAAAGCGGCCTTTTTTCTGGGCGTTTCTCCCGTCTCAATTCGTCTACCATTCCACGCATGAGCCACAGCAACGACACGATTGCCGCGATCGCTTCCGCTGCCGGCGCCGCCGGCGTAGGTGTGCTGCGCGTATCGGGCCCGAATGTCCCCGCTATCGCCAATCAATTGTTGGGCCGCGAGCCGCGACCACGGCAGGCGCATATGAGCGCATTCCGAGACGCCAAAGGCCAATTGATCGATCGGGGTCTGTTGCTGCACTTCCCCGCTCCGGCGTCCTATACCGGCGAGCACGTACTCGAATTGCAGGGCCATGGCAGCCAGGTATTGCTCGACGCCCTGCTTCATCGTGTTTGCGAACTCGGTGCGCGTCTCGCGCGGCCTGGCGAATTTACCGAACGTGCTTTTCTCAACGGCAAGCTCGATCTCGCGCAGGCCGAGGCGGTAGCCGATCTGATCGCCGCGCGCTCGCAAGCTGGCGCACGCGCTGCTTTGCAATCCATGGAAGGTGTCTTTTCGCGCAAAGTGGATGTCTTGCTGCACGCCTTGATCGCATTGCGCGTGCATATCGAGGCAGCGATCGACTTTCCCGAAGAAGAGATCGACTTTCTCGCCGATCCGGCGATCACCGCACAACTGCACGCGTTACGCGCGCAACTTGCCGACCTGCTGCGCGAAGCCAAACGCGGTCTGCGCTTGAACGACGGCTTGCGCGTTGCCATCGTCGGGCGTCCCAATGCCGGTAAATCCAGTTTGCTTAACGCGTTATCGGGCAGCGAACGCGCCATCGTGACCGATATCGCCGGAACGACACGCGACGTGCTGCGCGAATCCCTGCAACTGGACGGGATTGCACTCGAGTTGGCCGATACCGCTGGCCTGCGCGAAACCGACGATCCCATTGAGCGTGAAGGCGTGCGCCGCGCGCATGGCGAACTCACACGCGCGGACGTCGTACTGCTCGTTACTGACATCGAGCATGCGCAACGCGATATGGCCTTGCTGGCGAATGTACCGTCGACAGTGGAACGCCTTGTACTCATCAACAAGATCGACATCGACGCCACCCCGGAGCACGCCGAGAGACGTGGCGATGCCATGTGGTTGTGGATCTCAGCCAAGACCGGCGCCGGCCTCGACGCCTTGCGCAATACGCTCAAACAACTCGCCGGTGCGGGCAGCGGCGAAGGCGCCTTCAGTGCGCGACGTCGCCATGTCGTGGCGTTGCAGCAGGTAGCCATCCATCTCGATCGCACCGCCGAGATTCTGGACACCAGCCGCGCCGGCGAACTGGCTGCCGAGGAATTGCGCCAGGCGCAGCAGTCACTCGGTGAAATTACCGGCACCTATAGCAGCGACGATCTGCTTGGTGCGATCTTCAGTTCGTTCTGCATCGGCAAGTAGTTCGCCGACTCGCCATTGGTTCGCGAAATGAACCTCGGTGACACGAGCGTGAGATTTATCCACAGCTTTGCTGTCACACCTTATAAGTAGGCGCTAACATATTGGGTTTGCTAGATAGTCCTTGCGAACCCAGGCATGTTCTCCCTTATTTTCGGCGGCTTCGGGCTGTCTACGCTCTGGTTGATCCGGCCCTTCTGGCGTCTGCTGCGGCCCCTTTGGCGTCGTGGCGAGCCGATGGCGATCGGTGGTGCCGGTGCCATTCGCTTTTGGCTGAGCGTGCTGCTGGTATTGCTCGCAAGCGCAACGCTGGAAGGCGTCGTCATCGACTGGGTGACTGCCGGAGCGACCGTTGGCGGCTCGGTTTGCCGTGCCCTCGCGACCGGTCTCGGTGGCCTGTTGGGGAGTGCCTTGGCAGCCTTGCTTGCGCTCGTGGTGCTGATCGCCACCTTGCCTTGGTATCTCGGCGTCTCCTGGTCGGTAGCGCTTGCCCGCATCACTGACATCATCGAACCCTTGGGGGCTTTGGCAGTCGAGGGCGTACAGCGCGTGTTCGCTCGCGCGGGTGCTTCGCGACGCCCGCGTTCGGGGGCGGTGCGCCGCGCGGATCGTCCGCAGCGTCCGCGACGAGCGCCCGCACCGCCGGTAAGCGTCGAGCCGTCAGTTGCGGCACCAGAGCCCTCCCGGCCTGGCATTGACCGTGGCCCTGCGCCGCGCGAACGCGTGATCGACCAGCCCTGGTTACTGCCCAAGACCATCCGGCCATCGTCAGCGTCGCCTGCGCCCCGCCGTGAAATTGCGCCGAGGTCGCCATCGGTTTCCACAGGGGCCATCGTTGCGGCAGTCCAAGCGTCGCAGCGCGCACAGCATGAATCGTTTGCATCGGTGGGCGCCGGAGCGATACTTGAAGCGGGTGAAAATCTCCAGCGCGACGAGCCAAGCATTCCCGCTACGCCCGTCGAGGTGCCGGAGACATACGCTATCCCTGCGCAGGCATCCGATACCGAAACATCGATCGCACCGGAGCCGGCGCGATGGTCGCGTGCAATCACACCCTCCCCGATACGCGCGCTCGGCTACGCAGCGAACGATGAGATCGTCGAAGCCGCTGCGAAGCCTGTGACCGTTGCGACATCTGTCATCGCGCAACGATCTCGCGTCGCGGCGCATTTGCCCGGGTTGGATCTGCTTTCCGCGCCGCGTCAGCAGAGTTCGTCGATCGACGACGCGCAGTTGGCGGAAACCGGCGAACTGATCGAGCAGCGCCTGCGCGAATTCAAAGTACCGGTAACCGTGGTCGGCGCGTCGGCGGGGCCGGTCATCACGCGTTTTGAAGTCGAGCCCGCAGTAGGCGTGCGCGGCAACCAGATCGTTGCGCTGATGAAGGATCTCGCACGCGGTCTCGGTCGCACCTCGATCCGCGTTGTCGAAACCATCCCCGGCAAAACTTGCATGGGATTGGAGTTGCCAAACGAGCAACGGCAGATGATCGCGCTGTCGGAGATATTCGACTCCAATGCCTACCGTGCTTCCGATTCGCTACTGACGCTGGCGATGGGCAAGGGCATCACCGGTGATCCCGTGGTGGCGGATCTGGCCAAGGCGCCGCATATGCTGGTCGCCGGCACCACCGGCTCGGGCAAGTCGGTGGCGGTCAACGCGATGATCCTGTCGATGCTCTACAAAGCCACGCCTGACGACGTGCGCATGATCATGATCGATCCGAAGATGCTGGAGCTCTCGGTCTACGAGGGCATTCCGCATCTATTGGCGCCGGTAGTCACCGATATGAAACTGGCGGCCAACGCGCTCAACTGGTGCGTGGCGGAAATGGAGAACCGCTACAAGGTGATGTCCGACCTGCGCGTGCGCAACCTGGCTGGTTTCAATCAGAAAGTGCGCGAAGCACGCGCGGCCGGTCGGCCGTTGATGAATCCTTTCCCGGCGCATCCGGAAATTCCCGAGATGCTCGATACGCTGCCGATGATCGTGGTGGTGATCGACGAGTTGGCCGACCTGATGATGGTGGCCGGCAAGAAGATCGAAGAACTGATCGCACGTCTCGCGCAGAAAGCGCGTGCCGCGGGTATTCACCTAATCCTCGCGACGCAGCGTCCGTCGGTCGATGTGATCACCGGCCTGATCAAAGCCAACATCCCCACGCGCGTGGCGTTCCAGGTCTCATCGAAGATCGACTCGCGCACCATCCTCGACCAGATGGGCGCGGAAAGCCTGCTCGGCCAGGGCGACATGTTGTTCTTGCCGCCGGGCACGGGTTATCCGCAGCGTATCCATGGCGCGTTTGTCGCCGACGAAGAAGTACATCGCGTGGTGGCATGGCTCAAGCAGTTCGGCGAGCCGGACTACAAGGATGAAATCCTTGCCGGGCCGCCGAGCGAAGGTTCCGGCGAGCTATTTGGCGAGGAAAGTGGGGACGCCGAGCTCGACCCGCTTTACGACGAGGCAGCCGCATTCGTGCTGCGTACACGCCGCGCGTCGATCTCGTTCGTGCAGCGTCAGTTCCGCATCGGCTACAACCGCGCCGCACGCCTGGTCGAGGCGATGGAAGCGGCGGGTCTGGTGTCGTCGATGGGGATCAATGGTCAGCGCGATGTGATTGCGCCCGCGCCGATGGAGTAAACCAGACTGAGCGTGTAGGGGCAGCTTCAGGGAACTTCGAGCAACCTCAGTTTTGCATCGTCGTCCCGGCGACGGCCGGGACCCATTCCGCAGTCATTCGCCTGTTAGATGGCGTATCGCAAGCGTCTGCATTGAGGAGTGGGTCCCGGCCTTCGCCGGGACGACGAATTAGAAAAGGTTTTTAGAGGTCTCCTGAAGTTGCTCCGTCTTATTGCGCGTTGTCCTTGGTCACGAGTTTCAGCGGTACAGCAACGCTCTTGTCCACGCTCTGATTGCTCAGCAGCTTTTGAGCGGTTTCCACGCCGAGGCGGCCGATTTCACTGGGCTGTTGGGCGACGGTGGCGGCCATCTTGCCGTCCTTCACCGCCTTGATGCCATCCGGCGTGCCGTCGAAAGCGACCACGATGATATTGCCGTGCTTGCCGCTATCGAGCGCGCGCAACGCACCCAATGCCATCTCGTCGTTCTGCGCAAAGATCGCATTGGCGTCGGGATGCGCCTGCAGTAGGTTTTCCGTGACCGAGAGTCCATCTGCGCGATCGAAGTTGGCCGGCTGCTGCGCAATGATCTTCAAGCCATCTTTCTGCGCCTCGTCGTCGAAACCCTTACCGCGATCGCGCGCGGCAGAGGTACCGGGCACACCCTGGAGCTCGAGCACATTGCCCTTGCCCTGCAACTGTTCGGACAGGAACTTCGCCGCCATGGCACCACCGGCGAGATTGTCAGAAGCGATGTGCGAAGCGACGCTGGCGCCGTCGACGGTGCGATCCAGTGTTACCACTGGAATATGGGCATTATTCGCCGATTGCACGGCACCAGCCAGCGCGGATGAATCGGTCGGATTGAGCAGAATCACACCGACCTTCTTCTGGATCAGGTCTTCGACGCCGGAAATCTGCCTGGCCGGATCGTCCTGCGCATCGACGACGACCAACTGCAAGCCAGCGGCCGCCGCCGCTTTTTGCGCGCCGTCCTTCAACTCGACAAAGAATGGGTTGTTCTGCGTGGAGATGGCCAAACCGATGGTCTTGTTGCCACCCGCTGCGCTCGACGACGATGCAGCCGGTGCGGAGGCTTCACCCGGGCCCTGCTGACTGCAGGCGGCAGCGAAGACGACGAATGTGGCCGCGGCAATGAGCCTTAGTGTGCGCATGATGGTACTCCTTCGGTAATACGGGGATTGTCTGGGGACTATTTGCGGCGATCGATCAGCACAGCGATCAGGATCACCGCACCCTTCACGACCTGCTGATAGAACGACGATACGCCCAGCAGGTTCAAGCCGTTGTTGAGAAAGCCGATCAGCAGCACGCCGACCAGGGTGCCGAACAACCAACCGCGTCCGCCCGACAGGCTGGTGCCGCCGAGCACGACGGCGGCGATCGCATCGAGTTCGTAACCGCTACCCGCGGTGGCCTGTGCCGAGTAAAGCCGCGAGGTGAGCACGATGCCGGCGAAAGCGGAAAGCAGGCCGGAAAGACCATAGACACCGAGCTTGATCGCCCAGACGCGTACGCCGGACAAACGCGCGGCTTCTTCATTGCCGCCGATGGCGAAGATATGTCGACCGAACACGGTACCGCGCAGCACAAAGCCACAGACCGCGAACAGCACGAACATCCAGATCACCGGGATGGGAATCAGGTGGGCGACATAACCATCACCAAGCAACGCGAACCCCGGATTGGAGACACTGATCGGACGACCTTGGGTGTACGAAAGCGTCAAGCCGCGCACCAGCGTCATCATGCCCAGTGTGGCGATAAAGGGTGCGACGCGGCCCCACGACACCAGCACGCCGTTGACCAGGCCCAGCAAGGTACCCATGCCCAGGCCGGCACAGATGGCCAGCCCCGCGCTCTGCCCCGCTGCCATGACACCTGCGGTAATTGCGCCGGAAAACGCGAGCAAGGCGCCGACCGACAGATCGATACCGCCAGTGAGGATCACGAAGGTCATGCCGAAGGCGATCAAGGCATTGATCGACACCTGGCGCAGCACCGTGAGCAAGTTGCCGGTAGTCAGGAAATCGGGGCTCAGGATGCTGAGTGCGATTACCAGCAACACCAGACCGATCACCGAGCCCAGACGCTGCAGGAGGGTCAGCGTGTTATCCAGGCTGAAGCGTGAGGGAGGTGTTGGAACGGTTGCGTCGGCCATGTTCGGAGTCTCGATAGATAGCTAGTCTTGTAGGAGCGACTTCAGTCGCGACATGTGAGCGAACGGTCGCGACTGAAGCCGCTCCTACAAATTCTTTCAATGCCCGCCGGTCGCGGCACGCATGATCTCTTCCTGCGTGGTGGCAGCAGCTTCCAGCAATGCGGTCGCACGCCCTTCATGCATCACCAGGATGCGATCGCTCATCGCCAGCACTTCGGGCAGCTCCGACGAAATCATCACGATGGCCACACCTTGCTCGGCCAAACGGTTGATGATTTGGTAGATCTCCGCCTTGCCGCCGATATCCACGCCGCGCGTGGGTTCATCCAGCAACAACACGCTCGGCTTGAGCGCGAGCCATTTGGCCAGCACCACCTTCTGTTGGTTGCCGCCGGAGAGCGCGCGGACGTCCAGCTCCATATCGCGGGTACGGATATGCAGTTGTTCGATCAATTCGCGCGCCTGCGTGCGCTCGCGGCCGCGATCGATCACGCCCAGACGTGCCGGGATATGCGCCAGGCTGATGTTCTCGCGTAGCGACAGATCCAACACCAGGCCCTGGCCCTTGCGGTCTTCGGTGACAAAACCCATGCCGGCATCGATCGCCTGCACCGGATTGCGTATGGCCAATGGCTTGCCGTCGAGGGTGATGCTGCCGGTCCGCGGCTTGCGCAGGCCAAACAACAGGCGTGCGAGTTCCGTGCGGCCCGCACCCATCAGGCCCGATACGCCAAGCACTTCACCGGCGCGCACGTCGAAGCTGATATCGCGGAGGTAGTCGTCCCCCAACCCCTGCACCGCCATGCGCACGCGCCCTGGCTTGGCGTTACGCGAAGGAAAGCGCGCTTCCAGACTGCGTCCAACCATCATGCGCACGACTTCGTCCAGATCCAGCCCGGCCACGTCGCGCACGCCGACGAACTGGCCATCGCGCAAGACGGACAGCCGATCGCACAGCGCGAAAATTTCTTCCATCCGATGCGAAACGTAGACAATGCCGGTGCCGCCCTCGCGCAGTTCGCGAATCAACGCGAACAGTGTCGTCGTCTCACGTTCGGTCAGTGCGGCAGTGGGCTCGTCCATGATCAGCACGCGCGCGTTCTGCGCCAGCGCCTTGGCGATCTCCACCATCTGCTGTTGGCCGACCGACAGCGTGTCCACCTTGGCATCGGGCGACAACGCCTGCATGCCGACGCGAGCCAACCACTCGCGCGCCCTGGCTCGCATCGCGCGTTGCTGCAATACGCCGAAGCGACGCAGCTCGCGGCCGAGGAAAAGATTCTCGGCCACGGTCAGGTTGGGGATTAGATTCAGTTCCTGATGAATGATCGCGATGCCATGTTTCTCGGCATCGGTGGGCGAGCCGATCGTTGTCGCCTGTCCATCGACGCGAATCTCGCCTTGATCGGGTCGATACTGCCCGGTCAGGATCTTCATCAGGGTGGATTTGCCGGCGCCGTTCTCGCCCATCAGCGCGTGGACTTCACCCGCGCGCAGTTCGAAATCGACGCCTCGCAGCACTTGCACCGGCCCAAAGGCCTTATGGATGCCGTGCATGCTGACCAGGTTGGTAGTCATGAGAATGCTTAGAAAGTGACGCCGGCGTGCAGGATCGCGTTGGCGTAAGGCGACGTTTCGCCGGTACGTACGACGGCCCGCGCCGAGGCGCAGGCGCGTTTGAAATCTTCGTGAGTCAATTCATCTACGGTGAGGCCATCGGCACGCAATCGCTCCGCCAGTGCCAGCATCGACGGGTTGCGCGCATGGATTTCGCTTGCCATGGTGATGCGCTCCACCGCGAGCTCACGATAGACCGCGTCGAAGACGTCAACGAAGCGTGGCGTACCAGCGACGAGCGCCAGGTCGATACACGTCACACCGGCAGGCACTGGCAGGCCGACGTCGGCGATGACGATGGTGTCGGTATGTCCCATCGCGGCAATCACCCGGTTGAGCTCGGCATGCAGCAGGCCTTGGCGCCTCACGACTGCCGCTCCAGAAATGCGTCCAGGGCAGCCAGGGTCGGCATGCCGTCGCGTGCGCCTAACTGGGTGACCGACAAGGCGCCGGCCGCACAGGCCTTGCGTACGGCGGTACCCAGGTTGTCCTTGAGAAACACGGCAAGCGCGGCATTGAAGGTATCGCCTGCACCGGTACTGTCGACAACATCGACGCTGAAGCCGCCCTGCGATTGCGGTTCGCCGCCGTCGCGATACCAGGCGCCTTCGGCGCCGCGGGTGAGGACAACAGGGCAAGGTGTACGGCGCATCAGCTCGCGGAAGTCTTCGTCAGGATCGGCTCCGAGCAGGATCGCCAATTCATGTTGATTGGGCGTGACGAAGCGTGCGAGCTTGAGCCAGGCCAGCGGCAGGGGCTGGGCCGGCGCGGGATTGAGGATGACTGGCACGCCGAGGCGTTGGCCCAGACGCAGCGTGGCCTCGACCGTGTCCAGCGGCGATTCCAGCTGGACCAGTACGGCATCGGCACGCGCGATGGCGTCGCTTGCCCGCTCGACGTGAGCGGGTGACAGGCGGGCATTGGCTGCGGGGACGATGACGATCTGGTTTTCGCCGCCGGCCACAGTGATCGAGGCGGTACCGCTACCGCAATCGTCGATACGGTGCAGGTGATCGAGCGCGATGCCTTCACGCTGCAGCCCTTCCCGCAGCTGATCGCCGAAGGCATCGTCGCCAACCGCACCGACCATCGTCACCTCGGCACCCAGACGGGCAGCGGCTACGGCCTGATTGGCGCCCTTGCCACCCTGCAGGGTGAGAAAGCGCTCGCCGAGCAGGGTCTCGCCCGGACCGGCGAAGCGCGGCGCCAGGGTGACGAGATCCATATTGATGCTGCCAACCACGACGACACGGGTCATGTGGTTCCTTTGAACGAATCTAAGAGACCGCGCAGGATACGCGATCCTGCGCGATCCGATCGTCAAAAGGGTGCTTTTTCAAACAGATACTAAGAGAGACAAACCCCCTTTTCCTGTTCGACGTTTCTCGGAGATCTGACTACTTGCCGCTGGCCGGTGACGCTTGGCCATCCTGTTTTGCTTCACGCCGTTCCGTCATCTTCTCGCGCATATCCGTCCAGCGCTGGCGTTGCTGGTCGGTCAGCACGGCACTGATGCTGCTTTGCGAGCTTTCCATCAAGGACTTCAGCTTGGCGTGCTTGTCGGCTGGCTTCAGGCTGCTGTCGCCGCGGATGGACTGCACCTGCTGTTGGCGGTCCTGCAGGATCGCGCCGATCTTGCTCTGTTGATCGGCGGTCAGCTGCAGGCGTTTGCTGAGCTTTTGCAGCTGCTCCTGCGGGTCCATGTGCTGGCCTTGGGCGTGGCCGGCCGGTGCACTGTCCTGGGCCAGCGCGGGAACGGCGGCGAGGCCGAAAGCCAGGGAGAGCGACGCGAGTATCAAGCGTTTCATCGGACCGATCCTTTGGGTTGGGTCCACGGCTCAACGCCTCGCCCGCGGCCGGCGTTGACGTTCTCTCGCTTGAAAGCCGGTGCAACGCCCCGAAAATCAGAGATCCGTCCGTTCTTTTTTAAGGTTTCCCATGATCGAGCTGTATTACTGGCCCACGCCCAACGGCCACAAGATCACCCTGTTCCTGGAAGAAAGCGGCCTGCCCTATGCGGTCAAACCGGTGAATATCGGCAAGGGCGATCAGTTCGAGCCGGCCTTCCTGGCGATCTCGCCGAACAATCGCATGCCGGCCATCGTCGACACCGAGCCGGCGGACGGCCAGGGTCCGCTGAGCGTGTTCGAATCGGGCGCGATTCTCGAATACCTGGCCGGCAAGACCGGTAAATTCCTCCCGACCGACACCCGCGCACGCTACGCGGTGCTGGAATGGCTGTACTGGCAGGTGGGCGGCTTGGGGCCGATGCTCGGTCAGAACCACCACTTCAATCGCTACGCACCGGAAAAGATCCCTTACGCGATCGATCGCTACGTCAATGAAACGCGCCGTCTCTATGGCGTGCTGAACAAGCGTCTGGACGGCCGTACCTTTATTGCTGGCGACGACTACACCATCGCCGACATGGCGGCCTATCCGTGGACCGTGTCGCACGAGGCGCAGGGCATGGACCTGGCCGATTTCCCCCATCTGAAAGTGTGGTTCGACACCATTGCCGCCCGCCCGGCCACGCAACGTGCCTATGCGCTGGGCGAGCCGATTCGAAACGGATTCGACCTGACCAAGGACGAAGAAGCACGCAAAGTGCTGTTCGGCCAGGGTGCCAAGCCGCAAGCCTGAGTGTGATCCATGGCGAAAACATACTGGTATTGCGTCACACAACGCGTTTTAATCTTTCGATCTTTTGTGTTGGCGCTTTATCAGGATGTTCTCTATGCGCGCTCTCTTGTTTGCGGCTTTGATGACGATGGCTGGTCCCGCGATGGCTGAAAAACTGACGATCGAACGAATCTTCGACGGCGGTAACCTCGCCGGTCCCGCACCCCGCGGCCTGCAGATCTCTCCTGATGGCTCGCGCGTCACCTTCCTGCGCGCCAAGCCCGACGACCAGAATCAGCTCGATCTGTGGGAATACCGCATCAAGGACAACAGCACGCATCTGCTGGTCGACTCCAAGAAGCTCGAGCCGCAGGGCGAGCACCTGTCCGATGCCGAAAAGGCACGCCGCGAGCGCGCTCGCACGGCCGGCCTGCACGGCATCCTGACCTATCAGTGGTCCCCGGACGGCAAGCAGCTGCTGTTTCCCATCGGCGGCAAGCTCTATCTCTACGACCTTGCCGCCGATAAGCCGGCACCGCGCCAGCTCGACACCGGCGGCGACGTGATCGATCCGCGCATCTCGCCCAAGGGCCACTATGTGTCCTATGTGCGTGACCAGAACCTGTGGGTGATCGATCTGGCCAGCGGTAACGCGCACCAGCTGACGCACGACGGCGGCGGTGCGGTGCACAACGGCGAAGCCGAATTTGTCGCGCAGGAAGAAATGGAGCGCAGCGAGGGTTACTGGTGGGCGCCGGATGACAGCCAGATCGCGTTCGAGCGCTACGACGAATCCAAGGTGCCCACGGTCAAGCGCACCGAGGTCTACGCCGATCGCACCGATGTGATCGACCAGCGCTACCCCGCTGCCGGCGACCCGAATGTGCTGGTCAAGCTGGGCCTGGTGGCGCCAGCCGGTGGCCAGGCGCGTTGGATCGACCTGGGCGCGGACACCGACAGTTACCTCACCCGTGTGAAATGGCTGCCCGATGCGAAACATCTGAGCTATCAATGGATGCCGCGCAGTCAGCAAAAACTGGAACTGCGACTGGTCGACGCCAAGACGCTGGCGCAGCGCGTGCTCGTCACCGAGACCAGCCCGACCTGGATCAATCTCAACAACGACCTCACCTTCCTCAAGGACGGCAAGAGCTTCCTGTGGGGCAGCGAGCGCAGCGGCTACCATCACCTCTACTTGTATGGCATCGACGGCAAGCTGAAGCATCCGGTGAGCCAGGGCGACTGGCAGCTCGATGGCGTGCTGGCGGTGGATGAAAAAGCCGGCAAGGTCTATGTCAGCTCGAACCGCGAGTTTGTACCCGATCGTCAGGTCTACGAACTCAAGCTCGATGGGAGCAACGCGACGGCGCCTGCGCGCATCAGCCAGGGCAACGGCACGCACCAGGCCGAGTTCTCGCATGATGCGGCGTTCTACCTCGATACGTTCTCCAACTCGCAGACGCCGCCACAGGTGAGCGTGCACAAGCCAGACGGCACGTTGATCAGCTGGATCGAACAGAACCCGCTCGATGAGAAGCATCCATTCTGGCCCTATCGCGACAGTCTGATCAAACCCGAATTCGGCACCATTACCAGTTCGGACGGCCAAACGCTTTACTACCGCATCTACAAGCCGGCCGGTTTCGATCCGAGCAAGAAGTATCCGGTGTTCGATGCGTACTACGGCGGCCCGCATGCGCAGCTGGTGGTCGACAGCTGGGGTGATTACTTCAACCAGTACATGGCCAACCAGGGTTTCGTCGTCTTCACCCTCGACAACCGCGGCATGGCCCGTCGTGGCCGCAAGTTCGAAGATCCGATCTACCAGCAACTCGGTGCGGTTGAAGTCGACGACCAGCTTGCCGGCATTCATTGGCTGAAATCGCAGCCGTGGGTGGATGGCAATCGCATCGGCGTGTTCGGCTGGAGTTACGGTGGCTACATGACCACGATGATGCTGAGCAAGGCATCGAACGAAATCGCCGGCGGCGTTGCCGTCGCGCCCGTTACCGATTGGCATCTTTACGATACGTTCTACACCGAGCGTTACCTCGGTCGTCCGCAAGACAACGAAGCCGGCTACACGCGCAGCTCTCCGTTTGCGTGGCTCGATGGCCTCACCTCAAAGCTCTATCTCGTGCATGGCATGGCTGACGACAATGTGTTGTTCGTCAATTCGACCAAGCTGATGGCGGAGTTGCAGAAACGTGGTACGCAGTTCGAGTTCATGGCGTACCCGGGTGCGAAGCATGGGCTGAATCTGCCGGGGCAGCGCGTGCACGTTTATCACCTGATCGAGAATTTCTTTCAGGGGCAGGTGAAGGGTGATGCGTCGGGTAAATAAGGCCTGGCGGGCTCTATCAATCTGCGCGGTCGAAAGGGACGTCTAAAACCCCTCCTACTCGTCATCCCGGCCTGCGCCGGGATGACGATAGGAAGAACTGAGGTTATTCGACGTTGGCTATGGCTGTCCCACGACTTGCCGCACATCCTGCCAAACCTTGTCGATCTTCTTCTGCTTCTTCTTGGACTTCGAACAAAGCGGAATCGAAACGTAGTTGCCGTTGGCGAAGAACGAAAGGTCTTCGTAGCCCGTGGTAGGACCTGGGCAAGGCGGGTTGTCGGAGAGATCGTCGAATGCGCCGTCGCTGCGCAGCGCGGCGTAGAAGTTGTCGTATTCAGCAGGGCTCAGTTGCACCGTCTTGTTGACGTCGCCATTGTGCGATCCCGACTGGATGGTCTTCTTGCCTTTGGCGTCGATGTCGACGGCATAGCGCGACCAGTTCGGCGATGAAATCACGCCGGTGGACTTGGCGTATTTCACCGCGAAATCATCGGGACGCTGGTGACGCCTGGAGATCATGCTGCAGCCGGCGATCGCAACGATCACGCCGAGTGCGGCGATGACACGCAAGGCTTGGAGGAAGCGCGACCGACCGTTGACACCGAGCATGCGTGGCTCTCCTACGCGTAAGGCTACGCGCGGATCATACCAACGCATGCGACGCAAGAACGTCGCACGGGCAACCGCGTTGCACGAGTATGAATTTGCGATGCGGGTTATTTATCCAGCTTCGGACCGCGAATCGGGTCGACGGTCTTGCGCGCGTTGACTTCCACATGCGTCACGCCGGGCTGGGCCTGGAACGCAGCGATGGCCTGATCGATATCCGCATCCGGTGGTAGCGTGACAACGGCGGCGTCACCCGAACCCATCGGCCGTACGAAAATCGTGCCGACTTTTGCGTTCGCCGCCTGCGCTGCAGCGGATTTGGGACCGTCCTTGTAGGTGACGATCAATTGCTTGGCGTTGGGTGCCGCATCGGCAGGCATGGCATTACCCCGATAGACCTGGGCGTGGGCGGCACATACAAGAAAGGCGGCCAGCGGAACGAGGATGAAAGTTCGAATACGCATGGGCCGCCTCTTTGTCGATGTGGATGTTGCCGAAGCTTACTCGTGCGCCAACCCCAGGCCGGAACCTTGTTCGATCGGCGGCGCGGTACCGGCGACGGCGAGCAGGGACTGCGCATAGCCGTCTTCGATGCTGACGGTGGATACCTCGTCCCAGGAGAAGAACGATGCCTCGCGCAGCCATTCCGCGTCGGGGCTGATTTCCTGCATGTTGAAACCGTCTTCCTCGACGCTGACCAGCTTGCCGATGTAGCAGACCTCGGCCTCTTCCTCGCTATCGACATGCACGCCGATCACCGCCGACTGGCGGGCCGCCGCTTCGACGACTTCGCGGATGTTATCCAACGGGAAGTTCTGCGGCAGGGTCGGCGTCAGCCCTTTCAGGGTCAGTGCCTTCTCCATGAACAAGGCGTGCTTGTCCGGGACTTCCAGTTCGCTGACATCCCGGTGACGCATGATGTAGATGCCGTCGTAGGTGATGGTGTCGCCCACCACCCACAGCAGAAAGAACTCGCGTCCGACGCCGCCGACGTATCCGCAGAAGCTGCCGTGTTCGAGTTCTTCACGCCATAGCCTGACCAGCTGGCGGTTTTCCTGGGCCTCGCGCAGTTGCGCGCGCTGCCCAGTGGTCTTCAGTTCGATGATCTTGCCCATGGGCGCAATTTTACCAGAGGGGGGTCGCCGGCTTGTTAGGGCCGGCTAACGGGCAAGAAAGTTCGGTACTTAAGCTTTTACAAACAATAACTTGCGACAATGCCGCAGGGCTTAGAGGATGTAGCGGCTGAGGTCTTCGTCCTTGACCAGGGTACCGAGGTTCTTGTCTACATATTCGGCGTCAATCGTGTACTTTTCGCCGGACTTGTCTGCAGCTTCGTAGGAGATCTTTTCCAAAAGTCGCTCCATGACCGTGTGCAGGCGGCGGGCGCCGATGTTCTCGGTGCGCTCGTTTACCTGGAAGGCGACCTCGGCCAGGCGATCCACGCCGGAGTCGGTGAATTCCAGGCTGACGCCCTCCGTGCCAAGCAGAGCGACGTACTGTTTGGTCAGCGCGCTGTGCGGCTCGCGCAGGATGCGCTTGAAGTCGCCGACCGACAGCGCTGACAGCTCGACGCGGATCGGCAGACGACCCTGTAGCTCCGGGATCAGGTCCGACGGCTTGGCCAGCGAGAACGCACCCGAGGCGATGAACAGCACGTGGTCGGTCTTGATCGGGCCATACTTGGTCGACACAGTGGAGCCTTCGACCAGCGGCAGCAGGTCGCGCTGCACGCCTTCACGGCTGACGCCGGCCCCGCCCCACTCCGAACGCTGGGCGATCTTGTCGATCTCGTCGATAAAGACGATGCCATTCTGCTCGGCCGCCTCGACGGCCTGTGCGCGAATTTCTTCGTCGTTGAGCAGCTTGCCGGCTTCTTCGTCGATCAGCAGCGGGCGCGCGGCCTTGATCGACAGCTTGCGCTGCTGGGTCTTGGCGCCGCCCATGTTCTGGAACATCTGGCGTAGCTGCTGGCCCATCTCTTCCATGCCGGGCGGCGACATGATCTCGACGCCGACATTCATGGCGAAATCGAGTTCGATCTCGCGGTCGTCCAGCGCACCCTCGCGCAGCTGCTTGCGCAGTTTCTGGCGGGTATCGCTATCGATGGCCGGTGCCGGATCGTGGCTCCAGTCGCTGGGCGACTGGCGGCGCGGCAACAGCGCGTCGAGAATGCGATCCTCGGCACGGTCTTCGGCCTGGGTGCGCACGCGCTTCATCGCCTGCTCGCGAGTGAGCTTGTAGGCCACGTCGACCAGGTCGCGCACGATCGACTCGACGTCCTTGCCGACATAGCCCACCTCGGTGAACTTGGTCGCCTCGACCTTTACAAACGGCGCATTCGCCAGCGTGGCGAGGCGGCGTGCGATTTCGGTCTTGCCCACGCCGGTCGGGCCGATCATCAGGATGTTCTTCGGCGTGACCTCGTCGCGCAGGCTCGGCTCCAGCTGCATGCGGCGCCAACGGTTGCGCAGCGCGATCGCGACGGCGCGCTTGGCGTCGTGCTGACCGATGATATAGCGATCGAGTTCGTTGACGATTTCGCGGGGAGTGAGTTCGGACATGGCTTTAGCTCGGGGAACAGGGAATGGGGAGCGAGGGGAGACCGCTCACGTCAAAGTTCTTCGATCGTCGTGTTGTGATTGGTGTAGATGCAGATGTCGCCGGCGATCTTCAACGCTTTTTCGACGATGACGCGCGCATCCATCTCGGTGTTTTCCATCAGCGCGAGCGCGGCCGATTGCGCAAAGGGGCCGCCTGAGCCGATGGCGATCAGGCCGTGCTCCGGTTCCAGCACATCGCCGTTGCCGGAAATCAGCAGCGAGGCATCCTTGTCGGCCACCGCCAGCATCGCCTCGAGGCGGCCCAGGCGGCGATCGGTACGCCATTCCTTGGCAAGTTCGACGGCGGCACGCGTCAGGTTGGCGCTGTGCTTGGCGAGCTTTTCCTCGAACAGCTCGAACAAGGTGAATGCATCGGCCGTGGCGCCGGCAAATCCGGCGATCACGTCGCCGTTCTTGCCCAGGCGGCGGATCTTGCGTGCATTGGCCTTCATCACGGTATTGCCCAACGTGACCTGACCGTCGCCGCCGATGACGACGCGGCCGTTGCGGCGGACCGAAACGATGGTGGTGGCGTGGAAGGATTCCATGAGGTCGCTCCGAAGACTTGAACCGATGAGGTGGGGGTGCCTGCTGGCGGTTCAATGGTTGCGGGGACAACCGCGATCAGACACACCGGTTCCTGCGATGCGGCGGTCGCGACAGGCCATACGTAAACGTTGATTGCGATCGAAGCCGTTCTAACGCTTTTTCGCCCGCGGATGCGCCGCGTCATACACCTTCGCCAGGTGCTGAAAATCCAGATGCGTATAGATCTGCGTGGTGGCGATATCGGCGTGGCCGAGCAGTTCCTGCACCGCGCGCAGGTCGCCGGACGATTCGAGCATGTGACTGGCGAAGGTATGGCGAAGCAGATGCGGGTGCACGTGCTTGGCGAAACCGTTCGCCAGTGCCAGATGTTTCAGCCGCGCTTGCACGGTGCGCGGACTGATCGGGGCACCGCCGCGGCCGCGGAAGATCGGCGACTCGGGCGCACGCCCTTCCGCTTCGCCCAGCGCACGCAGCGCGGTAATGGCATGCCGGCCGACCGGCACGATGCGTGTCTTGCTGCCCTTGCCGAGCACACGCACTTCGCCGTCGTCGAGATTGAGGTCGATCCAGCGCAACCCGATCAGTTCGGACAGACGCAGGCCGGACGAATAAAACAGCTCCAGCATCGCGCGGTCACGCACGCCCAGGCTGCCGCCGCTATCGACTTCGACCAGGGTGGTCGCTTCGTCCACGTCCAGCACCTGCGGCAGCTTGCGGTGCACCTTTGGCCCACGCACGCCAGCCGTCGGATCGTGGCTCAGGGTGCCTTCGCGATTGAGCTGGCGGAACAGGCTGCGGCACGACGACAGCAGACGCTGCAGGCTTTTCGGCGACAGGCCGCCGCGGTGTTCCGCGGCAACGAAGCTGCGCATGCGATGCGAATCGAGTGTGTCGAACTGCTCGATCTGCTGCGCCTCCATGTAACGCAGCAACTTGGCCAGATCGCGCCGATAACCATCGACGGTATGCGTAGAAGCCTTGCGCTCGCCGGCGAGTCGGCCGAGCCAGGCTTCCACGTGCTCGCTGGGCTTCATCCGGACACGCGCGTCAGACGACGTCCTGCGTGCGTGCCAGGGCGGCGGTTACCGTGGCGGCGATCATCTTGAGGAACACCGTCCCCATGCCGGGCTGGAAATGATCCGGGTCCTTGCTGCCGATCGCCAGCAACCCCAGCTCACCCAGTGGCATCACCGCGGCCGAACGAATCTCACTGGCGTGCTGGCCGAACAGGCGTTGCAGGCGCTCGTGGGTCAGACGGCCGGAGATCGGTTCGTGGTGGGCAAGGAAGTCGGCGAACTCCGGTATCGACGCGCGGCCACCGGGTTCGAGCACCAGCCAGTCGGCCGGCGGCAGCGCGGCGTCGCCGAACAGCATCAGGCGTACCTGTTCGGTGTGGAAATCTTCGCTCAGCGTAGCGATCACGCTGCGAGCGGCCACGGCAGGCGTACGCGCGCGCAGCACCGCCACGTTCAGTTCGTGCACGCGCTGCATCAGTTGTTCGTTCTCTGCCGCCACCGCGATGAACTCGGCCATGCGCCGCTCGAGCTCGGCGTTCTTCTCGCGCAGGTTCTGCAGCTGATAGGTCGCCAGCGAGGCGACCTGGCCCTGTTCGCGCGGTAGCTGCAACTGGGCAGCCAATTCGGGGTAGTCGGTGAGAAAGTCGGGGTGACGCTTGAGATAAGCGGCCACGTCGCTGGCTTGTAGCGGATCCACGAGTGCCGTGTCGGTCATGCCTTGTCCTCAAATACCGTGCGGAGGGGGCGCACAGCCGGAGTGTGCGACGAGTCGATGCCGGGCATCAATCGCTTAGGTCCATATCCAGCCATTCACCCTCGAAGACGAAGGTGGCCGGGCCGGTCATCCATAAGGTGTGGCCGGGGCCGGCCCAGTCGATACGCAGACTGCCGCCAGGCAGATCGACCTGCACGCTGTCGTCCACTTCGCCGCGCTGGTGGAGCACCGCCATGGCGGCGCAGGCGCCGGTGCCGCAGGCCTGGGTCCAGCCGGCACCGCGTTCATGGACGCGCAGTTGCAGGTGGTCGCGGGCCAGCTTGTGCACGAAACCGGCATTGACGCCGTCGGCGAAGCGCGGATGTGTGGTCAGTGCGGGTCCGACGGTTTCCAGCACCGGATCACGGAGATCGTCCACGGTGACCACCGCATGCGGGTTGCCCATCGACACCACGCCAAACTCGACCACCGTGCCGGCCAGCGGCCCTGGCGGTTGACCGAGCGTCACGCCGATCGTCGGTGCGCCGCCGTCGAAATGCGAGGCCTTCGGATCGAAATCGGGTTCGCCCATATCGACCGATACGCGAGTGGCTGTCAGCAATTTGACCGACACCGGGCCCGAGGGGCTCTCCAGTCGTGCCTCGTCGCCCATTGACATCAGCCCGGCGCGATAAAGCCACGCGGCGACACAGCGCACCCCGTTGCCGCACTGCCCGGCCAGCGAACCGTCGGTGTTCCAGATGCCGTAGTAGAACGCGCAGGACGGATCGCGCGCCGGCTCGATCGTCAGCAGCTGATCGAAACCCACGCCGCGATAGCGATCGCCGATCGCGCGAACCCGCGCCACATCGAGTTCGAAATCGGGAGCCCGGCCGTCGATCACGACAAAATCGTTGCCCAGCCCGTGCATCTTGGTGAAGCGCAAACTCACCGTCGACTCAGAGCGAGCTGCTGGCGGAAGCGGGCTTGACCGTGCTGGTCGCAGGCGCAGGTGCCGCAGGTTTGGCGGGTGCTGCCGCAGGTGTGGCCGGCTTGGCCGGCATATAAAGCGGTCCCTTGTTGCCGCAGCCCGCCAGGGCAAGCGCCACGGCACAAAGCGAAACCAGTGAAAGTGAACGACGCATAGTGAGAATTCCTGCCAGGTCGGCGCGAGTATAGAACGAGCATGCTGGCGCGGTTGGCTATCATAGGCGCCAGTAGTGTTCGTCGAGGTGGAAAAAACAATGGATTGGAGTGTCTGGCTGCGTTGGCCATCGACCATCCTGCTGATTCTTGCGGCAGTCATGCTGCTGGTGACGTTGCTGCAGCTGTTTGTGCTGCGCGATCGCCTGCAGCGGGGTTTGCGCCTTTCGGCGGGCATCCGTGCCGTGGTGGTGCTGGTGGCATTCATACTCACGCTGCTGCTTGGCGGCACCGGCTGGATGATTCACGGCTACCGCCTGCTGGACGAGGAAACGCCCGTCGCCGAGATCGACGCACGCATCCTGTCGCCGCAGCAATGGGCGCTGACCTTGCACCGGCCTGACGGCAGCGTGCAGCACATGACCGTCTCCGGCGACGCGTGGCGGCTGGAAGCGCTGGTGGTGAAATGGAAACTGCCGGCGGTGCTGGCCGGCGTGCCGCCACTCTATCGGTTGGACCGCCTCAGCGGCCGTTACGACGATACGGACCAGGAAGCGCATGCGCCACGCACGGTGATCGATCTGCGTGACGGTGCCGAGGACCTCGTCGACCTACGCAAGAACTATATGACCTGGCTGCCGGAGGTCGATGCGGTCTATGGCGGCGGTGTGTATCTGCCGCTGGTGGATCAGGGGCATTACACGGTGACGCTGTCGCGTGCCGGCGGGCTAGTGGCGCGGGCGGATGAGGCGACCGAGCAGCGGATGGGACAGCCTTTCTAAAGCGCCAAGGGGACGCTCTTAGCCCAGCACCTTCTCATATCGCCAGGCATCTGCACCGTCCTGGTAATAGCGCGCATAGCGTCCGATCTGCCGATATCCCAGCCGCTCGTACAGGCGCATCGCCGTCTCGTTGTCGGTACGCACCTCCAGTCGCAGCGACTGGCAGTGCCGCGCGCGTGCAGCACCTTCGACCGCCGCGATCAGCGCCGAGCCCACACCCTTGCCGCGTGCCTCGGGCTTGCTCGCAATGGAGTACAGCCGCGCGACCCGGCTGCCCTTGCGGAAGAACACCACGGCGGTGCCGAGAAAGCGGCGATGGTTGGCGCTGGCCACCAGCACCTGCGCGGTATCGCTGTCCAGGTGCCGGCGATACTGCGCGCGGCTCAGCCGGTCACTGTCGAAGGTGGCGTCTTCGAGCGCGACCAGGTCGTCCAGATCGGAGAGTTCGGCGCGCCGCACGCGGACGGCGGCGGTAGCTGGCGTAGGGGTCATCGTGGCGTCCTGCGCTCAGGGGAAGGAGAACAAGCGCGGCACTCTAGCGGTCCCTTCCCATGGCGGCAAACACGACCGGCCCGGGCGTTTAATTTGGCTTCAGTGCGCACACTTGTGTGTGAGTGGCTATGTGCCACACTGCGCGACTTGAACGCATGGCGACCATGCGCCGAATTTTCACGTCCTCCCGCGGCGACGGATTGCCAGGGCAGGCTCACTGAGGTGTCATGACCCGGCTCGTCATCGTCGTCGAGAAAGCTTCCGACTGGGGCTCGTATTATCCGTCTGTGGACGTGGTCAGCGCGATGGACTATCTGCGCGAGCCGATCAACAACGATGACGACGAGCGTACACATGTCATCAACCTGTGCCGCAGCTACAAGTATCTGGGCACGGGCTACTACGTATCGTTGCTGGCCGAGGCACGCGGGCATCGCGTGATGCCCTCGGTGCGCACGGTCAACGACCTGCGCCGCCGCTCGCTGTACGGCCTGGATATCGACGACCTCAACCAGAAGCTCACCCACTTTCTGCCGGCGGGCGGGCGCGACACGACCGACTTCGGCATCCTGGTCTATTTCGGCGAGACCGCTTACCCGGCGCTGCAGGACCTGGCCCGCCAGGTGTTCGAAACCTTTCCGTGCCCGCTGCTGCGGATCGAGTTCGAGCGCGACCGCGTGTGGCAGATCAGCTCGATCAAGCCGGTCGGCCTGCACACGCTCGACGACGCGCAAGAAGACGCCTTTGCCGAGGAGCTCGATCGCTTCTCCAAGAAGCTCTGGCGCAAGCCGCGTGCGCGCAAGCGCTACCGCTACGACATCGCGATGCTGGTCGACCCGGACGAGTCGATGCCGCCGTCGAACAAGAAGGCGCTGAAATCCTTTATCTCGGCCGGCAAGGAGCTGGGCATCGAGGTCGACCCGATCGGCAAGAACGACTACCAGCGCCTGGCCGAGTACGACGGCCTGTTCATTCGCGAAACCACCGCCAGCGACAACCACACCTACCGCTTCGCGCATCGCGCGGAGAAGGAAGGCATGGTGGTGATCGACGATCCAAGCTCGATCCTTCGCTGCACCAACAAGATCTTCCTCAACGACTTGATGGTGTCGCGCAAGCTGGCCGTGCCCAACACCGAGATTCTGTATCGCGACAACGCGAAGGGCTTGAAGGATGTCGCCGCCAAGCTGGGCTTTCCGCTGGTGCTGAAGATTCCCGACGGCTCGTTTTCGCGCGGCGTGGTCAAGGTGGAAAGCGAGGCAGCGCTGGAAAAAGCCGCGGGCGAACTGTTCCAGCACAGCGCCCTGCTGCTGGCGCAGGAATTCGTCTATACCGATTTCGATTGGCGCATCGGCGTGCTCAATCACGAGCCGATCTACGCCTGCAAATACTATATGTCGCGCGGTCACTGGCAGATTTACAACCATGGCGCCAAGGGCACGGCCAAGTCGGGCGGTTTCGAAACGATTGCGGTACGCGATGCGCCATCAGAGGTGGTCAAGCTGGCGTTGAAAGCCACCCAGCCGATCGGCGATGGCCTGTACGGCGTGGACCTGAAACAGGTCGCCGACAAGCCGGTCGTGATCGAAGTGAACGACAATCCGTCGATCGACGCAGGCGTGGAAGACGCCTACCTGGGCGACGATCTCTATCGCCGGATCATGCAGGAGTTTCTGCGCCGGATGGAGCGCAAGCGGCTTGGCATAGCCGACTGAGCTTAGGCAGGGTCATGCCGGCGACTCGTCCCTGAGTCGCCAGGTGCATAGGCATCGTCCCTTGATGCCGCTCGCGGGTGGTGCACCGCTTCCCTTTCCACCGACGAGTCCCCTCGCGGCCTCCTGCCGCTTTCATCCACTGCCAAGCGGAATGTTCTTTAGTTCCAGACCGTCGTGCGCACCGGTCGGCGGCGCAGGCGAGCCAGGGCCAGCAGCTGGTGCGGCAGGCTGGGTTCGAGCACCAGCAGGACCGACAAGGGCGCCGCGACCAGCCAGAACGCCAGGGTCCAGCCCCATTGCTCGCTATGCACCGGAACCAGGGTGGTCAGCAGTGCGGCGGTGCCGGCCAGCAACCACACGAGCGCCGCGCCGAGCAGGCGCTGGTGGCGGGCTTGATGGGATTGAGTAGGCTGGCGCATCGCTTCGCATCCGGTGATGGTGTGGAAGCAAGTGTGGGCGGCAGTCATCTCACGGACTGCGACCGCGATAAAATCGCCGTTTGGCCGGTCCGACCGGCCGTCGACTCATTACAAGGGAGTGCTCATGAAGGCAGGTCAGTTCGCGGTTTTCGGTCATCCGATCAGCCACTCGCTGTCACCGCAGATCCACCAGGCGTTCGCGCGCCAGTTCGGCCTGGAGCTGGCCTATCGCACGATCGATGCCAGCCCGGACGACTTCGCCGATGCCGTGCGCCGTTTCTTCGGCGAAGAAGGCGCGCGCGGTGCCAATGTCACCCTGCCGCACAAGAACGCCGCGTATGCATTGGCCGATGTCCGCAGCGAAGCGGCCACGCGCGCCGGTAGCGCCAACGTGCTGACCTTGCTTTCCGATGGCCGCATCGCTGCGCATAACACCGATGGTGCCGGCGCTGTACGCGACCTCACCGAACGCCATCAGCTGGATCTGCGCGGGCACGATGCCCTGTTGCTTGGTGCGGGTGGGGCCGCGCAAGGTGTTGCGTGGTCCTTGATGGATGCGGGCGTACGCACGCTGACCATCGTCAACCGCACGCCCGAAAAAGCCGACGAACTGGCCGATGCGATCGGCGAGCCGTTGCGCGCGCATACGCGTTATTGGGAAGACCTCGACGACATCGGCAGCTTCGATCTGGTGATCAACGCGACCTCGGCCGGCGTGCTCGGCAAGCCACTTGACCTGCCGTTTGGTTTTGTCGGCAACCGTGCTACCTGTTACGACCTGTCCTACGGCAAGGGTGCCACCGGCTTTCTCGCCTGGGCGCGTGTGGCCAACGCCAAATTCATCGTCGACGGCTTGGGGATGTTGGTGGAAACCGCGGCCGATGCCTTTGAGCTATGGCATGGCAAGCGCCCGGACACCGAGCCTGTCTACAACGAACTGCGTCAACAGTACGGCTGAGCATGAGCCTGGCCTGCCGCATGGGTTGCGGCGCGTGTTGCATCGCGCCGTCGATCTCCTCGCCCATTCCCGGCATGCCCGATGGCAAGCCGGCTGGCGTGCGCTGCGTGCAGCTGACCGATGACAATCGCTGCGCGATCTTCAGGCAACCCGGTCGGCCGGCGGTGTGCTCGGGTTTGAAACCGGACATCGACATGTGCGGCAAAGATCGCGGGCATGCGTTGTCCTATCTGCGGGCACTGGAGGCGGCGACCGGCTAGTGCCGGCGGTGCCCGAATAAACTTGCGATGGGGAACACGATGCTCTTCTCCCCTCTAAACCCAGCCCCGTGCTAGCTTCGGCCGGCAGGGGGTTCGGGGTGTAACGGGAGTGCATCGTTATGTCGCAGCATGGTTGGGCTCGCCACGTTCTGTGCCTGGCGGGTTTGTCGTGTGCCTTGGGTTTGGCGGGCACGGTTTTCGCTGATGGGGCTACCCAGCCCACTGTCGGTTCCGCCAATGTCGCTGTGGCTGATCCGGGGGTGCCGCGCCCGTCGGGCAAACCTTGCGTGGTCGAGCTGTTCGGCGATACCACATATACGGATTTCAGCAATCACACCTTCAGCTATGCGCCGCCGGCCGGTTGCCAGGGCAGCTGGTCGAAGGTGGTGCTGGAGGCCGATTTCTCGGTAACGGCCGGACGTCAGTTCGATCGCACCGCCAATATCTGGATCGGCGGCGTCAATATCTATTTCGGAACCACCCAGGAGCCCTCGGCCACGGTAGCGCCGAGCTGGCATATCGAGCGTGACCTCACCGACTACACCGCACTGCTCAAGTCGCCACAGCAAGGCCAGAGCCTGATCGGCAATATCGTCGACGGCACCTATACGGGTGTGATCCATGGCACCGCGCGCTTGCTGTTCTATCCGGGCAAGCCGGCGGCAGCGGCACCCGACGCGGTGTATCCGCTTGGTAGCGATCCGGTTGGCAATACCACGTCGCTGATTACCTCGAGCGATACCTTGTCCAGGACGTTGACGCTGCCGCGCAATGTCGAGAAGGCGTATCTGGATGTATTCGCGCAAAGCCAGATCGGCGATGAGTTCTGGTACACCTGCGTGCCCGACCAGTACGCGAGCGAGGTCGAGGAGTGCGGCGGCGGCAATTTCCGCGAAACCGAGGTCAGCATCGACGGCCAGCCCGCCGGTGTGGCGCCGGTCTATCCGTGGATCTACACCGGTGGCATCGACCCGTACATGTGGCGCCCGACACCCGGCGTGCAGACGCTCAATTTCCTGCCGTATCGCGTTGATCTGACACCGTTCGCGGGTGTGTTGAGCAATGGCCAACCGCATACGGTTTCGGTGAGCGTGGCCGGCGCAAACAACTATTTCTCGGCCACCGCCAGCTTGCTGGTGTACCAGGATGCGCACGCCAAGCAGGTCACCGGCGGTATTACGCGCAACACGCTTGCCAACCAGCCGCCGACGCCCAGCGTCAGCGACACGTTGCAGAACGATGGTGCTGGCAACGTCTCCGGCTCGATCAATACAGACATCAGCCGGCAGTTCGTGATCGAGGGCTATGCCAATACCTCCAAGGGGCGTGTGCAATCGACGGTGACGCAGACGGTGGGTTTTGCCGATACGCAGACATTCACCATCAACGCCACGCAATACCGTCAGGTCACGCAACAGAACACCACGGTCAATAGCGTGAGCCAGAGCAAGCTGGGGCCGGTGATCACGGCCGAGTATCGCGAGAACATCAGCTATCCGTTCTATCTCGATTACAACCAGACCGCGAACGAAGACGGCAGCAGCAACGTCGCCAGTGCGGTAAAGCAGGGTTACCAGAAACATCTGGCGCATCGCCTGCTTGGCTTCGATCTGTTCACTGCCGATATCGCCAATGCCATCAGCACCGGCGACACGCTGGTCTTCGATGCCACTGGCGCCCTGGTGTCGCATAGCGGGCAGCAGAGTACGCAGGACTTCAGCTATGGCGATTCGCTGCTGGGTTGCTACAAGGCTTCGTTGACCACCTCGGCCGGCACCCTGGCCAGCTACACCGAAGGCAAGGGCTGCCTTGGCGGGCGCAATCGCCTGTCGTGGTTCACCCATCCGGACGGTTCGCCTGATGGGGGCAATGCCAGTATCTTGTGGTGAGGTCGAAGCGCGCTCCTCGTTGATGACGAGGAGCGCGTTCTTTCGGGCGCTACCAAGGAGAACCGCCATGCGTCATCGTCTGTTCCTGGCTGCGACCATCGCCGTAGCGCTTGGCCTGGGAGGCTGCCAGACCGTGTCGACGGCCAGTCCCGCGCCTGTGCATGGCTATGTCACCGACATGACGGCGTTCAATGCATTTATCGCAACGCACCCGACGCCAGCACAGTTCCGCGCGATGTATCCGGATGTGCAGCTGGTGATGCCCAATACGATCACCACCATGGATTTCCGCTCCAACAACAGCCGGTATTTTGTCGAGCTGGACAAGGACGGGCGCATCGTGGGCGGGCATTTCGGCTGAGCGTCGCTCAGGACTCCGGTCACATTCCTGACACGCTGTCCGGTTACGGTAATCAAGTTGTCGCGAGGACCTGTCTACAGGGGGCAGCTTCCTGTTGCGACGGATTTCCCCGATCCCCCCGGTGTCATGAACGCTTCTCTCTCCGCCACGCCCAACCGGCGCGGGCTCATCTGGATTTCCAGCGCGGTAGCTGCTGTCGTGCTTGGCGCGATCGGTTGGTACGTCGTCGGCCATACTGGCATGGGCTCATCCGTTTCGACCGGCGGCGCGCCGGCATCGGCATCCAGCACGGACAATTCAGGCACGGGCATCCTGCTCGGCCTGGCCGATACGGCGATCAAGGACAAGCATCTGGTCGCTCCGGCCGGCAGCAACGCGTACGAGTTTTATCTCTCCGTGCTGCAGCTGGATGGGCAGAATAAGACCGCCCAGCAGAACATGCATGATCTGTTCAGTTCGGCATCGGAAGAAGTCGAGCGCGCGATCAACAACAACGATCTCGATGAAGCACAGCGTGAGCTTGGATTGCTGCGTGAATTCGACAGCACCAACTACACGCTCTCGTTGCTGGGTGGCAAGCTCGATGCTGCGCGCCAGGTGATGATCAAGCAGGACGAGGCACGTGCGGCCGCTATCCAGGCGGCTAATGCTCAGGGCACTGCCGCGCACTGACGCCGTATCCGGGCCGAATCTGAAAAGCGGATCTTCTTCGGCAACTGTCTATGCCGTGGTAGTCGCACAATAACGTCGCTGAATGAAAAGCCCAACGCCATAGTTGCGTTGGGCCTCGATGCTGCGTCCGCAAAAATACGCTCCTCGCATGGAGCGAGGAGCGTATCGGCGGATATCACCAGAGCAGGCTGGCGTTGCCACCATCGGACGAACCATCCGGATGGGTGAACCAGGACACACGGTTGATCCCGGCCGGGCAACCCTTGCCATCGGTGAAACTGGCCAATGCCCCAGCCGAGGTCGTCAACGAAGCCTTGTAGCAGCCAAGCAGCGAGTCGGTATAGGTGAAGTCCTGCGAGCTTTGCTGGCCCTGATTCGAGGTCGAGCCGTCGCTATTGAAGATCTGCGTATTGCTGGCATTGACGGTGTTGGACACGTTCGCCGTAAACAGATTAATACCAAGCAGGCGGTGAGCGAGGTGCTTCTGGTAGCCCTGCTGCACCGTGTTCGCCACGCTGAAGTTACCCTGGTCGTCGATCGTCTGGTTGAGATCCACGTCCAACGGATAGGTGAACTTCTCGCTATAGTCAGCGGCGATCAGCGAACCGATCTTGCTCTGGCTATTGCTCTCGACGGTTGTGATCTGGCTGATCGTCTGGCGATATTGCGTGCCACTGATGATGAAGTCCTGGGTGTTGTCGAAGCCCACGGTTTGCTTCACGGTCGATACAACGCGGCCCTTGGACGTGTTGACGACGCCCTCGATCACGAACTGACGGCTGAGGTCGGTGTTGATCGCACCGCTCAGATTGCCACTCGCATCGGTCTGCAGCGTATCGCTGATAGACGGCGAAGTTGACTGGCCAGCCAGCGTATTGCGCGTAACATTACCCGTTACCTGGCTGCTGTTGGCGTCCTGGTATACCAGCAACGCTGCGGTGGCGGCGAAGGACTGGTTTGCGCCCTCGACGCGGACAGTAACCGCATGCGGCTGACCGTCGCTCAACACGCCGGCAAATGGGGTCAGGTCTACGCGATACGGAAGGAAGTTTAGCGACTGAACGCCAGGCGTCGGACGCCACAGATTCGAGTCCATGGCACCGGAAGAAATCCACGGATATACCGGTGCGACACCCGCCGGCTGGCCGTCGATGCTGATTTCAGTCTCGCGAAAGTTGCCGCCGCCGCATGCTTCAACTTCGGCGGAGAATTGGTTGGGCACACAGCTGAACCACAGCGCGTCTGAATTCTGGCCTTGCGCAAATACGTCCAGATAGGCCTTTTCTACGTTGCGCGGCAGCGTGAAGGTCTTGGTCAGCGAAGCAGATGAGGTGGCCAGGGTCGTGATGGAGCCGACCGGGTCGCTGCCCAGCGGATACACAGCATTTGCTGCAGTGGCGGCTGGCTTGCCCGGATAGAACAACAATCGGGCGCTTCCGTGAATCGTGCCGGTATTGGTGTTGTCGACAATATTGTTGATCAGGCTCTGACCTTGCTGCGACGACTTGAGCAGTGCGGTGTAGTCGGTCAGGTCGCGCTCGACATGCCAGTTCGGTGACAGCGTGGCACTGGACTGCGGCGTGGTGCCGAAAAAGAGGTTCACGCCACCAACCCAGATGTTAGCGACGCGATCGACCTGCAAGCCACCAGTGATCGAAAAATCAGCTTCCAGCACCACTTTCTGCCAATTGCCCTGGCAACCGGCCGGCGGTGCATAGTTGAACGGATGATTGCTGGAATTGGCGTAGCTTTCGTTGCTGAACAACTCGACCACGCACGGCGTACCGGCCGGACGCGGCACGGCCGGATCGGCCACGACAGTGTTGGAGGAACCGACCGTGGGTTGAGAAACCCCGTCGGCGTAAACCGTGCCCGCAAAACCCAGGGCACACAAGCTGGCCAAGTAAAGGGCGCGACGAGCCAAAGCGCGATGCGACATGACGTATATCTCCCGATGGATGTACAAAGAAGAACAGCCCCTGCGCAGACAAAGCTGTCTGCAGCTGATAAACCTATCACGCTGTTTATTTAAAATGATGGAAAAACCCGTCGTATAATAAAATTTATTCTCATGGAAATATTCCATGTAATAAAATCCATACGGAAATATTGGCGATCATAAAAGCATTACAAAACAGCAAAGTAAGTGGCGGAAACATTCGCTGTAACAACCATGCTTTTGAATGATAAACGTCACTCCAAACACCGACATATAAACGTTGGTGCTTAATCGAGGTGCCAGTGTCAGTGGGAGGGATATATATACTGACGTAACGATAATGTAGCCATGGATATCAGGCGTTAATCGACTGAAATAAAATTTATGACAACGCCCCCGCCACCAACGCTGTCGTCAGACGGTATTTAGGGAAATCTTGCGATGAAGCCGGCTTCTTACGCCAGGCGACCGTCGTCAACCGGCGAGGTAATCGTCCTTGACCCGCACGTAGTGCTCGGCGGAATACTGCAGCTGCTCCACTTGTTTGTCCGTGAGCAGACGCACGAACTTGGCCGGGTTGCCCAACCATAACTCCCGTTCGCCAACGACCTTGCCCGGCGGGATCAAGCTGCCCGCGCCGACGAAGCCGTATTTTTTCACCACCGCGCCATCGAGCACGGTCGAATGCATGCCGATCAGGCAGTAGTCCTCGATGGTGCAGGCATGGATCACCGCGCCGTGGCCGATGGTCACGCCTTCGCCGACCAGGGTCGGAAAGCCGCCCGGGGAATACGGGCCGTCGTGAGTCACATGCACCACCGCACCGTCCTGCACGTTGCTGCGCGCGCCGATGCGGATGCGATGCACGTCGCCACGCAACACCGCGCACGGCCAGATCGAGACGTCGTCGGCCAGTTCTACCGCACCGATCACCGTAGCGGCGGGGTCGACGTAGACGCGTGCGCCGAGGGTCGGAGTGATGCCTTTGTAGCTGCGTAGCGGGTTCATGGCCGCATTGTAGTTGAGCGCGGGTCGCCCTCACTCGTTTCTTACTTCTGTTTACCCGTTTCCCGCTTCTCGAGCATCTCGCATGTATGCCGATACCCCGATTCGATGGCCGTTTGCCAATCCTTCCAGTCGAGCATCCCCACATGTTCCAACGGCGGCGTCAGCAACAGATCGGCGCGCTCGCGGCGGCGTTCGGCGGGGCCTTCGCTGTTGACCATGGCCGCGCGCACCAGGGTCGAAACGATGCCGGGGCGGCTGATATCGGCGTCTTTTTGCATCAGCACGCGCCACCATGGCGGTGTGGCGAATTCCTCGGCGGTGGTGGCCAGGGTGATTTCCGCGCGGATATCCACGGCCGTGATGTGTTCGATGCCGTCGTCGGCCATGACGTCGGTGGGCAGGTTGTCGACCAGCGCACCGTCGACATAGACGCGCCCCTGATGCAGCACCGGTGGCAGTACGCCGGGGATCGCCGAGGAGGCACGCAGCCAGAGCCACAAGGGGCCATGCCGGTGCACGCTCATGCCATTGCCGGACAGGCAGGTCGAGACACAGAAAAACGGCAGCACCATATCGTCGATATCCAGCGCGCCGAAGGTGGAACGCAGCATTGCCGAGGTGCGATGGCCGCGCGTCAGCGCGACCAGCGGCAAGGTCCAGTCCGATAGCGGCCGGCCCTGCATGAAGGCCCGACGGAAGGTCTCGGTCATGGCGTCGATATCCCAGCCGCAGGCCACGCCCGCGCCGACGATGCCGCCGATACTGGTACCGCCGACCGCGTCGAACACATGACCGGCCTCGTGCAGTGCGCGCAACGCGCCCAGATGGGCCATGCCACGCGCACCGCCACCGGCCAGCACGAGGCCGCGGCCATGGCCACTGATCATCCGCGCCAATCGTTCCACGTCGCCCTGGTGGCCGATATGGTGGTGCTGCAGCTCGCCACTGAACTGCGCGCGCCAGCGGTGCGCCGAGCCCAGGCCGGGCTGGCGGCCGGGTTGCAGCAGGATCAGGTGGCGCGGACGGTGTCGCACCCGCGACGGATGCCCCGGCGCCGTTTCCGGCCAGGACTGTGCCGGCTGCGCGGCGAGGGCAGGCAGCAACAGCGCATCGGCCTGACGCAGGCAGCGCTCTCGCCAGTGGGGGTCGAGCTGGGTATCCAGATAGATGACGAAACGGGCCTGGGCTTCGCGCTCGGCGAACCAGTCGCTACCGCGTCCGGCCCCGATCGAGGCATCGATCACCAGGCAGTTGCCGTAACGCTCCAGCGCCTGGGCCAGCTGCATCGCCAGCGCGCGCGCCGGGACCTCGACGCTGACGGGCAGCACGGCAAACGTACGCGGAGTGAATGGGACGGCCTCCTGCCGATCGCGCCGCAGCAGGCGGTCGATGGCCACCTGGGCCACACCCAGCATCGCCTGTGGATAACGGGCGACCAGCGATTCGAACGCCGCGCGATCCAGGCGCAGCAGGTCCGAATCGCGAAGCGCCCGCACGGTCCGGCGGCGGACCTCGCCGCTGATCAGGCTGATTTCGCCAGTGCTGTCGCCTGGGGCGATCAGTTCGAGCAGGTCGGTTGGCCCCTCGAACACGCCCAGGCTGCCGGTTTTCAGCAGATAAAGCGCGTCCGCCGGCTCGCCCGCCTTGAATAGCGGCCGTCCGCCGGGGAGGCTGAACCACACTAATTCGCGTTCCAATGCCGCCAGCGCGCCCGCATCCAGATGCCGAAAGACGGCATAGCGTGCGAGCGACCCGGCAAGATCCGTTGAGCTCATGATCGGCGATGTTACGGCGCGGTTTGTGACAAAACGAAAGCAGGGATCTTCGAACCATGACGGACCGGCTTGATTTCGACCCGCGTGGTCGCCACGCTGGTCGCCTGATCGTTAAGGAGCACCCATGAGCAAAGACAATCCGCTGCTGGCCGACGACGCCCTGCCGGCGTTCTCGAAGATCCGTCCCGAACACGTCGAACCGGCGATCGAGGCGCTTCTGGCCGACTATCGCAGCGGTATCGATGCCATCACCGCGCCTGGCGCGTCCCGCGATTTCGCCAGCGTCATGCTGAGCCAGGAACGGCTCGATCAGCAGTTGTCGCGCGCCTGGGCGCCGGTCGGCCACCTCCATTCGGTCGCCGACAGCGAGGCGCTGCGCAAGGTCTACGGACCGGCGGAGGAAAAGCTGACCGACCACTCGATCGAGGTCGGCCAGAATCGCGAACTCTATGCGGCCGTTCAGGCCGTGGCCGACGCTCCGGAATTCGCGGGCCTGGGCCGGCCCGAGCGCGCCCTCGTCGAGCATGCGCTGCGTGATTTCCGCTTGTCCGGCGTATCGCTGGAGGAGCCTGCGCGCTCTCGCTTTCGCGAGATCGGCGTCGAACTGTCCAAGCTGTCGACCGAGTTTTCCAACGCGGTGCTCGACGCCACCGACGCGTGGCACGAACACTTAACCGACGAGCGCGACGTCGTCGGCATCCCCGAATCCGGCCGAGCGGTGCTGCGCCAGTACGCCAAGGACCAGCAGCTGGACGGCTACCTGGTCACGCTCAAGCAGCCCAGCGTGCAGGCCGTGCTTACCTATGCCGATAATCGCGGCCTGCGCGAGCGCGTTTACTGGGCATATCAGACCCGGGCGTCGGATCAGGGTCCGCATGCCGGCAAGTACGACAACAGCGAACGTATCGAAAAGATCCTGGCGTTGCGCCATGAGGCGGCGCTGCTGCTCGGCTTCGACAACGCGGCGGAGGAGTCGCTGGCCACCAAGATGGCGCAGTCGCCGCTGGAAGTGATGGAGTTCCTGCGTGACCTGGCTACGCGCGCCAAGCCGGTAGCGCAAAAAGAGCTGACCGAGCTGCGCCAGTTCGCTCGCGAGGAACTCAAGCTCGACAACCTGGAACCCTGGGACGTCGGCTATACCTCGGAGAAATTGCGCCAGCAGCAGTACGCGCTCGACGAGGAGCAGTTGAAGCCTTATTTCCCGCTGCCGGCGGTGATCGACGGCTTGTTCGGCCTGACCGAAAAACTCTATGGCATCACTCTCGCCGCGCGCGATGGCGTCGACGTATGGCATTCGGACGTGCGCTATTACGACGTGCGCGACGCCGACGGCCGCGTGTTTGCAGGCGCCTACGTCGACCTGTACGCCCGCAACGGCAAACGCGGCGGTGCCTGGATGGATGTTTGCCGCGCGCGTTTCCGCGATGGTGAGCACGAACAGTTGCCGGTGGCTTTCCTGACCTGCAACTTTGCGCCGCCGACCGAAGGCAAGCCGGCGCTGCTGACGCACGACGACGTGCTCACGCTATTCCATGAATTCGGCCACGGCCTGCACCATCTGCTGACCGAGATTTCGTTGCCGTCGATCGGCGGCATCGACGGTGTCGAATGGGACGCCGTGGAATTGCCCAGCCAGTTCATGGAGAACTTCGGCTGGAACCGCGAAGCCCTCGATCTGTTCGCGCGCCATTACGAAACCGGCGAACGACTCCCCGACGAACTGTTCCAGCGCATGCTCAATGCACGGCACTTCCATGCCGGCCTGTTCCTGGTGCGCCAGCTTGAGTTCGCTCTGTTCGACTTTCTGCTGCATCTTGAATACGACCCGACCACCGGCGCTCAGACCATGGCCGTACTCGAACAGGCACGTAAAGAGGTGGCGGTGTTGCATCCGCCGGCTTGGCAGCGCTTCCCACACGCGTTCAGCCACATCTTTGCTGGCGGGTATGCCGCCGGCTATTACAGTTATCTGTGGGCGGAGCTGCTGAGTGCCGATGCGTTTGGCGAGTTCGAGGCCCACGGGGTCATCGATCGCGCCACCGGCGAGCGTTTCCGCCGTGAAATTCTCAGCGTGGGCGCGAGCCGTCCGGCATTGGAGAGCTTTGTCGCGTTCCGCGGGCGCAAACCCGAACCGGAGGCTCTGCTCAAGAGCCACGGCCTGGCCTGACGCATCGCTTACAATGCGCCGATGAAAATTGCCTCCTGGAATGTGAATTCGTTGAAGGTGCGCCTGCCGCACCTCGCCCAGTGGCTGGCCGAGGCGCAGCCCGACGTGGTGGCGCTGCAGGAAACCAAGCTGGAAGACGCCAAGTTTCCAGTCGACGAGATTGCCGCGATGGGCTACCGCGCAGTGTTCTCCGGCCAGAAGACCTATAACGGTGTGGCCATCCTCGCGCGCGACACACATGCGTTTGAGGATGTGCTTACCGATATTCCCGGTCTTGAGGATCCGCAGCGGCGCATCCTGGCGGCCACCGTCGGTGGCGTGCGCGTGGTCGATCTCTACGTCGTCAACGGCAAGGCGGTCGGCGACGAGAAATACACCTACAAGCTCGACTGGCTGGCGAAGATGCGCGATTTTCTCGCGCAGGAAATCGCGCGCCACTCGAAACTGGTCGTGCTGGGCGATTTCAACATCGCGCCGGATGACCGCGATGTCTACGACCCGGTGAGCTGGGGCGAGGACATTCTCTGCTCACCACCGGAGCGGGCGGCGCTCAAGGCGATTACCGACCTCGGCCTGACCGACAGCTTTCGCCTGTTCGAAACGGCCGGGGAACACTACAGCTGGTGGGACTACCGTCAGGCGGCTTTCCGGCGCAACATGGGTCTGCGCATCGATCTAATCCTGATCTCCGATGCCCTGAAATCCGTGGCAAAGGCGGCGGCTATCGATCGCACGCCACGACGTTGGGAGCGTCCTTCCGATCACACGCCGGTGACGCTGGATTTGGATATCTGATGAATACGCCCAAGAAAGATTGGCCCAGTTCGCTGGACGACAACGAGCTCGACGAGCTGGACCGTTACCTGCGCGTCCATGCCAACGACGGCGACCTGCTGCTGGATGGCGTGCACGGCATGCTCTCGGCGCTGGCGGTCGGGCCGCTGCAGGTACTGCCGGAAGAATGGCTGCCTGAAGTGCTGCACGAACCCTTCGTCGATGAAGACGAAGGCAATCGCGTACTGGCGCTGCTGGCCAAGCTCAACGATTCGATCAGCGCCGAGCTCGACGTCGATGCCTATGAGCCGATTCTTGGCGAAGTGGATACCGAAGCCGGTCCCGTGCTCAGCGCGGCGGGCTGGTGCGAAGGTTTCAGCCGTGCGATCGATTTGCGCGCCGGTCTGTGGGAAAAGCGCCTGGCTGACGATCCGCAACTGATGGAACTGCTCGGCCCGGTGATGGCGCTGGCGGTCGACGAGGGCATCTTGAGTGCCGAGGCCGATTTCGAAAAGCTCAGTGACGATGAATACGACGAGTGCCTGTCGCAAGTGCCCATGGTGCTGAGCGCGGTCGGTCAGTATTGGCTGGAACATCCCGCGACGGAATCGGAGCTCGAAGCCCTGGTTCACGAAGAGCCCGAAGAGAAAACCACGACACCGCCGCGTCAGCGCAGCGGGCACTGGGTGCATTGAGCAAAAGCGCTGCGGTCGGCGACGGCAGCGACCCTTGAGGGGAAGAGAAGGATGGCTTACGAATACGGTTCAAGCGCGCAGCGCTTGGATTTCCCCAACCCTTACCGGGTCGAGAATGTCTTCCGCATGGCCGCGGCGGTCATTCTTATCGGCGGCGGTCTGTATGCGTTGTTCCTTGCGCGCAACGGGCTGACCGCCCATCTCGAAGGCTGGTCGCTGGCCCCGATCATTATCGGCATCGGCATGCTGGCCGGCGGCATCAAGCACGCGGCTACGGCATTGAGCCGACTGCGTTTCTTTTTCGGCCGCGGCAAACCCGAAGGCCTGGCCGGCGAACTGGCCGAGGGCCAGACCGGCGAAAAACCCGATGCGCCGCGCCTGAAAGCCACCATGCGTGGCGGTGCGATTGCGGTAGAGGAGCCCACCGGCGCGTTGAACGGCCTGCTCTACAGCATGGTTCGCCCACTGATCTGGGCGCCGCAGCCGATTCAGTGGGTCGCTCAGCTGCAGTTCCGTACCGGGCTCACCTTGATCGTGGTGCTGGTGGCCTTGCTGGCCACCATGCTCGGCGTGTCCGAAGCGAACGATCTGGCCTGGCTCGGCCTGTTCTTTTTCGTCTATACGGCGGCCTTGCTGTTTATTCCGCTGGAACGCGGCGCCCTGGCACGTACGCATCTGGGCCCTGGCGGACTGATCGGGCTGGTGCTGGTGGCGATTCTTGCGCCGGTGCTGATTCACAACCTGTCGCCGCATCTGCGCACGCTCGGCGGTGTCGATCTCAGCGGACAGGCGCTGTTTCTGCTGATCTGCGCGATTACCGCCGTGGTGGTGTTCTTCATTGCACTGCTGCGTCAGATGGTGGCGCCGCCGCAGACCATCATGGCTTGCGAGATCGCTACGGTATCGATGAACGCGCCGCCGAATCAGGTGCTGGTGGAACTCGATCGCGAAATGCAGCGCGGCTGGATCGAACAGATTCCGAACCGTCGCTACGCGCGACAGATTCCGCAAACCGTCGGCGCCTCGGGCAGTTTCAACGGCGAGCTGCTGGAAGAAACCCAGCCGATGCCGCGCGACGACATGCGCAAGATCACCTTGCAGGATGCACTGCGCGAACCGCGCTATCGCTGGCTGACCCTGCTGAGCGGCCTGGGTGTGCTCTACACCCTGGCCACGGCGGTGGCGTTGCTGCTGTTCGCGCACAAGGTGTCCATGCGTTTCACCGAGCCGGTGATCTGGGAATACATCTGTTTTGCCGGCGGCATGTTCTCGCTCGCCACCTTCTGTCTGCGTGCCGGCCATATCCTGTGGTCGCGCTTCGATTTCACCTCGCGCCTGACCTGGGTGGAAGTCGACGGCAACTTCCAGCGGTCCAATACCGCGATCGGCGCGCAGTTCACCGACCGCGTGCGTACCGAGAAAGAGATCATCAGCGTCAACGACATGACCTTGCGCGTGTGGGTGGCCGAAGTCGATTCGGTGACCTTCGGTGCCGACTCGCAGCGCCGCATGATCGGTCTGCGCGGCCGGCCCGACCTGGCCTTGTCCCTGCGCGAGCACCTGCAGCGTTTTGCCGAAGGCCAGAGCAGCGTCGATATGCCCGCCTCGCGCGCGGACCTGGAAAAGATCGCCGCGATGAACTCGATGAACCGGGCCAGCGCGGGTGCCGATCCGCGGGCTGCGCTGCAGGGCGTCGTCGATGCGGTGGCGCCAAGCCCGCCGGTGACGCCGAGCTTCGCCAAGCCAAGGCCCGACGCCTGTCCGAGCTGCCAGCATCCGGTGTCGTCCACCGCCAAGTTCTGCCCTGAATGCGGCAACCCGCTCGGTTAGGAAACAATCCGTTCGTATCGCGCGGCTTGGCGTAGGCTTCGTTCGGCGCCATCTTGGCGGGATCCGAAGTAAGAGGAACTCTTTATGACCGAGCGCAGCATTCTCCGCCGCATACGTGGCATGGACACCTCCGACGGTGCTGGTGTGCGCCTGAAGCGCATCATCGGCCAGCCCGGCCTGGATATGGTCGACCCGTTCCTGTTGCTGGACGAATTCCGTTCCGACCAGGCGGGCGACTATATCGCCGGCTTCCCGGAGCATCCGCATCGCGGCTTCGAAACCGTCACCTACATGCTTGCCGGCCATATGCAGCACGGCGACAACCATGGCAACCGCGGCGATCTAGGCCCCGGCAGTGTGCAGTGGATGACCGCCGGCCGCGGCATCCTGCATTCGGAAATGCCGCAGCAGGAAAACGGCCTGATGTGGGGTTTCCAGCTATGGGTCAACCTGCCCGCCTCGGACAAGATGACCGCGCCGCGCTATCAGGACATCGCGCCGGATCGCATTCCCGTCGTGCATCCCAGCGATGGGGTCGAAGTGCGCGTGATCGCCGGCGAACTCGATGGCGCGGTCGGTCCGGTCAATGGCATTGCCACCGCGCCGATCTACATGGACATCGCGGTGCAGCCGGGCGCGCAGATCGAGATCCCGTTGCCGGAAGGCCATAGCGGCTTTGCGTATGTGTTCGACGGCACCGATGCATCCGTTGCCGGTGAGCGTCTTGGACGCAGCGAACTGGCGGTGCTGTCCAAGGGCGACAGCGTACGTGTCGCCGGGCGCGATGCCGCGGCACGCGTGTTGCTGGTGGCGGGCAAGGCGCTGAAGGAACCGGTGGCTCGTTATGGCCCGTTCGTGATGAATACGCCCGAGCAGATTCATGAGGCGATTGCGGATTTTCGGGCTGGGAAGTTTTAAGAGCGGAATTTCTGCGCCGGACATCTGCCTCCGTGCTACAACCTCGTCATCCCGGCGTAGGCCGGGATCCACACCTCAGTCTGCCGCTCGTTAGATAAGATTTCGCAAGCGGAGGCGCTGAGGAATGGATCGCGGCCTGCGCCGGGATGACGAAGTAGGAAAGGTCAAACACAACTATGGAAGAGCAATCGTCACCTTCGCCGGTACACGGCGAATAACCAGCTCCCCGTTTCGCCAACGCGTAACTTCCCCATTGATCAGAACCTTTCCATCCGGTACTCCCGAATAGGGCCAGGCAAGCACCAACCCACCCGGCGGCACTGCCACCCCTGCCTCAACACGCAACTCCAGCTGCTTCCCCTGCTCGCGCAGCGAATAACTCAACAATCCATAAGGCGTCCGCAACCGCTCGATCCCAACGCCATCGCCCTTGAGCCACTGGGCAGGAATCCCGCCAGCCAATACCAGCGCCTGATCCCTCGCCCGCTCATAAGCAAACAAGTCATACGCCGAGCGCAGAAAATCCGAAGCAATCCACGCATGCGGCATGTCCCCGACAAAGCGCGGCTTGCGCGGATCGCGCCCAACCACCTCCGCCCACTGGTTCCACGCCGCCGGTCGACGATCGGCAAAGAAGAACGTCAACAGCTGCCCGATGCGATCGCGCCAGCCAAGGCGCACGAAGCTGGCGATGGTGCGTACTTCGTAAGGTGTGTAGTCCTCCCAAGCATTTTTTCCGTCACGGCGCGCGACGAATCCATCCCAGTAACGCTGGAAAGTCTGCTCGACGAGTGCAGGCGACAGCCACGTCTGGCCGTCGCCGGGCGAGAGCGCAATCGTGGTGGACGTCGCATCGAAGTCGCCCAGTTCGGCCGCGCCAGGGAGGTAGTCAATGTGATGCTGCGCGACGGCCGCATCGATGGATTGCGCCAGGTCCTTGCGAAAGGCGTCGCGCGACAAGGAGAACCTTGCCGCTTCGTCGGGCTTGCCCAGCACACCGGCAAGCATCGCCGCGTCGTCATAGCCTTTGAGCGCCCAGAAATCGTCCCAATACGAATGCATCGGTTTGGCCGAGTAGCCTTCATGGCTGATCGATGCGGGCATAAGGCCGAAGAGCGGTGCCGGTCGGGTCTCACTGGCACGTAGCTTGTCCATGTAGGCGATCGCGCGCTCGATATGCGGCCAAAGTGCCTCGAGCGCCGCACGATCATGTGTGTACCGCCACAGCTCAGCGATGGCGAAGATCAATTCACCGTGGCTATCATTCTCCGGCACCGGGTCGGAGCCGCGAGCGTCGACGCAGCAAGGCACCTTGCCGTTGCTGAATTGATGCGGCGCGTACCAGTGGACAAACTCCGCCGCGACATCGGCATGGCCGCTGCGCACCAGTCCCTCGGTCATCATGGCGCCGTCGCGCACCCACGTCCGCGCATAAGAGCGCGTGCCCGGTTGTAGCGCCGGTCCGTCGCGAGACATCAATATCTGCGCGAGCGCGCTGCGTACCGTATCGGCGATAGCCTGCTGGTCGGTCGGCACGTGCAAGGTGACGCGATTGAGCTTGTCGCGCCAAGTAGCAGCGGTCTGCTGCACCTGTTGTTCGAGCCACGTCATGGGCTGGTTGCCGATCGATGGCATGGCACCCGTCCATGGCATCAGCAACGCAAACTGCCGACTACCATGCGGTGCGATGGTGACGTGATAAAGCATGGCACCCTGGGCGAACCCTTTGGGGTCGCCCAACTGCGATACCGCCGGTTCGTCGCCGTGCGTCAGGCGCTCGGGCAGATTGCCTGCATCGAACGGACTGGCGACGAACGCATCGGTCGCTTGTAGCGGCTGCACGGTATAGCTGTCGTTGATACGCAGCGCGCGGCCGTCCCAGGCGAATCGGTGTAGCGGGCTGATGCCCCCGGGTGTATTGAGAAACTGCGTCGGCGGGTTTACCTGGAAAGGGCGTGCCAGCAAGGCGAATGTCAGTTGTCGTGGACGATCGCTGTCGTTGCGCAGGACGTAGCTCAGCAACAACTGCGAATGCGCCTGGCTGCCGTTGGCGATGGCGGTGGTTTCCAGACTTAGTTGGTCGACCTGCCAGCGCACGGTAGGCATGGGCAGGTAACCGTCTTCGAGGCGCTGCGTGTTTTTGCCACTCGCCCAGTCGATCGCCTTGCCGTCTTCGAACAGCATCGGCTCGATCGACCAGCCGCCCTTGTCGACCTCCACCGCACCGTCTTCGGAGATCAGCGCCGAATGCCGGGCTCCGCCGTCTACGCCGACCAACGTCCAATAACTCTGTTCACCAGAGAACCCGCGTGGATACATGCCGCGCGATGCCTTCTTCGCCTGTTCCTGGAAGAAGGCATTCGGCGTCTGCGGCAACGGTTTGTCGGCGGCGTGCGGCGGTAATGGCTGCAAGTGCAGATGAGAGACGCAAAGCTGCCCCTTGCCACCCTGGCCGGCATAGACGGTGAACTCGATAGCGGCCGTTCGCTTGAGCGCATGGTCTTTCAATGGGCCCCAGGCGAACTCGACCTGGCGATCGTCCGCACGGATGGTCTGCCAATCGGCATTGGGCTCGAACGCCTCTTGCCGATACCACCAGACATTGTCGCCGCTGGCATCGATCAACTTCACCTGAAGATCATTCGGCTTCATCGATCCACGCGTATCGAACGACAGCGCGAAGTGCTCTGGAAAGTCGACCGGCAGATCGCGATGGAGTGTTGCCGCGCCGGATACACCGTTGAAGTTGAAATCCAGGCAGATGCCAGCTCCGTTCTTGCCTTGAACGGCGTGCAGAGATGTATCGATGTCGTCGGTACCGCTGGCGCGCCATGCGCCGGGTTGGCCGAAATCATCGAGTACCCGTGACGTTGCCGCGTGGGCCCAGCACGTACCCAGCAGCAGCGTCGCCGCCAGCCAGCCCTGCCATCGTTTCATTGCCTAACCCTTTACGCTGCCCAGCAACAGCCCTTGCAGGTAGTAGCGCTGCAACGCCAGGAACAGCGCCAGCACCGGAAGCACGGTGACCACCGAGCCTGCCATCATCAGTTCCGAATCCTGCACGTGCTCGCGCGACAGCGAGGCCAGCGCGATCGGCAGCGTGTAATGCTCCTGGCCGGTCAGTACGATCAGCGGCCACATGAAGTCGTTCCACGCAGCGAGAAAGGTAAAGATCGCCAGCGTTACCATGATTGGCTTGAGCAAGGGCAGCACGATCTGCACGAAGATGCGTAGCTCACCCGCCCCGTCGATGCGTGCCGCCTCCAGCAGGTCGTCAGGAATGCCGCGTGCATACTGACGTACCAGGAAGATACCGAAGATGGTCGCCATGCCGGGCACGATCACGCCGGCATAGCTGTTGACCAGACCCATGTACTTCAACAGCAGGAACAGCGGCAGCATCGCTACCTGCGCGGGAATCACCAGGCCACCGATCAATAGCTGGAACAAGCGCTCGCGGCCGGCGAAGCGCAACTTGGCGAAGGCGTAGCCGGCCATCAGATTGCAGGCCAGCGCCAGCAAGGTGATCGCGGTGGAAACCAGCAAGCTGTTGATCAGATACCGGCCCATGCCCGCGTGCACGAACAGCTCGCGATAGTTGCCGAACGTCGCGTGCCTGGGCAATAACGGCGGCGGCAACGAGCTAGCTTCACCCGGCTGCATGAACGATACCGAGAGCATCCACAGCAGCGGGAACAGCGCGACGATCGCGCCGCCGATCAGCAAACCGTTGATGATCGCCTTGCCCAAGCGTGTCTCGTTCATGCCTCGTCTCCGCGTTGCGACAGCCGCAGCAACACGGCGGTCACCACGAACATGATCACGAACAGCAGGAAGGCCACCGCGGAAGCGGAGCCCAGGTTCCACCATTTGAAACCTTCTTCGTACATCAGGTACAGCACGCTGGTGGTGCTTTGCAGCGGGCCGCCTTCGGTCATTACGTAAGGCTCGGCAAACAACTGGAAATAACCGGCGACGGTGAGGATCGCCACCATCACCAGCGTTGGCTTGAGCATCGGCAAGGTGATGTGCTGAAACTGGCGGCGGAGCGAGGCGCCATCGATGCGCGCGGCTTCGTAGAGATCGGCCGGGATTGCCTGCAGACCGGCCAGGAAGATGATCATGTTGTAACCGAAGTTTTTCCACACCGCGAACAGGATGATTGTCGGCATCGCCCAGTGCGGGTCGCCGAGCCAATCGACCGGATGAATGCCGACGCTCTGCAGAAAGTAGTTGGCCCAGCCGTACTTGGTGTTGAATAGATAACGCCAGATCACCGCGGTCGCGACCACTGTGGTAACCACCGGTGCGAACAAGGCCGTGCGGAAGAACGATTTCATGCGCGCCATCGGCGAATTGAGCAGCAGCGCGGCGCCGAGCGAGGTACAGATAGACAGCGGCACACCGACGATCACGAAGTAGAACGTGTGCCCCAGCGCCGACCAGAACAGTGGTCGGTGCAGCAGTTCCCAATAATTGCCCAGTGCAACGAAGCGCAGGTTGTGCAGGTTGGCCAGCGCGTAGAGGTCGTAGTCGGTGAGGCTGAGCAGCAGGGCTGCGATGACGGGGAGCAAGAAGAACAGGCCCAGAACCACCAGGGCTGGTGCAAGAAAGATCCAGGCGGCACGCGTGGGATTCATGCAACCTTTCCTATCGTCATCCCGGCGCAGGCCGGGATCCACTGGCTTAATGGCGTGGTTGTCGCGAAAACCCAATGCGAACGAAACTGGATCCCGGCCTGCGCCGGGATGACGATGATGGGAGGCGAGAGGTTATTCACGGGTGCGCCTCTTTCAAATGCTCCAACACCCAACGCCGCTTCTCCAGAATCCGGTCCGCCCGCCGATCGATTTCCTCGGCCGCCTGATCCACCGTCAACTGACCCGCCACAGCCTGCGCCGCCACCAGCTGCATCTCGGTCACGATGCGTTCCCATTCGGGAATCGGCGGCAGCGGCTTGACGCGTTCGAGCTGCTCGCGAAAAGCGCGCGCTTTCGGGTCGTCGTGCAAGGCACCGCCTTCCCACGACGAGCGTCGCGGCGGCATATCGCCAAGCAGGTCGTAGAAGCGCTGCTGGATATCGGGGCGCGACAGATATTCGATCAACTGCCAGGCCTGTTCCTTGTGCCTGGAGGTGTTGAAGATCACCAGACTCGATCCACCGGCGTTCGACGCGCCGGGGCCGTCAGGGCCGGGCAGCGCCGCGGTCGACCAGTCATCCTGCTGCTCCGCCGGAAGTCGCTTACGGAACTCGCCGATATTCCACGGACCGGAAAAATAGAAGGCGTAGACGCCGCGACCGAACTCGCTCCAGGGATTACCCGCTTCCACATTGGTAATCGCCGGCGCCTGATGAAGTTTGAAAGTATCGACGTAGAAACCCAGGGCGCGCTTGAAGCCGGCGCTGCGAAAATTGCCGTAGCGGTTGTTATCGCGCAGGATCGGATCGTTCTGCTGCAAGGCGAGCGAAAGCAGCTGTTCGAACTCGTTGGTCGGCAGCAGCGCGCCGTAGATTTTCCTGTCCGGGTGGCTGGTGGCGGCAAGCATTTGTCGCCACTCATTCCAGTTTTTGGGTGGATGATCGAACCCGGCCTGCTTGAGCAGATCCACGCGATAGAACAGCAAGCGCGTGTCGACGTACCACGGCACGCCATACAACGTACCGTCGATGACGTTCGTGCTCCAGATGCTGGCGAAGTAATCGTCTGGCTGGATCACCTTCGATTGCGCGACACGCTGCTGTAGTGGCTCGATCGCGTTGAGCGCGGCCACTTCCGGAATCCAGGTATTGCCCAGCTGACTGATATCGGGGGTCGAGCCGCCGGCGATGGCGGTGAGCAGCTTCTGGTGCGCAGCCGTCAACGGCAACTGCTGCACCTTGACGTGAATCTGTGGATACTCGCGTTCGAAATCCGGGATCAGCTTGGCAATCGCTTCGCCTTCGCGACCGATGGTCCAGAACACCAACGGGTCGGAATCCTCATTGCGCGCACAGCTGGTCAGCGCCAACGCCAGGCCAACGCCCAGCGCCAGTTTCGCCATCCAGCGTGTGGGCGAGAAAAACGTCATGGCTGAGCGGCGTCCTTACTCAGCCAGCCGCCAGTGAATCCGGCGCGTTCCAGGCCCTTGCGGATGTACGGGTTTTTCTTCATCACGTTCCACACGAAATCGCTGCGCCAGTTTTCGATCATCAGCACGATCGGTCCCTGGTCGATGCCGATCTGCACGGTGTCGGCCCATCCCATTTCGGGCACCAGCCGGCCGGTGCGCAGCTGCACATTCTGGACGTGGAAGCTGGGATTGAACGCATCGACGAAGCCGTACTTGTTGTAGATGTACTTGCCGTAGCGCTTCCTCATTTCTTCGAGCGCCGGCACTACGATCTCCGGCGCGAACGCGATCGAGCCACCGGCAGCAGTCGGCACGATGGTGCAGTCGTCTTGAATGTAGTCGATACCCGCGCCGCGCGCTGTATAACCGAAGAACTTCGGCTGCTGTGCGCTGGCTGCGCCAAGTACGATGTAACCGCCGGGGCCGTTGCTTGCGGTCAGCCCCCAGACGTCCTTGCCGTAGCCGGTGCAATGTCCCGGATTGGCGATGGCGTAAGCGCGCTGCGAATACGCAGCACGGCGACTGTTCTCGAAATAATCCAGGTTCTTTTCCCGGCTCCATGCATCGCGGATGCCGCGGAAATCTACCCACACATGGCTGTACTGATGACCGAGCGTCGGTGCGAAGCCAAGATGTTCCTGGCCGTAGAAGGTGCCCCAGGTGCGCTTGTAGCTGGCGCTCCAGGCAGCCCAGGCATCGTCGCTGACCGGGTGCGTCGGCGAGCCCAGCGCCAGGATGTACACCAGCATGCCTTCGTTGTAACCGGTCCAGTCGTGCGGAATGAACTTACCGCCCGGCGTCCAGCCCATGCTGATCAGCGGCGCGCGCGGTTGCGCCCATGACCATTCGATGCGGCGGTACAGCTCGTCGGCGATCTCGCGGATCTCCTTCTCCTTGGGCGTGTCGCGGTCGTAGTACGACTGCGCGAACAGCACGCCGCCCATCAACAAGGTGGTATCGACGGTAGATAGCTCGACCCAGCGCGCTTCGCGCTTGCCCGTCTGCATGTTGAGGAAGTGATAGAAGAAACCGTGAAAGCCGGTAGCGTCGTCTTCGCTATCGTTCTGCGGCGCATCGCGGAAAAATTTCAGCGTTGTCAGGGTGCGTTCGATCGCCTGGTCGCGCGTGATGTAACCCCGTTCCACGCCAACGCCGTACGCGGTAAGCCCGAAGCCCACTGAAGCGATACTGGCGAAGGAATCGGTCGGGTAGTGATCGGGTATCAACCCGTTGACCGGATTGGCGCTGTCCCAGAACCAGCTGAAGGTACGTTTCTCCAGGTCCTCGATCGCAGGCGGAATGCGCTTGCTGTCGGCTTGCTGGTGGGTAGGAGCAGCCTGGGTCTTCTTTGCCTGTGCCGCTACCGGACTGAGGCAGGTCAGGGCCGTGGCGAGGACCAGGGTAAGGCGGGTGGGTTTATTCAAGCGCATGGTGCTGCCTTTTGAAGCAAAAAAGCGGGCGGTCCTTAGATGCCATGATCCGCCCGCAGGGGAAAGCATGTTGTATCACGTAAACGTTTACGTTGGCGTCCCAAAAAAGAGCCCGCAGGCCCTTTTTTGGACGTTCCGTCGGGTCAGAACTTCAGTCCGACGGTCAGCTTGAGCTGGCGCGACACATCGACGATGTTGCCGTCGGGGTTATAGACCACTGGCGTGCGGTTGAGTACGCCGTTGGCGCCATAGTTGGTGATGTAGTCGTTGTAGTTGGCCCAGTTGAACAAGTTCAGGACATCCAGACGAACGTAGGCATCCAGGTTGTTCCACACCTTGAAGTTCTTGGTGGCCTGGATGTCCAGGTCGCGATAGCCGAATACCTTGCCACCGATCAGGAACTTGCCGGTGCCCGGCGGAACGGCGCTGAATGCCTGACACCCATCAGGCGTTGCGATCGGGGAAGTCGAGCCGAAGCAGGCCTGACCGACCGATGCGGTCGGTGTCGCCAGTGTCAGCTTGGCGGCCAGCAGGAAGCCCCACGGACCGTCGAACGTACCGGTGGACACCAGGCGATGCTTGGCGATGGGACCGCCGACAAACGGATAGTCGCCGACAGTCGGATAGTCGAACGCGTACTGGTCAGTCAAATCCTGCTGGTCGTGGTTAAACCGGCTCTTGGTGTACGTGTACGCAAACGTCGCGCCCCAATGCGATTCGGGCGTGTAGGGCTTTTCAACCGAGATCAACCCCTGGGTCGTCTTGGTCTTCAAGCCATTGTTGGCGTAGATCATGGCGCCGAAGCCCGGGATCGGGTTGCCGAACGGCTTGTTCGTGCCCTGGAAGAACGACCCATCCGGGAAGCGGTTGCCGAGCTGGAAGATCAGCCCATCAAAACTGTTGACGCGCTGGATGGTGACGTCGGTGTTCCAGTCCCCCAGCTTGTTGCGCATACCCAGGCTGATCTGGTCGGAGTACGGGGTCTTGAGGTGGTTGGTAATCATGTCCACCTCCTTGCCCGCATTGCTGCCGGCGACTAGCGCCTGGAGATTGCTCAGACCGTTCAGATAGATGGGATTCCACGGGATACATGTGGGACCAGGCGTGCACGGATGGGTGGCGTCGAAACCCTGGAAACTGATCGTGGGCTGCGACAGCACCGACTTGGTCTGTTCCAGCTGCAGGATCTCGTAGATATCACGGTCGTACGAACGGCCCACGCCGCCATGGATCACATGCACTTCGTCGCCATTGACGTCATACGAGAAACCGAAGCGCGGCTGGAAGTTCAGGCGCGGCGCATGGCGGTTGTGACCGTTGCTGATGTAGTCGTTGACGTTGATGCCACCCTTGGCCAGCGACTGTGCATAAGTCTGCCCCGGGGGCGCGCCGGTGTTCGGATCTTGCGAGTTGAACGCATCCACCACGGCCTGCGGGGTGACGTAGTTGAGATACGAAGGCGTCTTCTCGTAATCCCAACGAATGCCCAGGTTCAAGGTCAGGTGCTCGTCGACGGTCCAGTCGTCCTGAATATAGGCACCGAACTGGCGATCGACCGTGCTGGCGGTCGGGTTCTGCCCAGGTGTCGGCGACGGGAACTGCACCTGGTAAGGCAATGCGAGGGTTCCCGCATCCGGGGTCACGTCATAGAAGAACTGCGGATTGAACTCGCCCGCGTCGCGTGCCGTCAGGCGGACCCATTTGGCCTTGAAACCCGTCTTGATGACATGGTCGCCATGCCATTCGATGTCGTTGAAGGTGAAGTCGTCCTGCAGCGCCGGACCCTTCTGGCCCTTGTTCTGCGAGGCCAGCGGCGACGCTGCACCGGTGGCAAGAATCGATTGGTTGTTGGCGCCGAGTGCGGTATAGACCGCGCCATTTCCGATGTTGGTCGCCGTCGGCGTGTAGAACGCGTTCTCGTAAGTCACCTGCAGGCGGTTGAACCAGCTGTCGGTGCTGTGATCCCAACGGATGTCGTAGCGCTTGTCGGTGTTCTTGGTGCTGTAGGACGCGGACGCCGCCGTGCCGGTACCAATGCCGCTCACTGCGGTTTCGTCGCGGTATTTGCCACTGACTTCAATGCGGTCGCGATCGGTCGGCTCCCAGTCGAGCTTGGCGAAATACAGGTTTTCCTTGAACGGCTGGCTGGCGGGGCCGAGCTGGGCCAGGGCGCTGGCCGGCAGTTGGCTGGTGTAGGCGGCGGGGCCGCCCGGAATAACGGTAATCGGCTGATCGTATTCCTTGCCCTCGTAGGTAACGAAGAAATGCGCCTTGTCCTGAATGATCGGACCACCCAGGGCGAAGCCGTACTCTTTGTTGTGCGAAGGGATCTTCTTGCCGCTGGCGTCTTCTGCCGGCGTCTCGGCTCGCACGGACTGGTTGGTGTAGTTGCCGAACACTTCACCGTGGAATTCGTTGGTACCGGACTTGGTCTCCGCCGTCACCGCCGCGCTCGACACCTGGTCGTATTCGGCCTTGTAGTTCGACGTGATGACCTTGTACTCGCCGATCGCCAACTGCGGGAACGGATTACCCTGTGTGTTGTTCTGGCCGGAAATGCCGGTCGGCAGGATGTAGTTCTTCTGACCGACGCCATCGATATAGACGTTGATCGCACCGGAGTTCTGGCCGCCCGCCTGCAGATTGGTATTGCCGTTTTTCACCGTGAACACCATGCCGGGCACGGTATCGGCGAATTCGAGGAAGTTGCGCGTGATCTGCGGAATCGTGGAGATCTGACGCTGCGACACCGACGTGCCCACTTCCGAAGTCGTCACTTCGGCCAGCGTGGTCGCGTTGACGGTGATCGTGCCCAGTTCTTTCGCATTGGCGGACGCTGCCACGGGCTGCTCGGCTGTCGCCGCCGTGGGGAAATTGAGCGTACCCACCGATGCCACCGTTACCGTCACCGTACGCTGGTTACCGGGGCCGGCATCGACTTGATACGTGCCGGGAGGCAGGCCGACCAGCGCATAACTGCCGTCTTTGTCAGTGCGCGTACGGCGCACCGAACCGGTCGCCACATTCTTGGCAACCACGTCGGTGTCCGCTGGACCCCGGCCGCGCAAGGTGGCGTCGGACGTCTGTGACCAGGCGACCGAAGGCAGTAGCGCCGCGGTCGCGACCAGGCCTGCCAGGGCCAGTGAAATCTGCATCGAAAGTGCGTGTCTGCGTGCCATGGCTTACTACCCTCCCTCAAGGGTCGAAACAGTGTGCTGTCGGCGAGGTGCCGTTGTTGTCATGGTTCCGAGGGGCACGGCGGAGCCTTCGCCACGCCGTAATCCCGGAATGTTTCCTGGTAAAACCCGGTGATGCGAACCGCCAACCCCGGCGGCGTTACGATCTCGAAGACTTGTTGCTGGAACTTCGTACGACCAGATCGGCGTCGACGCGCTGCCCCGATCGCGCGGGTCGTTCGCCGTTTTCGATATGTGCAGCCAGTTCGTTCAGCGCTTCTTTTCCCAACTCGGCGATGCGCACGCGCACCGTCGTCAAAGCCGGCGTGACGTAGCGGGCCATCGGCACGTCGTCGAAACCGGCTATCGCGATGTCCTCGGGAATGCGCAGTCCCGCTTCGCGAATGGCGGCCATGCAGCCGATCGCCATCATGTCGTTGGCAGCAAATACCGCATCGGGGCGCGGCTGCATCGTCAGCAGCTGTTGCCCGGCGCGATAACCCGAGTCCTCGTTGAAATCGCCCGGCAGCACGATCGCCTGACGCCCCCGTTCGGCCATGACTTCTCGATACGCCGCTTCGCGTTCGGCCACGTCGCGGTTCTTCGGCGGACCCTGGATGAACGCGATCTGCCGGTAACCGCCGTCGAGCAGATGCTCGGTCATCAGGCGTGCGCCGCCGTGGTTGTCGACCGATAGCGCCGGATAGTCGTCGCCATCGAGCACGGTGTTCATCAGTACCGTCGGCAAGCCCACCGGCAGGTTCTGGCGAAGGAATGCCACGTCGGCGTGCGGCGACATCACCAGCAAACCGTCCACCCGACCCTGCATGGCGCGCAACGCGGCGGCCGCTTCATCGGCATCGTCGTGCGAGCTGGACACCAGCAGGTGCAGGCCATGCGCTCGAGCCGCCAGATCGATACCGCGAATCAGCTCCGAAAAGAATTCGCCGTACAGGTCAGGCAGCAGGGCGCCGACGGTATGCGTGCGGCGGGTGATCAGGCTGCGCGCGGCGCCGTGCGGCACATAACGCAGGCGGGCGGCGACCTCGCGGATACGCTCGAGCGTGTCGGCCGTGACGCCGCCATGCCCGTTTAGCGCACGCGACACCGATGCCACTGACACGTTGGCTTCGCGCGCCACGTCTTTGATGGTCACTGCCACGATGTGAGAGCCCCAGTGGATGCCGCGGGAACGACTTCGGGCGCAACGTAAACGTTTTCATGAAGCCTTGTAAAGCTTTTGCAAATCAAAGACTTTGCTGCAATGCAATATGTTTGAAGCACGAATTTGCCCCTTTTTCGAGTGATTTGCCGGGATTTGGCCATTGAGGGATGGCCTGCCCGGGAGTGTGGCGACGCAACAACTTGCCTCACAAGTTTTTTCGCATAGGCCATGAAGAAGACGGCGATCCGGCCGATAACCCCACTAAGGCTGACGTTTTCGGGAAAACGGCGTCCGATCTAGGCCAAAGGTCGACTGTAAAAAGTCATCAGAATGTCGTTAAATTCTGATTAATCTAAGGGCAGGCAAGTCGCTGTACCCTAAACCTCCTGCAAAAAGCGAACTTAACCGCGATAACTACTTGTTATTCCTATGAACACTGTGCTCCTACTCATCGCTGCGACTTTTCTGCTGGTACTGGCTGCCAGCGCGGTGAAGCGGGTGCCTTCGGGACAGGTAGTGAGCGTGTATCGCCGCGGCAAGCCGAGCCGCCTGTTGCAGCCGGGTACCCATCTGACCCTGCCCTGGGTCGACCGCGTCGGCCACCGCATCGATCTGAGCGGGCAGGTGCTGCGTTTCGAAGAGCCGCTGGCTGACGCGCACGACGTGCGCGGCACGGTGTACTGGCAGGTGCTCGAGCCGGAGCGTGCGGATGCGGTCATCGACCAGGTCGACCAGCTGATCCGCCGCGGGGCGCTCGCCGCGCTGCGCGACGAACCCGAAGCACTGCAGGCCGACCGCCGCGACTTGAACACGCGACTGAAGCTGGCCATGAACAAGGCGCTGCGCGAACGCGGCATGATGGTGACACGCGTCGAGCTGGACATCGCTTAAAAGATTCGCGAAACAGAATGCGAAAGCCCGCTACGGCGGGCTTTTTTTGTGGATTCACCTTGGCTCGGCATAGCAGATGCCGAGATACTCTCGATCTTCGCTCCGAGACGATTTGCCGATGACCGACCGCGCCGTTTTGCAAACCCAGCTCGAAAAAGGCATCACTACGCTTGGCTTGGAGCTATCCGGTGCGGCGATCGATCGGTTGCTGGATTACCAGGCCCTGCTGCAACGCTGGAACGCCACATACAACCTGACGGCGGTGCGCGAAGCCCAGGAAATGGTTTCGCGTCATCTGCTCGATTCGCTCGCGATCCTGCCGTTCGTACGGGGCAGCAGTTTGGCCGACCTGGGCACCGGGCCGGGTTTGCCGGGTATCGTGCTGGCTATTGCCGCGCCGGGACGCGAGATGCTGTTGGTCGATTCCAATGGCAAGAAGGTGCGCTTCCTGCGCGAGGCGATCCGTTCGCTTAAGCTTGAAGGCGTACGTGCGGTGCAGTCGCGTGTCGAGGCCGTCGAGGGACAGTTCGACTGCGTGACCGCCCGTGCCTTTGCCAGCTTGGCAGATATGCTTGGTTGGGGCGGTCATTTGCTGGCGCCCGATGGGGTCTGGCTGGCGATGAAGGGTAAACGGCCCGATGATGAACTGCCGGGCGTACCGGCTGGTTTTACGGTTCAGGCGACACATGCTTTGAAGGTGCCCGGTGTCGATGGTGAACGACATTTGCTGGAAATTGGCCGCACGCCTTAGCTGGATACCCTTGCGGACAGGCTCTAAAGCTGAACCAATGGTACTCTAGCTCCCCTTTTCACTTGCGCACGGTATCGACCACTCCATGGCCCGCATCATCGCTGTCGCCAACCAGAAAGGCGGGGTTGGCAAGACCACCACCGCCGTCAACCTCGCTGCAGCCCTGGCGGCTGCCAAGCGCAAGGTGTTGTTGGTCGACCTCGATCCGCAGGGCAATGCCACCATGGCGTCCGGCGTGGACAAGCACGAAGCCAAGCCCAACGGCTGCGAAGTACTGCTGGACGAAGCCACGCTCGATCAGGCCATCGTCGCGACCGAAGGCAACTACGACTTGCTGCCGGGCAATGGCGACCTGACCGCGGCCGAGCTGAAACTGATGGACGCGATCGCACGCGAGAGCCGTCTGAAAGAACAGCTGGCCAAGCTGGGCGACAAGTACCACACGGTGCTGATCGATTGCCCGCCGTCGCTGCATCTGCTCACGCTCAATGCGTTGACCGCCGCCGATGCGGTGCTGATTCCGGTGCAGTGCGAGTATTTCGCACTGGAAGGTCTGTCCAGCCTGCTCGATACGATCAAGGCCGTGCGTCAGCGCTTGAATCCCAAGCTGGAAATCGAAGGCTTGCTGCGCACCATGTACGACGTGCGCAACAACCTCGGCAACGAAGTGTCCGCGCAGCTGACCCAGCATTTTGGCGACAAGGTGCTGCGTTCGATCATTCCACGCAACGTGCGCCTGGCCGAGGCGCCCAGCCATGGTCAGCCCATTCATCTGTACGACCGTAGCTCGCGCGGCGCGATTGCCTATATCGGCCTGGCCGGCGAAGTGATCCGTCGCGAACGCGGCCTGGCTGCGGGCGCGGCGAGCGAACCGGTACCGGCAGCGCAGGACGATGGCGATGATGTTGCCCTCGATAGCGCTGTCGATATTCATCAGGAGTAAGCATGGCAGCAGCGAAGAAGCGAGGATTGGGCCGCGGACTGGACGCGCTGCTCGGCACCGGTGCCGAGACCGACAACGCCAAGCCGAATGTGCTCGAGCAGGAAGGCGAGCTGCGCACCTTGCCGATCCATCATATTCAGCCGGGCAAGTACCAGCCGCGCCGCCACTGGAACGACGAAGCGCTGGACGAGCTGGCCGCGTCGATCCGGGCGCAGGGGCTGATCCAGCCGGTGGTGGTGCGCTCGATCGGGCCGAACAGCTACGAGCTGATCGCCGGCGAACGCCGCTGGCGCGCGGCCCAGCGTGCGCAGCTCAGCGAGCTGCCGGCGCTGGTCAAGGACGTGCCCGAAGTGGCCGTGCCGGCGATGGCGCTGATCGAAAACATCCAGCGCCAGGACCTGACACCACTGGAAGAAGCCGATGCGCTCAAGCGCCTGATCGACGACTTCGACCTGACCCACCAGCAGGCGGCCGACGCGGTCGGCCGTTCGCGTGCGTCGGTATCCAACATGCTGCGCCTGACCGAGATGCCCGAGTCGATCAAGCGCCTGCTCGACGAGGGCAAGCTGGAAATGGGCCACGCCCGTTGCCTGCTGACCCTGCCCGAGCGTGATGCAGAGCGGCTGGCCCTGGAGGCGGCGCGTCATGGCTGGAGCGTGCGCGAGCTCGAAGAAGCCGCACGCCGCGCGCAGACGGCGCCCAAGGGCAAGGCCAAGAACGCGCCGCCGCGCGATCCGAATATCGCCGACCTGGAGCGCCAGCTGGGCGAGCGTTTCGCCACCCGCGTCGAGCTGGCCCATGGCCGTGGCGGCAGCGGCAAACTGGTGATCCACTATCACAGCAATGATGAGCTGGAAGGGATCCTGGGGAAAATCCGTTAAAGCGAGTAGTGAGAGACCAGGAGTGAGGAGAGAGAGTAAAGAGCAGGCTCTCACGCGTTTCCTACTCTCGATCTCTCGTTACTAGTTCCGTTCCTCGCCGGTACAGCCGGCCAACATAGAATTCGCTCTTCGTACCAAGGTCGCTCCCATGTCCCAGCTATCCGTCGTCGTGCCGGTCTTCAACGAGCGTGACAATATCCCGCCGTTGCTTGCCGAAATCGCTGCCGCCCTGCGCGGCAGGATCGAGTTCGAGATCATCTACGTCGACGACGATTCCAGCGACGACAGCGTCGCGGTGCTGGCGGCGGAAAAAGCCAAATACCCCGAGTTGCGCATCGTGCGCCACCTGACCCGTAGCGGTCAGAGCACTGCGGTGTGGAACGGGGTACATGCGGCGAAGTCGCCGTGGATCGCCACGCTCGACGGCGATGGCCAGAACGACCCGGCCGATATCCCGAAACTGCTCGCGGCACGCGATGGCGCGGCGGCGGAGATCCGGCTGTTCGCCGGCTGGCGTACGACCCGCCGCGACAGCTTCAACAAGCGCATCTCCTCGAAGATCGCCAACGCGGTGCGGTCGAGCATGCTCAAGGACAACACGCCCGACACTGGCTGTGGCCTGAAGCTGTTCGAACGCAGCGTCTTCCTGCGCCTGCCCTACTTCGATCACATGCACCGCTACCTGCCGGCCCTGGTCAAGCGGGCCGGCTTCGCCAGCCAGAGCGTGCCTGTCGGCCACCGCCCGCGTACCGCAGGCAAGTCCAAGTACGGCATGCTGGATCGTCTGTGGGTGGGCATCGCCGATCTGCGCGGCGTGGCATGGCTGATGCGGCGCGCGAAGGTGACGCGGGTCCAAGAGCTGTAAGCTCACTGGGGTTACCTGCTTTCGCACCACCTCTACCTTCGTCGCGCGTATGCTATCGGCTTGATCATGCGTCGAGCGGGTCGTCCATGAGCATTGCCGTCAAGCGTATCTACGAGCCAGCCGCCAAGGCCGATGGTTATCGTGTATTGGTCGATCGTCTATGGCCGCGCGGTCTCAAGAAAGAAGATGCCGCGCTGGACGAATGGGCCAAGGAAGTCGCGCCCTCGCCCGCCTTGCGCAAATGGTTCGGACACGAACCGGCGCGATGGGATGCGTTTCGCCATCGCTACGCCAGCGAGCTCGACGCGAAGGCCGAATTCTGGCGGCCGCTGGCGACGCACGCGATGCATCACAAGCTGACGCTGCTGTTCGGTGCGCGCGATGAGGAACACAACGGTGCTCTCGCGCTGAAGGCTTATCTCGAAGCCTGGCTCAAAGTTCACGGTCCGCGTTGACCGATAAGCCGGCGGGTTTCCAGCCGGTCATCGCCAACCGCGTGCGTTCGCGGCCCAACGCGATCAGCTCGTGCGCACGGTAGAACTCGTAGGGGGTCGATACGTTGCGTGGCAACTGAACCAGCAGATCCGGTTCGTACGCAGCCATGCGCAGCCGTGACAGGTTCGATTGCATCAGGTCCATCGACTGGGTCAGCAGTTCGAGCAAGCCTGGCTCACGCGGTTTCTCGGCGCCGTGCGGGAGCAGCCGGCCGAGAAAACCGCCCACACGACTGCGCGCGCGCTGCGATCCGGCTTCGCTGGCATCGACCGCGGTTTCCGGCGAGGCCAATTGGGGCGGCCCGTCGAGACTTACCGCGATCAGATAATCGGCTGGCTCGCGAATCAGCGGCGTGACCGGCAACGGATTGAGCAAGGCGCCATCGACCAGGCGGCGGTCGCCAATGACGTAGGGGCGAAATACGGTCGGGATGGCGATCGACGCGCGAATCGCATCAAACAGCGGCCCGCGTGTCAGCCACACTTCGCGTTCGCGATCGATATCGGTAGCCACCGCGGTATAGGCCAGCGGCAGTTCCTCGATCAGCACATCGCCAACCAGTTCGCGCAGCCTCCCGATAATGCGCTCGCCCTTGATCAGGCCGCCGCCGGAAAAGGTCCAGTCGACCAGCTTGAGCACATCCATCTTCGCCAGCGTGGTGACCCAGTCGCGATAGATATCGAGCTTGCCCATCGCATACACGCCGCCGATCAGCGCGCCCATCGAGGTGCCGGCGATCGATGTGATCTCAAAACCGCATGCCTCGATTTCCTCGATGGCGCCGATGTGCGCCAGGCCTTTGGCGCCACCGGCACCCAGGGCAAGCGCGACGGTGGGTTTGCGAGGTTGGCTGATCGAGGTGTCGACGATGTCCGTGAGGCTCATATCGGGGAGAGGGCGATCAACGTGGCGGCTGACGGTAGGTGCCCAAGGCCAGGTCCAGCAGGATCTTCATTTCTTCGCGCAACGAGATCGGCGCGATGATTTCCGCGTCCGGACCGTACTTGAGCACGTCCATCAGCAATTCCTTGGAATTGGAGTAAGGCAGTTTCAATTCGTACTTGCCGTCGGACAGCCATTCGCCCTTTTGCTGCGAATGCCAGTGTTCGTCGGCGACCCAGCGCGCGGCATGCTCGGAGAACCGCACGGTTGCCCAGGCTTTTGGTTTACCGGCGAAAATGCCGTAGCTCGAGGCCAGCATTTCGTTGAGATCGTTCTCGGCCACGTCGATGGCGAGCGCGTCCTGTGCCTGCGGTTCGACGATGCGGTCGACGGCGAAGCTGCGCAGCGCCTCGCGATCGTGGTCCCACACATCCAGATACCAGTTGTCGCGGTAATGCGTCAGCCGCTGCGGCGATACCGTACGGCGGCTGTCGGCGTTGGTGGTGCGTGCGCGATACCGAAAGCGCAACTGCTTGCGTTCGAGCACGGCGCCGGCGACGGTGCGGAAGACCTGCTGGTCGAGCTTGCGCTCGCCCCAGGAAATCACCCGGATACGTTCGATCGGCAAGGCCTTGCCGCTGCCCTGGTCGGACAGCAGGTGCTCGATGCGCGCCTTGAACGGTGCCAGCGCGCCGGCTAGCACGCCGGGGCCGGAGCGACCGATCAGTTCGTTCAAAGCCAGCAGCGCGGCCAGCTCGTCCGAGGTCAGCCACAATCCGGGTAGTTCGAAGCGCTCGCCTTCGCCCTGCTCGTAGCGAAACGCGGCGTGTTCGCCGCCCGCGCTCTCGATCGGTGCGCCCAGCGCGTCGCGCAAGAAAGCTACGTCGCGATAAAGCGTGGCGCGCGAACACTCCAGCTCGTCCATCAGACGAGGCAGCGGCACCGGATAGTGCGCCGACTTGAGCAAGCGGTGCAGGGTGAGAATGCGCTCGTAACGATCCATGAAATAAAGTGTCTGTTTAGAACTTCCCCTAGCATGGGCATGCGTAGAGACACTAGCAAGTCCAGGACGTCATCCCCGCACTCGCCGTGAGACTGTGTTATTAAAATCAGTTCACAGTTCGGGTCGGGGTACTCCCGTGTCGGGTCGGGGTACTCCCGTGGAATCCAGACTGGTCCGCGAGTCCAGCGGGCATTCTTCACTGTCGTTTGCCAATAGCGCGTAAAGGATCGATGGAGCACAGCGGCGAGATATCCCCAAGCGATGTGAAACTGCATCGCCAAACCACAGGCCAACGGCATGGACTGGATGCCGGCCTGCCTCGCATGTTGCTGGAAGTACTGGCATTTACCGGCTATGGCATGTGGATGTTGCTGGGCCTGGCGCTGGCTTTGGGCATCTACAGCAGCGGGCGCGGCGAGTCGTTGGTACCGCTCTCGTTGGGCGCGGGTTTTGTCACCCTCGGTTTGCTGGTTGCCTGTCTGCGCCTGCCGGCGGTACCCGATTGGCATGGCTGGCGGATGGGTCGTGGCAGTCGTCCTACGCGCGAGGCCATGGTCGCCCTGCTCGCCTACCTGCCGATGCTGGCGGTGGCGGCTCTTGCTCGCGGCGACAACGATTTCTGGGCCACTCGTCTGGCGGGTGCGGCCCTGACGCTGGCGAGCCTGGCGGCGCTGATTTACACCGCGCACGGTTTTGGCGTCCGTCGCGCACCCGAACTGACCCAGGCCACCTCGCATCTGCCGATCAGCCGGGTGGTGTCGGCGTGTTATGCCGGTGGTTTGTGGCTATGGGTCTGCCTTGCCGCGCAGGACGATCAGATCACCATGGGCAGCACCTTGTATTGGGTGTTGAGCCTGTTGGCGCTGGCCTTGTTACTTGGTGGCGTGGAGGGCATGCGTTGGCGCGCGCTGCAGGGGCAGGGTCTTGAATCGAATGCAAAATCGCGGCGCATCCAGCCGCTGACGCCGGCGCGTTTTCTTGCGGCGGCATTGGTCTATGCCTTGCCCTGCGTGGCATTGCTTGCCACGGGCTTCGAATGCGCGCCGCTGTGGCTGGCGGTCATGGCCGCAGTCGCCTGCGGGCTCGGTAAAACGCTGGAACAGCGCCTGTATGAGTTGGCGCTCGCCAGGCGTTCTCGCGAAACCGGCCCGATCTGAACCCTGCCGGTTTTGTTCACTGCACATTCAATCGGCTCCGTTAAGGTTCATGATTACTTTTATTTAACTATGTGGATCGATCCAATGAAAAAGACCTTGATCGCCAGTTTGGTGCTCGCAGCCCTAGCGAGCACGGTTCACGCCCAAGATGCCGGTACGCCCGGTGGCACTGCTTCCAATGCGGCCAATAACGGCGGCTGGAGTGGTTCGGGCGAATTTGGTTTCGCCTCTTCGCGCGGCAATTCGCGTACGGACAACGCCAACGCCAAACTCACCCTCAACCAGGAAAACGAGCTGTGGAAGAACAATTTCTTCTTCACCGGTCTGCGTTCCAAGGGCGAGGTGCAGGTACAGGACAACGAAGGCAACACGATCAACCGCCTGAGCACCACCGCCAACCGTTACGACGCCGGCGCCTCGGTCGGCTTCAAGCTCGACCCACGCAGCTATATCGTGGGTGCGGCGCGTTACGACCATGACGATTTTGGCGCCAACCTGTGGCAGGGCACCGTTTCGATCGGCTACGGCTACGTGGCGCTGAAGAACGAAAAGATGGAGCTCTCGTTCGAAATCGGTCCCGGTTACAAGGAATATCGCCCCGCCGACCAGCAGGTCACCCTGCCCGATGGTTCGATCGAGCGCGTGCGTCAGGACAGCCAAAGCGAACCGGTGGCGCGCGGCCTGGTCAACCTGAAGTACCGCCTCACCGGCAACACGGCGTTGGAAGACACGCTGCTGATGGAAGCGGGCACCAAGAACAAGTATTACCAGAACGATATCGGGCTCTCGGTCAGCATGACCAAGAAGCTTGCGGTCAAGTTGGGCTATCAGGTTCGCTACAACAGCGACGTGCAGGTCGGTATCAAGAACACCGATACGTTGGCGACGACGAATCTGGTTTACAACTTCTGATGGTTGGGGGGCTTTGTGCGAGCGAGAGCCCCCCTCACCCCAACCCTCTCCCCCGGCGAAGCCAGGGGAGAGGGAGTCTGACTGAGTAGATCCTCAACGTTTCGAATTTCCGTAACCTGCTCCCTCTCCCCTGGCTTCGCCGGGGGAGAGGGTTGGAGTGAGGGGGCGGCTCTGAATCCTCAATGCCCTGCAAGCAGCTCCCCAGCTCCTTGCAGGAATAGCGCTTCAGCCACGCGCTGCCCCAACCCTTCGGCATCGTCGCTACGCCCTTCGAGCGCGGCGTGCAGCAGGCGCCCGCTTTGCGCATCGCCGACCATGCCGCGCAGGTGCAAGCCGTGTTCGGTCACTACGCACCAGCCGCCCACCGGTACGGTGCAGCTGCCGCCGAGGGCGCGATTCATCGAGCGTTCCGCGCTGACCGTCCAGCGGGTTTCCTCATCGTCGAGAGCGCGGAGCAGCTCCAGTACTGCCGGTTGATCGCTGCGGGCCTCGATGGCGATGGCCGCCTGGCCAGGGGCGGGCAGCCAGTCGGGAGAGGTCAGGCGGCTGCGAATGCGCGAGGCAAGACCGAGGCGTTCGAGTCCTGCGCAGGCAAGGATGATCGCGTCGTAGTCGCCGGTGTCGAGCTTGTTCAGACGTGTGCCGACATTGCCGCGCAGGTCGAGCAGCACCAGATCCGGTCGCACGGCGCGCAATTGGGCCTGGCGCCGCAGCGACGACGTGCCGACCCGTGCGCCTTGCGGCAGCGCAGCCAGGTGGTCGTAGTCGTTGCTGACAAAGGCGTCGGCGGCATCGGCGCGGGGCAGGATTGCCGGCAAGGTAAAGCCCGGTTCCAGATCGGCGGGCACGTCCTTGAGCGAATGCACGGCCAGATCGGCGCGGCCTTCGAGCATGGCCACCTCGAGCTCCTTCAGGAACAGTCCTTTGCCACCGATGGTAGCCAGGGGCTTGTCGAGGATTTCGTCGCCGCGTGTCGTCAGCGGTACCAGTTCGACATGCAGTGACGGATGCGCGGCACGCAGTTCGGCGGCGACGTGCTCGGCTTGCCACAAGGCGAGCGCGCTCTTGCGGGTGGCGATGCGCAGGATGGAAGGATTCATGGTCGGGCACGACGAAGGAAAGCCGTATTGTTGCGTAAAAACGGTTGTCGAGTTGTCGGCGAATGGTCGCGGGCCGCTCAGCCCATCCGCAGCAGCTTGCGCAGTGCGGGCAGGTTGCGCCGGCTGACCTCCGGCGTCAGCTCGGTGCCGCCCAGACGCGCCAGCACCCGTCCGTCGGTCAGGGTTTTCAACCCGAGCAGGCGCTGGGTCGGTACCAGGCAGTTGCGATGCAGTCGGACCAGATGCTCGGGATAGGCTTCTTCGAGCTGACGCAGCGATTCGTCCAGCAATAGCTGACCGGCGCGATGCTGGACGACGACATATTTTTCTTCGGCCAGCAGGCAGATCACTTCGTCCAGCGCGATGCGTACCTGTTCGCCATGCTGGCGGCCGCGCAGATAGCGGGTCGACTCGCGCGGGGCATGGCTGAGGCGAAGACGCGCGCGTTCGAGCGCGTCGCGCAGACGTTCGAGGCGCACGGGTTTGAGCAGGTAGTCGATCGCGCCCAGATCGAACGCCTGTACCGCATGGTTTTCGTACGCCGTGCAGAAGATCACCTGCGGACGCCCGCGACTGGCCAGTCGCCGGGCCAAAGCAATGCCGTCGATGCCGGGCATGTTGATGTCCAGCAAGAGCAGGTCGGGCTGTGAGGCGTCGAGCTCGTTCAACGCCGCGTCGCCATCGGCGACGCTACCGGCGATCACGATGTTGTCGCATTCGCCCAGCAATGCCGCCAGACGCGCGCGCGCCAGTGGCTCGTCGTCGACGATGAGCACGCGCAACGCGGTGGTGGTCGACGTCGTCATCAAGGTGTTTCCGGCAATTGCACGCGCACACAGAAGCGGCCATCGCGCGGCCCCGCGTCGACGCGCGCGCGCGGGCCGTACCGATAGGCGATGCGCTGGCGCACATTGTCCAGGCCGTGCCCGGTGCCCGGTTCGGAAGGCGTGGCGGCGAGCGGATTTTCGATATCGATTACCAGGCTTTTGTTCTCGCGGTAGCCGCGCAGCACGATCTGGCCACCTTCGCGCGACGGCTGAATGCCATGCCGCACCGCATTCTCCACCAGCGGCTGCAACAACAAGCGCGGCAAGGGGTAATCGGCGGGCAGGGCGTCCAGCTCGCGCAGCACCTGCAGCCGGTCGCCCAGGCGCAATTGCTCGATGGCCAGATAGCGATCGACCAGGGCGAGCTCGTCGGCCATGGTGCCGTCGCGCGACTGGTGCTGGCCAAGCGCCGCGCGGAACAACTCGGAAAGATCTTCTATCGTGCGTTCCGCCGCATCCGGATCGACCCGCACCAGGGCGGCAACCGTATTCATGCTGTTGAACAGAAAGTGCGGGCGAATGCGTGCCTGCAAGGCGTCGACCTGGGCACGGCTGACCGCTTCAAGGCGCACCTGCCATTGCGCCAGCACATAGAAATAGCGCAGCACGGCGGCGCCCAGCAGCGCGGCGATCAGCACGCTGTCGCGCACGAAGGCGAGGTTGCTGGTTTGCAGCGCTTCCATCGGTAACGACGTCGCCAGCCAATGAGCCAATGCACTGGTCGGTGCGACGATCAGCAGAATCCAAAGCCATGCGCCGACATACGACAGCGTTCCACGCAGCTTCTGCAGCCAGGGCCGCAACTTGCATAGCGTGAGGCCGAGCACCAGCATCAGCCATTCGATAAACAGCACACACAGACAATAGCCGCTCCAGCTCATGCCGCTGGCGGCGAGCCAGACCACGGTAGCGGTCAACGCGCCGATCACCAGCAAGGCGAAGATCACCGAGAGACTGCAGAAGTCCGGCAGCGGTGCGTTATCGGTGAGGGGGCGGCTGGTGTCGCGCATGGGCGACAGTATGCCCAAGAGCATCGAAACTCGTCTGTGTAGCGGGTCCGCCTCAGGCGAAGCGCTTACCGAGCCAGTCGCGCAGATCGGCGATTTCTTCCGCACAGACGGAATGCGGCATCGGATAGGTGTGCCATTCCACCGTGTAGCCCAGCGATTGCAACAGATCGCGCGAGGCGACGCCGCGGCTCAGGGCGACGATCGGGTCGCCCGTGCCGTGGCCCCAGAAAATCGGTATCGATGCATTGGCCTGGCTGCGCTCTGCCGGGAAATGCTCCTGCATCGGCAGATAGGTGGACAGCGCGATGATGCCGGCCAGCGGTTTGGCATGGCGCAGGCCAGCGGCCAGCGCGATGGCGCCGCCCTGGGAAAAGCCCGCCAGCACGATGCGCTCATCCGGGACGCCGCGGGCATTTTCCTGGGCGATCAGCGCCTCGACCGCTTCGACCGATGCCCGCATGCCGGACTCGTCCTGGCGCAGCAGCAGATCGATGCCGACGATGTCGTACCAGGCACGCATCGGCATGCCGCCGTTGATCGTGACTGGCCGCACCGGTGCATGCGGAAAGACGAAGCGCAGCGCAGGCCAGTTGGGCGCGATCAGCTCGGGCACGATCGGTGCGAAGTCGTTGCCGTCGGCGCCCAGGCCATGCAGCCAGATAATGCTGTAAACCGGCTGGGCGGCGGTTTCGCGTTCGACGGTCGGCAAGGTCATGCGGGTCTGGCTCATTGGCTGGCGGGGAGGCGCGCCGATCGCGGCGGGCTCACATGCGAAACGCATGATCGCGCGATTGGCTGACGTCTCCGACAAATACGCGTCGGATAAAGCGCGCGCCGGATAAATGCGGCTAACCGCCGAGCGTAGCGGCAACGCCGTCGCAGGGAAACCAACCCTTGGCGCTTGCGGCGACGCCGGTCACGGTTATGCTGTCCGGTTTCAAACAGGGAGCTTCCCATGCGCCGAATGTTTGTCGCCGGTCTGGCCGCCTTGGCCGCGCTGCCGTCTGCCTTTGCCCAGTCCGCAGCAGGCGGCCCGCTGGACCTGGAAACCATCATGGCCAATCCGGACTGGATCGGCGCCGCGGTCGAGCAGCCGTACTGGAGTGCGGACGGCCATGCCGTGTACTACGCGCTCAAGCGTGATGACAGCAAGGTGCGTGACCTGTATCGCGTCGACGTGGCCAGCGGACAGTCGAGCAAGCTCGATGCCGCGGCACAGGCGCAGGCCGATGGCCCGTCGGTGTTCGACCGCGAGCATCGTTACGCGGCATTCGTGCGCCATGGCGACATTTTCCTGGTCGAGCTTTCCAGCGGCCGGCGCCTGCAAGTCACCCGAACACCGGAAATCGAATCGGCGCCGCGCTTTTCCAGCGACGGTCGTGCGCTGCAATTTCGCCAGGCCAATACGTGGTTCAGCTACGACATCGCCGCCCGGGTGGTCGCGCCGGCTGCGCAACTGAAGTTTGCCGACGACCCGAAAGACAAGGACAAGAAAACCAACGACCTGACCGATGACCAACTGCGTCTGTTCAAGGCGTTGCGCCAGAACAAGGCTGACAAGGATGGCCTGCGCGACAACGACGACGCACTGGCAGCGGTCGACCCGAGTCGTGCGCCCGAGCCGATCTATCTGGGCGACAAGGCCGACCTGCTCGATGCCGAGCTGTCGCCTGATGGTCGCTGGATGCTCCTGGTCACCCAGCCCAAGGACGCCAGCGAGGGCAAGAAGCCGCAAGTCACCCATTACGTCACCGATTCGGGTTACGCCACGCAACAGGAAACGCGCGTCTACGTGGGCCGCAACGATCCCACGCCGCAGTCGTTGTTGCTGGTCGATCTGAATCAGCGCAAGAGCTATTCGCTGGCTACCGGCGACTTGCCCGGCATCAAGGACGATCCGCTCAAGGCGCTGCGCGCCAAGGCCATCGCGGAGCTGGAGAAGAACGGCAAGAAAGACCAGGCCAAGGCACTCAAGGCGCCGGACGAGCGCGCCCTGCGCATCGTTGCCGATGCGGACGACGGCGGTGGTGGCGGCATCGTGTGGAGCGACGACGGTCATAACCTCGCCATCCAGCTACGCGCGATCGACAACAAGGATCGCTGGATCGCCAGCGTCGACTTCGCCAAGCATGCGCTGGTCAACCAGCATCGCCTGCACGACGACGCCTGGATCAACTGGAACTTCAACGATTTCGGTTGGCTCAAGGACAACCGCACGCTGTGGTACATGAGCGAGGAAACCGGCTACTCGCAGCTCTACACCAAGACGCTTGACGGCAAGGCGCGTGCGCTTACCCAGGGCAAGTTCGAAGTCAGCCATCCGCAGCTGTCCGACGATGGCCAGTGGTTCTACGTGCGCAGCAACAAGGTCGCTCCGTATAGCTACGACGTCTATCGCGTGCCCAGCAACGGCGGCGAGCTGACGCGTCTGACCCAGTATCAGGGCATGGACGATTTTCTGTTGTCGCCGGATGGCAAGCAGCTGGCCGTGCTGCATTCGTCGCCCTATGTGCTGGCGCAGCTTGCCGTGCAGGATGCCGCCGGCGGTACGCCGCGCGAATTGACCAACACCATGAAGCCGGCGTTTACCGCGCATGCATGGATCGCACCGCAGATCGTCGAAGTGGCGTCCTCGCACGGCGCCGGCTCGATCTGGGCCAAGTATTACGGCCCGGCCGATCCGGCCGCGGCCGCCGGCCGGCCCGCGGTGATCTTCGTGCATGGCGCGGGTTATCTGCAGAACGTCACCTTGTCCTGGTCGAACTACTTCCGCGAACAGATGTTCCACAATCTGCTGGTGCAGCAAGGTTATGTCGTGCTCGACATGGACTACCGCGCTTCGGAGGGCTACGGCCGCGCGTGGCGTACCGCGATCTATCGTCAGATGGGTCATCCGGAGCTGGAAGACCTGCTCGACGGCAAGGCGTGGCTGGTCAAGCAGCACGGTATCGACGGCAAGCGCATCGGCATCTATGGCGGCAGCTACGGCGGCTTCATGACCGAGATGGCCTTGCTGCGTGCACCGGGCGAATTCGCCGCGGGCGCGGCCCTGCGTCCGGTCAGCGACTGGCGCCTGTACAACCACGAGTACACCGGGGACATTCTCAACGACCCGCAGCTCGATCCGGAAAGCTATCGCATCAGCTCGCCGATCGAGTTCGCCGACAAGCTGCAGGATCCGCTCTTGATCCAGCACGGCATCATTGACGACAACGTGCTGGCGGAAGATTCGATCCGCCTGTATCAGCGTTTCATCGAGCTGCACAAGAAGAACTTCTGGATTTCGCTGTATCCGATGGAGCGGCACGGTTTCGTGCACCCTGATTCGTGGCATGACGAATATCGGCGGATCGATGAGTTGTTCGAGACGTATGTGAAGCCTGCGAAGTAGTAGAAATGAGCCTTCACGGCGGCGGACGCATCCAGGATTCGTCCGCCGCATGACGGTTTTGTCGCGATGACAGCCGGCTTCGTCGCATGCTCCGGCGGGACATCGGTTGATCGGCCACGCTGCCGGCACCTTCCCAATCCGGTGACCTCAGATGAAACACGTACGGAAAATCCTGTTCGGTGCCTGCGTGGCGTATGCGGGCGCGGCAACCGCGATGACCGACGACCAGGTGCAGCATGTGCTCGAACAGCGCTTTTCGGGCGATCGCACGGGTGTGTGCGTGGAAGCGGCGGTGATCGACCACGATCATGTCGCACGCGGCGCGGTCTGCGCCGATCCCTCGCAACGTGACCGCATCGGCGCCCGCAGCGCCTTTGAGATCGGCTCGGTCAGCAAGACCATGACCGCGGCCTTGCTGGCCGGGCTGATCCTGCAGCACAAGGCATCGCTCGACGATCCGTTGTCCGCGTGGTTGCCGGCAGGCAGCAAGGTGCCCGATTTCGACGGCCAGCCGATCCTCTTGCGGCATGTGGTGACGCATACCTCGGGCTTGCCGGGCCTGCCCTCGCGCATGCATCCGGCCGACCCGGCCAATCCCTATGCCGATCTGGACGACGCGACGCTGCTCGCCTCGCTGGGCGACGTAAAGCTGCAGCAGGCGCCGGGCACGCAGTTCGCTTACTCCAACTACGCGATGATGTTGCTCTCCTCCGCGCTGGCCCGGCGTACCGGTACCGACCTGGAGAGCCTGCTGCGGGAACGCCTGTTCGGCCCACTCGGCATGAAGCATGCCTACATCGCCAAGGCGCCCGAGGGCGTCGTTCCAGCGACGGGGCACTACCCGAACGGCACGGTTGCGCCCGCATGGACGTTCTCGACCAACCTGGCGGGTGTCGGCGGAGTGCGTGCGACCCTGGACGACATGATCCGCTACGTGCAGGGCGAACTGGGCCAGGGCAAGATCGATGCTGCCACGCTGGCGGCGTTGCGACTGACGCAGCAGCCGATAAAGACGGCCTCGGGCCGACCGATGGCCATGAACTGGATGCTGCCCAAGCTTGGTCAGGCCACTATGGTGATGCATGAAGGTGGTACGGGCGGGTTTTCCTCGCTCGTGGCCTTCGACCCGGTCAGCCAACGCGGCGTGGTGCTGTTCGCCGACACGTCGCTTACCAACACGGGCGGTCTGGGCGACGTGGCCCTCCCGCTGCTCGATCCGACCGTGCCATTGCATCATCCACGCCGCAGCGTCCCCGCGCCGCCTGCGTTGCTCGACGCGTTGACCGGCGACTATCGTTTGCAAAACGGCATGATCATGACGCTGCGGCACAAAGGCGATGCGCTGACGGTGCAGGTGCCGGGCCAGCCGGAATTCACCATGGGCTACGACAGCGTTGGCGATTTCTATCCGCTGAAGCTCGATGCCCTGCTGCATCCGGACGGCCATGACGGCTTTCTCTGGAAGCAAGGCGGTGGCGCGATGTCCGCCGAGCGCGTGGCGGTGCCAGCCACGAAGACGCCGTGACGCCTATGCCGCGCAGGCCGCCGCACTCGTCGGCCGAGCGACGCGGTAGGCTTCATGACATGCCGATCCGTCCATCGCTCGACCAGCCCTTGCCGCCTGCCATGCTCGCAAGCGGTAATGGCTGGTGGGTCCGCTATCGCCACTACCCGGTCTTCAGCCGCCGCTGGTGGCTGGGCCGTTGCGTGCGCTTCGGTGCGGTCTGTGCGGTATGGGCATTGATGAGCGCGCTGGGCGTATGGTTCGTTTCGCGCAATATGCAAGCCGGTCTGCAAGGCGCGCTCCCGCTCTTTGTGGCGTGCATCACCATCACCTGTCTTGGGCCGACCCTCGCCACCGTCGTCCGTCATCAAGCGTGGCCGGACGTTTGGGAACGCGTTGCGCTGGTTCTGGCGATCCTTGTCGGCGTCGCCGCCAGCCTTGCCGTCAATCGATGGGCGTCGTGGTCCATCATGGAAGCCTTCCGGTCCGCGCATATGGCGCCGCCTACCCGGCCTTCTGCGGCCGGTACCGGATCGGCCGCACTGGTCGGGGTATTCACGCTGCTCAATGCGGCTATCTACGGCATGCTGGGGGGAGGCATGGCGCTGTATGCCTATCTGGAAGAGCAACGGCGCTGGGATAACTCGGCGCGCGACAGCGAACTCAAAGCAGCGCACGAGCAACGCCAGCAGGCCGAATGGCAGCTCGGACTGCTGCAGGCGCAGGTCGAGCCGCATTTCCTGTTCAACACCTTCGCCTCGATCCGCGCGCTGATCCGCAGTGAACCCGATCGCGCCGAACACGCCATCGACACCTTGGTGGATTACCTGCGCGCCACCATTCCGCGCCTGCGTGAACAGGACGGCAGCATCGCCAGCAGCCTGGGCGAGCAACTGGATCTGTGCGCGGACTATCTCGAATTGATGCACGTGCGTAGCGGTGGACGGCTCGGTTACCAAGTGAACATCGATACTGCGTTGCGCAGCCGTTGCTTTCCGCCACTGTTGCTATTGACGCTGGTGGAGAACGCGATCAAGCACGGTATCGAAGGCCGTCCGGGGCCGGGCATGGTGAGTCTGGATGCGCAACGCACGGAGCATGGCTTGCGTGTCAGCGTTGCCGATGATGGGCTCGGCTTGCGCCTTGGCCCCGGCCAGGGTGTGGGCCTGCATAACCTGCGCAAGCAACTGGTGGCCCGTTATGCGGGCCATGCGACGTTCGAGTTGCGCAATCGCGAAGGCGGCGGCGCGGTGGCGATTCTCGATGTCCCGGATGAGGGCGAGGCATGACCCCTACAGTACGCGGCATGGTGGCCGAGGACGAGGCGCCGCAGCGCCAGGCGTTGTGTGCGCAACTGAAGGCGCACTGGCCGGCGCTGGACTTGCTGGCCATCTGCGAGGACGGCGATACCGCCAGGGTCGCGGTTGCGCAACATCATCCGCAGGTGGCTTTTCTCGATATCCGCATGCCTGGCACCAGCGGACTGGATGTCGCGCTCGATGTCGTCGCGCACGGTGGCCTGGCGGTTTTCATCACCGCCTACGAGGACTACGCGATCCGTGCCTTCGAGGCCGGCGCCATCGACTACCTGCTCAAGCCGATCCAGGATGCGCGGCTGCAACAGACGATATTGCGCGTGCAGGAGCGCCTGAGCCGGCCCGTTGACGGGTTGGCCGCGCAGCTCGAAGCGGTCGTGCGTCGCCTGCAGCCTGCCAGGCCCGCGCCGATGCGCTGGATCACCGCCAGCGTCGGCGACAGCGTGCGCATGTTCGATATCGACGAAGTGCTCTACTTTCAGGCGCAGGACAAATATGTGCGGGTGGTGACCGCGGGCGACGAGGCAATCATCCGTACGCCGCTGAAGGAACTGCTCGACATGCTCGATGAAGACACCTTCTGGCAGATCCATCGCGGCACCATCGTGCGCGTGTCCGCGATCGCGCGCTTGCGCAAGAGCGAACTGGGGCGTGCGGAGCTTGTGCTCAAGCAGCGCGCGGAGGTGCTGGCCGTCGGCGCCAGTTACCTGCATCGTTTTCGGGGAATGTAGTGCGCTAGCGCGGCGTGCCTACTACCGCGCCTTGACGCTCAGATACTCGCCATGCTCGCCGTATCGCTTACCTTTCGGATCGACGTTCGCACAAAGATGGCCGTCGCAAATCGTCACATCGGCATGGTTGTACACGCTTACCAGATCTGCCGACATCTGGTTCTGCTTGATCACGTCGGCATAATGCATCGCCAGCCACGCCCCGCCGCCCAGTAGCAAAAGCAGGCACACGGCCGATACGCCGATCACTTTCCAGATCAGCATGCGATGCAGCTGCTCCATGCGTTTGAGCTGTTGCGCCAATGCGCTCGCTTCCGCGCCGACTTCGCTGCCGGCGGTGCGCAGGCGTTGCTGATAATCCTGTACAGGGCGCTCCAGGCCGTCCCGCACCTGGCCCATGACCTGGTTCGGCAGACTTTGCAACGAACCGTCCGCCGACTGCTTGATGATCGCCGGCAGCTGCTGCCCGAGACTGTGCAGATGCCGTTCGATGTGTTCGCAACGGCGTTCGAACTGCTCCATCAATACCGCGGCATGGCCGATCAGCACTTCCAACTCTTGCTGCTGCATGGTCCCTCGCTCCCCTTTGGGTCAGCCCATCCGTTGCGGGCCGCGGGTGGGGTTGTCCTGTTGCGGCGGTTGCTGCGCTTGCTGCTGTGTGGCGGCATGCTCCTGCTGATTCACGGTCGCTTTTGCGTTGGCCAGCAGCTGCTGTGCAGGCTGCGTCTGAGCCAGTGCCTGCGTGTCGTTGCGTAGCCCCGCCCAGTCGCCGTTTTGGGCCGCGCTCGCCATGCGCTGAAGGCGTTCGGCGAATTCGTTATGGCCGCCGGGCTGGGCTTGCGCGTGTCCCTGACTGCCCCGCGCATCGGCATGCGGCCCGGACTGCGTCCGTGCGTCTTGCAGATGCTTGTACGTGGCATTCAATTCATCCTTGACGTTGCCTTCGGCGGCGAAGTGATGACCGAGAAAGCCGCGACCGGTCCAGTTGCCGTCGTTGCCGCGCGTATAGGTGTAGCCGTCCGATCCCTTCAACATATTTTGTGCCGTAGCCACCGCCTCCGGTTCCCCGCCCAGCTTCGACCAGCCAAATTGCTGGTAAGCCTGGTGATAGCGGTTGGCGATCGCCGGCATGGATTGTTCGCTGTTCTTGGCGATCGTCGCTTCGGCCTGGCGATCCAGCTCCGCTGCACGCTGCGGATTGGCCCTCTCCGTGTGCGACACGAGCATGCCGTGTTCGATGTAGTGATCGGCCACATCGCGCGACCAGGTATGCGTCGTCGGATCGCGCACCCAGTTACGGGTCGCGATGCTGTGTGTATCGGTATTCGCGGCTTTGAGGCTGTAAGGGTCCTGCGGCGTTGGCGCGCCGGCCAAAGCCAGTTCCACGGCTGCACCGCTCGCCTTGTAGTTGAGTTGGTTGGACAACGCGGCATCGGCCGTATGCGTCGTCATCTTCATTCCCATCGACATGCCGTCGTAGCTGGGTGCGGTCGGATCGACCTGCATTTCGTAGCGCTGCCAGCCCGCGGCCGGCTTGTCGGGATCCAGATGCCAGCGATTGCCGTCGCTGTCTTTTTGCGTGTAGACGCGATAGCGGTCGACGGCATCGGCCAGCTTGTTGCCGCCGATAGCGCCGATGATTCCGCCTGCGGCGCCGGTAAGCAGTGCGCCTGGTCCCGTTTCGATGCCGGCCGCCGCGCCCAGCTCCGTGCCGAGCGCCGCGCCGCCGAGCATCGACAGGTTGCGCGCGCCGAAGTGGATGACCTGGGATTGCGCGCCCAGGCTGTTTTTCTGGCCGAGCAATTCGGTGGTGCGATTGGCGGTCTGCGTGGCATCGACAGCCACCGCGACAGCACCCGCGGCACCGACAACCTTGCCCACCTTCGGGCTGATGCCTTCGGGTGTAACGACTTTCTTTGGCGCCAAGCCCTCGCCGGTAACCACCGTTTCGGGTGTGCCTACCTTGGGCGCGGTTTCATGGGGTCGGGGATTTGCGTTTGCCGGCTTGCCCGCCGGAACGCCCGTGGCGACGGCAACATGTGGCGCGGTGTATCCCGTATTCACGCGCGCCAGACCGTAGCCTTCCAACTCGGCGGCCGTGGCGAAGCCCTTCGAGTCGACACCAAGGCGGTGCACGAATTCCTTGGACAAGGTCACGCCCTTGCCCGATGGCGCATTGAAAACGGGTTCCGCCGTCGCGCGAACAAAAGGCTCCTGCACCTTGGCCAGTACCGCTTCGGTGCCGCCGTTGGCCTGGAGATGCCGCAAGTTCGCCACGGACTCGCCGCCCAGCGACCGTACATTGGGGTTGTTCAGTACGGTGGGGACTTCGACTTGACCGAATACCCGCTTGGGACTCGCGGCAGAAGCGACCACATCGATATCGCCACGCAGAGATTGAGCGAACTCCTCGGATGCGCGGCCCCAGACGCAGTTTTTCAGCGAGGTGGGGTTGTTCAGCGGAACATCCGCATTGCCATAGAGAAAGTCATTGGCGAATTTTCCCGCTTCCGCCGGGGCAACGCCTTCGGAGACAGCGATCGACCTGACGCGGTTCTTGATGCTCGCGTCAACGTTCGGGTCGCTCAGGAATTTGGCCCGAGGGGTATTGTCGATAATGTTGAGATGCGCGTTCTCGGAGAGCTCCAGAACGATGTCGTGCGACGTGGTCGCGCCGACTTTTCCGCTATACAGTGCGCCACCTTCGCCGTTCGCGGTGGCAGGGAATTCGCGGGCGATTCGCTGGATATCTTCCAGCGATTTCGCCTTGCTGATCTCTTCAAGCTGCTTCGAATAATCATCCATGGCGCACCTCTTTTAAGTAGACGCGTGAAGGCGATCAGCCTTTGAGAATCCAGCCATCACGGAAATGGATGGTTCCAAGAAAATGTGAGCCTTCCACTTCGTACAGCGGGCTCGGACGATTTTCGTTTTCCAGGGTGTAGATCTTTTCGACCAGCTTGACGGTGGCGGCCATGACCATCTCGATAGCGCGCTCGTCAAACAGCGCCCTTCCCTCGAGGTTCCCCACGTTTTCCCTGGACTCGTAGCCGAAGGACGTCACTTCGAGATTGAAATCATGCTTGTTTTCGGCATAGACCTGCGTGATCTCGCCATACCACGGGGTTTCGGCAATCTCGACCGCAAAGGTTTCATGGCCGAGTTCATCCCATCCACGGATGCCGCCCGAAAATTGTGCTCGTGTCGGTCCAACATCCATCCAGTCAAATCTATTCATTGAATTTCCCTTCAAATGAAACGATCGGGTCGTACATCGGGCATCTCGACGCGGGAGTATGCCCGAGCGACGACGATTTTCCATGCGCATAGCGCACGGTATGGGCATCTTCGCGACTTTTACCAGGAGCGAGAAACAGGCGGGCAACCCATGGCATGCCGTTTGCTCCCACTCGTGGATACGGCTTTACCTATTTTGTAGGAGCGACTTCAGGGATTCTCGAATGCCCTTCCTACTCGTCATTCCGGCGCAGGCCGGAACCCAGTGGGCTTGTGATGGGTTGTCGCGAGAGCATGCAACAGTTCGCCTCATCGCGAAAACTGAAAACCGAGGCCACTGGGTCCCGGCCTGCGCCGGGATGACGAGCAGGAAAAACAGGGGTTATTTGAGACCCCCTCAAGTCGCCTGCGCCGCAAAGTAGCGCCCCGGCGGCAACCCATAGCTGCGGCGGAACATGGCCACGAAGGCGCTGACGCTGGCGTAGCCCAGGGCATCGGCGACATTGGCCACCGGTTCACCCTCGGCCAGCCGTTCCAGTGCGCGCGACAGACGCGCCTGTTGTCGCCACTGCGCAAAACTGCAGCCGGTTTCGCTGCGAAACAATCGGCTGATCGTGCGCGGCGAGACGCCCGCCCAGGTGGCCCATTCTTCCAGGCTGCGCGAGTCGTGCGGGCGTTCGAGCACGGCGTGCGCGATGCGGTTCAAGCGGCGGTCGGTGGGAATGCTCAGGTGCAGGGGTTCGATCGGCGCGCGGCGCATTTCGTCCATGAGCACGGCAAGTACGCGTTCCTGTTCGGGCTTGAGCGTGTCTTCCAGGGTCCAGCCGCTCGCGCGGTAGACCAGGGCGCGCAAGAGTTCGTTGGCGCTCAGTACGCAGGTTTCCTTCGGCATGCCATGAGCGGCATGCGGGGCGACGAACACGCCCCAGCCGCGCATCGCACCGGAGATGCGGATCGTGTGCATTTCGCCCGGTGGCATCCAGCCGACGCGTTGCGGCGGCAGGGTCCAGGAGCCGCTGCGCGTGCGCACGCTGAGCAGGCCGCTTTCGACGTAGAAGAACTGGCCGCGCAGATGGCTGTGCCAGTCCTGTTCCTGCGCATGCATGGGGTCGTGCTTGTCGACCACGTAGGCAATGAGGTCCGGGCCGTCGGCGCATTCGATACGGTGGAAGATTTCTTCGTGAGTGAAGGCGAGCGTCATGGCTGGATCGCGATAGTTTGTGGCTTGTTAACGATATCAGGCCACGGCGATTCGCGCTTAAACTTGCGCTGTCGCCTCGCGTCCGTCCCCACAGCGACCCGTTCGCCAGCCGTTGTCACGGCCCAGCCCATTCGGGCGTCTTTAGTAAATAAGACCACCGGACGCTTCAAGAACATAAGAAAGGAGATCGGCATGTTGATTTCCGACTCACCCTGCGTGCCCACGGATGCCGCCGAAGCGCTGATCCGCTTTGTCGCCCATGCCCAGCTGATGCTCGATCCGGCCACGCCGGAAGCACTGCGCCGCAGCATAGAGCCGCAACTATTGGCTGTGCTCCCGACCCTGCGGGCGCTCGGTTTCTTCGACCTGGTCGAGATCAGGGATCCGGCGATGCGTGCCCTCATCGCCGACGAAATGGCTTTGCGGCGCGGTTTGCCGCGGGCGAAGGAGTTAGCTGAAGTCTGAACAATAGCTACGGCAAAGAGTGCCTAAAATATATTTGCCTTGACAAATATTCTTTTGGCAATATTATGCCTGGCATGGAAAAGAAGAACCCCCAAAGCCTTGCCGCCTCCAACGAGAAGGTCTCCAACGAAAACCTGGGCGTCCTGCTCGGGCTGGTTCGTGGAGAGCTCGTCCGCGATATCGAAGCGGAGATGGCCGAGCTGGGGATGGACCTTCGTTTCAACCAGTTCCTGATCATCAAGCGTCTCGCGCTTATCGGTCCGATGTCGGCGACCGAGCTGGCGCGGGCCGTGGAGCTGGATGGCGGCGCGATGACCCGCCAACTGGACCAGCTCGAAAAGAAGGGATATCTGCGTCGTTGCCCGCACGAACAAGACCGCAGGGCATTGCGCATCGAGTTGACGGAGGCCGGGACGGCCGTCTGGAACCAATTGTCCGACTGCAACGATCGCGTGCTGGCTGCGGCCCAGCGGTCGTTGAACGAGGTCGAGAAGAACCAGCTACACGAATACCTGGCGCGCGTACTGCGTGCGCTCCGCGACAAGACCTGAAATCGACTATTCCGGGATATTCCCATGCGTCTGCACTTACTTGCGGCTGCAACCGCTATCTCTTTGGCCCTCGCCGGCTGCGCGAGCAGCGGCGGCCTGCATCCGGATGGCAGCCTGACCGATCCGGCCACGCTCAAGGCCGATCGCAGCCTGACCCGGCTCGAACTGTCGCCGGCGCAATGGCCGCAACAGGATTGGTGGACCGGCCTGGGCGATGCCCAGCTCAGTGCGCTGATCGAAGAGGCCCTGAAGGACAACCCGAATCTGGCCATGACCGATGCGCGCCTGCGCGAAGCCCAGGCCGAAGCCGGCATCGCCGACGCTGCACGTGGCCCGACGGTCAATGCCGGTGCGTCGGTTGCCGGCGCACGCCTGCCGACCACGATCGAACCGTTCGGCAACGGCCACTTCGCCGCCGCCAAGTACGCCTACGGCAGCTTCAAGTGGGATGCCGACCTGTGGGGCGGCAAGAAGGCAGCGTGGGAAGCGGCCGTCGGTAGCGCCCGTGCCGCCGAGATCGAAACGCGCGCGGTGCGCATCGAGCTTTCGACCAATGTCGCACGCGCCTATGTACAGCTGTCGTACGCCTATGCGCAGCAGGATGTCGCCAAGGCCGAACTCGATCGTGCCAATCACTCGTATCAGTTGACCTCGCAGCGCGTCAGCGCCGGCATCGACAACCAGATGCAGTTGAAGCAGATCGAATCGGAAGTGGCGAGCGCGCAACAGCAGATCGCGGTAACCGATCGCGCGATCGACTCGGCGCGTTCGGCGCTGTCGGTACTGCTCGGCAAGGGTCCGGACCGCGGCCTGGACATCGTGCGTCCGCAAACCTTGCAGCCGAGCGCGCTGGCCGTGCCGGACAATCTGTCGATCGACCTGGTCGGCCATCGCGCCGATCTGGTCGCCGCACGCTGGCGTGTCGAGGCAGCCGATCAGGGCATCAAGGAAGCCAAGACGCGCTTCCTGCCGGACCTGAGCATCAGCGCAATGGCCGGCATTGTTGGCCTCGGCGGCGGCAACATCTTCCAGATGCCGGCGCGTTTCTACGAAGGCGGCCCGGCGATCAGCCTGCCGATCTTCGACGGCGGCCGCCTGCGCAACAATCTCGCCGGAAAGGACGCGCAGTACGACGAGGCCGTCGCGCAGTACAACCAGACCCTGGTCAGCGCGGTGAACGACGTGGCCGACGATCTATCCGGCCTGAAGTCGCTGGGCGACCAGATCACCGCGCAACAGCGCGCGCTCGATGCCGCCAACGATGCATGGAAGCTGGCCGACCAGCGCTACAAGGCCGGTATCGGCAGCTATCTGGAGGCACTGAGCGTGCGCCAGGAGCTACTGGTGGCCGATCAGCGCATGGCCTCGCTGCGTGCGCAGCAGGTCGATCTGTCGGTGCAACTCATTCAGGCGCTCGGCGGCGGTTTCCGTCCGCAGGCCGACGACGCCAATCTCGTTTCCCGTTCTAATCCTTCTCGTTCCTGAGGCTGATTGTCATGTCTAGCCAGAATCCTGTCGCAGCCGAAGCCTCGGCTGTCCCCCCGCAGAAAAGCCGTCGCGGTTTTCTGCTTCGCCTGCTGGCGGTCGTGCTCGTCGTGCTCGCGATCGCCTGGGGCCTTTGGTATTACTTCGATGGCCGCTGGTACGAAGGTACCGACGACGCCTATGTCAACGGCAACGTCGTGCAGATCACGCCGCAGGTGCCGGGCACGGTGGTGACGATCGGCGCCGATGACGGCGACCTGGTTCATGCCGGCGACGTGCTGGTCAAGCTCGATGCGGCCAACACCGAAGTGGCGCTGGCCGAAGCGAAGGCCAACCTCGCCAGCACGGTGCGCAAGGTGCGCGGCCTGTATAGCAACGTGTCGGGTGCGCAGGCCGATGTGGCCGTACGCAAGGTGGCGGTCGACAAGGCACGCGCCGACTACAACCGTCGCCGCGACCTGGCCAAGTCCGGTGCGATCTCCAGCGAAGAACTGTCGCACGCGCTGGATGCCCTGACCTCCGCACAGAGTGCGTTGACCACCGCTGAGCAGCAGTTGCAGACCAACCGGGTGCTGGTCGACGACACCGTCGTCGCATCGCATCCGGACGTGCAGGCCGCTTCGGCGCGTCTGCGCCAGGCGTATCTGGACAATCTGCGCACAACGATCATTGCGCCGGTCGACGGCTACGTCGCCAAGCGCTCGGTGCAGCTGGGCCAGCGTATCGCCGTCGGCGCACCGCTGATGGCGGTGGTGCCGCTGCATCAGGTGTGGATCGATGCCAACTTCAAGGAAACCCAGCTGACCCATATGCGTATCGGCCAGCCGGTGGAAGTCACGGCCGACGTGTATGGCAGCAGCGTGAAGTACAAGGCCACGGTGCAGAGCCTGGGCGTGGGCACGGGTAGCGCGTTCTCGCTGCTGCCGGCGCAGAACGCCACCGGCAACTGGATCAAGATCGTGCAGCGCGTGCCGGTGCGTATCTTCTTCACCGACGCCAAGCAGCTCGACGAGCATCCGCTGCGCATCGGCCTGTCGATGGACGTGTCGGTCGGCCTGCATGACCAGACGGGTGCGATGCTGGCGCAGAAAGCACCGACCGCACCAGCCTTCAACACCGACGTGTACGGCAAGCAGCTGGCCCAGGCCAACAGCGTGATCGACGAGATCATCCACGCCAACATGGCCAGCGCCAGCGCGCAGGCCGACGCGGCGAAGAAGTAAGAACCCTTTGCCCCTCGCCAGCCTGGCGAGGGGCCTCAAGCTTTCGCAAAGAACGCTATGAACACACCATTTCGTCCACCGAGCATCGGGCTGTCCACGATCGGCCTGTCGCTGGCAACCTTCATGCAGGTGCTGGACACGACGATCGCCAACGTGTCGCTGCCCACGATCGCCGGCAACCTGGGCGTGAGCGTCAACCAGAGCACCTGGGTGATTACCTCGTTCGCGGTGAGCATGGCGATCGCGCTGCCGCTCACCGGTTTTCTCACCCGTCGCTTCGGCGAGGTGAAGCTGTTCATCTGGTCGACGCTGCTGTTCTCGCTCGCGTCTTTCCTATGCGGCATTTCGCAAAGCATGGGCATGCTGATCTTTTTTCGCGCGATCCAGGGTGCCGTGGCCGGACCGATGTATCCGATCACGCAGAGCTTGATGATCTCGATCTACCCGCCGGCGAAGCGAAGCATGGCGCTGGCGTTGCTGGCGATGGTGACGGTGGTCGCCCCGATCGCAGGCCCGATCCTGGGCGGCTGGATCACCGACGACTATTCATGGCCGTGGATCTTCTTCATCAACGTGCCGATCGGCATCTTCGCCAGCATGGTGGTGGCCAATCAGATGAAGGGTCGCAACGACGTGCTCTCGCGGCCGAAGATGGACTATGTCGGCCTGATCACGCTGATCGTCGGTGTCGGCGCCTTGCAGATCGTGCTCGACAAGGGCAATGACGAAGACTGGTTCAACTCGACCTTCATTGTGGTCACGGCGCTCATTTCGGCCATCTCGCTGATCGTGTTCCTGATCTGGGAACTGACCGACAAGGAGCCGATCGTCGACCTGAAGCTGTTGCGTCACCACAACTTCCGCATGGGCACGATCGCCCTGGTGCTGGCCTACGCGTCGTTCTTCGCGATTGGCTTGCTGGTGCCGCAGTGGTTACAGCGCAACCTGGGCTACACGGCGACGTGGGCAGGCTTTGCGACCGCGCCGCTGGGCATCCTGCCGGTACTGTTGACCTTCATCGTCGGCAAGTACGCCACGCGCTTCGATCTGCGCCTGCTTACCTCCTGCGCGTTCCTGATCATGGGTACCACCTGTCTGCTGCGTTCGCAGTTCTATCTCGATATCGACTTCTATCATGTCGCGATGGTGCAGTTGCTGCAGGGCCTGGGCGTGGCGCTGTTCTTCATGCCGGTGACGACGATCCTGCTGTCGGATCTGCAGCCGCACGAGATCGCTGCCGGCGGCGGCCTGGCCACCTTCCTGCGCACCGTGGGTGCGAGTTTCGCGGCGTCGTTGACGACCTTCATGTGGGACCGTCGCGCGATCGTGCATCACTCGCAACTGACCGAGCACATCACGCCGTACGACCAGAGCACGCAAGCGACGTTGTCGCAGTTGGGCGACAGCCAGCACACGATGGGCGTGATCGAGCAAATGATCACCCAGCAGGGCTATCAGATTTCCTTCAACGAAGTCTTCCGCGCGCTGGGCTGGATCTTCTTCGCGCTGATCATCGTGATCTGGATGGCGCGTCCGCCGTTCTCGGCAAAGGCGGGTGCGGGCGCGGGCGGGCACTGATGGAACGACTGCTCTGAGGCATAAAAAAAACGGCCCATCAGGGCCGTTTTTTTTGCGCCAGCGGAGCGATGCTTACAGATTGAACGCCAGACCCACCAACGCCATGGTCTCGCCACGGTTCGGATCGTGGATGCCGCCATTGGAAATATGACGCACCTGCAGGCTCCAATGCTTGAACTGGTAACCCACCGTGTTGACGAACTCGCCGGTGCTGCTCAGAGCCACCGTCTTGCCGCTCAAGACCGCAACCTGGGGCGCCCAGAAAAAGCCGTGGTACCAATCGTCGTCGTCACCGTACTGGAAGCGCACGCCGCCGGCCGCCAGCTTCACGTCGTCGGTGGTACCGAACTTCGTGTAGCGGTAGCGGGCGATGTCGCGGCCATTGATATAGCCGAGCGAAAAATCGCCGGCCCAGGTGAAATTGCTGTGGCCGAGCTGGCGGTCGTTGAGGACCAGTTCGGCAAAGCCGACGTTTGTGCCGTAACTGTCCATGTAACTGCGACCGCCCTGAATTTCCAGGCGCGCGGCGGCGGCCGGAACGGCCATGCCAAGGAGAGCGAGCGCAACAGCACTGCGGACAAAAGTCGAGGAACGCATTTTAAAAATCCTTCGCTTGAAGAGCTTTTTGTGTACTTAATAGTTTATTAAAACGGGTTGACGTTAAGTGAAGCTTTCGGCGCTGAATTCAAGGACTCTGTGTTGCATTTCTCGAACGCTCTCCCGGCATTGACTTGCCAAATTACCCGGGTATTATTCGTCAATAATTTTGACCGGGTAAAACGATGGGCGTCCCTGCTACCTGCACCGCGTTCGTCGGTTCTCGACGGATTGCTTCAGGCTCCCTGGCCGAGGTCGTTCTGGCCACCAAGCGCGTCGTCGATGCGCGATCGAACGAGCCCGTGCTGATTTTCGATGACGTCAGCGCACACCAGGTCGAGATCGATTTTCGCGGCAGCACGGACGATGTGCTGGCGCGCCTCGACGAGGGCAAGGCAAACCGTGGCCCGGGGCGCCCCAAGCTCGGCGTTACCGCGCGCGAAGTCACCTTGCTACCGCGTCATTGGGACTGGTTGGCCGAGCAGCCGGGCGGTGCTTCTGCCGTATTGCGACGCCTGGTCGAAGACGCGATGCGTCATGGTGGCGCGAAGCTGCGCGCGCGGCAAGCGGGCGAAGCGGCAGACCGTTTCATGCGCACCATGGCCGGCAATTTTGCCGGGTACGAAGAGGCCTCGCGTGCGTTCTGGCGTGGTGAGATCGAGCGGTTCGATACACTCATTGCCCCATGGCCGGTCGATGTGCGCGATCATCTGCGCAAGCTGGCTGCGATCGCCTGGGACGAAAGCGCCACTTCGTAAGTTCGACGCAAGCCTTATCCATCTTTTCCTTTAGAGCGAAACTGCATTCATGTCGTCCCCTCACGCGCGCCGGCCCTTGCTGACCGAAGGTCCGATCGCCAAGACCCTGCTGCTGTTTGCCTTGCCGATTCTCGGCAGCACGGTGCTGCAATCGCTCAACGCATCGGTCAATGCGATGTGGATCGGCCACTACCTGGGCGAGTCCGCCCTGACCGCCACCAGCAATGCCACGCTGATCCTGTTCCTGCTGCTCAGCGCCGTATTTGGCGTCAGCATGGCCTGCACCATCCTGGTTGGGCAGAGCCTGGGTGCGCGCAATGTGCGCGAAGCCAAGCGCGTGGTCGGTACCAGCGCGGGGTTCTTCCTGGTCATCTCGGTCGTCATCGCCGCATTGAGCTATGTGTTCACGCCGGGCTTGCTGCGCGCGATGGGTACGCCAGCGGATGCCTTGCCCTACGCGGTGCCGTATCTGCGCATTATTTTTCTTGCGCTGCCGTCGATGTATTTCTACAACTTCATGATGATGACGCTGCGCGGCGCCGGTGATTCGCGCACGCCGTTCCTGTTCATGGGTTTGTCGGTGGTGCTCGACGTGGTGTTGAACCCGGTGCTGATCTTCGGCGTGGGTCCGTTTCCGAAGATGGGTATCGCCGGCTCCGCTACCGCGACGCTGATTGCGCAGACGGTGGCGCTGTTTGCCCTGCTCGGCACCTTGTACGCGCGCAAGTATTTTCTGCGCATTACCCGGGCGGAGCTGGGTTTCCTGAAACCCGATCTGACGATTCTGCGCGCCTTGATCTTCAAGGGCCTGCCGATGGGCCTGCAGATGATCGTGATTTCCTCGTCGGCGATCTTGATGATGCGCCTGGTCAACGGCTTCGGCTCGCAGACCACCGCGGCCTACGGTGCCGCCACCCAGCTATGGAACTACGCGCAGATGCCGGCCATGGCGATCGGTGCGGCGGTGTCCTCGATGGCAGCACAGAACGTCGGTGCACGCCTGTGGGATCGTGTCAGCCGCATCGCCATCACCGGCGTGATCTACAACTTTCTGCTCGGCGGGACACTGGTCGGTATCATCTACCTGTTCAACGAGCCGGCCTTGAATCTGTTCCTGCCCGGCGACAGCGTTGCCCTGGGGCTGGCCGAGCATCTCAATGCGATCGTGGTGTGGTCGTTCCTGTTCTTTGGCGTGACCTTCGTGCTGTTCGGCGTGGTGCGCTCGACCGGCGCGGTATGGCCGCCGCTGATCATCCTGACTATCACGATGTGGATGGTGCGTCCGCCATTTGCATTGAGCTTGATGGCGAGCATAGGCGCGGATGCAATCTGGTGGAGTTTTCCGCTCGGCTCGTTGCTGTCGATGCTGCTGGCGATCGGCTACTACCGCTGGGGCGGTTGGCGCCATGCGCATATGCTGGTGGGCCCCGCTAAGCCTGGCAGCTTGCCGCCCGTGCCGACCCAACCCGCACCGGCTCAGATGACCGAATAGACTTGACGTTACAGACAGTAAAAAAGGGCGCCGTTAGCGCCCTTTTTTGTGCGCGCATCCAGGCTTCGCGCATAGGCAATCTGCGAAGATATACGTTCGAACGACTCGTCTTTCTGCTGGATCCCCTCTCCCCATGTCTGCTCCTAATGCACTCGATCCTCAAGCCGGCGCTGCCGTCTATTCCCCATTAGTACTGAAACTCTACGACGCCTGGGTACTGGGCATCTCCAACAGCTACGCCTGGCAGTGCCCTACCCGCCGTGTCCTGTTGCCGTTCTATCGCCAGCATGCCGGCCAGCGCCACCTGGATGTCGGCGTGGGTACCGGGTATTACCTCGCAAACGCCGGTTTCGACGCCGGGCGGCAGATCACCTTGCTCGATCTGAACCCGAACAGCCTGCATGCCGCGGCACGGCGCCTGGGTCGTGCGGATACCAAAGTTGTCGTACAGGACGTACTGCAACCCACGGTCGGTCTAGGCGACAACAAGTACGATTCGATCGCACTGTTCTACCTACTGCATTGCTTGCCCGGCACGATGGTCGAGAAATCACGCGTTTTCGAAAATTTGAAGGTGCACCTGCCCGACGATGGTGTGCTCTACGGTGCGACAATTCTTGGAGATACCGCTGGGCACAACGGCTTGGGTCGCAAGCTGATGGATGTCTATAACAAGAAAGGCATCTTCGGAAATCGTGGGGATACGCTCGAGGCGTTGCGCGATGGTTTGCAAAAGCACTTTGACGATGTGCGGCTCAGCCAGCACGGAAAGGTAGCGTTGTTCGCTGCGCGTGCGCCCAAGCACTAGCTGCTCTGCCGAATTCGTGGGTCGCAACTGAAGTCGCTCCTACAAGATAGCGACGTTTTTCTAGTTTGTGGGAGCGACTTCTGTCGCGACAAGCCGTGACATAACGGATGTCGCTATCGAAGCCGCTCCAGCAAAGCCTCAGGATCAGGCGTTCTGGTTGCTCAGTTTCAATGCCCGCCTGGCGGCACGCCGCTCGCGCCGTGCCTGTTTGCGTTGCTTGCGATCGTAGTTCCAAAGATAAATGGCCGGGGTACTGAGCAGGGTCAACAGCTGCGACACCAGCAAGCCACCGACGATCGCAATACCCAGCGGTTGGCGCATCTCCGAACCGACGCCGAAGCCGATCGCCAACGGAAGCGCGGCGCCCATCGCCACCAACGTAGTCATGGTGATCGGTCGGAAGCGTACGAGGGCCGCCTCGCGGATCGCGTCGGGCGCGGGCAGGCCACGTTCGCGTTGCGCCACCAGAGCAAAGTCCACCATCAGGATGGCGTTCTTCTTGACGATACCGATCAGCATCAGAATGGCGATGATCGCCATGACCGATAGCTGTGTCTGCGTGACCAGCATGGCGAGGAACGCACCGGCGCCAGCCGCCGGTAGCGTGGAAAGAATCGTCAGCGGATGGCCGAGGCTTTCGTAGAGAATGCCGAGCACGATATACATCGCCACGATCGATGCGCCGAGCAGGATCCAGCCGCTGTTTTGTGCTTGCTGCAGGCGTTCGTTCTGGCCGGTGAACTCCACATGGACGCCCACCGGCAGGTTGGCCGCGATCGCCGCCTGGTTCACCAGCGCGATGCCGCGATCCTGCGAGACGCCGGGCGCCAGGTTATACGTGATGGTCGAGGCTTCCAGCTGATTGTGATGGCGGATACCCATCGGGCTGATGTCGGGCGCGATCCTGGCGATGGCTGAGAACGGGATCATCTGCCCGGCCGCATTGCGCACGCGCAAGTTGAGCAGCGTATCGGGGCTGAGCGACTCGGCGTTCGACGAGGTCAGCACCACCCAGTACTGGTTGATGTCCGAATAGATGATCGACACCTGGCGTTGGCCGAACGAGTCGTACAGCGCGGAGTCGAGCATGCCCATGCCCACCTGCAACCGGCCAGCGGCTTCGCGGTCCACCTGGATCATCTGCTGCTTGCCGACCTGATCGAAGTTGCTGCCCACGTCGCGCATGTCCTTGAGCGTGCGCATATAACGCACCATCTTCAGCGTCCACGGTTGCAGATCGTCGCCATTGGTACTGATCAGCTGGAACTCGTACGAGCCGCCGCGATCGCCGCTGCCGCCGCCGCCGAGGAACTGCACCGGGCTCAGCGATACGCGAACGTTGGGCATCCGGTCGTACTGCTTGGACAGGCGGTCCATCACTACCTTGGCGCTGTCCTTGCGGTCGTTCGGACCTTTGCCTAGCGGTTTCAAGTCCACGAACATGGTGCCGGAGTTGCCGACCGCGCTGGTGCCGTCGTTACCGCCGAGACTGGTCAGCACATCGAGCACGGCGGGGTCCTTGCGCATGATCTCGGCCACGGCCTGGGCGCGCTGCGACATCAATGCCGGCGAGATATTGGTGTCGGCACGAATATCGCCCTGCAACATGCCGATGTCTTCCTCGGGCATGAACGTGCCGCCGGCGGTCTTGACCACCGCGACGCCAAGCACGACGGTCAACACCAGCAGCAGTGCCGGCTGCCAACGCATGATGCGCCGGTGACGCATCGCCCAGTCCAGCGCAGTTTCATAGGCACGATGCAGGCCGCGATCGAAGCGCTCCAGCGCTCGCTCGATACGTCCGGGCGGCTTGGCGCGATCCTGTTCGAGCTTCAGGAAGTAACCGCAGAACGCCGGGGTCAAGGTCAGCGACACCAGCGCGGAAATCACCACCGCCGCGGTCAACGTGACCGAGAACTCGCGCAGCAACATGACGATCATATTGTTGCCGAACAGCATCGGCGCGAATACGGCGATCAGCGACAGGGTGATCGAGATCACCGTGAAGCCGATTTCCCGTACGCCGGTCAAGGCGGCCACCAGCGGTGGCTGGCCGTTCTCCATATGGCGCACGATGTTCTCGATCACCACGATGGCATCGTCGACCACGAAGCCGATACACAGCACCAGCGCCACCAGCGACAAGGTGTTGAGCGTGTAGCCCAGAATCCACATTACGACGAAGGCGCCGGCCAGCGACAGCGGTACGCTGATCATGGCGATCATCGTCGGGCGCATCTGGCGCAGGAACACGAACATCACCAGCGCCACCATGCCGATGGAAATCATCAGCGCCGTCTGCACCTCGTGCAGCGCCGACTTGGTGGTCTGGGTCAGGTCGAAGATCGGGGTGACCACGACATCGGCGGGCATCCATTGCTTGAATCCCGGCAGCTTGGCGCGAATTTCTTCCACCGTGGCCACGGCATTGGCCTCCGGACGCTTGCTGATCTGCATGGCCACCGTGCGGCCGTCGTTGAACCATGCGGCCTGGTAGATATCCTGCTGGCCGCTGCTGATCCGCGCGACGTCCGACAGGCGTACCGGTATGTTCTTCTTGGTCGCAATGACGATCTGCGCAAAATCTTCGGGCGAGTGGATCGAGTCGTTGGCCACCAGCGTGGTCTGCGTGCGCCCGTCGGTCAGCGTGCCTTGCGGCGACGTGACGTTGGCGGCGCTCAACGCGTTGGCGACGTCGTTAGCGGTCAGGCCCTTGTTGGCCAGCGCGTTGACGTCGAGCTCGACGCGCACCGCATGCGGCGTACCGCCGAATACCTGCACCTGTGCCACACCGTTGATCTGCGCCACCGCGGGCTTGAGCAGTGTGTCGGTCAGGTCGTAAAGCTTGTCGGGCGGCAAGGACGTGGAGCGCAGCGCCACCAGCAGGATCGGAATCTGCGAGGTATCGAATTTGAAGTACTGCGGAGGACTGGGCATGCCCGAGGGCAGGTCGGCGGCGGCGGCGTTGATCGCCGCCTGCACGTCACGCGCTGCCTTGTCGGCGCTGCGACCCATGGTAAAGCGCACCTGGACGGTGGCCGAGCCTTCCGAGGCGTTGCCGTACATATCCTCGATGCCGGGGATGCGTCCAAGATGGCGTTCGAGCGGTGCAAGCACGGTCGAGGCCATCGTTTGCGCGCTTGCGCCCGGCATTTGCGCCACCACGAACACGCCAGGGAATTCCAGCGTGGGCAATGCGGCCACACCCAGCAAGCGATAGGCCCAGATGCCGGCCAGCAGCAGGCCGATCGCCAGCAGCGAAGTACCAACCGGTCGGCGTATCAGTGGCGCAAAGATATTCAAACGGATCCCCCGCGATGTGTAGATAAAGTGCGTTCCAGCACTTCTCGGTGCACGTGGCGTCGCAACGCCCCACGCTTTGAACGGCCCGATGATGATCGGTTCAATCGTGAATAGAGAAATGTGCCTTAAGTCCGGCCGTGCCGAAAGGCAGGGGCAGGCTGTTGGGAAGGGGATCGGTCAATTTGGCGCAAGTATATGGGCCGTCGACATAGGTGACAGGTGTTCGGGGACATGGGTTACAGGTTCAGGAATGGGCAGCGCCCAGCCCCCCGGCCTTCAGCCGCCGCCGCGCTTCCCGCCGCTGCCTGCGCGCCGTCTTGCGCAGCTTCCGATCGTGATTCCACAGATAAATCGCCGGCGTACTCAACAACGTCAGCAATTGCGACACCAGCAGGCCGCCGACAATCGCGATACCCAGCGGCTGGCGCATCTCAGACCCCACGCCGAAACCGATCGCCAGGGGCAGAGCGGCGCCCATGGCCACCAGTGTTGTCATGGTGATTGGGCGAAAACGCACCAGCGCCGCCTCGCGGATCGCATCGGGTGCGGACAGCCCGCGTTCGCGTTGCGCCACCAGCGCAAAGTCCACCATCAGGATCGCGTTCTTCTTCACCACGCCGATCAACATCAGCAAGGCGATGATCGCCATCAGCGACAACGGTGTACCGGTGACCAGCATGGCCAGAAAGGCGCCGGCGCCGGCGGCGGGCAGGGTGGAAATGATCGTCAATGGGTGCCCGAGGCTCTCATAAAGAATGCCCAGCACGATGTACATGGCCAGGATGGCGCCGATCAGCAGCACCCAGCCGTTCGAACGCGTCTCTTGCAGGTTCTGGGCATCGCCGGTGTAGCCGATCTGTATACCCGCCGGAAGCTGCGCGTTCGCCACCACGCTTTCGATCAGCCGCATGACCTTGTCCTGGGCGAGGCCAGGCGCGGTGTTGTAGTAGACCTGTGCCGCCTCCAGCTGGTTCGTATGGATCACGAACGAGGGCGTGATATTCGGCTCGATATGCGCCACCGCCGAGAGCGGGAACATCTGCCCGGCCGCGTTGCGCACATAGGTATTGAGCAGGGTGTCGGGGCTGAGCGAACGCTCCGCTGCCGACGTCAGCACCACCCAGTACTGGTTGATGTCCGAGTAGATGATCGATACCTGGTTCTGGCCGAACGCGTTGTACAGCGCCGAATCGACCATGCCCATGCCCAGCTGCAGGCGCCCGGCGGCGGCGCGGTCGACCTTGAGCATCTGCTGTTTGTCGATGCTGTCGTAGTCCGTCGTGACATCACGGAACTCCTTCATCGTACGCAACTGCTTGGCTACCTTCAGCACCCACGGTTGCAGGTCGACGTTATTGCTGCTGATCAGCTGGAAACTCTGGCTGCCGCGATTGCTGTCGCCGCCATTGTTGAAAAAACCGATCGAATTGAGCGATACGCGCAGTTCCGGCAGGGCGTCGTATTGCTTGGAAAGGCGAGTCATCACCTCCTTGATCGACTCGCGCCGCTGGCCCGGCTTGCTGCCGCGTGGCTTGAGGTCGATGAACATCGTCGCTTCGTTGCCCACCGCGCCGCCGGCATTGTCGCTACCGAGAAAGGTGGTGACGTCCTGCACGGCCGGATCGGCCTGCATGATGGCGGCGGCACGTTGCGCGCGTTCGGCCATCAGTGTGGGCGAGATATTCGCGTCGGCGCGGATATCGCCCTGGATCATGCCGATGTCTTCCTCGGGCATGAAATTGAAGCCGTAGAGCGTGACGATGCCAAACCCCATGCCCAGCGTCAGCACCAGCAGGATCGCCGGCTGCCAGCGCATCAGGCGGCGGTGGCGCATGGCCCAGTCCAGCGCACGCGCGTAGACGTCGTGCATGCCGCGGTCGAAACGTTCGAAGGCGTGGTCGAGCCGGCCATGCCGCACATCCGCGGCTTCGTGCTTGAGCAAGCGGCCGCACAGTGCCGGTGTCAGGGTCAACGAGACAATCGCGGAAATCACCACCGCCGCGGTCAGCGTGACCGAGAACTCGCGCATCAATTGGGTCAGCTGGTTATTACCGAACAACAGCGGCGCGAAGATCGCGATCAGCGACAGGGTGATCGAAATCACCGTAAAGCCGATCTCGCGGACGCCGTTCAAGGCGGCCGTCAAGGGCGGCTGGCCGTTTTCCAGGTGGCGCACGATGTTCTCGATCACCACGATGGCGTCGTCGACCACGAAACCGATGCATAGCACCAGGGCGATCAGCGAAAGCGTGTTGAGCGTATAGCCCAATGCCCACATCACCGTGAAGGCGCCGGCCAGCGACAGCGGCACGCTGATCATCGCGATCAGGGTGGGGCGCATGCGGCGCAGGAACACCAGCATCACCAGCGCCACCATCGCCACGCTGATCAGCAGCGCCACCTGCACTTCGTGCAGTGCGGACTTGGTGGTCTGGGTGAGATCGAAGATCGGCGTGATGACCAGATCGGCCGGCAGCCAGGAGCGAAACTCCGGCAGCTTGGCGCGGATCGCGTCGGCGGTGGCCACGGCATTGGCTTCCGGGCGTTTGGTAATGCGTACGCTGACCGAGCGATGGCCGTTGAACCAGGCGGCCTGATATTCGTCCTGCTGACCGCTGGTGACCTTGGCCACGTCCGACAGACGTACCGGCCGGCCGTTGCGGGTGGCAACCAGGATATTGGCGAAATCGGCGGGCTCCTTCAGTGCATCGTTCGCGGACAAGGTGAGCTGGGTGCGTCCGTCGGTCAGCGTGCCCTGCGGCGAGATGACATTGGCGGCCATCAAGGCATTGCGCACATCGAGCGACGTCAGGCTCATCGATGCCAGGGCGTTGTTGTCCAGCTCGACGCGCACGGCCTTGGGCCGGCCACCGATCACGCGTACCTGGGCCACGCCGGGAATCTGCGCAATGGCGGGCGTGATCAGGCTGTCGGTCATGTCATAGAGCTTGTCCGGCGGCATGCTGTTGGAGGTCAGCGACAGCAACAGCACCGGGATGTTGGCGGTATCGAATTTGAAATAACGCGGGGGAATCGTGAGGCTCGAGGGCAGATCCGGCGCGGCGGCGTTGATCGCCGCCTGTACATCGCGGGCGAGTACATCGGTGGAGCGGCCGTAGTTGAAAATCAGCCGGACCGAGGTGGAGCCGTCGTTGCTCTCCGAATGCATCTCCTTGATCCCGGGGATGCGGCCCAGGTGGCGCTCCAGCGGGGCGGCCACGGTCGAGGCCATGGTCTGCGCATTGGCGCCGGGCACCTCGGCGTAAACCGACATGCCCGGGAATTCCATCGAGGGCAATGCCGCGACACCCAGTAAGAGATACGCCCAGATGCCAGCGAGCGTCAGCCCGAGGGCAAGCAGGGACGTGCCGACCGGGCGGCGGATAAAGGGCGCAAAGAGATTCATGGGCGCGACTGTATGGCCGCGCGTGATCGAACGAATGTGCTGCTAGTAGGGGGCCGGCACGCCATTCGCTCCCTCATCTGGCCGCTCAGGCTCTCCCTGCGACACGCAGACATTTTTCGCGGCTGTGTGATCGGCGAGGCAGTTTCTGATGAAAGTATTCGGCATTAAATTACGTTAAGGCGGCTATTTCAGCAGGTACTTGCCGTTGCGCGTCTCGCACATAAATATTTGAAATAAAACAAATTATAAGAAAGTGCGTGGCGCGATTGTCGCTTAAAAGTGCGAAATTCATAAAATTTATGTTGACGCCTGCAAGTTCTTGCCCCTATGTTCGGCAAGCAAATCGCGAAAGCTTGCGAACGGGTGTTGGCATGGGGATGTCTCTCCACAGCGATGTGGGCCGCTCGCATACGGGAACAACTCGAAGTCCAGCGATGAGCTCTTGGGCATGTCTGTGCCCGCATCTGAACCGTTTTTGGGGAGAGCACTTGAATGAGTAAGAACCGAATTTTCGGGCGGACGTCTCTGTGGCGTCAGACCGCTTTAGCGGCCGCCCTGACGATGAGCCTGTCCGGCATCGTCCATGCGCAGTCCAATGCTTCTGGCGTGATCTTCGGCCATGCCGATTCCGCTCCGGGCGGCACGGTGCATCTGGAAAACATCGACACCGGTCTGGTCCGCGATATTTCTGTCGACCAGAGTGGCCGTTACCGCGCCTCGTCGCTGCCGATCGGCCGCTACAAGGTCAGCCTGATCAAGGACGGCGCGACCATCGAGTCGCGTAACGACGTGCAGGTCCAGGTCGGTACCGGTACCGATGTGAGCTTCGCCGCCGCCAGCGCGGCTGGTGCGCAGAACCTCGAAGGCATCCAGGTCGTTGCCAACGCCTTGCCGGCCATCGACGTGTCGTCGGTCGACTCGCGTACCGTGCTGACATCCGAAGTGCTGCAGAAGGTGCCGGTGGCTCGTAACGTCACGGCCGCCGCATTGCTGGCGCCGGGTACGGTGCTGGGCGACTCGCGTTACGGCAACGTCGCCTCGTTCGGCGGCGCGTCCGCCGCGGAAAACCAGTACTACGTCAACGGCTTCTCGGTCACCAACGCATTGACCAACGTCGGCCTGGCGCAGCTGCCGTTCGACGCGATCGATCAGCAGCAGGTGTACACCGGTGGTTATGGCGCCGAATATGGCCGTTCGACCGGCGGCGTGGTGAACATCATCACCAAGCGCGGTACGAACGAGTGGAAGGCCGGCGTCATGGCGCTGTGGATTCCCAAGTTCCTGCGCTCCGATCCGCGCAACATCATCCAGCCTTCCGACAACTCCTTGTTCCAGTATCGCAATCAGAACAAGTCGTGGACCACCGAGTACGGCGCCTACATCAGCGGTCCGCTGATCAAGGACAAGCTGTTCATGTACTTGACCGGTGACTTCACCAAGCAGGAAGGCAAGACGATCGGCTCGGCTACCGCACAGCAGGTCTCCTACTACAGCGTGAAATCGCCGCGCTGGTTGGGCAAGATCGACTGGAACATCACCGACAGCCACATCCTGGAATTGACGGGCTTCTCGGATAAGACCAACGAGACCGATCAGATCTACGCCTACAGCTACAGCCCGCTCGGTCAGGGTGTGAAGCGCGGTTCGGTCGACCTGAAGAACTACTCGGTCGGCACCAATACGAACTACCAGCCCGGTGGTGACTTCTACATCGGCAAGTACACCGGTTATCTCACCGATAACCTGACCATCAATGCGTTGTATGGCCGTAGCAAGTCCGAGCACGAGCAGGTGCCGACCTCGGCCGGCGGCGGCGCGTGCCCGATCGTCAGCGGTCAATACAACAACGGCAGCGGCACCCTGGTGCGTCCGCCGGCTTGCTACCTGATCGGCACCTTGCTTGCGCCGGGTGCGCAAGACAAGACCCACGGCTGGCGCTTCGACGTCGAATACCGCCTGGGTAGCCATGACCTGCGCGCCGGTCTGGATAACCAGACGCTCGAGTCGTACTCGGGTACCTCCTACGAGTCGAACGAGCGCTACATCTACACGCTGGCTCCGGCGAGCGGGCAGATTGCCGGTCGTCCGGACATCCAGTTCCCTGCCGGCACGCTGAACTACGTCGACTATCGCGTATTCAAGGCCGCCGCCAACGTCAAGGTGGAACAGGAAGCGCAGTTCGTCGAAGACCACTGGCAGGTCACCGATCGCTGGCTGGCGTACATCGGCCTGCGTAACGAGCAGTTCAACAACTTCAACGGTGGTGGCGATTCCTACGCCAAGCAGCGCCATCAGCTGGCTCCGCGCCTGGGTGTGACCTGGGACGTGTTCGGCGACTCCTCGCTGAAGGTCTACGCCAACGCCGGTCGCTATCACCTGGCCGTGCCGTCCAACGTCGCTATTCGCGGTGCTTCGGCGTCGACCTATAGCAGCCAGTACGGCACCTTCACGGGCGTTGACGCGGAAGGTCGTCCGGTCAATTTCGTCCCGTATGGCCAGGTGCGTTACCTCAACGCTGCCGACGGCACCACGCCTGACCCGCGTACGGTGGCGGCCAAGGGCCTGGGCGCGTACTACCAGGATGAATACATCCTCGGTTTCGACAAGCAGCTGGCGACCAACTGGACCTTCGGTGCGAAAGCGATCTATCGCAACCTGAAGAACATCATCGACGACATGTGCGATTCGCGTCCGTTCCTGGCCTATGCAAAGGCGAACGGTATCAACATGGACAACGCGGTCCTGAACGGCTGCTACCTGTTCAATCCGGGCAAGGGTAACGACTTCCTGGTAGACGTTACCGGCAAGGGTGATTTCCGTGAGTTCAAGTTGTCCAAGAAGGACCTTGGCTTCCCGGATCTGAAGCGCAAGTACCTCGCTTTGGACATGTACCTGGAGCACCAGTTCTCCGACAAGTGGTACGGCAAGGTCGAGTACGTGCTTTCGCATAGCTTCGGTAACTCCGAAGGTCTGCTGAAGTCCGATATCGGTCAGGCCGATCCGTCGGTGACGCAGGACTGGGATGCGCCGGAACTGATGTTCGGCGCCAACGGTCCGCTGCCGAACGACCGTCGTCATCAGTTGAAGGCCTATGGCTGGTACCAGGCGAGTGCGGAATGGCTGGTTGGCGCGAACGTCGCTGTTTTCTCGGGACGTCCGCGTAACTGCATCGGTGTCGCCCCGGGCGATCCGATCAACTACGGCGAGGCTTACTTCTATTGCGAGGGCAAGATCGCAACGCGTGGTTCGCGCGGCCGTACGCCCTGGTCCTATCAGCTGGATCTGAGCGCCCAGTACAAGCCGCATTGGGCAGGTGACAACCTGATGTTGGAAGTCAATGTCTTCAACGTGCTCAACAGCCAGCGCGAGCTGAGCCGCCAGGATCTGGGCGAAACCGACGTCGGCGTGCCCGATCCGGTCTACAACCGTCCGATCAGCTTCCAGGCGCCGCGTTACGTGCAGCTGCAAGCACGTTACGACTTCTCGCTGTAATCAGTACAAAGCGCGCCGGAAGGATTTCCGGCGCGCCTCCCCAAGTTTCGCCGCCGGCCCTCCGGCGGTTTTTTTTGGTTGCAATCTCAAGACTGGAAGTTCACGACCTATCGAATTCAGCGGAAAGGACCGCCGCGGTCTGAAGTCTCTAAACGGTCCTGATGAACTTAAAATCTGAAGGAGTAGAGAATGTCTCGATACACTACGATCGCCTTTTCGTTGGCTCTCATGGTCTGGAGCGGCGCAAGCTTGGCAGGGAAAGGTTGCGACGACGTCTTTCCCTGTACAACGGGTGGCGCGTGGTACTCGGATCCAGGTGGCGTACCTGGGACTCGTGATGGACTCACCCATCCAGGGAGTGGAGATCAAGTACCGATGCTGACCAACGGCCGCTATGTAGGTATTGCCGCCACTGGAGCAACAACCGGTACGACCTACCAAGCAGTGGACGCTTATGGCGCGGCATCGTCGGTGATGCAAAAAAATCTTTCCAATAATTGGCTAAACGGGGCCATGTACGATTTCAGTAGCGTGGCTGTTCCCGTGGTTCCTGCCGGCCAGACGCATCAAGTGGTATTTCCAAGCTATGCCACGACATCGGGAAATGTTGTCTCCAACAGCCTCCTGGAAGGACCCACAAGTCTTGCGGATACCACCACCGTTACTGGGCCGACCCCCTATACCCTGACCGTATCGCTGAACAAGGCGACCCCTCTTTCAGTGCATATGCAACATGTCGCGAGCAACGGCGCTGTAGCGGATTTTGACATTACGGCAGCGAGTAACTTCAGCGGTAATTTCAATCTATCTGCCAACAATGGTCATGTGACCTTAACGGGCATCGCATCGCACCAGGACAATGGTTCTGTGTCATCGACGGTGGTGGCGTTCGATTTTGGTGTTGCCAACACTACGGCTGTGGAGAGCTACATCATCATCCATACCATCGAGTACGCGAGCGGTAAGGATTATTGGCGAGTCAACAAGGCGATACAGTTCTAAAGACTAGCGATTGCCGCCGATTCTCCGGCGGCAATTCTCCGATCAGAAATGAACTGCTAAATGTACCGCTAGTGCATTGAACTTGGATGATGCCGGCGTGCAGTCTCTAATCCGTCTGCAACTCGGCAACAAAGTCATAGATATCGCCCCGATACCACGACGTGGTGAACTCCACCACGCGGCCATCGTCGAGAAAGCCGCGGCGCTCGATATTGAGACCGGCGCTGCCGGTGGCGACATGCAGCAGGCGCGCCTGTTGCGCACCCAGCGATACCGCACGCAGGCGCTGCAGGGCGCGGCGCGGGCGGCTGCCGGATTTCTCCAGCGCTTCGTACAGCGAGTCGTGCACGATCATCGGATCGGGCAGCACGCTGGCCGGCACGACGCTGCGTTCGATCGCCAGCGGCTCGTCCACCGCATAGCGCACGCGGTGCAGGCGCACCACCAGCACGCCGGGTGACAGATTCAACGCCATCGATTCTTCCGGCGTGACTTCGCCGATGCTGCGTTCGAAGAACTCCGAGCGCGGATGCAGGCCGCGTGCGCGCAGGTCTTCGGTAAAACTGGTCAGGCGCGACATCGGCTTGACGATGCGCTCGGCGACAAAGGTGCCGGCGCCGTGCCGCTGGGTCAGCAGGCCTTCTTCGACCAGGCCGGCGATCGCCTTGCGCACGGTCACGCGTGACAGGTTCAGTACGCGCGATAGGTCGCGCTCGCTAGGTAAGGCCTGCCCCGGTTCGATGTCGCGGTGCTCGACGATGTTGCGAATCGCCCGGCGCAGGCGCAGATAGGCCAGCGGCTGGTTGGTTGCCGGGTCGTCGCAAAGACGGCGGTATTCGGTAGCCAGGGCGGTTTCCATGTTGCACACGATACCAATGACCATACCACTAGGGCAACTGGCGCGCTTTCATGCCGTTGACGGCGGATACCAGCTCCGGCTTGGCCAGCGGAGCGGCCTGGGCCGGCGATTTATCGCGTGAAAACGCCTAGCACCATCTGGTATTTCACTGGTACGATCAGCCGTGTCCGGCCGTGGCACCCGGCTACGGCCAAGCATCGCATCGAGGATTTCGAAGTGACGGCTTCCCCTCCGGTCGACCCATTCGACCTGGTGATTTTCGGCGGTACGGGCGACCTGGCCCTGCGCAAGCTCATTCCCGCCATGTTCCACCGCTTTCTGGACGGCCAGATCCCGTCCGAGAGCCGCATCATCGGCATCGCCCGCGAGGCGACCGACGACGCCGGTTACCGCGACACGCTGCAAAAAGCCTTGATCGACGGTGGCGGCGACAAGCAGAAGATCGACACCTTTCTCAAGCAGGTCCACTACCGCTCGCTCGACGCGAAGAAGGACGAGGGCTGGGACGATTTCGCGCAGCTGATCGCCGAACAGGCCGATCACATCCGCGTGTTCTACCTGTCCACCTCGCCCGAACTCTTCACCCATATCTGCAACCGCCTGGGTGCACACGAGCTCAACAAGGGCAAGTCGCGCGTGGTGCTGGAAAAGCCGATCGGTCACGACCTGGCCAGCGCCAACGAGATCAACGAAGACGTCGCGCGCGTGTTCGACGAATCGCAGACCTTCCGCATCGATCATTACCTCGGCAAGGAAACGGTGCAGAACCTGCTCGCATTGCGTTTCGGCAATGCGCTGTTCGAGCCGCTGTGGAACGCCGAGCATATCGATCACGTGCAGATCACCGTGTCCGAGACACTGGGCGTGGGCCGTCGTGGTTCGTACTACGACCACTCCGGCGCGCTGCGCGACATGGTGCAGAACCATATCCTGCAATTGCTTTGCATGGTCGCGATGGAGCCGCCCGGCTCGCTGGCGCCCAATGCCTTGCGCGACGAGAAGCTGAAAGTGCTCAACGCGCTCAAGCACATCGACAGCAGCAACGCAGCGCAGCTCACCGTGCGCGGCCAGTACCGCGCAGGCGCCTCCGAAGGCAAGAGCGTGCCCGGCTATGTCGAAGAGCTCGGCGAGGGCAAGAAGTCCAATACCGAGACCTTTGTCGCCATCAAGGCCGAAATCGCCAACTGGCGCTGGGCCGGCGTGCCGTTCTATCTGCGCACCGGTAAGCGCTTGCCGGCACGTCTGTCGGAAATCGTGGTGGCGTTCAAGCATGTGCCGCATTCGATCTTCGACGCATCCGCCGGCACGCTGGCGCAGAACCGGCTGGTATTGCGTCTGCAGCCCGACGAAGGCGTGAAGCTGTGGCTGACCATCAAGCATCCGGGTCCAGGCGGCCTGCGTCTGCGTCATGTGCCGCTGGACATGAGCTTTGCCGAAGCGTTTGGCGTACAGCAGCCCGATGCCTATGAGCGCTTGCTGCTCGATGTGGTGCGCGGTAACCCGACCTTGTTCATGCGCAGCGACGAAGTGGTCGCGGCATGGCGTTGGGCCGATCCGATCCTCGCGGCCTGGGCGGCCAGTGGCGAAGCGCCGCGAGCCTACCAGGCCGGCACATGGGGACCGAGCGCTGCCGTGGCGCTGATCGAGCGCGATGGCCGCACCTGGAACGAAGACAGCGAAGACGAAGAATAAGGTCGAGGCACGTGCCGGTGGAGTTTCCCTCGGCTTCACCGGCACGTTGCATCGGCCTGCCTACACTGGATGGCACCAACCGTAGAACGTGGTGCCGTCTCTCGCTTTTCCGTAGCTAAACGTTTGAACAGCCGCGTCATGCCCGATACGTTGAACATCACCGACCATAGCTTTACCGACTGCCACGCGTTGGCGAAGGCCTTTTCCGAGCGCGTCGCCGAACAGCTACGCGAAGCCATCTCTACGCGCGGTCAGGCGCTGTTGGCCGTGTCGGGCGGCAGCACGCCCAAGCATTTCTTCGAGCAACTGTCGCGACAGAAGCTGGACTGGGCCAAGGTATCGATTGCCCTGGTGGACGAGCGCTGGGTGCCCGAGTCGAGCGAGCGCTCGAACGCGCGCCTGGTGAAGTCGATGTTGCTGCAACACGAGGCTTCGGCCGCACAGTTCATCCCCTTGTACGCCAACGCGCCGACGCCGGAAGCCGGACTGCCGGCGGTGAAAGCGCGCGTGGCCTCGCTGCCGTTTCCGTTCGACGTGGTCATCCTCGGCATGGGTGGTGACGGCCATACGGCATCGTTCTTTCCCGGTGGCGATCGCTTGAGCGAAGCGCTGGATCTCAAGAGCGGCTTGCTGGTGGTACCGATGCGCGCCAAGGGTGCCGAGGAGCCACGCATCACGTTCAGCCTGCCCGCCTTGCTCGATACGCACGCGCTGTATCTGCATATCGAAGGCGACGCCAAGCGCGAGGTGTTGAACGAGGCTCGCGCTGGTACCGGCAAAGGCGCCGACTATCCGGTGCGTGCCGTGCTTGCCCAGCAGCGCACGCCGATCTCGGTTTACTGGTGCCCGTAAGCCGGGCCTGAACATCGACGGGCGCAGTCGCAACGGGTATCGGTCCGCAAGGCCCGCGTTTCCTACACCTTATTGAATGAATTGGATCGTCAGCATGAGCAGTCTGCATCCCGTAATCGCCGAAGTGACCGAGCGTCTGCGCGAACGCAGCCGCGCCAGTCGCGAACGGTATCTGGCCAAGATAGCGGCGGCCGGCGGCGAAGGCGGCACGCATCGCGAACGGTTGTCCTGCGGCAATCTCGCGCACGGCTTCGCCGCCTGCGAACCACACGACAAGGCGGCGCTGCGCGCGGGCCGCGCGCCGAATCTGGGCATCATCAATGCCTATAACGACATGCTGTCCGCGCATCAGCCGTACGAACGCTATCCGGCATTCATTCGCGAAGTCGCCCGCCAGGCCGGCGTGACCGCGCAGGTAGCCGGCGGCGTGCCGGCGATGTGCGATGGCGTGACGCAAGGCCGTCCCGGCATGGAGATGTCGCTGTTCTCGCGCGACCTCATCGCGATGGCCACGGCGGTCTCGCTGTCGCACGACATGTTCGATGGCACGGTGTACCTGGGTATCTGCGACAAGATCGTGCCGGGCCTGTTGATCGGTGCGTTGAGCTTTGGCCATCTGCCGGGCATCTTCATTCCCTCCGGTCCGATGCCCAGCGGCATTACCAATGAGCAGAAGTCCAAGGTGCGCCAGGCGTTTGCCGAAGGCAAGGCCGGTCGTGCCGAACTGTTGGAGGCGGAAGCGGCGGCCTATCATGCGCCCGGTACCTGTACGTTCTACGGCACCGCCAACTCCAATCAGATGCTGATGGAGATCATGGGCCTGCATCTGCCCGGCTCGAGCTTCGTCGCACCCGATACACCACTGCGCGATGTGCTCACGGCCGAAGCCGTGCGCCGCGTTGCCGCGCTGAGCCAACCGGGTGAGCAGCATCTGCCGATTGGCCATATCGTCGACGAGAAAGCCGTGATCAACGGCGTGATCGGTTTGCACGCCACCGGCGGTTCGACCAATCATTTGCTGCACCTGGTTGCGATTGCGCGCGCCGCGGGTGTGGAACTGCGCTGGGACGATTTCGATGCCTTGTCTTCGGTGATCCCGTTGCTGGCGCGCGTGTATCCGAACGGCTACGCCGACGTCAATCAGTTCCACGACGCCGGCGGCATGGGCTTCCTGATCGATCAGTTGCTCGGTGCCGGCCTGATGCATGCCGATGTGCGTACGGTGTTCGGCACCGGTATGGACGGCTATACGCAGATTCCCGAGCTGGACAACACCGGCAAGTTGCACTGGAAGCCGGTGTCGAAGGAAAGCGGTAATCGCGGCGTGCTGCGTCAGGCGTCCGAACCGTTCCGTGCCGACGGCGGCCTGCGCATGCTCGAAGGCAATATCGGTCGCGCGGTAATCAAGGTGTCGTCCGTGCCGGACGATCGCCAGATCATCGAGGCGCCGGCCGTGGTGTTCGACGACCAGGACGATGTGCGTCGCGCCTTCGAGCGCGGCGAGCTCAATCGCGATTTCATCGCGGTCGTGCGCTTTCAGGGGCCGCAGGCGATCGGCATGCCCGAGCTGCACAAGCTCACACCGACCTTGTCGGTACTGCAGGATCGTGGCCATCGCATCGCCTTGTTGACGGATGGCCGCATGTCGGGCGCGTCCGGGCGTGTGCCCGCGGCGATTCATGTCACTCCCGAAGCGGCGGCTGGCGGCAGCATCGCCAAGATTCGCGATGGCGACATGATCCGACTCGATGCCGTAGCCGGCACGGTCGATGTGTTGATCGAACCGTCCGAATTCGCCGCGCGCATGCCGGCGACGTCCGACCTTTCCAAACATCATGTCGGAATGGGCCGCGAGCTGTTCGCGCTATTCCGCCAGGCGTCTACTACGGCCGATCTCGGCGCGGGCGTTGTCTAAACTTTGATGGAGTCAACTGTGAGCAACGCGATCGAAAACAAGCAGGCCCAGGTCGAAACCACCATGCGCCTTGCCGCAGTGATCCCGGTGGTGATCATCGACGACGCCAAGGCCGCCGTGCCGATGGCGCGCGCGCTGGTTGCCGGCGGCATTCCGGCAATCGAAGTGACGCTGCGCACACCGGCAGCACTCGACGCGATCCGTGCGATTGCCGCCGAGGTCGAAGGCGCGGTGATCGGTGTCGGCACGGTACTGAGCGAGAAAGATCTGAAAGCCGCCGAGCAGGCGGGTGCGCGTTTTGCCGTGTCGCCGGGCGTGTCGCCGCGTCTGCTCGATGCAGCCGATGATTCCGCGCTGCCGTTGCTGCCTGGCGCGGCGACCGCGTCCGAAGCGATGAGCTTGCTCGAGCGCGGCTATCGGTTCCTGAAATTCTTCCCGGCCGTGCCTGCTGGTGGCGCCAAGCTGCTCGGTGCCTGGGCCAGCCCGCTGCCGCAGATTCGTTTCTGTCCCACCGGTGGCATCAGCCTGAGCAATGCGCAGGATTTCCTGACGTTGCCGAACGTGCTTTGCGTGGGCGGCTCGTGGCTGACGCCGGCGGACAAGCTCAAGAGTGGCGACTGGGCGGGTATCGAGTTGCTGGCGCGCGAGGCTGCGGCGTTGCGGAAGGTGTGAGAAAGGAGGGTCTCTAAAACCCCCCTCCTAGTCGTCATCCCGGCGCAGGCCGGGATCCAGTGGCTTCGGCTTCCAGTTTTCGCGAGGGAGCACATGCCTGTTAGCTCTTGCGATAGCCGAACGTAAAGTCACTGGGTCCCGGCCTACGCCGGGATGACGATAATGGAGACTGAGGTTACTGGAGGTTCTCTTCAGGCGCGACCACACATCGCCAAACCTTCCTTACCGCCGTTTCCGCAACGGATCGAGCAGCGACTTCAAGCCGTTGTGATCAAGCTCGAAAGCCAGCGCAAGCAGGGTTCCCAGGTCGCCGGGCGGAAATCCCTTGCGGGAGAACCACGCCAGATACGGGCCCGGCAAGTCGCCAATCAGCCGGCCCTGGTATTTGCCATAAGGCATGGTGACAGTCACCAATCGCTGTAGATCTTCCGCTTTCATTCCCCGATTTTACAGACTTGCTCGCCACACGGTCGCCACGGAGTAATCTCCCACCCGATCGATCACCCGTGGTGCAGTCATGAGCCAGATCGGAAAACCTCCCTGCGACAATGGCGTCATCCTGACTGGCGAAGCGGCAAAGCCGTGTGCCGCACCTTCGCGGCGCTGGACCCTGGTCGCGGCGATTCTCGGCTCCAGCCTGGCCTTTATCGACGGCACCGTGGTCAACGTTGCGCTTCCGTCCATTCAAAGAGAGATGGGCGCGACCGTGTCGGACGCCCAGTGGATCATGGAATCGTATGCGTTGTTCCTGGCATCGTTTCTGTTGGTGGGAGGCGTGCTTGGTGATCGCTTTGGCCGCAAGCGCATCTTCATGATCGGCATCGGCCTGTTCACGCTGGCCTCGATCGGTTGTTCGCTGTCGAGCACGGTTGGATGGCTGATTGCGGCAAGAGCCATCCAGGGCATAGGCGCCGCGCTCCTCGTGCCGGGGAGCCTTGCCTTGATCAGCGCGACGTTTCCGCAGTCGGAGCGTGGCGCGGCGATCGGTACATGGTCTGCCTTTAGCGGGATCACCGCTGCGATCGGGCCGGTGATTGGCGGTTTCCTGGTCGATCACTACTCGTGGACCTGGGCTTTTCTGGTGAATGTTCCTGTTGGCGTCGTGCTGCTTTTGATCTGCATGACGAAAGTCCCCGAGAGCCACGGCGCTGCCAGTCGCAGCCGCATCGATGTGATGGGCGCCAGTCTGGCCACGATTGGACTGGCGGGTATCGTGTTTGCGCTTATCGAGGCGCCGTCTCGAGGCTGGTCGGCGACGCCGATCTGGGCGTCAACGGCGATCGGTATCGTCGCGCTGCTGTTGTTCGTTCGCGTGGAAGCGCGTGGCGCTGCACCGATGTTGCCGCTGGGGTTGTTTCGCGACCGCAACTTCACCGGTGCGAACGTACTCACTCTCCTCCTCTATGCCGCGCTCGGCGGCAGCCTGTTTTTTCTTCCGCTCGACCTGATCCAGGTGCAAGGCTATAGCGCGACAGCGGCGGGAGCGGCGTTTCTACCTTTCATTGCCATCATGTTTACCTTGTCCCGCTGGGCAGGAACGCTCGTCGATGTATTCGGCGCCAAGCTGCCGCTGGTCACCGGCCCGGTCATAGCCGCGATCGGGTTTGCGCTGTTTACCCGGCCGACGATCGACAGCAACTACTGGACGATGTTCTTTCCCGCCATCTGCGTGCTTGGGCTGGGCATGAGCATTACGGTGGCGCCCTTGACCACGACGGTGATGAACGCGTTCGGCACCGAGCTGGCCGGTACCGCTTCGGGCATCAATAACGCGGTATCGCGTGTCGCTGCGCTGTTGGCCATTGCGTTGTTTGGCGTAGTCCTGACTCAGACGTTCAACGCAAGCTTGAGCACCGGCCTTGCCTCGCTGCAAGCGCCGACGGATCTGGTGTCTTCGGTCATGGCGCAGCAGCAGAAGCTGGCAGGGATCGTGGTGCCTGAGGGTTATCCGGCCGCCACGGTGGACGAGGTGAGGCGCGTCATAAGCCGGTCCTTTGTTGTCGGGTTTCGCTGGGTGATGCTGATTTGTGCCGCGCTTGCTTTGTTGAGTGCTTTCAGTGCCTGGATGTTTATCCAGGGGGAGATGCGGTGGCGTCCAAAGAGTCTTACCTGAAGACAGTCTCGAAACATCCCTAGCCGTCATCCCGGCGCAGGCCGGGATCCAGTGGCTTCGGTTTCCGATTTTCGCGATAGAGCAGATGCTTGTTAACTCTCGCGATAACCGACCACAAAGTCACTGGATCCCGGCCTACGCCGGGATGACGAGAGGAAAGATTGAGGTTCTCGACATCCACTGACGTCGCGCCACAAAAAAGGACAGCTTTTCGGCTACCGCCTCTCCGGCGGAATATCCTCCACTTCCGCCACTAGCTGCGCATGCGCCACCAGATCCACCGGCTGGTGCGTGACCTTTCGGGTGGCCGGATACTTCCCCAGATACGGTCCATGCCAATCGTGCGCCGGCCGCACCGGTCGGGGTGTAAATCCGCCGCCGCAATTCGGGCAGACGTTGTGCAGCAGCTCCACGCAGCTATGGCAGAACGTGCATTCGAACGAACAGATCATCGCGTCGGACGACTCTGGCGGCAGGGCTTTGTTGCAGTGTTCGCAGGTGGGACGAAGTTCGAGCACGACGCGCCTCCGGTGGCGACGCGCGGCTCACTGACCGGCGTCGAGCCTTAGTGTATAGCGTCGCTTGAGTAATTCGTTCGCGCCCAGTCTGCGATAGAAGCGCGCTGCGTCTTCGTTCCAGTCCGGCGTCTGCCACTGCATGCTCAGGCAGCCACGGGCATGCGCGAAATCCCTGAGTCGATGCCACAGCTCACGACCGATACCATGACCACGCCAACCTGTCCGTACGAACAGGCAGTCCATGTGCAGGTAGGTGGCGCGGTCGAGCGTGGAAAAATCCAGCGTGGCGCTGGCGTATCCGACGATCGCGTCATCGACCTGGGCGAGCCATAGGTACAGTCGTGGCGGTGTCGTCACAAGCGCCGCCGGCAGCATGTCCAGTCGCGCTTGTTGCGCATGATCCAGGCGCTCGAACGCGGCGTGTTCTGCCATCAGCGGCAGCACAGCGGCGACGTCCTCTGGCGCGGCGGGCCGAATTGTGAACTCGATCATGCGCCGCGCGCCAGGCCAAAACCCTCGTCGATCCAGCCGGTCAGCCCTCCGATCATTTCCTTCACCGGCCGGCCAAGCTGCGCCAGCTTTATCGCCGCCTTGTTGGCGCCGTTACAGTGAGGTCCGGCGCAATACACCACGAACAAGGTGTCGGCCGGGTACTCGGCCAATCGTTGCTCACTGATCGTGCGCGTCGGCACATTCAGCGCACCGGGCACATGCCCGGCGGCGTACAGGGTGGGTGTGCGCACGTCGAGCAGAATGAAGTCCTTCTGCTCATGGTGGGTCGCGTAGTACACATCCGCACAATCGGTTTCGAACGTAAGGCGAGCCTCGAAATGGGCCAGCGCCTGCTGGCTGGGTGCGGCGGAAACACGTTGAACGACGGTTGGCATGATGCAACTCCTGGTGGCGGTGCGTTGCAGTCTGGGCACTGGCGCCGCTGGCGGACATTGGCAAGAATGCCAGTCACCATGAAGAAACCGCCAAAACGTCCCCGCCCCGCCAACGGGCCTGCCAACCGCCACGTCGCCGCGTTGGTGTACGACGGTCTGTGCAGCTTCGAGTACGGCATTGCCGTGGAAATGTTCGGGCTGGCCCGACCGGAGTTCGATCACTGGTATAGCTTCGGCTCTTATGCGGTCGATCGCGGCAGCATGCGCGCTGCCGGTGGCCTGCAATTGCGCGCCGAGGCCACCCTGGATGGATTGGCGCAGGCCGGCACGATCATCGTGCCGGGTTGGCGCGGCGCCGACGCGGTGCCACCGGAGCGTCTGCTCGACGCGCTCCGTGCTGCGCATGCGCGTGGCGCGCGGTTGGTGTCGTTCTGTTCCGGCGTGTTTGTGCTGGCCGCCACCGGGTTGCTCGATGGCCGCCGTGCCAGCACGCATTGGCGTTACGCCGACGCCCTGGCTGCACGTTATCCGCATGTGCGGATCGAGCCGGACGTGCTGTATGTCGATGAGGGCCAACTGCTCACGTCGGCAGGTAGCGCGGCGGCGATCGATCTCTCCTTGCACTTGATCCGGCGGGACTACGGCCCGCGCATCGCCAACCAGGTAGCGCGTCGAGCGGTGGTGCCGACGCATCGCGATGGCGGACAAGCCCAGTTCATTCCGTCGCCGCTACCCGAACAGGGCGCGGCACTGGGCAAGTTACTGGAATGGATGCGCAAGCATCTGGACCAGCCTCTCGCATTACCTGAGCTTGCCGAACGCGCGCGCATGAGCGAACGCACGCTGCTGCGTCGCTTCGAGGAAGCGACCGGGCATTCGCCCAAGCAGTGGCTGACGCAAGAGCGCCTGGCGCGTGCGCGGGAGATGCTCGAAGGTAGTGACCTGGCAGTCGAGCAAATTGCCGATGCCTGCGGCTTCGGCAGTGCCGATACGTTACGGCATCACTTTCGTCGGTCACTGCAATTGAGCCCCGCCCGCTATCGCGAACGCTTCGCGCACTGAGCATCGTCGTATCCTTAGGCATCTTTTTTTGGCGCGCGATTCATGATCTACGTTTTATTGAGCGTTCTATGCAGCGTCTGGGTATCGGTGATGCTCAAGCTGGCACGGCGACGCGGGTTCGACGTCGGGCAGGCAATTGCCTGGAACTATGTCGCTACCAGCGTGCTGACGGTCTGGATCTTTCGGCCATCGCTTGACGCCTTGAAGGGCCCGCACGTCCCCTGGGTTGGCATGGTCGGGCTGGGTATCCTGCTGCCGACGATCTTCATGGCGCTGGCCGCCTCGGTGCGCAACGCCGGCATCGTGCGTACCGATACCGCGCAACGCCTGTCCCTGCTTATCTCCCTGCTGGCGGCGTTCTTGCTGTTCGGCGAGCAGCCGACCGCGATCAAGCTGGCTGGGCTGGCGTTGGGCTTCATCGCCCTGCTGTGCATGCTGTGGCGCGGGGAACAGTCCACGGCGCAGGCTGGTAACGGCTGGTACTGGCCGTTGGTGGTGTTCGCGGGCTTCGGTGCGATCGACATTCTGCTGAAGCTGGTGGCGCAGGCAGGTGTACCGTTTGCGGCCTCGCTGCTGACGGCCTTTGTGCTGTCTTTTCTGGTCGCCATGGCGATCTTCCTGTGGCGCTGCGTACGCGGGCAGACGCGCCCAAGCCTGCGCGACGCGGTCGGCGGCTTGATCCTGGGCCTGGTCAACTTCGGCAATATCGTTTTCTACGTGCGTGCCCATCAGGCGCTGGCGCAACATCCTGCGCTGGTGTTCGCCAGCATGAACCTGGGCGTGGTGCTGCTCGGTGCCCTGGTCGGCAGCCTGGGCTTCGGCGAACGGCTACGCCCCATCAATGTCCTGGGTCTCCTGCTCGCGTTCGCCGCCATCGGTGTGCTGGGCTATGCCGCACAGGCATGACTTCTGGGGTGGGAAAGCGGGCTTGCGGTGTCCGTACTCTGGACTATCCCCGCCGTCATCCAGGAACGCCCACGATGCGCAAGCTGCCTCTCGCCGCCGCTCTTACCGCTCTCATGCTGTGCTCGGCCATCCACGCCAAAGAGCATGACGACAAGGACAAGAAGGACAAGCCTGACGACAAGGCCGAGGCCGCGCTGATCAAGCCGCAGTCCTCTGAAAGCGAGGGCTCGGTCAGCGTCGAAGGCAAACGCGTCGACTACAAGGCTGTTGCCGGCACGCTGGTATTGCATGGCAGCGGCGACAAGGAAGACGAGCCGCAGATCAGCATGTTCTACACCGCCTATTTCAAGAAAGGCGTCGAGGCGGGCAAGCGACCGATCACCTTCATCTATAACGGCGGGCCCGGTTCGGCGACGGTGTGGCTGCATATGGGCGCCTTTGGCCCCAAGCGTGTCGTCACCAGCGATGATAGCCATACGCCTGCAGCGCCCTATGGTCTGGTCAACAACGACTACAGCCTGCTCGACGCATCGGATCTGGTGTTTATCGATGCACCGGGTGCGGGCTTCAGTCGTCTCATTGCCAACGACGACGACAAAGGCAAGCGCGACGAGCAAATGAAGGATCGACGCAAGAGCACCTACAGCGTCGACGGCGACGGTCATGCCTTCGCCCAGTTCATTACCCAGTTCCTGTCCCGGTATGGCCGCTGGAACTCCCCGAAATATCTGTTCGGCGAGAGTTATGGCACCACGCGTTCGGCGGTGGTTTCCAACATTCTGGAAAACGAAGACAGCGTCGACCTCAACGGGGTGATCCTGCTTTCGCAGATCCTGAGCTTCGACAACAGCATCGACGGCCCGCAGTTCAATCCGGGCGTGGACGCGCCGTACATCACGGCGCTGCCGACCTTCGCTGCGACGGCGTTTTATCATCATAAGCTGCCGCAACAGCCGGCACAGCTCGAGCCGTTCCTGCGCGAGGTCGAACAGTTCGCGATCGGCGACTATGCCCAGGCATTGATGGCCGGCTCGCGTCTGGATGCCGGTCGCAAGCAAGCCGTCGCGGAGAAGCTGCATCAGTACACCGGCCTGCCGACCGATTATCTCTTGCGCGCCAATCTGCGCGTAACCGGTGGCATGTTCGAGCACCAGTTGCAGAACGATGGCGGCCTCACCACCGGTCGTCTCGACAGCCGTTTCTCGGGACCGTCGCTCGACCCGATGGCCAAGGATTCGGAATACGATCCGCAGTCTTCGGCGATCAGCTCGGCGTACGTCGCTGCATTCAACGACTATGTGCGTAAGCAGCTCAAGTTCGGCGAGAACATGAACTATCGTCTATTCGCCGACGTCGACCACTGGGATTTTGCGCACAAGGCACCCGGTGTCGAAGGCGAGGCCTTGCAGCAGTCGACCAATGTGATGCCGGACCTGGCCACGGCGATGAAGACCAATCCGAACTTGAAGGTACTGTTGAACGGCGGTTATTACGACCTGGCGACGCCGTACTTCGCCGCCGATTATGAAATGCACCATCTGCCGATTCCCGATGCATTGCAGGCCAATATCACCTATGCGTGGTATCCGTCCGGGCATATGGTTTACGCGAACCAGGATTCGCTGAAGATGTTGCATGACAATGTGGCGAAGTTTATTGGTGAGACGGATAACGTAAAGCGGTGAGCGCTTCGTGAGCGCCCGGCCCCCTCACCCCAGCCCTCTCCCCCCGCAGAGCCAGGGGAGAGGGGGCACACTGAGGCAAGTTTGAATCCTGCGCGCTTTTAGCTCCCTCTCCCCTGGCTCTGCCCGGGGGACAGGGTTGGGGTGAGGGGGCTCTGGACTCTCAAGCTACTATTAGCACCAGCCCCCCAAAGACATCCCTCATGCGCCAGCTCATCGACCGCTACCTCGACGCCTACAACCGCAAGGACGTCGAGGCCATGCTCACCACCATGCACCGCGAAGTCGTCTTCGAAAACTACACCGCCAACACGCTGAGCGTGCGCACCCTGGGCATCGACGAACTGCGCCACCTCGCCGAGAGCTCCCGCCATCTGTTCTCGGCGCGACATCAGACGATCACCGAGTACCGCGAATTCGAAGGCACGGCTTACGTAAAGGTCTTCTTCGAAGGCACCTTCGGCATCGACCTGCCCAACGGCATCCGCGCCGGCCAGAGCATGGCCTTAAATGGCCGCAGCGAGTTTCGCGAACGCGATGGCCTGTTGATCTATATCGCCGATCACAGCGAGTGACCGGCAGCCAGACTCTCGAAGGTCGCCGTCTCGTAGCCGGGGCGGCGCAATAAGGCATTGCGCCATAGCTGTTGCTGACGGGACCCGCTCTCCACCAGCCATTGCGGCTTGTTCGCCACCAGCGCCGCCACCGCTACGCCATCCTCGTAAAGCACGCGCGTGCCGATCACGGCGGGCAGCTTGTCGCCGCTGAGTACGGTGCCGACCAGGTTGAGCGGATCGCAACCGCTCAGGACGACCAGTTCGCCGTCGTTCTCGCGCTTGCTGGCGGCACGCAATTGCGGGATGGCTTCAGGCAGCGCGAATTGTTCGCCGACCAGTCCCTCGACGAAACGTCCGCCACGGATTTCGCCGCGCGCCTCAAGTCGGTGATACACGCGCAGCAGTTCGCGCCATGTCGGCAACCATGAGGCCTCGCGTTCGAGCAGCTTCCAGAACACCACGCCATAGCGACGCAGCAGGGAGCGCGCGATGTGCTCGATGGTGTCCGGATCGTGTTTTCCGGTAGCGACGGGCTGTCGCACCAACGACCAGCGGCCCGCATCTTCGATGCCGCTCAGCATATGGCGGCGCGCGCGCCGGTGACGCGGCGCTTCGCGTTTGGCCGCGGGCAGCAACAATGCGCGCAGACCGGCGAAACTGTCGGCACTGACACGACCGGCAGACACCAGCTCGCCCAGTGCATCTTCCAGTTCGGTACGCAGCAGATGCGTGGAATCCATGAGCTCGTCGAAGAACAACGCACCCTGAGCGGCCAGCGCGTCGGCAACAGCTTGCGCACGCGAGGACAACAATGTCTCCTGCGACTGTGTGTTCGCGGCGATGGCGCTCCATGTGGCCACGCTCCGACGCGGCAACAGCACGATCGGTGTGGCACGGACGGGCCCGTTGCTGCCGCCGCCGGTGCGCAGGCGATTCCAGGCGACACGGCCTGCGCGGCATTGTTCGTCGAGCCATTGAATGGCGTAGTCGTCGATGCGTGTGGGCAGTAACTCGGTTTCCCACGCACCGGCCGCGGCTTCGAATCCTTCGAGCTGGTTGATGATGGCCGGCAGCGCGTCGGGGCCGTTCAGGCGTGCATCGGGCGCCACGTGCTGCCACTGGAACAGGAAGCGCATTAGCTGGCGACGACTGACCGGTTCGATTTCGCGGCGCAATCGGCCGATGGTGTAGCGATGAATGCGCGCCAGCAGATGGCGTTCGCACCATTGCACATCCTGGACGCCGGGACTGAAATGTCCCTGGATCACGTAGCCTTCCGATTGCAGGCGGATCAAGGCGTGCTCGACATCGCTGCGTTCAACTTGCAGTGATTCGGCGAGGCTGGCGGCATCGACGGGGCCCAGGCCGACCAGACGACCGCGTACCAGTTCGAGCAGCGCATCTTCACGCGTCCACGCTTGCGCCGCGTATTCGGCAGGCGCTTCGATGGGTGGGTCGATGCTGGCATCGCCATGCACGGCCTGCCACATCGGCAGCTTTTCAGCGGCGATCCACAGCGATGCGCGTGCCTGCTTTGGTGTCAGCGCGGTGGCGCGATGGTGTTTCGCCAACGCCTGCAGATAGTTATCCCAACCTTGGTTTTCCTGTGCCTCGGTATCGCTGACGAAACCCAGCACGCTCAAGGCTTCATGCATTTCGTCCGCACTGCGTACCTGCGGCCATGCTTCGCCGCGGACTGCAGCAATCGCCTCGGGATCGAGCTTGGCCAGATCGCCGGCATCCTCGATCTCGCCGCCGCGGCGCGATTGCACGGCAAGCGTACGGCGTTCCTCCAGCGGTGCATCGTCGAGATAGGCATACGGTGCGGCGGTGAGCACCTCGCTGGCGAGCGGGCTGGGTGCCGTAAGGTCGCGGGCGACCACCCGAATCGCGCCGCCTTCGAGACCGCGCAGGATATGCAACAGGCCGTCGACATCCATTGCCTCGCGCAGGCAGTCGTACATGGTCTGGTTGACCAGCGGGTGATCGGGAATCTGTCGTTCGCCAACGATGTTTTCCAGGCAGGCGACCTGATCGGGAAACACCGTCGCCAGCAGATCCTCGCTCTTCATGCGCTGCAACTGCGGCGGCACTTTGCGGCCACCCTGGAAACGCGGAAGCGCCAGCGACGTGGTGGCATTCCAGCGCCAGCGTACGGGAAACAGCGGCGCGTCGAGCAGCGCCTGAACCAGCACGTGCTCGGCGGTGTTGGAATGCAGATAGCGCGCGACCTCTTCGAGCGGAAAACTGTGGCTGGTCGACAACGACAGTACGATCGCATCTTCGGTCGCCGCCGCCTGCAATTCGAAATTGAACTGCCGGCAGAATCGCTTGCGCAGCGCCAGACCCCAGGCACGATTGATGCGGCTGCCGTACGGTGTGTGGATCACCAGCTGGGTGCCACCCGATTCGTCGAAGAATCGCTCGAACACAAGCGTGTGCTGTGTCGGCAGCACGCCAAGGGCGAGCTGGGCCTTGGCCAGGTAATCGGCAAGCTGTTGGGCGGCCGCTGCGTTCATGCCCAGCGTTTCGGTCAGCCATTTCAGCGCCTGCGGGACACCGCCTTCGTCGAGCTGCGTGCCTATCTCTTCGCGTAGACGCGATACGCCGAGGGATAACTCGTCGCTACGCCCAGGGGCCTCGCCCAGCCAGAAAGGAATGCTTGGCGGCACGCCATGCGCGTCTTCTACGCGCAGGCGGTCGCGTTCGACGCGCAGGATGCGATAGCTGGTGTTGCCGAGCTGGAAGATATCGCCGGCAAGGCTTTCCACGGCAAAGTCTTCGTGCACGCTGCCGATCACCGTCGCCTGCGGTTCGAGTACCACCAGGTAATCGGCGGTATCGGGAATGGCGCCGCCGGAAGTAATGGCGGTAAGGCGTGCGCCTCGCCGTGCGCGCAGCTGGCGGTGCACGGCATCACGGTGGATATATGCCGCACGCGCACCGCGTCGCGTGGTGAAACCATCGGCCAGCATACGGATGGTTTCGTCGAACTGCGCGCGCGTCAGCTCACGATAGGGGTGAGCGCGGCGCACCAGGTCGAACAGCGCGTCTTCGTTCCATTCCTGCGCGGCGACTTCGGCAACGATCTGCTGTGCCAGCACGTCCAGCGGTGCGGGCGGCACGAACAGCGCATCGAGCTCGCCCCGCCGTACGCAATCGAGCAGGGCCGTGCATTCGACCAGGTCGTCGCGACTGGTGGGAAACAGGCGAGCCTTGGGCGTGCCATTGACCGCGTGACCGGAACGTCCCGCGCGTTGCAAGAACGCCGCGATGGAGCGCGGTGATTGCAATTGGCAGACCAGGTCGACATCGCCGATATCGATACCCAACTCCAGCGATGCGGTGGCCACCAGCACTTTCAGATCGCCACGTTTCAACCGTTGTTCGGCATCGAGGCGTTGTTCCTTGGCCAGACTGCCGTGATGCGCGGCGACGAATTCTTTACCCAATCGTTCGGACAGATGCCGCGCTACGCGCTCGGCCATGCGTCGCGTATTGACGAAGACCAGCGTGGTGCGATGTTCTTCGACCAGGTTGGCGACCTGGTTGTAGATCAGTTCCCAGGCATCGTTGGACATCACTGCTTCGAGCGGCACCGGTGGCACGGCAATCGCCAGGTCGCGCTCGCGCGTATGGCCGACATCGACGATATGGCATTCATCGTGCGAGGCGCCGGTCAGGAATCGCGCGACTTCCTCGATCGGCTTCTGCGTGGCGGACAAGCCGATGCGCAACAATGGCCGTTGGCAGAGTGATTCGAGCCGCTCCAATGACAGGGCGAGATGTGAGCCGCGCTTGCTGCCGGCCAGCGCATGAATTTCGTCCACGATCACGGTGCGCGTGTCGCTCAGCATGCTGCGGCCCGATTCGGAGCCGAGCAGGATGTACAGCGACTCGGGCGTGGTCACCAGGATATGCGGCGATTGCTTGCGCATCAGTGTGCGCTCGGCCTGCGGCGTATCGCCGGTACGTACGGCCGTGCGGATGACGACATCGGGCAGACCGAGTTTCTCCAGCTCCGCGCGGATCCCTTCCAGCGGCGCCTCCAGATTGATGCGAATGTCGTTGGACAGCGCTTTCAGCGGCGAGACGTAGACCACGGTCGTGGCGTCGGCCAGCGTGCCACCGTTAGCCACGCCCTCGCGCACCAGGCCGTCGATCGCGGCCAGGAAGGCGGTCAGGGTCTTGCCCGAGCCGGTCGGCGCCGCCACCAGGGTGTCGCGGCCCTGTCGGATCGCAGGCCACGCAGCCGTCTGCGCGGCCGTGGGGGCCGGGAACACGCTGCTGAACCAGCTGGCGACGGCGGGATGAAATTCGAGTAAAGGCATGGACTTAGGTCCGCCGGACGGGGTGGCGGGTGGTCCGATCATAAATGGGGGCGGCAACGCATAAGCAAAGCCTTCGTGAAAGGTTGCGCTGCACCGCCGCAGGAACATGTGACAATAGCGTGTCACCGCGGCGCCATCGGAGTAAGCCGCGGGTCGCCAATCCACACTTTTTCGGGGAACTACAAGCCATGTCCGTCGCCCGCTCGCCGCGTTATGCCGTGCTCGCGCTGTCCATTGCCACCGCCTTCGCGGCATCGGCCGTTGTCGCGCAAGATGCTGCCCCCACGCAGCCTTCGACCAAAGCCACCGAACTGCAGACGATCAACGTCACCGCCGAAAAGCGCGTGGAAAACCTGCAGAAGGTGCCGATCTCGCTCACGGTGCTCACCCCCGACAAGCTCGAGGCATTCGGCGAAGCCGGCGACGGCGTGCTCCAGCTCGCGTCGCGTGCGCCCAGCGTCTATGCAGAAACCTCGTATGGCCGTATTTTCCCGCGCTTCTACATCCGCGGCCTGGGCAATAGCGACTTCGACCTCAACGGTTCGCAACCCGTGTCGATGGTGTACGACGACATCGTGCAGGAAAACCCGATCCTCAAAGGCTTCCCGCTGTTCGATCTGGAGCAGGTCGAAGTGCTGCGCGGTCCGCAGGGTTCGCTGTTCGGCCGCAACTCGCCGGCCGGCGTGATCAAGTTCGATTCGAAAAAGCCGAGCCAGGAAACCACCGGCTATGCCAAGGCCTCGTACGGTTCGCTCGGTACGGCGAATGTCGAAGCGGCTCTCGGTGGCGCGTTGAGCTCGCACTGGTCCGGCCGCGTGTCGGCGCTGGCGCAGCACCGCGATGGCTGGATCGACAACAACTACACCGGCAAGAAGGACGCGTTGGGCGGTTATAACGACCGCGCCGTGCGCGCGCAGGCGCTGTACGAAGACGGCGACTTCAGTGCGCTGATCAACGTGCACGCACGCTGGCTCGACGGTTCGGCCACGGTCAATCGTGGCAATGCGATCGAGCTGGGCAGCGACACCTTCGTGCCCGGCTTCAATCGCGACCAGGTCACCCAGGACGGCCGCAACCGCCAGCACCTGTTCACCTGGGGCAGCAACCTGCATCTGAACTGGAATATCGGCGATTACACCTTCACCTCGATCACCGGTCTGGAACGCGCCACGATGTATAGCCTGGGCGACGTCGACGGCGGCATCGCCGTGGCCAAGACGCCGGCGCAGCAGCAGTGGGTGACGGCGTTCCCGTCCGAGACCGCCGACGCGCTGCCGCACGATCGCCAGATCACGCAGGAATTCCGCCTGGCCAGCAATCCGCAGGACCAGTGGAACTGGCAGGTCGGCACGTATTACTTCAACGAAGACATCGCGATCGCCAACTACGACTACAACACGTTGAACAATCACGCGTTGGATGGCTTCGCCGTGCAGAAGCAGCGCACCACCGCCTGGGCGCTGTTCGGTTCGACCGATTACAAGATCAACGACGACTTCGATATCCGGGCCGGTGCGCGCTGGTCGCATGATTCGCGCGATTATCACGTCGATCGTTTCCTCTCGCCGATCGGCGGTGGCCCGCTGAGCCTGGCCGCTTCGCCGCACGACGCACGCTGGAGCGGTGACGTCACCGGTACCTGGACGCTGAGCCCCAACGTCAACGTCTACGCGCGCATCGCCAACGGCTTCCGCGCACCGAGCGTGCAGGGCCGCGTGCTGTTTGCCGATACCATCTCGCAGGCCAAGCCCGAGACGATCACCAGCTACGAGCTGGGCCTGAAGAGCACCAGCTGGAACAACCGCATCCGTCTGAATGCGGACGTGTACTCGTACACCATGCACAACGAGCAGCTCACCGCGGTGGGCGGCGACATCAACACCACGCGCCTGATCAACGCGCGCAAGACCGAAGGCTACGGCGCCGAGTTCGACCTGGAGGGCTACCTCACGCCCAACTTCATCGTTACCGCCGGCGGCAGCTACAACCACACCGAGCTCAAGGACAAGGACCTGTCGGTGGCGATCTGCGGTGCAGGTTGTACCGTGCTCGATCCGCTCAATGCCCAGGGCAATGCGTTGATCGACGGCAACTCGCTGCCCAATGCCCCCAAGTGGATCGGTACGGTGACCGCGCGCTATGGCATCCCGTACGGGAACAGCGGCGAGTTCTTCATCTACACCGACTGGAACTACCGCAGCGAAGTCAATTTCTTCCTGTACGACTCGGCCGAGTTCCGCGGCAAGCCGCTGCTCGAGGGTGGCCTGCGTCTGGGCTACAACTGGAACTACGGCAAGCAGGAAGTGGCGCTGTACGGCCGCAACATCACCAACCGCCGCCAGATCATCGGTGCGATCGACTTCGACAACCGCACTGCCTTCGTCAACGACCCGCGCGTGATCGGCGTGGAGTTCAAGACCGAGCTGTAAGCCCCGCGCATCGGTCCACGAGCCCTTGGCCGTGGACCGATGCAGTAGGCGCCACCTCACGTTAAACTCGCCCGGACGCATGGACCCAAGGCGAGAGGCGCAGTGAATCATCCCGGCGAGTTCGTCAGCGAAACCCAAACCACACTGACGATGGCCGACGGACAGGTTCTGTACGTGCGCGACTGGCCACACGCCAGCCCGCGCGGCTCGATCCTGCTGGTACACGGCCTGGGCGAACATAGCGGCCGCTATGCCAGGCTGGCGCAATGGCTGCATCTTCGTGGCTACGCCGTGCGCTGCTACGACCAGCGCGGTCATGGCCAGACAGCCGGCCCACGCGGTGCGATCAAGCATGGCGACGATCTGCTGCAGGATCTGGCCGCGGTCTATGACGACTACGCCTCGACCCAGCCGAGCAAGCCGTTCCTGCTGGGTCACAGCATGGGTGGCCTGGTCGCCGTGCGTACCGTACTGGACGGCCGCATCAGGCCACCGGCGCTGATGCTTTCATCGCCCGCGCTACGCACCCATGAATCCCGTTTCATGCAGCACGTGGCACATCTTCTGACCCGCGCCCTGCCCAACCTGCCGCTGCCGAATGGCCTGCCGTTCGACAAGCTGTCGCATGAGCCCCAGACCGTAACGGCCTATCGTGAAGACCCGCTGCGACACGGCTGGATCACGCCGAGACTCGCGGATTTTATTTTCCGCGCCGGCGCCGCATCGATTGCCGATGCCTCGCAGCTGAAGACACCTACCTTGCTGTTAGTAGCCGGCAGCGACGAACTGGTCGACCCCGCAGGCAGCCGCGATTTCGCCAGCGGCGCGTGGGCCACGCGGCAACTGACCACACGCTTCTTCGATACGCTCTATCACGAGCTGTTTAATGAGGCGGAGCCGGCGCGAAGCCAGGTGCTGAAGCAGCTGGGGGATTGGCTGCAGAAGTTGCATTGATTCCCTGGGGTGAGGAACGAGTAGAAGCTATAGCTCCATACTTCGCCTCGCCCTCACCCACTCGTCATTCCGGCGCAGGCCGGAATCCATTCCTCAGTCTCCCGCTCGTCAGGCAACGTTTCGCAAGCGGAAACGCCGACGAGTAGATTCCGGCCTGCGCCGGAATGACGAACTAGGCGAGACCGAGTCACAAAAACCCAAGCGACGCCCCCTTCAACGTAGCCGCCGCTCGCGTAGAACACCGCAACTTCCGAAAAATACTCTCCACATGCGTCCCAACAGTACTGGGACTAAGCGCCAGCTCCCGCGCCGCCTCCTTGTTACTCGCCCCACGACTGATCGACCGCAACACATCCATCTCACGCGAAGACAACCGTACATCGCTCACCCGATAACGTTGCCCCTGTTGAGGACTCGACGACACCAGCGCCTCGACAACATCGACATCGAAGCGCCCTTGCCCTGCCTCTTCGCGTAACAACGCCGTTGCCGCCGCAGCGGAAAATGCCGCCCTCCAGGGACGAGCCGAACGCAATGCCACCCACGCCAACGATGCGGCGATCACGCGCGCCTCCAACCCGATGGCATGGCTCCCGAGACCACGAAAGTAACCCGAGCCATCCAGCCGCTCATAGGCGTATGACGCCAGCTCCGAAGCGCGCTCCAGCGCACCGGACTGCTTGCCGGCACGAGACGCCCAGTACGGCACCAGGCGCAGCTTTTCCCAGGACGAAGAAGACAGCGACCCAGGCGTATTCCAGATAACGTTGGGCACGGCGGCGCGGCCCAGGCCGTGGATCAACGCAGCGAGATAGACACGATGGCGGACCTCCGTGCCCACACTCAAGCGTTCGCAACAGGCGGCAGCGGTGGCGGCGCAACTGCGCGAATAACCGGTCATCCATGGAAGCTTGAGGTCGATGACGTCGGCGATCAGTTCGGGCGCGGCGGTCTCACGCATGGCCGGGGTCAGCAAGGCGTCGTCCAGTTGCGCGGGCGATAGTCGACCCAGTTGCGACAGCCATGTTTCCGCCATTGGAAACAACAGCTCGGCCAGTGCTTTGGGATAACGCACATCCGCACGCTGAGCGATCAAACTCTGTGCGCGCTCCAGGCCGTAGGTGCGATGGAAGATTTCCAGGTCCCCGGCCAGTGCGATTACGGGAACAGGCGCCGGGATCGCGTCGCGGTCGAGGTGATCGGGCAGCCCGTGGCCATCGAAGGTTTCGAAGATATGGCGCAACGCCAGTTCGGTGCCGGGTGCAAGCCTGAGCATGCTCGCGACCTCGCCGGACACTTCACAATGGATCTGCACCAGCGGGGTGACGGCGACCTCCATGCCGCCATGCGCATCCAATGGCGCGGCCCAGCCAGGCTGGGCGGCCAGCATCGCTTCGCGGCCGCCGACATCGTCGCCAAGCACGTGCGCAAAGCCGCTCGCGTTGGCGGTGCAGCCGGACCAGCGCAGCAGCGATGCCTCGGCGACGGCATGGCGGCTGCCGTCATCAAAGCCGGCTGCGTGTGCCAGCTGCAGCGCAAGCCATGCCGTGCGCAGCGAGTGATCGGTCGGCTGGCCCATGCTCAGGTCGCCGATAAAGGCCAATGCCTTGACGGCGTCGAAGCAGCGGATGTCGGGAGCGGGATGATCCATAGTCGCGCACTATAGGTGCGTGGTGGGCGGAGCGGGGGTCGGTTGATCACCCGATACCGCGTGACAGGGTCGACGGCCAAGCTGTGGCTCCCAACCCTGCTACGAGGCCGTACCGATGAACGCACTGAAGAAAACCGGCTTGACCGTCACGCTGGCGCTGGCCGCGCTGTTTACCCAGGCCCATGCCGCCGAAGCCAAGGGCGACCTGGCCGGCAAGAATGTCGTGCTGGTCCATGGCGCGTTTGCCGACGGGTCCAGCTGGCAGAAGGTGATCCCGCTGCTCGAAAAGCGTGGGCTGCATGTCGTGGCCGTGCAGAATCCGCTCAGTTCGCTGGGTGACGATGTGGCGGCGACCAGGCGTGTGATCGAAAAGCTCGATGGGCCGGTGATCCTGGTCGGCCATTCCTGGGGCGGCGTGGTGATCTCGCAGGCTGGCAATGACGATAAGGTGAAGGGACTGGTGTATGTCGCCGCCTTTGCGCCCGATAGCGGCCAGTCGATCGCCGACATGCTCAAGGACAAGCCGGCACCCGCGTGGGCCAGCGTGTTGCAAAAAGATTCGGCCGGCTTCATGACCTTGCCCACGGCCACCGTATTGCAGGATTTCGCGCAGGATCTGCCGCCGCAAGAAGCGCGTGTGGTCGCAGCCACTCAGGGACCGTGGGCCGGTAGCGCTATCGCTGACAAGGTGACCACGGCTGCCTGGCACAACAAGCCGTCGTGGTACATCGTGGCCGACCAGGATCACATGATCGATCCGCGCTTCGAAGCAGCCATGGGCAAACAGATCGGCGCCCAGGTGACGCACGTCAATACCAGCCACGTGGCCATGCTCAAGCAGCCGGCCGCGGTCGCGAATGTGATCATCGCAGCGGCCAGCAAGATCGACTGATCGGTTTTGCGAATGACAAAGCGCCATGCCTTGTCGGCATGGCGCTTTGCGCTCTAGGCGTTACGACGCGATTCGAACGCATCCAGGCAACGCCCGAACAACTGCATCGCCTCTTCCAGCGCGTTTACCGGCAGACCGCAGAAACCAATCAACAGCCCCGGCCGCGGTGGTGCCTTGAAATAATGCGGCGCGATCGGATAAAGCCCCAGCCCGCGGTCATGCGCGTAGTCGACCAGCTCGGCCGCCAGTTCATGACTATAGCCACGCAGCCACACGACGGTATGAATACCGGCCGGTGAATCGACGATGTCCACACGATCGCCCGCATGCTGGCGCAGCCCTTCTAACACTGCATCGCGTCGCGCACGCAGTTCCTTGGTCGCGCGACGCAGATGACGCTCGAAGCCCCCGCTTTCCATGAAATGCGCCAGCGCTGCCTGTTCGATGGCTGCGCAGGAGAAATCGTCCATGTATTTCGCGTTGATGAAGTCTTCGCGCAGCGCTTGCGGCAACACCATGTACGCCAGGCGCAGGCCGCCGAACATCACCTTGGAAAAAGTGCCGACATAGATCACCCGATCGTGCTGGTCGAGCGAACGCATCGCCGCGAGCGGATGGGTGTCGTAGCGGAACTCGCCGTCGTAGTCGTCTTCCAGCACCCAGCAACGTTTGGTGGCGGCGTAATGCAGTAGATCCAGGCGACGCTGCAGCGACATCACCGAGCCCCCCGGAAACTGATGCGAGGGCGTCACGCAGATCAGCTCCGGCGCCTGCTTGGGCAGCTCCGCGCAGACCAGGCCTTCGTCGTCGGTGCGTACCGGATGCAATTTGGCACCGTAGGTGCCGAACACATGACGCGCGCCAAAATAAGTGGGCTCCTCCAGCACGACGCTGTCGCCTTCGTCGACCAGTACCCGCGCGGTGAGCGAAAACGCCTGCTGGCTGCCGCTGACGATCAGCACATCGTCGGGCGAAACGTTGAGGCCGCGACGGCGCCCCAGGTAGTCGGCAACCTGAACGCGCAAGGGCTCGTAGCCCTGCGAACGGGCGACGTCGAGCGAGGTGTAGGTAGCCGCACGGGCCAGTTCGCGAGCCCAGATGTCGTTGAGCAGCGGGTTGATCTGCGGATTGCCGAATTGCAGGTTGTAGCGCAGGCCGCGGTGCTGCACGGCGATCATGCGGTCGAGTACCGTGCGTGCGCGCCGGGCAAAGCGTGAAGGCGCCGCTATCTCGGTTGCGCTCGCTGCAGGCCTGGCAGGAGCCTTGGTCTGCAGATGCGCGACATAGCTGCCCGAGCCGACCCGGCCTTCGATAAAGCCTTCGGCGCGCAGTTGCTCATAGGCGGCCAGGACCGTAATGCGCGAGAGCTCCAGCTCGCGCGCCAGCACGCGCGTGGGCGGCAAACGCGATCCGGCGCCTAGGCGCCCATTGAGAATCGCGCCCTTCATGGCACGGGTGAGTTGTGCGTACTGTGGACCCTGACCGTCGAGTTCTAGATACACCTGGCGCCTTCCCCATCGCATTGGCCCTATGGACTATAGAAAAAGTGGCTATGGATGGAACCCAACGAGATGCCTAGCCTGTGCGCCAGGCCTCGAAATATCGACAGGCGCGCAGCTTCCAGCACCCCCGCGGATGCCCTATCCCCACATCCCCATGCTCACCTTCCAGAGCATTCCATCCGCGGGGGATTTTTCTTCATATGGCGCAAAAAGGCCCGCACTTTCGTGCGGGCCTGTGCCACTCGATGGCGCCGCCCGGATCGGGCGGGGCTTTGTCAGTCGTTGTGGTGATCGAGCACGTGCCTGAGCTGGTCGCGGTCGAGCTCGCGTTCCCATGCCGATACCAGCACGGCCGCCACACCGTTGCCGACCAGGTTGGTCATCGCCAGGCCGGTACCGAGAAAGCGGTGGATGCCCAGGATCAGCACCATGCCGGCGACTGGAACCACAGGCACCACCGTCAGTGTGGATGCCAACATCACCAGCGCCGCGCCGGCGACGCCACTGGCGCCCTTGGAGGTAAGCATGCCGACGATGGCAACGGTGATCATCTGCGACAGCGTCAGGTGCACGTTCAAGGCCTGGGCGATAAACAGGATCGCCATGGTCAGGTACATATTGGTGCCGTCCAGGTTGAACGAATAACCCGTCGGAACAACCAGACCAACCGTTTGTTTCGGACAGCCGGCGAGCTCCATCTTGCGCATCAGCGGCGCCAGCACGGCCTCGGATGAGCTCGTTCCGAGCACGATCAGCAGCTCGTCCTTGATGTAGGAGACGAACTTGATGATGCTGAAACCGGCCAGCCGCGCCACCAGCCCCAACACGATCACCACGAACAGCACGCACATCAGGTAGAAACTGCCGATCAGTTTCAGCAGCGGTACCAGCGACACCACGCCGTACTTGCCGATGGTGAAGGCGATCGCGCCGAACGCGCCGATCGAGGACACCGCGGTGATGTAGTGCACGATCTTGAAGAACACCTGCGCGGCGCTTTCGATAAAGTCGAATACCGGCTTGCCGCGGTCGCCGATCGACGCCAGCGCGCAACCGAACAACACCGAGACCAGCAGGATCGACAGCACGTCACCCTTGGCGAACGCGTTGACGAAGGTGGTCGGGATGATGCTGAGCAGGAAATCGATCGACTCGATGTTATGGCCCTGCGCCGTCAGCGAGGCGATCTCGCCGGCCTTCAACGTCGACGGATCGACATTAAAGCCCACGCCCGGCTGAAAGACGATGCCGCCAATCAGCCCGATGACGAGGGCAACCGACGAGATAGCCTCGAAATACAGCAAGGCCTTGCCGCCGACGCGGCCGACCTTGCGCATATCGCGCATGCCGGCAATACCGGTCACCACCGTGCAGAAGATGATCGGCCCGATCACCATCTTGATCAGCGCGATGAACGCGTCGCCCAGCGGTTTCATGGCGACCGCGTAGCTTGGCGAGAGATAACCCAGGATCACGCCGATAACTACCGCGATCAGCACCTGCACATACAACTTGCGGTAGAACGGCTGACGCGGTTTGACGAGTTTGTCTCGAACGGTGGTGACAGGTGCTTGTGTCATGCAGAAGCCTCCGATTCCGGCGCTTAGCCGAAATCGTAGAGTCGGGCGGGATTGTCGACCAGCAGCTTCTGTCTCAGGCCCTCGTCGGGGCAGAAACGGAACATCAGGTCGACCAGGCCGCCATCGTTGGGCATATCCTTGGAAATGTTCGGATGCGGGAAGTCCGTGCCCCACAAGACGCGGTCGGGCGCCGTTTCGATCAGGGTCTGCGCATAGGGGATCGCATCCTCGAAGGGCCGCTTGCCGGCGGAGACGCGCTCCGCACCGCAAACCTTGACCCAGGCCAGCGGATTGTCGCGCATTAACTGCACCAGCAGGCGAAACGGCTCCTGCTCCAGGCCGTCCTGGGCGCGTACGCGGCCCATATGGTCGATCACGAACGGCACGCGGATGCTTTTGAGGACATCCTGCAGCTCCACGATATCGGTGGCATCCAGGTGCAGCACGACGTGCCAGCCCATGGTCTCGATGCGTTCGAGCACACGGTTGAACACGCCCATGTCGGGCGCGCCGCCCAGATGCTTGACGAAATTGAAGCGTACGCCGCGCACGCCGCCTTCATGCAGTGCATCGAGGCCCTTGCCGTCGATATGGTCATCGACGATGGCGATGCCGCGATAACGGCCATTGCCGCGACCGATCGCATCGATCATGGCGGTGTTATCGGTGCCATGGCAGCTTGCCTGCACGATCACGCCGCGCTGGAAACCGAGAAAGTCGTGCAGGGCAACCAGGTGCTCGAAGGGCGCATCGGGCGGCGTATAACTGCGGTCGTCGGCATAAGGGAAGCGATCGGCGGGCCCGAACACATGGCAATGCGCGTCGCACGCCAGCGCCGGCATCGCGTGCTGTGGCTTGGTGGGGTTCGGGTCCGGTGGCAGACAGGATTTCATCGGGAGCTTAGGCCTTGGGAAGTTCGTCGAGATAGCGCAAGCCGAGCTTTTCCAGCTCCGGGCGCATGGTGTAGATATCGAGGCCGAGTTCGCCGGCGGCGAGACGCTCGCGTTTCGACGTCTCGTTGGCGACACGCTTTTCGCCGAGCTCGATCGCCTTGTCGACGCTTGCGTTGGCGACCACGACGACACCGTCGTCATCGGCGATGATCGCGTCGCCGGGCAGGATCGCTTGCCCCGCCACCACGACTGGCACATTGACCGAGCCCAGCGTGGCCTTCACCGTGCCACGGGCGTGCACCGCCTTGGCCCAGACCGGGAAACCCATCGCGCGCAGTTCGGCGGTATCGCGCACGCCGGCATCGATGATCAGGCCTTTGACGCCGCGCGCCATCAGCGAGGTGGCGAGCAGATCGCCGAACATGCCGTCGGTATTGTCGGTCGTGCAGGCCACCACCAGGATGTCGCCCGGGCGGCACTGCTCCACCGCAACATGCAGCATCCAGTTATCACCCGGCTGCGCCAGCACGGTCACTGCCGCACCGGCAATCGATATGCCTTGTTGAATCGGATGGACGGTGGGACGCAGCAGGCCGATACGGCCCTGCGCTTCGTGCACGGTGGCCACGCCGAGCGCGGCCAGCCTGTCTGCTTGCTGCGTGGTGATGGTCGGGCGCTGACGTACCACGACGCCGATCAGGTCCGGCCCGATCATGCCAGCGTGTCCTGGGTGACGTGCGGGAACACGCGCTGGAACGCTTCGGCGTAGGTGATCTTGAAATCCGAGTTGCGCGATGCCTGCGCTCCGCGCTGCAAGCCGACACGCGTGTAGTACTCCCACAGATGTTCCTGTGCCTGCATGGTTTCAAACGCGGCCTTCTTCTTTTCCCATACCGGCGTGATATCGAGGAACAGCTCCGGCTTCCATTCGCATTGCTCGGGCTGATGCGGCTCGAACAGGAACACCGGCGGTGCGCCGATCACCGGCACCTGCGGCTCATGGCCGTGCGCCTGCGCCACGACGCGTGCCTCCTGCGCCACATGCGTGGCCAGCGGATGATCGAAGTTGTACGGGTCTTTCAGCGAGTGGCTGAGCACGAACGCCGGGCGCAGCTTGCGATAGACCGCGGCGAGCTTGAACACCACGTCCAGATCGGCGCGCATCGGGTAGTCGCCGATATCCAGAAACTCGACCGTGGCACCAAGAATGGCCGCGGCTTCTTCGGCTTCGCGCTGGCGATCTTTCTTGACCTGCTCCAGCGTCATGCCCGGCTTCTTCCACAGCTTGGCCGACTCGCCGCGTTCGCCGAACGACAGGCAGACGATATGCACATGCCAACCCTTGCTGGCATGCAGGGCGATGGCACCGCCGGCGCGCCACACGAAATCGGCAGAGTGAGCGCTGACCACCAGCGCGGTTTTGCAGGTGTCGGACATGAAAAGCTCCTTGGAAGTAATACGCGGATCAGGCGTTGGGGCCGCGCCAGATCGAGGGGGAAATCGGTACGCTGCCGCGCATCAGCAAACGCGCGGTACGCAAAAGGGCGGCGCGCACGACGCGCTCACCATCGAAGCCAAGCTCGACGCTGAATTCGCCGCTGGGGTGCTCGATCGACAGGACACGGGTAGCGCCGCTGCTGCCCTGGGCGAGATCGAAGGCGACCGAACCTTTCATCACCGCCGCCGTGGCGACCGTGACCGCGCCGAGCACGCCGATCGCGGCGTGGCAGTCGTGCGGAATGAACGTGCGTGTGCAGATCGCGCCGCCGTCGCGTGGTGCGGCGACCAGGGTTACTTTTGGAATCGGCTTCTTGCTGACATCGCCGAGATTCATCAGCGGACCGGCCTTGAGGCGAAGCGCTTCGATACGCGCCTTCAGCGCGGTGTCCGCATCGAGCTGCTCGCGCGATTCGTAGCCGGTGATGCCAACGTCCGCTGCTCGGATCACCAACACCGGCATGCCGTTGTCGATCATCGTCACGGCGACACCGTCGATGTGATCTTGCGTATGGCCGGTGGGCAGCAGCGTGCCGCAGACGGCACCTTCGGTGTCCAGGAAACCGCAGGACACCGGTGCGGCCGGCTTGGGCACACCATCGATATGTGCGTCGCCGTCATAGAGCGGGCGACCATCGGGCGTGTCGATCGTGATCTCGGCAATCACGCCGGTATTGAGCGTGCGCACACGACGCGTCGTATGCCCGTTATCGCCGCGCAACATACCCGCTTCGATAGCGGCGGGCAGTGCGGCGGCCAGCATGTTGCCGCAGTTGGGCGTCGTATCGACGGTCGCTTCGGCCGTACCGACCTGGGCGAACAGAAAATCGAGATCGGCCTCGCCATCGGTCGGGATCGACAGAATCCCTACCTTGCTGGTCAGCGAAGTCGCGCCACCCAGGCCATCGATCTGGCGCGGATCGGGCGTGCCGAGCACGTCCATGATGATGTCGTCGCGCGTAGCGATATCGCCCGGCAAATCCTGAGCGCGGAAAAAGGGCCCCTTCGAGGTGCCGCCACGCATAAACCAACAGGGAATTTCGTACGCCATCGTGCATCGTCCACTCAGCTTTTCGGGGCTGATGGTGGACGGCAGGACGCAGCTGAACAACGCGATGGACTGGGTTTCTGATATGCGTTATTTGCAACTCTTGGGGTGAGTGTTGCGTTTTGTGCATCGCAGCATGGTAGAAAGGTCCCCGCGAGCACCCACCCCCTCCCCCCGGCGAAGCCAGGGGAGAGGGAGCAGGTTTCGGAAATTCGAAGCGTTGAGGATTTACTCAGTCGGCTCCCTCTCCCCTGGCTTCGCCGAGGGAGAGGGTTGGGGTGAGGGGGAACGCTTTAAGTCCTCACCGCAATGACGCCTCGCGCACAAATCCGGCGTACCTCAGAAGCGCCAGAAGTGTCCCCTGACGGTTCGAGTAGACGGCCCGAACGGTTTTATCCCTCAATGCTGCTCAGAGCTCTGGCTCCAAAAGGCCATTCTCTCTTTGGTTACTTTCTCTTTACTCCGGACCTAAAGGTCCTCCGCCCTCCGGGCCGGCTTCGCCGTTCGCATGCGCTACGCGCAAGCGTGGGCCAGCAAAGAGAAAGTGACTCGGACGCCGGCAGGCGTTCGAAACGCCCGCTGCGTAAGCGGCCAGGTCGTCCGAACACCCAGGCAAGAACCGAGCACTGACGCCACTGGATGACCAGCTTCGCTGTTGAAAAGCGCTTCTGGCCTACGCCGGAATGACGAAGTAAGAGAGCCGCTGCAGGGTAAGCCCCGCAAACACTCACCCCTCAATCACCGGATCCAACAACCCCCGCCCAATCGCATCATCAATCATAGAAATCGCCCGCTCGGTAATCGTACTGACCGGCCGCTGCGTAGGCGTAGCCACCACCAGTCGCGTCTCGATATTGGGTTGCACGATCGGCACCGCACGCAAACTATGCCCCGGCGCGCGCGACAACACCGCATTGCGCGAAAGCACCCCATACCCGACCCCGCGCTCGACCAGATCGAGCAGCGCGCGAATCGAATCGATCTCGACCACGATGTCCAGCGGGACGCCGTGCTTGGCGGCATCGGCCTCGACCAGTTGGCGCACGGAGTGCAGATGCGAGGGAATGATCAGCGGATAGCTGCCCAATGTGACTAGCGGCACCTTGTCGGGCAGCGGAATGCCACTGTGCGCACTACCGACCAGATAGAGCGTCTCCGAATGCACATGGCGGTAATGCACATTGGCATTGACCGGCGGGTTGTACAGCAACGCGCAATCGAGACGACCCAGCTGCAACCACTCCAGCAGGCTGGTGCTCAAGGCTTCGACGACGCTGATCGATGCCAACGGATAATTGGAGCGAAAGTGCGTCACCAGATCGACCGTCAGCAAGGCGCCGACGCTGGGCGGGAAACCCACGACGACTTTGCCGCCCTGTGGTCCGCGCGCATGGCCCAACTGCTGTCGCGCTACTTCTACCTGACGAAGAATGCCGCGGCCGTGTTCCAACAATTGCCGGCCTGCATCGGTGGCGGTGACGCCACGGCCGTTGCGTTGCAGGAGATGCGTGCCCAGTTCGATTTCCAGCTGGCGCACCTGCCGGCTGAGCAGCGATTGCGAGACGTTCAGCGTAGCGGCAGCGCGGGTGAGGCTGCCGAACTCAACAATGCGAATGAAACTCTGCAGGTGTTTCAGATCCACGAATACCTCGCCGCGAGACGACCGCTATAGCGGGGAGTATGAGCGAAAAAACGAGAAACGAGCGTTTGACTCGTTCCTCGTCGGTCACAGATTTGAGTGTTCGGCAACGTTACTGACTACCTGGTCCACCGAAGTTGAACATCACGCGCACGCCCCATACCAGCGCATTAGCCGATACATGCGTTACGTTCACCGTGTTGCCCAATACATCCGGATGCACGACGTATTGAATATTGGGCACGATGCTCAGTAACGGGAACAGCTTGTAGGTGTAGTTGAGCTCGAGCATGGTTTCGTTACGCGAGAAACTACCGGGCTGTTTGATCTTGCGCAGCAGGTCGTCTTCGAACTGCACCTGACGCTTGGCGAACTTGAACCATGTCGCCTGGAGATTCAGCGAATCGGTGGCGCGGCTGGCGAACGGGCCGGTCCATACGAAGCCTGCGGTCGACTGCAGTGTGTAGATTTCCGTACTGTCCAGCGGCGCGGTCACCGAGCCGAACAAGGCAAGATTGCGCGTGTTGCTGTTCGGGTCCGGCTTCCAGACCACCTTGTCGCCCAACGCATATACGCCGTAGCGGCCGCCGTCGTAAGTGCGAAACGCACCGCCGAACAAGGTCTTCGACACGCCGCGGGTATTGAGTTCCGGATCGGTGTAATCGGCGGAGTTGTACCAGCCGCCCACCTTCAAGGTGTGCGGGTACGGATCGGTAGCGAAAGTTGTTACGTGGCCGACTTCAACCGGCACCATGACACCCGTGGCGTTTTCGATGCCGAAGTTGATGCCGTTGTTGTTGCGTCGATTCGGGTTGATCTCAAAAGCGCCGATCGAAAAATAAAGCGAACTCGGCTGATAACGAATGCGCCCGCCCCAGTTCACATACGGGAAGCCGGAGAAGCCACCGGTGGTGTTGGTGAGCTGATAAGGACAATCCGCCGCGCTGACGAAGCGGCAGCCGTAGGTCGAGCGCGCGAATTGCCAGGTAGCGTTGACGCGGCCGAACAGCACGTTGAAATGATTGTCGTCGAAAGCCTGTTCCCAGGTCAGCTGGCCGAGCTGCCATTGGCGTTTGGGATACCAGTAGCCTTGGATCTTCTGGGTGATGCCGATGTCGGTCGCCGAGATCGAATGGCCGTAGTAGCGCGCGAAGGTGATATGGATCTTGGCGCCGTCGATGCCGGCGAGCTTGAACATATCCAGGTCCGCACCTCCAACCGCGCCGCCGCCATTGGTCTGGCCGGTGCGCTCGCCGCCTTTCACGCTGGCGAGCCAGTCATTGGCCCAGACGAAGCGCAACGAAACGCCATCGTCTTTCCAACGCTGGATGAAATTGGTGTCTGCCTGTTGCGTGTCGGCCGTCGCCGTCGATTGGGTCGAGCTGGGTGTAGCGTCCTGCGCGGCTGCGAACTGGGTCCATCCGGCGATACAAAGCAAGAGGCAGGCGATGCCGCTGCGATAACTCATGAAACATTCCCCGTGACTGTTCCGCTATCAAAGTGCGGTTTGGGTCACGATCCTCGCGACGTCATCGTGCGCTAACAACAAGATGAAGAAAGTTTCAGATATGCAGTTTATGCATAGCACGCAATGCGAAATGAAAATGATGCATCGCAAAACACTGCAATCGGCCCGTGTGGCTGCTTGTTGCGCCACGGTCGAATATTTTCGCTGCAGCGCCGCAACGCGATCAAGCCGTTTTTGCAGCTCGCATCGCTGATCGGTCAACTACTGCAAAACGGCCGTTTGGGAGCGTAAAAGCGAGCTCAGCCTTGGTCGGGAAGGGCGGCGTGGAGCTGTTCGCGCACGGTCTCGAGAATCTCGTTCGAGAGTTCCGAATCGCCCGCGCCGCGGGCAATCAGGATGGCGCCATACATGCGCGTCATCAGGGCGATGGCCTGCTTGCGCTGCTCAGCCTCGTTGCCGGGAAACGACGCGCCGATGCGGGTGAATATGCCATCCAGTTGCTGGCGGTAACGTGCCCGCGTGTCGTCGTCACGGCGCGAGATATCGGCCGAAAGCGCAGAAATCGCGCAACCGCTGCCGGGCGCATCGCGGTGCGAGTCGCTCAAGTAGAAATCGACGTAGCGGGCCAGATCGAGTTGCCCCTGGTCGTCGACGATCCCGGCGACGGTGCGCTCGCCCTGCGTGTAGGCATATTCCACCGCTTCGGCCACCAGCGCATCGCGCGATGCGAAATGCTTGTAGAACCCGCCATGCGTCAGCCCCAGCTCCTTCATCAGGTCGGCCAGGCTGATGCCATCGAGTCCTTTCTCGCGAAAGCGCACCGCTGCGGCTTCGACCAGGCGCTCGTGGGTTTGGGCTTTGTCGGCGCGGGAATGGCCCATGACGACCTCACTGCTAAGGAAGATGCAGTCGGCATCATAGCCCTATTGCTCCCAAAAGATGTTAGTTGACATCCAGATTTTACGGGCGTAGCTTAGATGATGTTCATCATCCACATTCTTTCCGCCCTTTCCTTCCCCTCTCTGGAGTCCATCATGAGCAAGCAAGCATCCCCGGGTGCCGCGTTGATTACCGGTGCATCGTCCGGTATCGGCGCCGTCTATGCCGACCGTCTGGCCAAGCGTGGCTATGACCTGATCCTGGTGGCGCGCCGCGTCGACGCGCTGAAGAAACTGGCCGACGAGCTGAGTGCGCGCGATGGCGTTCGCGTGCAGACTCTGCAGGCCGACCTGACCAACGCGCAGGACCTGGCCAAGGTCGAGAAACTGCTGCATGACGATGCGAGCATCACGGCGCTGGTCAACAATGCCGGCACCGCGACCCTCATGCCGCTTGCCCAGGCGGGTATCGAGCTCCTGCAGCGCGAAATCGAATTGAACATCACCGCGCCGACGCGCCTTACGCACGCCGTGCTGCCGGGCCTGATTGCGCGCGGCAAGGGCGCCATCATCAATATCGCTTCGGTCATGTCGCAGATGGTGCAGCCGGGCAACACGGTCTATGGCGGCACCAAGGCTTACCTGCTGCATTTCAGCCAGGCGCTGGCGCAGGAAACGGCTGGCACGGGTGTGCAAGTACAGGCTGTGTTGCCGGGCGCGACGCGTACCGAGATCTGGGGCAAGCAAGGCGCGCCCTCAGTCGAACACCTGCCGGCGGAAATCGTCATGGAAACAGATGACATGGTCGACGCATCGCTAGCCGGTTTTGACCAGGGTGAACTGGTCACCATTCCGTCCTTGCCGGATGCCGGTGATTGGCAGCGTCTGGTCGATGCGCGTACGGCGCTGTTGCCGAATCTGTCGAAGAACAAGTCGGCTGCGCGTTATGGCGTGAATGGTTGATTGAATTTGCTTGGTTATGATGGCGACTTCAAAGAGCCGCGCATAACCCCCTATCCGTCATCCCGGCGAAGGCCGGGATCCAGTGACTTCGGTTCTCGGTTTTAGCGTTAGAGCAGATGCTGGATGGCTCTCGCGAGAACCGGCTTCAACGCCACTGGATCCCGGCCTACGCCGGGATGACGAGTAGGGAGGGTTCTTAGTGAGGGTGTTACTTCTACTCCCCCGCTGTCCCCGAACTCCACACCGGCCCGTCGTTGTTATAGATCACCATATTGCCGTCACCCTGCACGAACAGGCGCGCTGCTGCCTGCCCGCCCGAGCCCGATTGCCACAACACATTGCCCAGCGCGCCGAGCACGACGAAGTTGCCGTCGGCCGTCAGGTCCGCCTGTGCTGCCGGCTGGTTGACCGTATTGCTTGCCCACAGCGGCGTGCCGTTGCTCTTGTAGAGCACAAGATTCCCATCGAGCTGCATATTGAGCACGTAGCCGCCATCGCATGAAGTGACCGTCTGCCCAGGCACGATGCCTTCGCCGGTACCGATCGTGCCGCAGCCAGTCGGTGTCGCGATGACCGGCAACGTGGCCGGCGCAAACAGCGCAAGATTCACCGCATTGGCAATCGCCTGATAGCCGGTGTCGTTCGGATGCAGATGGTCGCCGGCATCGTACGCGGGCAGGTACTTCGTCGGCGCGGAAGGATCGTGCGTCGCCGTGTCCTGGTCGATCACGCCATCGCAACCGCTGGCACTGGATTTCACCCAGTCGTTGAGCTGTTCGCGGATCACTTCCCGATCGGCCGTCCAACCACCCGATCCTTCGAACGGCGTCAGTGTCGAGCAATAGAAGCGAATGCCTTGCGCATGCGCCTGACCGATCAGGCCTTCGATGGCGCTGCTGAGATTGGCAAATGTCGCCTGCGGGTTGCCCGAACCCAGGTCGTTGATCGGATCATCGGAAAAAATCACCCAGCGCACGCCCGGCTGCGACAGCACGTCGCGCGCAAAGCGATGAACGCCACTCTGCCCCGAACCATCCTGCAGCAGGTTATTGCCGCTGATGCCCACGTTGACGATACCCACCTGCTGCCCGGCACTGTTGAAGCGTGTTGCCAGATCGTTTGGCCAGCGCTTGTTCGCGTTGTAGCTGGAATCGTAACCATCGGTAATCGACGCACCAAAGGTCACGAGCGTGCCTTGCGCTGTCGTGCTCTGTACGTCGAGGTTGGCCAGGAACGCATAGTCGCCGTTGGTCTGTGCCTGGATCGACGTCGCCGCGCTGACATCGCCATCGGCCACGTATTTGTCTTGATTGCTGAAGGAGTGGCCGGTGATGACATTGGTATTGCCATTGACGTAGAAGCTGATCGTCACATCGCTCAAGGCCGGCACGTTGAAGTCGAGACCGTCGCTGCTCACCCGTTGACCCACAGGCACCACGACGCCCGGTTGACCGTTGAAAGTAAGCTGACGATCGCTGCCGGCTTGCGTGGACGAGCCGGAACTGCGCAGCGCCACATGCACATCGGTGATCGATAGCGGCTGATCGCTGAACTCGTTGGAAATCTGCACACGCACCGAGCTGCCGGCGATGCTGGTATGCACCACCTGGCGCAACGTCTTGCCGTTGTAATTGGCGTTGCCGTTGTTCAACTGCGCCACGCCCCAGGTGCCGATCCAGGGTGACAGCGTGCTTGCAGCCATGACGCCGTTGGCCGTCAGGGTGAGGCACAAGCCTAGAGCGAGGCGATAAAGACCGCCTGAGATTCGGATAGTCATTCGTGTGCTTCGCATGGGAGGAGCACGAAGCGTGTCATTGCAGCGCACCACAAGAACGTTAGTGCGATCACGGATCGGCCGTGAACGCACTCATCACGTGCGTGTTCGAACTGTAATAATTTTGGACGTCTAAATGATTTCAGCGATTCTGTCCTGTTCAGACGTCCGATCTTTGCGAAATGCTGAAACTATTCGCTAGCGTGCTGTGCCGAATCCATCGTTTCGCACCTCATGCTTTTTCTTTTAAGCGACGACAGCCTTGCGTCGCCACGCCAGCGCCTCATCCATATCGGCCGCTTCCAGTATCCATAAACCACCGATATCTCTTCGTTGAGCGCGCGGACATCGCGGAGCATCGCTTGGCCTCGAGGAAGAGCGTGTCACGCTTATAAGCTATTGATACAATTGTCAATATTTTGACCTGTGCGTATAACGGAAAGAGTCACTTGCATAACGGTAGTCACCGGCGTATCGTTACTTGCATCTTGATAGTAACTAGGCCGGCGCGCCATGAAAAAAACCAACTTCGCTGAAATGCCATGCCCGATCGCGCGCAGTCTCGAGCGCGTTGGCGAATGGTGGAGCATCCTGATTCTTCGCGATGCCTATTACGGCATGACCCGCTTCGACGAGTTCGAAAAGAGCCTGGGTATCGCGCCGAACATGCTGACCCGTCGTTTGAACGGGCTGGTGGAAGGCGGCCTGATGGAGCGTCGCCCGTATCAGGCCAAGCCGGTTCGCTACGAATACGTATTGACCGAGCGTGGCCGTGATTTCCGGCCGGTGATGCTGGCCTTGCTGACCTGGGGCAACAAGCATTTCGCCCCCGAAGGGTTGGCCATCTTCCTTGCCGACGAACGCGATGGGCATATGGTCGAGCCGATCCTCACCGACCCGGTTACGGGCGATGCGATTACCAGCGAGCACCACGTCGTGCGCGCCGGCCCCGCCGCCAGCGAGCGCATGCGGCAACGCATGGCCCTGAGCGCCGAACGTCGTGCGGCCGCTCGCTTGGCCAAGCAAGGAGCACAGGCATGAGCGCCGTCGCTCCCGTCGCCGTTACCGATGTGCCCACGCGCCGCCTGGGCAAGCGTCATGTAGTGCTTGGCCTGGGCATCGCTGCAGGTGTGGCTGTTGCCGTGTGGGGTGCGCATTGGTGGACAGTCGGTCGGTTTATCGAAAGCACCGATGACGCTTATGTTGGCGCGGACATCACCGCGATCAGTCCCAAGGTATCCGGTTACATCACCCAGGTCGCCGTCACTGACAACCAGGTGGTTCACGCCGGCGACCTGCTGGCGCAGATCGACGACCGCGATTACCGTGCCGCGCTACAGAAGGCCGAAGGTGCGGTCGCCGCGCAACAGGCGTTGCTGGCCAATCTGGACGCGAACGAACATCTGCAGCGCGCGGTGATCGATCAGGCGCATGCCGGCATCGATGCGGCACAGGCGGAAAGTGTCCGCGCACGCGATGACCAGGCGCGTTATCGCGACCTGTCCAGTCGTGCCGCGGTGTCGGTTGAAAGCGCGCAACGCGCGGATGCTGTATTCAAGACCGCACGCGCGGACACCGAAAAAGCACAGGCGGCTTTTGCCGCCGCGCAACGCCAGCTCGATGTGATCACCACCCAGAAACAACAGGCGCGTGCAGCGCTGATGCAGGCCGAGGCCGAGCGCCAGTTGGCACAGTTGAACCTTGGCTACACCACCTTGCGCGCGCCCGTCGATGGCAGCATCGGTAATCGCCGCGTGCGCCTGGGAGCCTTCGTCGAAGCCGGCTCGCCCTTGCTCGCGGTCGTGCCGTCGCGCGGCCTGTGGATCGACGCGAACTTCAAGGAAGACCAGCTGGCACATATGAAACCGGGCCAGCCGGTCACGATTCGCGCCGACGTGCTGCCAGGCCGTGAATTCCACGGTCGCCTCGGCAGCCTGGCGCCGGCGACCGGCGCGCAATTCAGCGTGCTGCCGCCGGAAAACGCCACCGGCAACTTCACCAAGATCGTCCAACGCGTACCGGTGCGCGTACTGCTGGACGAGCGCGATGCCACGTTGGGCGAGCTTCGCCCGGGGCTGTCCGTCACCGCGGATGTCGATACGCAGGCCACCGCGCGCTGATCACCTAGAGAACGCCGTCATGTCGCATGTGCAATCCCCCGCCGACATGTCGACGGGACAGAAAGTCTTTGCCTTCGCCAGCATGTGCGTGGGCATGTTTATCGCGCTGCTGGATATCCAGATCGTCTCGGCGTCCTTGCGCGATATCGGCGGCGGCCTGTCGGCTGGCGCGGACGATACGGCCTGGGTGCAGACCAGTTACCTGATCGCGGAAATCGTTGTGATTCCCCTGTCGGGCTGGTTGGCGCGGGTGATGTCGACGCGCTGGTTGTTCTGCATATCCGCGGCGGGCTTCACGTTGACCAGCCTGCTGTGCGGCGCGGCGTGGGACATCAACAGCATGATCGTCTTTCGTGCGCTGCAGGGGTTCATCGGCGGATCGATGATCCCGATGGTGTTCACCACCGCCTTTATGTTCTTCAGCGGCAAACAGCGCGTGGTGGCGGCAGCGACCATCGGCGCGATCGCTTCGTTGGCGCCGACGCTTGGGCCGACCTTGGGTGGCTGGATCACCGATCACTATTCGTGGCACTGGTTGTTCTTCATCAACCTGGTGCCCGGCTTGTTCGTCACCATTGCCGTGCCGCTGCTGGTGAATGTCGACGAGGCGGACTTCTCGCTGCTGCGTGGCGCTGACTACATCGGCATGCTGTTGCTGGCAGTTTTTCTGGGATGCCTCGAATACACGCTGGAAGAAGGCCCACGCTGGAACTGGTTCAGCGATCGCACCATGCTCACCACGGCGTGGCTGTCCGGCCTGGCGGGCGTGGGCTTTGTCGTGCGCAGCCTGACCTTCGCCCATCCGGTGGTCGACTTGCGCGCCTTACGCGATCGCAATTTCGCGCTCGGCTGCTTCTTTTCCTTCGTCACCGGCATCGGTCTGTTCGCGACGATCTATCTGACACCGTTGTTTCTCGGTCACGTGCGTGGCTACAGCGCCTTGCAGATCGGCGAAGCCGTGTTCTCAACCGGCGTATTCCAGATCATGACGATTCCGCTGTACGCCTTCCTGGCCAATCGCTTCGACCTGCGCTGGATCATGATGGTGGGCCTGGCGCTGTTTGCGCTGTCGATGTGGGATTTCAGCCCGATCACCCATGACTGGGGCGCACACGAGCTGTTGTTGCCGCAGGCATTGCGCGGGATGGCGCAGCAACTGTCCGTGCCGCCGGTAGTCACGCTCACCCTGGGCGGCCTGCCGCCGGCGCGATTGAAGCTGGCCTCCGGGCTGTTCAACCTGATGCGCAATCTCGGCGGCGCAATCGGCATCGCAGCGTGCGCCACCATTCTCAACGACCGCACCAATCTGCATTTCCAACGCCTGGCCGAACACATGACCACGGCGAACGAGCCGATGAACGACTGGCTGGTCCAGGTCAGCCGACATCTGGATCACGCGGCGCAGGCCGGTTCGGCCGCGGTCCAGCAACTGGGCGCATTGGTGCTACGCGAAGCGCAGACACAAACCTATGCCGATGCATTTCTCGCCATTGGCGTGTGCTTTGTCATCGCCACCGTCATGGTGCCGTTGATGCGCAAGGTGGCACCGCCATCGACGCCATCGGCCGACGCGCATTGATCGATTATCGAAGGCAACCGCCATGAGCCGTCACACCCGTACTTTTGTAGCAACGACCTTCACCGCAAACGCGCTTGCGCGCCGCGTGCTGATACCAGCCCTGCTGGCTGTCAGCCTGGCAGCCTGCACCGTTGGCCCGGACTATGTGCGACCACAGCCCATCGTCGACGGCAGTTACGCGCATGCCGCGCAATGGCAGCAACATAATGCCGATCGCCCGGCAGCGGCACTCGACACGTGGTGGCAGGGTTTCAATGACCCGGTACTGCAGCAGATCGTCGAACGTGCGGTGGCGCAGAACCTGGACGTAGCTGCCGCGATGGCGCGTATCGAGCAGGCCCGCGCCGCCGCTCAGGGCGCCGATGCGCAGCGCCTGCCGCAGGGTGCACTGGATGCGCAGGTCGCGCGCGAGTATCAATCGCTGAACAGCGCCCTCGGCGAAGTCGCCAGTACGTTCCCGGGTTACAAGCGGACGCAGACGCAGCAGGACATCGGTGTTGGCGCCAGCTGGGAACTCGATCTCGCGGGCGGCCTCAAGCGTGGAGCGCAAGCGGCGCAGGCCGAGTATCAGGCCGCCCAAGCCAGTGGCGTCAGCGTGCGCGTATCGGTCGCTGCCGAGGCCGCCGATGCTTATTTCAAGGCACGAGGTGCACAGGAACGCATCGCCCTGGCGGAGCAACAGGTCGACACGGAAAGGAAACTTCTCGACCTGGTACGCGTGCGTCTCGCCGGTGGCGTCGGCACCGACCGCGAAGTGGCACAGGCCGAAGCATTGGTGCAACAGGCGCAAGCGACCTTGCCGCCCCTGCGGACCGAACGCGAGCACCAGCTCAACCGCCTCGACGTCCTGATGGGCGCGCAGCCCGGCAGTTACGCCAAAGGCTTGCTTGAACAGCCGGTCACGTATGCAGTGCCGGCGATCACCGCCGAAAGCGGGCCGGCATCGCTGTTGCGGCGCCGTCCCGACGTTATCGCCGCCGAGCGTCGTCTGGCGGCATCGAATGCGCGCATCGGCGAGGCCCTTGCCGAGTACTACCCCAAGCTCTCCCTGGGTGGGCTGCTCGGTTTCGAGAGCCTGCACAACGGCAAGTTGTTCGATTCGAATTCGTTTCAGCCACAGGGCTTGATCGGCCTGCATTGGCGCTTGTTCGATTTTGGCCGCGTCGATGCCGAAGTCGGTCAGGCACGCGGGGCGCAGGCCGAAGCGTTGGCAAATTATCGCCAGTCCATGTTGCGCGCGACCGAAGACGTCGAGAACGCGATTGTCACGATGAGCGAGCTGGAAAACGAGCAAGACACGCTTACCAAGGAAGTCGCCGCTCATCAGCGCGCACGGGCCAGCGCTGAGGATGCCTATAAAGGTGGCGCCATCAGCCTGCTCGAAGTGCTCGATGAAGACCGGCAGTTGCTCAGTTCGCGTGATCGTCTGGCGCAGACACATGCCGACGACGCACGCGCGGCCGTGGCGACATTCCGCGCGTTGGGTGGTGGTTGGGCGGGTGCCGACAATGACGTCGCGAAGGTAAGCGTGGATAAGTAGGCTCACAAGCAGCTTTTTGAAGACGATGCCTATGGACGGGCCTGTCGCGTAGGACTATCACTAACCTGGCTTGTGCCCGGAACGACAGGGATTGTCTGTGCTGTGCAAAGCAAATGGATTTGCGATCGATTACAAGGAGAGTACGCATGTCGAAACAAAGGACGTTTCAGTGGTCGGGTGCATGGCTGGGTGGCTTTGCTAGCTGCATCGGCGCGGCAGCTTGGCTGGCGCTGGTGCCGGTGCAAGACGCAAAGGCGCAGCAGACGCAGGCTTGCGCCGCTGAATGGAATGCAGGATCCACCTACACTGGCGGTTCGACGGTCAGCCAGAACAACGTCAACTACAAGGCCAATTGGTGGACCCAGGGCGACGATCCGCGTGCCAACCATGGGCCGGTCGGATCGGGACGGCCATGGACGTCGCTGGGCGCGTGTTCGGGTGGAGGTGGCGAAAACCCCAGTCCGCCGCAACCGCCACCGCCGCGCCCATCAGGCATGCTGTTCAGTCCGTACAAGGACGTCACGATCAATCTCGACTGGAATACGAATGTGATGCGCACGGGTGCAACGGGCAACACCATTTCCGTTGTCGGTGCAGGCAGCTTGTTCGCGGTTCATCAGCGCAACCTGGGGGCGATCACCCTCGCCTTTGCCACCGGCGAGTGCGGCAATGAAAACTGGGGCGGTATCTCCGCATCGCGTTTTGCAGATGCCAACATCGTCGCGCTTGACCGCGCGGGCCTGGATTACATCGTCTCGACCGGCGGTGCCGCGGGTGCTTTCACTTGCTCAAGTAACGATGGCATGGCCAGTTTTCTACGCCGCTATATGACGCCGCACATGGTGGGCCTGGACTTCGATATCGAAGCGGGACAGTCGCTGGATCACATCAACGCACTGGTGCGATCGGCGAAGTACGCCGAAAGCCTGTACCCGGATCTGCGCCTCTCCTTTACCGTGGCCACGCTTGCCGCGTCGGACGGCAGCAAGGCCAGCGTCAATGCCAAGGGTGATGCGGTGATTCGTGCCGTGCTGGCGTCGGGTCTGCGCAACTACACCATCAACCTGATGGTGATGGATTACGGTAGCCAGGCCAGTCCCTCCATTTGCGTGGTGAATAGCGGTTTGTGCGACATGGGCCGTTCGGCGATCCAGGCGGCGCAGAACGTCAAACAGGTCTATGGCATCCCCTTCGGCAAGCTGGAGCTTACCCCGATGATCGCGGTCAACGACGTCGCCAGCGAGGTGTTCTCGCTTCGGGATGTCGACACGGTGGTCGCGTTCGCGATGAGCGAAGGACTGGCCGGACTGCACCACTGGTCGCTCGATCGAGATACGCCGTGCAAGGACGGCCAGAGCACCGCATCGCCGATATGCAGCTCGCTGCCGGGCGCGGCTTCGTTGGACTACACCCGCCGCTTTCTGCGACAGCTTGGCCGCTGACTCCGTATTGAACCGTTGAGTGTGGACGCTCCGGGCGTGCTCGGAACGTCCTTTTGTCCGGTGGACAACGTTGTCAGGCATGACTCGGAGCAGGACAAAGCGAGACATTTCTTTCGAGGACAGAATCGGCCCTCATTCGACAAGATAATCGGCGGACGGGAGAAATTGCGCATTTTCATGCGAATTATCTCCCTGGTTATTACAAAAGGCGATAACGACGGGACAGCCCATAAAACAAGCCTTTTTATGCTGCGGCGCGAGAATAGAACGATCTAATTTTAGACAAAACCTTTATGCTTTCCCGTCAACCTGTGATGCAATTGGCATTTTGACGCGAGCCAAAATAATTTCTAGATATTTCGCTAGACAACGTTGTCACGCAGGACTATCACAGCAGCGCTCTGAACGAAGAAAACCGGCTATGCATGGAACGTTTCGGGGTGACCGTTCCAATGGCGCCGGGGTATCAAGGGGGAGTTCCGTCACTCCGATTCATTTGCTGGAGACAGACATGTCCGAGAAGCGATCCGTTGTGTCACGTTTGGTCCTGGGGGCACTGAGCAGTTCAGTGGGGGCGGCCATGGCGATCGGCCTGATGGCCGTAGCGCCTGTACAAACGGTTGAAGCGCAAAGCGCACCTGCGTGCGCCGCGGCCTGGAGTGCGTCGCAGGTTTACACCGGCGGCAACACGGCCAGCGAAAATGGCATCAATTACATAGCGAATTGGTGGACCCAGGGTAATGACCCGGCGACCAATAACGGTGGCAGCGGCTCGGGTCAGCCGTGGACTTCTCAGGGCGCGTGCTCCGGTGGAAGCGGCGGTGGCGGTACACCTCCTCCCCCGCCGCCGCCGCCCCCGCCGCCGCCGACTGGTGGTAGCAGCATGCTGTTCAGTCCGTACAAGGACGTCACGGTGAACCTCAACTGGAACACCAACACCATGCAGACCGCCGCTGCGACCGGCTCGGCGATTCCGATCGTCGGCAGCAACAGCCTGCTTTCGCATGTGTCCAACCTTGGCGCGATCACCCTGGCCTTTGCTACCGGTGAATGCGGCAGTGAAAACTGGGGCGGTGTGCCCGGTGCCTCGTTTGCCAGTGCCAATATCGGTGCACTCAATAGCGCCGGCCTGAGCTATGTGGTGTCGACCGGCGGTGCCGCTGGCGTCTTCACCTGCGGTAGCACCTCGGGAATGGCGACTTTCCTGTCGCGTTACTACACCGCGCATATGGTCGGTATCGACTTCGACATCGAAGGCGGTCAGAGCCAGAGCACGATCAACAACCTGGTCAGCGCAGCGGTGTATGCGCAAAGCCAGCATTCGAACCTGCGTTTCTCGTTCACGATTGCCACGCTGGCAGCGTCGGACGGCAGCTTCGGTGGCGTGAACTCGCTGGGCGACATGGTGGTGCGCGCGGTCAAGGCATCGAGCCTGAGCAACTACACCATCAACCTGATGGTGATGGACTACGGCGCAGCAGGCCCGGGCATCTGCGTGGTGAGCGGTGGTGCATGCGATATGGGTCAGTCCGCCATCCAGGCAGCCAAGAACCTCGAACACACCTACGGCATTGCGGCCAGCCATATCGAGCTGACGCCGATGATCGGTGTGAACGACAACTCGGCGGAGCTGTTCTCGATCGCCAATACCGACACCATGGTCAGCTGGGCTGTCTCCAATGGCTTGGCCGGTGTGCACTTCTGGTCGCTCGATCGCGATACGCCGTGCTCGCAGAGTACTGCGTCGCCGACGTGTAACTCGGTGCCTTCGACGACTGCGTTGCAGTATACGAAGCGGTTCTTGAGTGATTTGGGTCGGTGATTTGAGGTTGTAGTTTGATGGATGAGGGGCGCCTCGGGAGACCGGGGCGCCCTTTTTGTTTCCGCAAATCCCGGCATGGTTCACCTCCGCCTTAATACTTCGTCATCCCGGCGTAGGCCGGGACCCAGTAACTTCGGTGTTGGGTTGTCGCGAGAGCGTGCATCGCTCTGGTTCTGCTCGACGGCTAGAAAGTCGCCTGCGGCGTGTTTCGCCGACCTGCCGGTCGCCGAGTTACTTTCTTTGCTTGTCCAAAGAAAGATAACCAAAGAAACGACACCCCGCGTCCGCCGTCCTTCGGACCGTGAGGTCTGGCCGGGCTTTTCGACAAGACATCCCTGTCTTGTCGAAAAGGACTCGGCGTCCATGCCGAGTCCCCCCTTCGGGGGCCTCATCGTCCAAACCTCACTCGGCTCCCGAGGGGGCCCGAAGAGCTGAGCGCTCGCTTCGCATCGCTTGCCAGAGAGACGTGCTGATGAGCCTGGGCATGCTTTTACTCACTCCTCACTCCTAGCCCGAAAAGCGACTATGCCCCTCGATACATGCGCACTCTCCAACTTTGCGCCATGCTAATCCGCACCCCACGACCGAACCGAAGCATGTCGTCCACGGCCTCCCCCCTCGAAGTCACCGACAACCGTCGCGCTTTCTGGCGTGGCGTGATGATCGCGTTCGGCTTCTGGACCTTGCTGGCTCTGACCAGCTCGGTGGCCATGCAGCTCGCTGCCATGGGCGAAGGGGAGGTGCGGTCCTGGCAGCGGACGCTGGCCTGGAATTTTCCGGATTTCTGGAGCTGGATGCTGCTCACGCCGTGGATTGCCTGGTTGGGCAAGGTGGCCTCTCGGCGCGGTTGGGCTCGCTTCTTTACGGTCCATATTCCGCTTGGCCTGGCGACGGCGGCGTTGCATACGATGGTCTTGCTGCTGTTGTACTGGCAGATGCATGGCAATGATCCGTCGGCGATCAACTCGTTGAGCAAGCTGTTCCGGGTCGAGTTTGTTTATCAGTTCCATCTGGACCTGATTACCTACTGGGTCGTGCTGGCCGTACTGCGTGGATCGGATTTTCAACGACGCCTCAAGAGCGAGCGTCTGCGCAGTGCGCAGCTTGAAGGGCAGCTTGCGCAAGCGCAGCTGCATGCCTTGCGCATGCAGCTGCAACCGCATTTTTTGTTCAATACGCTCAACGCGATTTCGGCGTTGGCACTGTCCGATCCGGCCACGGCGCGCACGATGATTGCGCGCCTGAGCGATTTTCTGCGCTTGACGCTGGAAGCCGATCAACGCCAGTCCGTGCCGCTGGCGCGAGAGCTGCAGTCGCTGGAATCCTACCTGGCGATCCAGCGCATCCGCTTTCATAACCGCCTGGACACACAGTGGCAGGTAGCGGATGACACGCTCGATGCGGCGGTGCCTTATCTGATCCTGCAGCCCTTGGTGGAAAATGCGCTGCAACACGGTTTGTTGCCGCTTTCCGGCGGCGGTAGCCTGCTTATCGAGGCTCGGCGCGAAGGTGGTGAGCTATGCATGACGGTGGAAGACAACGGTCGCGGCTTGCCCGATCGCGATATGCGCGAAGGCGTTGGCCTGGGTAACACCCGCGCCCGCCTGGATGCACTCGCTGGCAGGCTTTCGCTGTTGGCGCGCCCCGGTGGCGGTACGCGGGTGGAAGTGCGTATTCCCTATGAGGTCAGCATCGCATGAGCACCGAGCGCATTCGCTGCTTGCTGGTGGACGATGAAATGCTGGCGCGCTTGGCACTTCGTCAGGCGTTGGCTGCACATGCGGTCGATGTGGTCGGCGAATGCGGCAGCGCGGACGAAGCCATGCAAGCCATTGCGCAATTGCAGCCCGATCTAGTGTTTCTGGATATCCGCATGCCGGGGATGGACAGCTTCGAACTGATGCAGCGACTGCAGCCCGATACCTTGCCGCTGGTGGTGTTTGCCACCGCATTCGATGCGCATGCATTGAAAGCCTTCGATGCCGGCGCCTTCGACTATGTGCTCAAGCCGATCGATCAGGAACGATTCGATCGCAGCATGGACCGGGTCACGCGTCAGTGGCGGCGCCTTACCGTGGATCATCAGGCCCCGCGCCAGCCTCTGTTCGCCGCGACGCCTTCGGTGGAACGCCTGAGCGTGCGCGTGGGCGAAGCCTTGCGGGTGCTTCGCGTGGGCGACATCGATTGGATTGCCGCCGAAGGCAACTATGTTCGCCTGCATGCCGCCGGCGAAGCCATCCTGCATCGACAGACCTTGCAGCAGCTGCATGGGCAACTCGATCCGTCGCGTTTCCTGCGTATCCACCGCGGTACCGTGGTCAACCTGGACCGCGTGAGCGAGATCCATCCACTCTTTCACGGTGACGCTGAGGTCGTGTTGCGCGACGGTACCCGCTTGCCGCTCAGTCGTCGTTTTCGCGACGGCGCGCGCGCGGCGCTGGGTTTGCGCTAACCGCCCGCCGCGACTATCGCGCCGTCGGTCACCGGCTCGATCCCGCTTGTCACAAATCGACTGCGTGGACTCTTTCTCGCAGGCAAGCTTCTCGCATTCCCCACGATGCGTCCGGAGTTGCCATGTCGATCTACCGCGATTGTGTTTCCTGCCGCTTCGCACTGATGCTGTTTTCCGCCGTCGCATTGGGCTGGTCGGTGGTCTACGCCGATGGCGTGCAGGGCAGCAAGGACGAGGAGTCGGCCATGACCGAAGCGGGTGTGCGTGCGGTCGAGCAGCACTGGACGCGTGCCGAAGGCACCGGTGATACCGATTTTCTTGAGTCGATGCTCGCGCCCGACTACCGCTCGGTCAATGCCGACGGCAAGGCCATCTCCAAGTCGACCATCGTCGAGCATGCGGCGAAGAACAAAGGCTCGGATAAGGGCATGCAGGAGATCGATGCCTATATCAAGGCGCATCCCTATGGCGAAGCCGTAGCCATGCACCAGAACAGCGCCGTCGTGACCTTCTACGACCCGCAGCTGGGTCCGCAGAACGGCGTGAAATCCGCGGACATCTTTATCTACGTAGACGGCCATTGGCACGCGATGTATTCGCAGCACAGCGCGGTGGGCAAGCACTGACGCCACCCACTGTTTATCGACTGGGACCACCTGGCCGGCGTAGCGTGCGGCCAGGTCTTTTTTTAGAGGCGAACGATGACCTTGTTCGGCAAATCGATGATGGCGCTGTCGATCTGCTGGATCGCTCTGACCATGTGCTCCGCATGGCCGTGTGGTATTGCCGCGCTGACGGGCGTGAAAAATTTCCGCCTCCCGTGTCGATCGGAGTCATGGCCGTTCGTCGTACAGGTAAGCGCGGGCCATGGGGCCACGCATTACTCACCGGAGAATGACCATGTTTTCAGGAAGCCGCACCGCCAGTTTCGCGCTGGGAATGTTCTCGCTCGCCATACTTGCCAATAGCGGCGTGGGTCGGGCAAACGAAGCCAGCTATACGATCGATCCCGATCACACCTACCCCAGCTTCGAGGCCGATCACTTGGGCGGTTTGTCGACCTGGCGTGGCAAGTTCAACAAGACCACGGGCAAGGTAACGCTGGATAAGGCCGCAGGAACGGGTAGCGTCGAGATCGCCGTCGATGCGGGCAGCATCGATTTCGGTCAGGACCAGCTCAATACCTGGGCGGTGGGCAAGGATCTGCTCGAAACGAACAAGTATCCGCAGGCCGTCTTCAAGGGGCGGCTTGAAGGCTTTGTCCACGGCGAGCCAACCCGTGCTGTTGGCAACCTGACCTTGCATGGCGTTAGCAAGCCGTTGGTCCTGAACATCGACGGCTTCAAGTGCATGCCGCATCCCATGCTCAAGCGCGAGGTCTGTGGCGCGGATGCGCTGGCCACCATCAAGCGCGACGACTTCGGCATGGCGGCCGGCAAGGATTACGGCTTCAAGATGGATGTCGTGCTGCGGATTCAGGTAGAGGCGGTGCAGGATGCTGCCGCGGCGTCGACGCCGAAGGCGCCCTGAGCCAAGATGATGTTGTGACGGGACGGTCGCGACTGAGGTCGCTCCTACAAGATAGCCATGCTTTCCCAAGTCTGTAGGAGCGACTTCAGTCGCGACCGCACACCTTCAATCAATAACCGACCGTAAAACGCTGCCGGATATGCGCAGGTTTCTCGATCTCGTCGAGCATCGCAATCGCATAGTCCTCAAACGACACCCAGCTCTTGCCATCGGCAGCCACCAGCAACGTATCCGCGCCTATCCGGAAATGCCCGGTGCGCTCGCCGGCAATGAACAAGGCGGACGGGCTGAGAAAGGTCCAGTCCAGATCGCTGATGCCACGCAGCACATCGAGGAAGTTCTTGCCGGCGCGGGCCTCGTCGAGATAGATGGCGGGGAAATCCGCACCGTCGACCAGCAGCTTGCCGGGTGCGACTTCAAGGCTGCCTGCGCCGCCGACCACGAGATAACGCTTCACGCCCGAAGCGCGTACCAGCGCGAGCAGGTCGTCCGACGAAGCCTGGGTAAAGTGGATCGAGCTGATGATGGCGTCATGGCCGCGCAGCTTGGCCGGCAAGGACGGGTCCGTGATATCGGCAGCGATATGCGTCAGCTGCGCGGTGTCGGCCTGGTTGTCGGCACGGCGGGCAACGGCAGTGACCTGGTGACCGCGTCGCAGCGCTTCAGCGACCAAGCGTGTACCGACGTTGCCGTTGGCACCGAGAATGGCGATTTTCATAGTGACTTCCTTCGAGTTGGAGATGACCCACACCGGCCATCCTAGGCCTCGCGGAGGCTGCCGATAAGACGGATAATCACGTTTTCACTAGCCATCCATAATGGACAATCCCCATGGGTAGCCCACTGGCGTCGGTCAATCTCAATCGCATCGTGGTGTTCGTGGCGGTAGTCGAGTCGGGTTCGTTTACCGCGGCGGCGGCACGCCTGGGGATGGTCAAGACGATGGTCAGCACGCATATCAAGCGACTCGAGGTCGAGGTCGGCGCCAATCTGCTGGTCCGCACGACCCGTCGTATAGCGCTGACCGATGCCGGCGAGGCCTTCTATGAAGCCAGCCGGATATTGATCCGTGACGCCGAAGCCGCGGTGCAGGCCGCCGGCGAAGACACCACGGCGCTACGCGGGACCTTGCGCATCACTGCACCCGTCGACTATGCCGCCACCATTCTCACGCCGCTGTTGGTGCGGATGCGCGAGACCCATCCCGAACTGCGCGTCGAATTACTGACCGGCGACCGCCTGTTCGACCTGGTGGCCGAAGGTATCGATGTGGCGATCCGCGTTGGCAATCTGTCCGACTCGCGCTTGCGCGCGGTGCAGGTGGATAGTTACGCGCATTGGTTGGTGGCGACGCCGACCTGGCTGGATGGTCGGCGTCCCAAGCGGCCGGAGGATGTCGCCAAGCTGCCTTTGGTAGCGATGTCGGCCTTGCAGCGTCCGTCGACCTGGACGTTTACCGGTGCCAAGGGCGCCACGCGCACGATCGCTTTCGAATCCCCGATGACGGCCAACATCGCCCTGGTGGTCAAGGCTGCGGTCATGGCCGGGGCCGGCATGATGGTGATGCCGGACTTTGCGGTGGTCGATGATGTTGCCGCCGGCCGATTGATCCGTTTGTTGCCGACATGGCAGTTGCCGGGCGGTGGCATCCACGCGGTGTTTCCGGCGAGCCGCTTCATGCCGCAACGCGCGCGTGCGTTTATCGACCTGCTGCGCGAGCATCTCGCCGTGACCAGGCGCGCGCGTTGAACGACGGTCGCGTCGCGAAATGCCGATGACGCGACCTTAAGCCTTCCGCATTACCTGGGAGCTGGCGGTTGCTTACCCTGCTTCTGCAACTGCTGGCGCACATAGCCGAGCTCTTTCAGCGAGCCCTGGTCGTCGGGTACCAGATGCAGGCAGGCGTAGTATTTCTGCGCCGCATCGTCCAGTCGATTCAATTCGACCAGATCGTAACCCTGGCCGCGCAAGCCGCGGCATTTCAAGCGCCCGATATCCGCAGGGGTGTTGCCGGTCAGTTCGGCATACTTTTCCGCGATCTCAAAGGCAGCCAGCGAGCGATGCCAGTCGCTCAGACGCTGATAGGCAAAGCCAAGCTCGCTGTTGTACTGGCTATCGGTGGGCGCGAGCTTGACCGCTTTTTCCAGTTCGTCGCGACTCTTTGCGTACTGCCCCAGCTCGCCATAGGCGTAACCCCGTGCCCAGTACGCCATCGCCCAGGCCCTGCCCACCGCAATCGCCTTGCCACTTGGCCCCGGGTGCTGGGCCGCGCCGGTCAGATAGAACAGCGTGTCCTTGAGGCCGCGAGGCGAGTACATGACATCCTTGCTGTTGCCGTACGCGTGCTCGTAGTAGTCGACCACGTCGGTAAGCGGCCCATCGATGGCCTGTTGCGGTTGATGTGCCTCGATCAACTTCGCGCCATCCAGGACTTTCTTCAGTTGCTCCTCGTCCTGCGCGGACGCCTTATGCGAAGCCGCGGTCTGCGATGCCGCCGCGGTATCGTCTTGCGCCCAACAGTGCATGGATGCCAAAAGCACCATGACAACTGCACACCATGACCATCCTTTCATGACGTCCCCTCTCGCGTTGTGTGGCGATGATAAACGCAAGGCGCAGGCGGGAGGGGTTGAAGTCCGGGACGCAAAAAAATGCGATCTACGAATGCGATCTACGGATGCGCTTACTTGGCGGTATCCGCGGGGGATTTGTCGCTTGAACCTTTGGGCAACGCCTGCGCCATCTCCAGATGATGCTTGAGCGTCGGCAGCGTCTTGGCGGCGAACGCTTTCAAGTCCGAGTCCTTGCCGCTATCGGCTTCCTTGGTGAACAACGCCACCGCCTGTTTGTGGTCCGCCAGCATCTTTCGGCTGAAAGCGGTATCGAAAGCCGTACCTTGCCTGGCACCGATGGCCTTGGCAGCCGCGGCATCCTTGGCCGAAGGATCGGTAGCGACGATCAGACCTTTTTCGCTGGCGATCGAGCTCAGTTCGTCGTTCGCCGATGTGTGATCTTTTACCATCTGCGCACCGAACTGCTTCACCTGGTCGGATTGGCCTTGCGACTGGCCGAGCTTGCCCAGTGCCACCTCCGCGACACCGGCGGCGCTGGCGTTCTTGACGAACATGGCATCACCACCGGTCTTACTGGCGGTGCTCGGCGTGCTCGCTGGTGTACTGCTCTGCGCGACAGCTCCACTCGCGGCGAATACCAATGCGAGCGCAGCGCTGATCATCATCGGTTTAAGCATGATGTTCTCCGTTCTTGATGGACAAGGTAAGTGAAGCATCGTCTTGTCGGCCGGAGCGTCGCGTTGATTCGACGTGCACGCAGCATCAACGCATGGAGGCCTACGGTGTATGCGTTGTCGTCGAGGAGAAGCCCATGGCTAACGAACATCCCACGCCGCTACCCAAGGGTGCGGTGCTATGTGAGACCTGCAAGCAAGCTGGACAGAAGGTGGAAATGGAGCGCTACGATCCGGAAGCTCCCGCCAATCGCGAGCGCAAGAACGAAGCCACCGATACGGAATTGCAGACCTATCGCTGCCCGGTGTGCGAAGACGTGTCGGTATTTCGCGTGAGTTGAAGCTTATCCGTGCAGCGGATGATCGCCATGTTCGTACCACCGTAGTACTTCGTCGGGAACGAGTCGTTCGAGTGGCAGTCCGATGCTTCGGTACATGTCGAGCACGTTCAGCAAGGCCCGTTGCAGAGGGCGCTTCGGATCGCCGTGAAAGCGCTCGTACTCTACTTGTTCAAGCATCCTCGCGCTGCCCTCGTAGAGCCAGTCGACACGCTCTTCCAGCAGCGAGCGCAGCCACGGGCGCAAAGGTCGATGCAGCGTGTGGCCCGCGTCCTCGGCAAGCTGCTGTGCCAGTGCGGTGATCTCTGGATAGATGCCGCGATACCACTCGGTGTAGCCGGCTGCGGCTTCGCGCACGACCAATGGCGCAGGCGCGCGGTTTTCGATCCATGTGTCGATAAAGCGACGTTCGATGCGGCGAGCGTCGGAGACACGATCGACTTCGATCAGCAAGCCGCGGTCGAGATCGAAGAACTCGTAGAAGCGCCGATGCAGCGTGTGAAAGCGGGTGAATGGGTCACGCGAAAAGCCAAGCTTCAGCAGATCTTCGTCGCGACACGGCAAGACGTAGACATAAGCGCGTCCGCGCGAGGCAAACTGCGGATAGCCAACTTCGTCGCTCATGGCTCTGCAGTGGACTCTCCATTGAGCTGGCGCGACAAGGCATAAAGCAGGCGCAGATCCTGCGCATCGAGCGCATCGCCGTCGATGCCGCGAAAATGGCGATGAAAGGCGCGTACCACTGCGTCGCGATGGTCCAGCGGATAACCGATGGCGCTCAGTGCCATCCACGGGTCGAATCCCGCCGGCGGATCGATCAGCGGCAGCTTAGGCCATAGGCCGAAACCCGCATTGGCAAGCTGCTGCCAGGGAAACAGCAGTCCGGGATCGTTCTTGCGGTCCGGCGCGAGATCTTCGTGGCCGATAATCTGCGTGCGCGGAATGCGCCAGCGCGTAGTGAGGTCGTTGAGCAGTCGCAGCAGGCTGTCGATCTGCGCGGCGGTGTATGGCGACTGCGCGTCATTGTCCAGTTCGATACCGAGCGATGCGGAGTTGACGTCGGTAATCGTGCCCCAGCGCCCTGCCCCGGCATGCCAGGCACGTTGTTCGTCGGCGACCAGCTGATAGATCGTGCCGTCGCTGCCGATCAGATAGTGTGCGCTGACCGGGCCGCCGCTATTGCGCGTGCGCAGCGTCTCAAGGCTGGCCTGCACCGAGCGTTGCTCGGTGGCGTGCAGCACGATCAGTACCGGTCGGCGAATGTCGTGGTTTGGGGATGGTACCCATTGCGCCAGCGGGTTGTGTGTTGGCACCTGGGCGCAACCGGCGAGCCAGGCCAGTGCCAGCAGGCAGGCCCATCGGCCAGGGCTGCGATAAGCGACGGTCTTCATGCGGTGATTGTATCGTCGCGTGCCCGTCGTGTTCGATGCGGAACACGAATGCGGCTATCCGATGTTTCCCGCCGGCTCTATCAGAAACGTCCGCAGCCGCGGCGTCATGAAATCCAGAAACGCCCTGATCCGCCGCGGCGCACGCTTGCTCCCCAGATAAAGTGCATGAATCGATTCGCTGTCGGCGATTACATCATCCAGCACCGTGACCAATCGCCCGGCGCGCAGATCCGCGCGCACATGAAACTCGCCCAGTCGCGCCAATCCCATGCCGAGCACCGCCAGATGCCGCACAGTTTCGCCATTGTTGGCAACGATCGATCCATGCACTTCGCGATCCACTAGGCGCCCACCGCTACGCAGCGGCCACACGCTGGCCGCACGGCGAAAATTGAAGCCCAGGCAGTTGTGCTGTTCGAGGTCGGCCGCCTGTCTGGGTGTGCCGTGCGCGGCGAGATAGGCAGGCGACGCCACAATGCGACGGCGCGTCTGTCCCAGGCTCACCGCAAGCAGCCCAGAATCGCTGAGCGGGCCGATACGAAAGGCGATGTCCGCCTGCGCCGCGTAGAGATCGACCACATCGTCGGTGACGGTGAGATCGAGCCGCACTGCAGGAAAGGCTGCGCTGAAAGCCGGTAGCAACGGCATCAGGGCGTGCCGCCCGAAGGGTACCGAAACATTGATGCGGATCAGGCCGGCAGGAGATCGAGCTTCACCCGCCACCTCCGCATCGAGGCCATCCAGTTCGCCAAGCAGCGCCTCGGCGCGCTCACGGTAGAGCTCGCCTTCGGCGGTGAGGCGCAGGCGTCGGGTCGAGCGTTCGACCAGGCGTACACCGAGCCGTTGTTCGATCCGGGTGATCAGCTTGGCGGTGGAGGATGGCGTCATATTTACCACCCGTCCGGCGCCGCTGAAGCTGCCGGTGTGGGCCACCTGCAGGAAAACCCGCATTTCCCAGGCACGTTGATCGCTCATGGGTTGATTATGTCATTCAATGACAAAGTAATGCGAATTGCGAGCGGATTCTAAGCAGCCAATGCCATGGCTAAGCTGCATCGTATCTTTTCAAGAAGGACTCCCTCATGAAAATAGTCCAGGCCAATGGTGCATCGATTCCGGCCCTCGGTTTCGGCACCTTCCGCATGCCAGGCGCGGACGTGCTGCGCATGTTGCCGGCGGTGCTCAAGCTCGGTTATCGGCATATCGATACGGCGCAGATTTACGGCAACGAAGCCGAAGTGGGCGAGGGCTTCGCGCATTCGGGCGTACCGCGCGATGAGGTGTTCCTGACCACGAAGGTGTGGGTGGACAACTATCGTCGTGATGCCTTTGAGCGCTCGGTCGACGAAAGCCTGCGCAAGCTCAGGACCGATCATGTCGACCTGCTTCTGCTGCACTGGCCCAACGACAAGGTACCCCTGGCCGAGCAGATCGAGGCCTTGAATGCCGTACAAGCCGCCGGCAAGACACGACACATCGGCGTCAGCAATTTTTCCACCGCATTGATGGCCGAGGCCGAGGGATTGAGCAAAACGCCGCTAGTCACCAACCAGGTCGAGTGGCATCCCTACATCGATCAGACGATCGTCCATGAAGCCGCTCGCCGTGCCCGCATGAGCGTGACGGCGTATTACGCGATGGCCGACGGCAAGGTCTTCGACGATGTGGTGCTAAAGAGCATCGCCGCCAGCCACGGCAAGAGCGTTGCGCAGGTCGTGCTGCGCTGGCTGATTCAGCACGACGGCGTGATGGCACTTTCCAAGACGGTGAGCGAAGAGCGCGCAGCGAGCAACGCGGCGATCTTCGACTTTGAACTTTCCGACGCCGAGATGACGGCGATTCGCGCCTTGGCGCGCAAAGACGGCCGCATTGTCAGCCCGCCCGGTCTTGCACCGGTGTGGGATTGACCGAACTCCTTTCATAGAGAGACACATCATGGACCTCAAGCTCAACGGCAAGACCGCACTCGTCACCGGCTCGACCGCCGGCATCGGCCTGGAAATCGCGCGCAAGCTGGCGCAGGAAGGCGCCGAAGTAATCATCGCCGGTCGCAACCAGGCCAAGCTCGATCAGGCCCTGGCCGATATCCGTGCATCCGGCGGCGCAAATGTGCGCGGCATCGTGGCCGACCCGGTCACTGCCGAAGGCGCGGACGTTCTGCTCAAGGCACAGCCCGAGGTCGACATCCTGGTCAACAACCTGGGTATCTACGAATCCAAGCCGTTCGAGAAGATCACGGACGACGACTGGCGCCGATTCTTCGAAGTGAACGTGCTCAGCGGTGCGCGTCTGTCGCAGCGCTACTTTCCGGGCATGCTTGCGCGCAACTGGGGCAGGGTGATCTTCATTGCCAGCGAATCGGGCCTGATGGTGCCGCCAGACATGATCCACTACGGCATGACCAAGACCGCACAGCTGGCGATCTCGCGTGGCATGGCTGCATTGACCAAGGGTGGCAACGTCACCGTGAACACCGTGCTGCCGGGTACGACGCGTTCGGAAGGTATCGTCGATTTCATGAAGAGCGTGACCAGCAATCCGAACGCCAGGCCGGACGTCATCGAGAAAGAGTTCTTTGCCAAGGAGCGTCCGACCTCATTGATCCAGCGCATGATCGAGGCCGAAGAAATCGCCAGCCTCGTCGCCTACGTTGCCAGCCCGCTGTCGTCGGCCACCAATGGTGCGGCGTTGCGCGCGGACGGCGGGATCACACCGACCATTGCCTGAGGGCAGGAAGTCGCGCCTCGCGGCGCGACTTCTCCAGATCACTGCTCATAAACCGCCGTGTTGGTAGCCCAGGCATCCGGCGGCGTCGGCAAGGAGCCGCCGCTTGCATTGGCATTGGCCGGATCCGTGCCGTTGGCGGCTTCCTCGATCAGCTTGGCTACTTCCTTGGGCTGCGATTCGTAGACCGAATGGCTGGCGCCCTTGGCCTCGACGGTGTGGCTGCCCGCGCGCTTGGCGTACATGCGTTCCAGATCGGGGCTGATGATGCGGTCACTCTGCGCCACCATGTACCAGCTGGGCTTGGTCTTCCATGCCACGTTCTGCACCGGCGTGGAGAACACCTTCGCCGCGGTCAGCATCTGCGACTGCGCTTCGAACTCGGCCTGCTTCTGCGGCAGGTCGGCGGCGAAGTCCTGATAGAAGCGAGCCGGGTCGAGATACAGAAAACCATCGGGCGTCTTCAGCGGCTTCTGTGCAAGCGCGGGAAAACGCTGACCGTTGCCTACCTCGGTTTCGCCGGCATCCGGCGCGTGCGCCGCGATATACACCAGGGCTTTCACCTTCGGGTCGACGCCCGCTTCGGTGACGATGGTGCCGCCATAGCTATGGCCTACCAGCACGACCGGGCCGTCGATCGTATCGAGCACGCGCTTGGTCGCCTGAACATCATCCGCTACTGACGTCAGCGGTTCCTGCACCAGGGTCACCTTGTAGCCGTCGCGCGTGAGGATGTCGTACACCGGGCGCCAGCCCGAACCATCCACGAACGCACCATGCACCAGCACGATGTTCTTGATCGAGGTGGGCTTGATCGTGGCAGCGCTGGTTGAAGCGGCGGCAAAGGCCAGGGCGACGCCGACAAAAAGGGCGGCCGGGCGCGAGACGATGGAAGTGAAGCTACGCATGATGGTTCTCCTATCTCTTCGAATGGGGGTAACGCCGCGCCCGCATGGCGCTGTCGTTGTGTGTCTGACGTATGAGCGTCAGGTTTATTTCGTCGGGATAAGAAAAAAAGTTTCACTATCAATGATTTATCGTGATATCCGCTGACTGTCAGTGACTAGGGCACTGAATGCGATGAGCAGAGTTCTCTAAAAACTTCTCCTGGCCGTCGTCCCGGCGAACGCCGGGATCCAGTGCCTTACGTTCAGCGTGCGAAAGGCGCTGGGCCCCGGCGTTCGCCGGGGCGACGATGAAGACGGAGGTCATTCGAGGCACTAAGGGGGCGGGTGTATCTACTTGCACACGGCATAAAAAAAGCCGGCAACTTTCGTTGCCGGCTCTCGATGTGCTGTGCTTCGCTAAGCGACTCAGTAGAACGCTTTCTGCACCTGCACCCAGAACCGCGTCTTGGTATCGGGATTGTTGCCCAGCAGCTCCGGCGTGTTGCCGATCGGCTTGGAGGCGCTGGCGTTGACGACCCAGTTGTCCGTGGCGGCCCAATGCAGGCCGATACCCGCGCTGCTGACGCGGCCGCTGTTGACGCCGTCGATGAACGGGTTCTTGTACACCTGCACGCGGCCGGTATCGGCAAACAAGGCAACCTGCCAACGGCCCGGCACCTGCGGTAGCGAAAAGTCGTGGCGGTATTCGACGGTGAACAGGTTGCCCTGCGAGCCGGCCAGCGCGCCGACGTCGTAACCACGTACGGTGTTCGGGCCGCCGAGATAGAACTGCTCGGAGGTATCGAGGTTCTTGTTCGACCACTGTGCGGTGTAGCCGAAGTAGAAGGCGTTGTTCGGGTCCAGCTGCTGCAGGCGCGAGATCGAGCCGCTGAACTTGGTGTACGTGCCGGCGGTGCGTGCGGTCAGTGCATCGATGAATTCGGACAGGAGATCGGTGTAGGTGATCTTGCCGTACGAACCGCTGATATTGAAGTTGGTGATACCGGTCGAGTCGCGCTGGTCGCCGGCCAGCGTCCCCACCCACACATTGGCGTGACGATCGGTATCGACGAACGCTGCCTCGATATCGTCCTTCAACAGCTTGTGATCGAACTCGATCTGACCATAAAGGTTGAAGGCGGTGTTGCGGACGAACGGTTGCGACAAGGTCAGGCTGCCGACCAGCGCCGAGCCATGCGCATCCAGCGGCTCCAGTCCGTTTTCCAGGTGATAGTGCAGCGTCGATACGGCGGCGCGCAGCGTGGTGCCCTGGCCATTGAGCAGATAACGGTAACCGGCCTGGAAATAGTTCATGCCGCCGCCGGACGTGAGCGCGCTGAAGTCGAGCAGGTCGCCCTGGTGCAGCAGGCCGTTGATATCGAAGTTGCCGCCCAGGCGTGCACGGCCGGTATAGCTATTGCCGAAATCGTCCAGGCCCACCGTGCCGGTATAACGCGGCGCGGAGGCGACATTGACCAGCAGGTCGGAGGTGCCGGGCTCGTCGCCAGGGCGCACCACCGAACCGGTCAGCGCACCCGGGATGTCCGACAACAACAGCAGGCTGCGCTCAAGCTGATAGTTGCTCACCGGCTGGCCGGGCTGCAGCGGCGACAAGGTCGCGTCGAGCGGGCCGTTGGATACGGCGCTGTCGTTCTGCAGTACGACCTTGCCATAGCGCGCTTCCACCACGGCGATGCGCACCGTGCCTTCGCGCAGCGTTTGCGCCGGCACATAGGCGCGGGTCAGCGGATAGCCGGCGTGCTGATAGGCGGTGCTGATCTTGTCGGCCAGGTCGTCGAGGTCGTTCAGGCTGAGCTGCTTGCCTTCGCCGCTGGCGACCAGCGCATGCAGCTGGTCGGTCGGCAGCAAGGTGTTACCGCTGATCTCGATCGAGCGCACCAGGAACGGCTGCGTATCCTGCGCACGCTGGCGCTGCGGACGCTGCATCTTCAGGTCCAGGTCCGATGACGGCGAGGTAATCGGCTGGGGCACTTGCTGCAACAGCTGACCGCTGCTCGGCAGCTGTGTCTGCGGCACGGCGACCTGCGCATGCACTGCGGTGCCCCACAAGCCGAGCGACAGCATGGAGCAGAGCAGGGTGAGGCGCGGTGCGGGTTTGGACTTCGGGTTCATAAGATTCGTTCTAAGGCTCAATGGATGCGAGGGGCGCTTGGCGCGGGACGTCATCGGTGAATGGCTCATGGCATCGCATTCACTGGCATCTGCACGCCGCCATCGACCACCTTGAGCGCGAGCCCGGAATGGAAGTCGGTGCGTGCACGGTTACGCTCGTTCGGACGGTGTTCTTTTTTCTGGTTGCCGGTGAACGAGCCCACGACGTCCTGATCGGCGACGCCGTAGGGCGTGGCGATCGCCGAAGGCCCAACCGCGCCTTGCAACTGTGCGAGCAGACCATCGTCGACACCGAAGGCGGAAGCCTGGGCACCGGTGATGTTTGCGGTCGTGGTCGTGGTCGGATCGACGACGACATAGTTGCCCGCATCCGCGCCCGAGCCGGCGATACCGGTGACCGTAACGGTCTTGCCGTTGCCCACGTTGGGATCGCTGAAGTTGGCACCGGTCCCGGCGAAACTCACCTGGTCGCCGCCCAGCACGCCGTCGCTGCTCAGCGTGACCGTGTCCTTCGTATTGCCGTCGAACATCTTGTTCGTGCCGGTCGCGGTAATGTTCACCGGGCGCGGCGTCACATCGGCGGTAAGGCCGGTCGGCTGGACCAGGATGTAGTTGCCCATATCGCCGCCGCTGATGGTCATCGCGGTGGTCACCGTCTTGTCGTTGCCGACATTCTTGGTGTCGAACAGGCCGGTCGCGGTATTGCCCAGCGTGACGTCATCGTTGCCGAACAGGCCCGACAGCATCGAACCGCTCAGCGCATCGGTACGGGTGCCGTCGTAAACGCGATTGGTCGTCTGCGTGCCGATCACGGTCAAGGTGGCCGGCGTGATCGTCAGCCAGTCGGTCCCGCCGGTGAGCGTGTAGTTGCTGCCCAGTGCCGAACCGTTGCCGGTCAGGGTGAAGCCGCCCAGGCCGCCATTGGCGAAGGCTTTCTGGGAGCCGACGTTCTTGTCCGACACCGTATCCGTGCCGGTCAACGTCAGCGTCTCGCCATTCACGCCGGTGAGCACGCCGTTGTTGCCGAACAGGTTGCCGGCGGCACCGGTGGTGCCGTCGTAAGTGCGCGTGCCGGTGAGGTCGAGCACGACCGGCGTGATGTTGGCGGTCGTCGTGGTGTTGGTTGTCAGGGTGTAGTTGCCGGCATCGCCACCGTTCAAGTTGCCGTTCACGTCGACGGTCTTGCCGTTGCCGGCGTTCTTGTCCTGGAAATTGCCGCTACTGACGATACCGACCTGGTCGCCCGCGATGACACCGTTGAGGCTGCCACTCACGCTGGCGTTGGTATTGCCGTCATACACCTTGTTGCCCGCGACGATCGTGCCGGTAATCGCCAGCGGAGTGATGTTGGCCGTGGTGGTGGTATCGGTGTTGAAGGTGTAATTGCCCGCATCGGTACCTGTGGCGGTGATGCCGTCGACCGTGACGGTCTTGCCGTTGGCTACGTTCTTGTCGCCGAAAGCCGCCGAGCCGGCGGTGAAGTCCACCGTGTCGCCGGCCAGCACGCCGCCGCTGCTCACCGTGGCGGTGGCCGCGGTGGTGCCGTCGTAGATTTTGTTGTTGGCGGTCGCGCCCACGGTGATCGCCAGCGGGGTGATGTTGGCGGTGGTGGTGGCGGTGTTGTTGAAGGTGTAGTTGCCCGCATCGGCGCCACCGGCAACGATGCCGTCGACCGTGACGGTCTTGCCGTTGGCCACGTTCTTGTCGCTGAAGGTGCCCGGATCGCCGCTGAAGTTCACCGTGTCGCCAGCCAGGATGCCCGTGCTGCCGAGCGACGCGATAACGGCCGCATTGTTGCCGTCGTAGACCTTGTTGTTGGCGGTAATGCCGACGGTGACCGCCAGTGGCGTGATGTCGGCCGTCGTGGTGGCGGTGTTGTTGAAGCTGTAGTTGCCTGCATCGGCGCCACTCGCTGTGATGCCATTGACGGTGACGGTCTTGCCGTTGGCCACGTTCTTGTCGCTGAACGTACCGGGGTCGCCGCTGAAGTCCACCGTGTCGCCGGCCAGGACGCCGGTGCTGTTCAGCGCGGTGACGGCCGCGTTGTTGCCGTCGTAGACCTTGTTGTTGGCGGAGGCGCCGACAAGGATCGTCAGCGGCGTGATGTTGGCGGTCGTGGTGGTATTGGAGGTGAAGGTGTAGTTGCCCGCATCGCCGCCATCGAGCGTGCCGGCGACCGTGACCGTCTTGCCGTTGGCCACATTCTTGTCGCCGAACTGGCCGCTGGTATCGAAGGTGACATTGTCGCCGGCCAGCACGCCGGTCAACGTACCGTGGGTGGTCGCGCCGAGACCGGCGTCGTACACCTTGTTGTCGGCGGTGATCACGCCGGTGATCGCCAACGGGGTGATATCGCCGGTGGTCGTGGTGGCGTTGTTGAAGCTGTAGTTGTTTGCATCGGCGCCGTTGGCGGTGATGCCGGTCACGGTGATGGTCTTGCCGTTGGCGACATTCTTGTCGCTATAGGTGGCGCTACCGTCGCTGAAGCCGATCGTGTCGCCGGCGAGGACGCCGCTGCCGGCCAGGGTCACGCCGGCCACGTTGTTGCCGTCGTAGACCTTGTTCGAACCGGTCGCGCCCACGGTGATCGCTAGCGGCGTGATATTCAGCGTCGACGTGCCGATCTCGTAGTTGCTCGAAAGCGAGCCGTTGCGACCGCCCAGCGTCATGTCGCCGGCACCGTCGAACACCTTGCCGTTGGCCACGTTCTTGTCGGCGACGTTGGAATTGCCGCTAAGAGTGAGCGTTTCGCCGTTGACACCGGTGAGCACGCCGCCTGCGCCGAACAGCGATGAGCTGACATCGGTCAGGCCGTCGTAGACGCGCGTGCCGCTCAAGTTGATGATGAACGGTGTGACGTTGGCGGTGGTGGTCGTGCTGGTGTTGAACGTGTAGTTGCTCGCGCCGGCGCTGCTGGTGCTGATACCGGTGACCGCCACCGTTTTGCCGTCCGCGACGTTGGCGTCGCCGAAATCCGAAGCGCCGGCGGTGAAGGTCAGGCTGTCGCCGCCGACCAGGCCATTGGCGGTCAAACTGACGTTATCGTGGGTCAAGCCGTTGTAGGCGCGATTGGTGCCAGTCGCGGTCACCGTGATCGCCAGCGGGGTGATGCTGGCCGTAGCGGTGCCGTGCACAAAGTTGTAATTGCCGGCATCGCCGCCTTGCACCGTAATGTCATCGGTAACGGTCTTGCCGTTGCCGACATTCTTGTCGCTGAAGTGGCCGTCGACCTGGTCGTTGAGCGTGACGTCATCGGTGCCCAGCACGCCATTGAGCGAGGAGACATGGATGGTGGCGTGGGTGGTGCCGTCGTAAACCCTGCTATCGGCGGTGAAGTCGGCATCGAGCTGTGCCTTGGTCACGGTCAGCTTGGCATCGTCCAGCACGTAGTTGCTGGACAGGCCACCGTTGGTACCGTCGCCCAGGCCCAGAGTGCCGAGAGCCACGGTCTTGTTGTTGCCCACGTTCTTGTCGGCAAGGCTGCCGGCACCGGTGACCACCAGGGTCTCGCCGGCGACGCCGGTGGCGAGCTGGCCGCCGCTCATGAACACCGCGGCATTGGCATCGGTCAGTGCGTCGTACACGCGCGAACCGGTCAGGTGGATTTCGCGCGGCGTGATGTTGGCCTGGGTCGCGGCCGAGGTGTTGTCCAGCACGTAGTTGCCCGCGTCGCCGCCGTTGGCGGTGATGCCGGTGACCGAGATACCGATGTTGTTGCCGACGTTCTTGCTGGCGAAGTTGGCGGCGCTGTCATTGAAGCTGATGTTGTCGCCGCCGACCACGCCAGCGCTACTGAGGTCGACCTGGGCCGTCGTCGTGCCGTCGTATTCCTTGTCGTGCCCGGTTGCACCGACCGTGAGGTGCTTCTGAGAAATGTCGGCCAGGGCCGTGCCCTGGGTGAACACGTAGTTGCCGGCATCGTTGCCGGAGATCGTCATGTTGCCGGTGACGGTCTTGTTGGTGCCGGCGTTCTTGTCGCTGAAGCTGCCGTTGCCGGTGTTGTTCAATGTCACCAGATCGCCGGCGACCAGGCCGCGATTGCCGTTGGCGGCTTCCAGCGCGGCACCTGTCAGTGTTGCGTTGGCATTGCCGTCGTAGGTCTTGTCGTCTGCGCCAAAGGTGGCGGTCAGCGCGCGCGGCGTGATCGTCACCCAGTCGATACCGCCGACCAGGGTGTAGTTCGAGGCCAGGGTGGTGCCGTTGTCGACCAGGGCCAGGCTACCGAAATCGGCAAAGGCTTTCTGATTGCCGACGTTCTTGTCCACCACGTTGGCCGAGCCGGTGAGCTTGATCACTTCGCCATCGACACCGGCAATGGTGCCGCCCGGCGCAAACAGCGAAGCATCGGCAGCGGCGGTACCGTCGTAGACGCGCGTGGCGGTCAGGTTGATGATCGCCTTGGTGATCGTGCCGGTGCCGGTGGCGGCGGTCGGCAGGATGTAGTTGGCCAGGTTGGTGCCCGCGCCTGCGACAAAGTCGGATACCACCAGGGTCGAATTGACCGTGATGCCGGTACCCGCGTTCTGGGTGATGTAGTTGGCGGTAGCCGACTGCGGCACGGTGGCGCCCTGGCCGGCGACGAAGCCGTCGAGCTCGTAGTTGGCCGCGGTCAGCGTGGTCGAGGTGCTGCCGTCGTAGGCCTTGGTCGGGTCGCCGATGATCGAGGCGGTAAGTGCACGCGGTGTGATGTTGATCGTGCTGCTTGCCGGCTGGCTCAGCGCGTAGTTGCCAGCCAGCGTGCCGGTCAGCGAGTAGCCGCCGAACAGCACCGAGAGATTGTTGCCGACATCGGCGGTGCGCGTATTGGCATCGGCATCGGCCGTGACCAGCTGCACCGATGCCGCGTCGCCACCGAGCAGGCCGTTGAGCGCGGCGGTGCCATGAATGCCGACACCCGTAGTGCCGTCGTAGACCTTGCTCGGATCGATGCTGATGCCCGAGACGGTCAACGGTGCCGGCGTGATGTTCGCAAACAGGTTGGCCGGCTGCTGCAGGTTGTAGTTGGCCGCCTCGCTACCCGAGAGCGAGAACGTGCCGGGCGTAACGGCAATACCGGTACCGGCGTTCGCGGTGGCGAAATGGCCGGTGTTCGCTGTATTGAGCGTGACATTGCCCACGTCTGCGGTGACCAGGCCTTGCATCTGCGCGCCGCCGACGTTGAGCGTGGCCGCGTCAGTGGTGTCGTAGACCTTGTTCTGCGCGCTCACGCCGGTGATGAACAGCGGTGCCTGCTGGATCGTGCCCATGCCCTGGGCCTGGGTCGGCAGGATGTAGTTGGAGAAATCCGTACCGGCGCCCGGCGTGAACGAAGTGGTGGCCAACAGCGCCACGATGTTCCAGTTGCCGGCGTTCTTGCTCGCGAAATCGACCTGCGCGGACGGCGTGATGGTGCCGCTTTCGCCGGCGACGAGGCCGTCCAGTTCGTAGTTGCCCGCGGCCAGCGAAATCTTGGTGGTACCGTCGTAGACCTTGGTCGGGTTGCCGATGATGCGCGCGGTCAGCACCGCCGGATTGATGATGCCGGTGCCGAAGGCCTGCGTCGGCAGGGTGTAGTCCTCGGGGTGGGCCGAGTTCACGCTCAGGTCGCCGTTGCCGAAGCTGGCGGTCAACGACTGCGTGCCGACGTTCTTCGAGCCGAAGATGCCGGTAAGGTTGGCAAAGTTCATCGACACCGTGTCGCCGTTCAACAGGCCGGTGAAGGAGAAATTGGCCGGCAGCAGGCTGATGGTGTTCAGCCCGTCATAGGTTTTCGATGCGCCGACCAGGCCGGCGATGATCAGCCCCGCAACCGGTACGGGCGTGATCTGGCCGGTACCGGCTGCCACGCTCGGAATCGAATAGTTGTTGAGATTGGTGCCGCCGTTGGCGACCAGGTTGGCCGCGCTGAGCAACGCGGTGACATTCCACTGTCCTACGTTGGGATCGGCATAGGTGCCGGCAGTCTGGTTGACCGTCGCGCCCTGGCCTTGCAGGAAACCGTTGATCTGGAAGTTGCCCGCGTTGAGCGTGGCGACATCGGTGCCGTCGTAGACCTTGGTCGGGTTGTTGATGATGCCGATCGTCAGCGGTGCCTGGGCGATCGTGCCGGTACCTGTCACCGTGGGGGTGAAGCTGTAGTTGGACATCGACGTGCCGCTGGCCGGGTGGAAGTCGGACGCTTCCAGCGTTGCGGTCAGGCCGATGTTGTTGCCGGCGTCGGGGCCGGCGTAGTTGGCTGTGGAAACCTGGTCCAGCGTCGCGCTCTGGCCACCCTGCCAGCCGACGATCTGCCAGTTGGCGGCCGTGGTATCGGCGGTGGTGGTGCCGTTGTAGGTCTTGGTCGGGTTGCCGATCAAGGTGATCGTCAACGGTGCCGGCGTGATATTGGCGAACAGCCCGGTAGGCTGCGTCAGCGTGTAATTGCCTGCGCCGCCGCCGGTCAGCCCGAAACCGCTGGCGCTGACCGCGATGCCGTTGCCGACATTGGGCGAGGCAAAGGTGCCGGTCGCGCCGCTGCTATCGAGGCTCACCGTGCCTGCGTCACCGGCTACCAGGCCCTGCAGCGCGGCAGTGCCGGCGTTCAGTGCATCGTTGGTGGTCGCGTCGTAGTTGCGATTGGTCCCGGTCACGCCGCTGATGGTCAGCGCCTTGGGCGTGATGTTCGCGGTCAGGGTGGTGGGCAGCACCAGGTTGTAGTCATTTGCCTTGGCGCCGCTTAACGAGAAACCCGTGAGCGTTACGGTCTGGTTGTTGCCTGCGTTGGCCGAGGCGAAGTTGCCCACGCCCTGCACCAGCGACACGTTGCCGGTGTCGCCGGCGATGATGCCGAACAGGTGCTGGTTGCTGATATCCAGGCCGGCGAGCGTGCTGCCGTCATAGACCTTGCTGTCGGCCAGGATGCCCGACAAGACCACGTTCGCCGGGTTGATCATGCCGGCGCCGGTCGCGACGGTCGGCAGGATGTAATTGGACAACTGCGTGCCGATGCCGGCGATGAAGTTGGTGTCCTTGAAGCCGGCGGTGATCAGCTCGGCGCCGGCTTCGGCGCTGGCATAGCCGACCGAGTTGGGCTGGTTGACGGTGATCGTCTGTCCACCGACCAGGCCGCTGATCACATAGTTACCGCTGCCCAGTGTGGCAGTGGTGGTGCCGTCGTAAGTCTTAGTCGGCGTGCCGACGATGCTGGCGGTCAGCTGCGCGGGCGTGATCTGGCCGACAGCCGCGGTGACCGGCGAGCTACCCAGCGTGTAGCCGAACACGGGGATGTTGCCGCTGCTGTCGGTGATGACGAAGTTGCCGATCGCACCGGGCGAGGTTACCGAAATGCCGCTGGCGACGTTGACCGACGCGTAGCTGCCGCCGCTGGCCGTGGCGATCTTGTCGCCATTGAGCAGGCCGCTGGTGACGAAGTTGCTGCCGTTGAAGCTGGCCGCGTTGGTGTTGTCGTAAACCTTGCTTACCGTGCCGGTCAGGCCGGTGACCTGCAGCGAAGCGGCGGTGCTGTAGATCAGGCCATTGCCGCTGCCTTGCAGCGTACCGCCCAGGCTGGTGCCGTACTGGATGAAGTTCGGCGTGATGCCACCAAGCACATTGCTGGCTGGGTTGGCGGTGAACAGGTTCCACTTGGCGCCCAGCGCGTTGGCGCCGGCGTTGTTGGTGAACTTGCCGGCATTGAGCGTGGCACCCGTGCCGGCCGACAGGCCGCCGGTATTGCCGACGCTCAGCGTGCCGGAGGTCGCGTTCATCACGATCCCGCCGCTGCCGTTGATGATCGCGTTGACATTGATGTCGTGGAACGCGTCCAGCTCCAGCGTGGCTGCGGCGTTGTTCCAGCTGATCGCCGCATTGACGTTGATATCGCCGTTACCCGACGACTGCACGCCGACGCCGCTGGCGCCGCCCGACGTCGTCTGCTCGACGACATTGGTGCCGCCGTTGAGCGTGCTGGAGATCGTGTTGGCCGCGTTGGTGTCGATGGTGAGATCGGTCGGGTCGACCAACCAGGTGCCTGCCTTGCCAGCTGCTGCGGAGGCGTTGATCTTCGCGTCGGTGGCCAGCTTGAAGTTGGCCGCGGAGGTTTCGATCTGGCCGCCGTTGCCGCCGTTCGGTGCGCTCGCATCGAGCGTGCCGCCGACATTGACCGTACCCGCTTCCATGCCGCCAAGCAGAGTGATCACGCCGTCATGGTTTTGGACGCTGCGCGCCTGCACGGTACCGGTGTTGTTGACCGCGCTGGCCAGCAGCGAGTCGCGTGCGCCGGCGGTCATCAGCACCTGGCCGCCATCGGCGACGATCAACTGGCGGTTCTCCGCAAGATTGTTCAGCGTGCTCTTGTCCACCGCCAGATGCAGCAAGTGGTTGTCGCTGAAGGTCAGCGTGACGGCACTGCCGCCGCCGAGCGCTACCGTACCGAGCTGTGCGCGGATCACACCCTGGTTCGATACCTGGTTACCGATCAGCGCGGCATAGCCGCCGTTGGCGGTGGTGATGCTGCCCTGGTTGATCACCTTGCCCTTGCCGTCGCCACTGAAGCGCACGGTGTTGGAGCCGAGCGTGCTGTCATCGAGATCCAGCGTCGAGGCAACGATGCCGCCCACGTTGACCTGCGCGCCCTGGCCGAACAGCACGCCGTTCGGATTGATCAGCCAGACCTGGCCGTTGGCATTCAAGTGGCCGAAGATCTCGCTCGCGGTATTGCCGAGAATGCGGTTGACCGCGATCGAGCTGGCGCCCGGCTGCAGGAAGTTCACCGTCTGGTCGGCGCCCACGTCGAAGCTCTGCCAGTTCAGCGACAGCACCTTGCTGTTCTGCTGAATGGTGGTGGTGTTGCCCGATTGCTGGATCTGGCCGGAGCCGGACACGATCTGGCCGCCGGTCGGCGCGTTGCCCGCGTGCGCCAGTCCCGTCATGCCCAGCGATGCCGACAGCAGCGACAGCATCATCACTCGATGTCCGACGACATTGCCGCGCGACATGCCGCCGCGCTTGCTCTGTGCCAGCTCCGAAGCGGGAACCCATTGGGAGAGCGAGCGGTTCCAGCACAGCCGATAGATGTGGTTCATGGCTCAACGCGTCCTGTTAATTTAAGTGCATACAAATGACGGGCGTACGCGCGCGCGCGACACCTTGGTCGTGTGGCCTGAGCAGATGAAAAACTTTCAGGGGAAAACGCGTCCGCGCGCTAATGCGCGCGGAAAACATCGAGCCGATGGTCGTTGTGACTTAAGGAATGCGCAGAAGCGACACACGCATTCCCCGTGCACGCCATGGCGTGCATGTTTTGAAACTCGTTTCGATGTTCGACTACTGCTGATACACGCCGTCGCGCGTCCCCTGAAAAGCCCCCTTCAAACCCCTAGCCTATAAAGCGCGCCGTCGAGGCGCTTGCCCTGTAGCAACGCTTGCCCTGTGTGTTGCTTGGCGAAAATGATACCTAGATCACGTGACAGGGAGGACTTTTACAAAAATTCTCTGTTTTTGGCCATTTGGCCCGATTTGTGCTTAGCGCGGCGTCAACGCAAATTTTTCATAGCTCGCGAACTTGGGTCGCATCCCTTTTCATCCGCTGGCAGCTCATGAAAACGATGTAACGCGAGGCCGGACAAGGCCTTTAAGCTGCGTGTGTTCTCCGGGCTGGTTTTGTTTTTTCTGATAATCGCGAACGAACGTTTTAACCAGCCATGCGCATCTCGCAATACGCGCAAACAAGAAACCCCTGGCAGGAATACTGCCAGGGGTCTTGAGCACGTTACCGACATTGACTTACTTGGGCGCGTTGACGAACTTCTTCCACGCAGCGAGCAGGTTCGAGCCGTTGACCGAGCCCAGGCCTGTCGCGAAGCTCCAGCCCGGCTGCGCGTTGTACGCCGCGGTGTTGGCGTTGTACTTCTTGGGATTGGTCGAGGTCAGGCCGATCTGGGTCGGGCCATAGAAACCCTCGAAGTTCTTCAGCGAACCGTAGAAGTAGCAGTCGTCGGTGACCTGATCGAATGCCTGGATCTGGATGCACTGGGTCGAGATGCCGCCGCGCGTGACGTTGTGGAACACGCACTTGCCCGTACCCTTGGTACCGTTGTCCGCACTGCACTTGGCCAGGGTGTCGGGTGAGGCGCCGGTCGGGCCGCCGTACTCCTGCGCGGCCAGCACATAGAGCGTCGGTGCGGCGTTGCCCTGGTTCGGTGACAGCCCCTTGTCCGACAGCCCCTGGTCGATCAATGCCTGGATACCCGCGAACATCGGCGAGGACAGCGAGGTGCCGCCTTCCAGATACACCGGCGAGGTGAAGTTCGGCACGCAGGGATACGCATCGGTACAGATGATCACCCAGGAATAGCCGCCATAGGAGCCGGCGAACAGGGAGACATCCGGTACGTCACGCGACTGATCCTTGGCCGCGCCTTTCACCAGCCGCTGCCAGACAGGCTTGGCATCGATCGATGAAGGACCACCGCTACCGGCCTCGGAAGTGGCATAGAGGCCTTCCGGATCGTAGGTCAGGTACTGCTTGCAGAAAGCCAGCCCGTTGGCGAGCCCCAGCGATTGCGCCGCAACGTCGTTGCCGCAGGATTCGTTCCACGGAATCTCCGGTACGTACGACTTGGCCGAGCCATAGTCGGCGGTAAAGGTGGAGTTGAAGTACTTCTTGGTGGTGCCATCGAGCACGTCGGCCGTGTCCGTGCCACCGACGACGGTGACATTGGGCGAGGTACCAAACGCGTTGGCATCGACGCCGACGCCATTGATGATGCTGCCGTTGAAGCTCGGATTGGAGCCCGAGTCGCCGCTGGAAACGAACACCGAGATACCTTCGGCATCCGCCTGTGCCCACATCAGATCGATCGCCGTCTTGCTGGCGGTGTCGGTGAAGCCTTCACCATAACCGTAGCTGGCGCTGATCACGTTGGGCCGTGAGGTGCCGTTGATCAGGTTGGTTGCCGCGGTGAATACGCCGCCGAAGAAGTTGCTGCTGTTGGAATCGTCGCAACTGGCCACCACGATGTTGGCGCCCGGTGCCATGGCGGTCGACCATTCCGCATCGAGCACGGTTTCGATGCCGTCTTCGCCCGGGAAGGCGATATTCGGATCGATGCAGTTGGTAAACCCGGTCGCCTGCGGCTGAACCTGCGCAAACGTGCCGCCGTAGCTGCCCAGCTGGAACTGCGAGACAAAGTTGTCCCAGTCGGTCGGCACCATCGATTCGTCTTCGACCAGCGCGATGGTGATGCCCTTGCCCGTGGTGCCGGCGGTGTGCAGCGTATCCACGCCGTACATCTTGGCCAGGTCCGACGGCGAGAAGCCGCGCGAACCATCGGTAAAGGTCACCGCATCCGGGCTGACTTGCGACTTGAGCTGCCTGCTGGCGGCTGTGGTGACCGGCTCCTTCACCTTGAACTTCTGCGACGACGCGTTGAACTGCGCCAGCTTCTCCTGCACGTGTTGTGCCTTGGGACGGATATCGTTAAGCCCGGCCACGCCCGTCACCACGTCTTTCAATGCCGTCGGCACGCTGATGTCGCCGCTATTGGCGATGTGGCTTTCGTTGTTGATCGTGTACCGGCTTTCCTGCGTATGGAAGGCGCGCTTGACCGCACCGGCCGTACCGTTGAAGTCGATCTGCATCTTGTTGGCGTAGACGCCGTTGACAGTGAAGCCCTGGCTGGTCAGCCAGGAGGTGATCGCGGCGATATCCGCATCGTTCGCACCGAAACGGCTGCCGAATTCCTGCGGCGTGATCCACTTATGAAACTTGTTGGAGGTCGGGTCGTGCTGCGCAGCAAGCAATGCATCGAGTGCGGCGGCGCGTTTCGCGCTGCGCTTGAGCACCAGCTGCATATGGTTCATCGGGGTGGAGTCGGCGACAGCCGCGGTCGGCTTCGCTGCGGCAATAAAGGCTAGATGCGAATTGGCCACGGCCGTGATGGCGCGGCTGTCTACGGTCTGCGTGACGCGTGCTGCTTCGGACGTATCGATATCGGCAAGCGCGGCGTTCTGCGATACCGAGGTCTGTGCCATACCGATCACCGGCAACGCGGCCAGGGCCGCAGCGATCGATACAGCTATCACAAGCTCGTTTCTCATGACTCACTCCTTGGAAATCCAATGAAAAAAGCGAGGCCCCCTGTGATGTTTGGTGTGACGCGATGTGCTTTCTAAGTCCACCTCCCAAGTGGCGCGAGATCGTGTGCGATGCTCGCCGGTCTTCCCCTATGCTTGCGCAAATTTGTCGATGCAAATTCGCGAACGCACCCTTGGCGCCCGAACATGAAGTCGGGGCAAATGATCATGCGCCGGTGTCAACGACGGCGTCTAGGGCTTTGGCAATTCGAATGCGCAATATAAGTGTTGCAATGTTGAAACAGTGCGCGAGCGTGTGAATTTAGACGGCTAAACGTTCACATTGCTTGATGCGTATTTTCTTGCTGTTTCGCCATTGCGATCGAAAGATAATTCGATTTCGGTGTTCGTTGAAAACCTCCCCTATTCGTCATCCCGGCGAAGGCCGGGACCCAGTGACTTCGGTTTACGGCTTTCGCGATAACGCAGACGCTTGTTGGCGCTAGCGATAACCGATCACAAAGCCACTGGGTCCCGGCCTTCGCCGGGATGACGATGGAAACTGAGGTTCCAGGGAGTTTGCGTTGGCCTTGCCTACTTGGCCGGCCGCGTCGACGCATCGACCAGCTCGATCGAACGCACATTGCGCTCCCAACGCGCCGGGCGCTTGTCGTTCGGCACGATCAGGCGATAAGGGCCGTCCTTGCCCAGCGGTTGGCCATCCTTGCGGTCGGCAACGATGACATGCAGATCGCCGAAGGCGGGGTCGAGCTCGGCGGCGCTGAAAATCACCTGATAGCCATCCGACGCGGTCACGCGCACGAAGCGGGCCAGCGCGCGCCCGCGCAATGCTTCGCCGGTGGGAAGGGTCGTGCGTCCGAGTACATCCTGCAGCGCCACGCCCTGCCACTGGCTCGGTGGATCGTTATGGGCTGCAGCGGTGACGGTGACGTGTGGCATGCCGGCGAACGCTGCGTGATCCAGTGCCGTTGTTTTTCCATCGACGACGACACTGATCGTCTTGTCAGAAGCAGCAGCGGCCTCTTGGGCGTGCAACGACGCGCCGAACAGGCTCGCAGTCAGAACGAACAGGTAAACGGTGTGGCGCAAGCGTGCGATCGGCATGACTCATCCAGGGATAAGAGGCGGTGGGCCGATCTTATCCGCTGCCGCCACCCAAGCCCCAGGTCAGGGCTGCTTCACCGGCTCGGCGATCGGCTTGCCCTTGTCGATGATCCAGGTCGACACCGCCATACCGCCCTGGCTGCCGGGCGCAGCGGCCAGGCTATGCACGGCGCCACGCGGATTGAAGAAATGATCGCCGGCCTTGAGCACTTGGTCAGGCTTGCCTTGTGTCTTCAACACCAGATCGCCCTTGAGCACATAGCCCGACTCGTCGCCATCATGGGTATGCCAGCCGATCACCGTGCCGGCAGGCAGCTCCGCCGTACCGATCACGATCTCCTTGCCGGGTACGCCGCTCTGATCATGGCGATCGAGGATGCTGCGTTTGGGTTGGGGGCCATCGGTTTTCGCGGCGTCCTGGGCAAAGCCAGGCAGGCTGAAGATCAGCCCGGCAAAAACGACGGCGATAGATGTGACACGAAGATAACGCGACATGACGGCTTCCTCGATGTGCATCGGCGAATGAGGGAACAACGAGGCCCTATCGTACATCCGGCTGCGGGAGCGCAGCCGGATGTTGTCGCTCTACGAATTAGCGCATGCCACCGCCGGCATACAGCTTTTCGCCGGTCAGCCAGAACGAATCGCTCGACGCCAGGAAGACGGCGATCGAGGCGATGTCATCGGGCTGGCCGATGCGACCCAGCGGGGTCTGCGACACGGCGTGCGTATTGAAGTCCGAGCCGATGAAACCGGCGGCGTGGGTGCCTTCGGTTTCGACCATGCCGGGGTTCAGCGCATTGACGCGGATGCTGCGCGGGCCCAGTTCCTGCGCCAGCACGCCGGTGATGGCGTCGACCGCGCCTTTGGTGGCGGTATAGACGGCGCTTCCCACCGGGAACAGGCGGCTGACCAGCGAGCCGATGTTGATCACGCTGCCGCCTTCGGTCATGTGCTTGGCGGCCGCCTGCGTGGTCAGCAGCAGGCCGAGCACGTTGACGTTGAACTGCTTGTGGTAGTGATCTTCGGTGATCTCTTCCAGCGGGGCGAATTCGTACACGCCCGAGTTGTTCACCAGGATATCGAGGCGGCCGAACTGCTTGACCGCGGCGTCGATCAGGCCCTGTGCGTCGGCAGCCTTGGACACGTCGCCCTTGACGGCAACAGCCTTGCCGCCGGCGGCGGTAATGGCCTCGACGACGGTATCGGCGCCGGCCTTGCTGGAAGCGTAGTTCACGACCACTGACGCGCCTGCGGCGGCCAGCGACTTGGCAATGGCGGCGCCAATGCCCTTGGATGCGCCGGTGACGACGGCAACTTTACCTGCGAGCTTGCTCATGGACTGTTCCTTGACGGGAGGTGGGACGGAAAGAAGCGGATCAGAAATCCTATAGTTCGCAACATATGAACTATGGAACTAAGAGTCAAGGGGGGCTAAAATGACCGCATGAGACCGCTGATCCATCCATCGATCGAAGACATCACCGTGGAGGGCATCCTTCACGTGCTGTCCGATCCCGTGCGTGTGGCGATCTATGCGCAGATGGCCAACGCCGGCTGTGCCTTCAACTGCACGAACTTCTCGCAGGTCAGCGACAAGACGATTCCCAAGTCCACGTTATCCCAGCATTTTCGCGCCTTGCGCGAAGCCGGGCTGATCCGTAGCGAACGCCACGGCGTGGAAATGCATAACACCACGCGCTGCAAGGAAATCGAGCAACGCTTTCCGGGGTTGATCGGCGCGATCATGAATGCGCATGCCGTACAGATGACCGAGCAGGCACGCGCGAGCAAGCGCAAGTCGGCTGCAAAACCCAAGATCGCCTGATCGTCAGGAGCCGTGCGGTCCCAGCGCCTGCGCAATGGCCGTGGTCATTTGCTCGCGAAACCAGGCATGTGCAGGGTCGTTGTCTTTCGAACTGTGCCAGTAGGCAAGAATCGGAAAGGTCTTGAGCCGGATCGGCAGCGGATGAATGGCGATTGGCAGCAGGCTGGCGACGTGCGCCGCGTAGGATTGCGGCAGGGTCAGTAGCAGATCGCTGCCCGCAACGATCTGGCAGGCGGAGAAATAGTGCTGGCAGACCAGCCGGACCTGTCGAAACATGCCGTTCTGTCCGAGCAAGGTATCGAGCGCGTTCGATTCGCCCAGTGGCGAGACGGTGATGTGCTCGGCGGCTAGGTAGTCGGAACGGCGCAGCAACGCGCTTAGCGGATGCTTGCGGCGCATCGCCACCGCGAGCGACTCGTCCAGCAGATGCTGGCGCGCAATAGCGGGGCCTGCGCGCAGAGGTCGGTCGACGGCCAGGTCCAGCGTACCGGTGGCCAACTCACGTTCCACGTCGTCGGCAGCGACACGGCGACTGACGATGCGCACACCGGGCGCTTCGCTCTCGATGCGCGCCATCAGGCCGGGCAGGGCGGTCGATTCGAGAATGTCGCGAAAACCGACCACAAACTCCATCGCCAGTCGCGCCGGTTCGAAACTCGGCTGCGTATGCGTGCTCGCCAGCAGGGCTTTGAGATGCCACTGCACCGACGGCATCATCGCGCGCACTTTCTCCGTCGGCACCACGCGATTGCCCTGGCGTACGAACAGCGGATCGTCGAGATGATCGCGCAAGCGCCCCAATGCATGCGTCACCGCGGGTTGGGTCAGATGCAACGCGCGCGCCGCGGCGCTGACCCCACCATGGGTGTAGATCGCGTCGAGCACGCGAAACAGGTTGAGGTCGATGCGGGTGTCGCGTTCCATGAGGTTGGCTCTGAAGAGATTTCCGACAACAAACTTTCTATGGCGGTAACTCGAAATAACCGCTGTCTTTCCTACCGTCATCCCGGTCTGCGCCGGGATGACGAATAGGGAGGGTCATCTGTTAATCCTGGAAGTCACTCCATGGCATCCATTCACACAATTAATAACCAGCCATAAAGCATATTCATTTCAATTATTGGCTGACCCGGGCGTACTCTGCAACGCATTCCAAGGAGACTCCCGTGGATTTCGCCCCTTCAGAGCGCACCCAGGCGCTTACCGAACGTCTAAGCCGCTTCATGCAGGACGATGTCCTGCCAGCCGAGCCGGTGTATCGCGAGCAACTGGTCGGCGGTACCGATCACCGGCAATGGCGCCAGCCGCCGGTGATGGAGGCGTTGAAAGCCCGCGCCCGTGCGGCAGGCCTGTGGAACCTGTTTCTTCCCGACGCCAAGGACGGGCAGGGCCTGAGCCATGTCGAGTACGCCTCGCTGGCCGAGATCATGGGGCACTCGTTTATTGCGCCGGAGGTCTTCAATTGCGCTGCGCCCGATAGCGGCAACATGGAAGTACTGCATCGCTACGGTTCGCCGATGCAGCGCGAGCGCTGGCTGGCGCCCTTGCTGAGCGGCGAGATTCGTTCCGGCTTCGCCATGACCGAGCCGGACGTCGCCTCGTCCGATGCAACGAACATGCAGGCCACCGCGCGCGTCGAAGGCAACGAGGTCGTGCTCGATGGGCGCAAGTGGTGGACCACCGGCGCCGGGCATCCGCATTGCCGCTTCGTGATCTTCATGGGCCTGAGCGATGCGAACGCGGAGCCGCATCGCCGCCATAGCATGGTGATCTGCCCGCTCGATCATCCGGGTGTGCGCATCGAACGCATGCTGCCGGTGTTTCACGACGTCGACGAACCCTCCGGTCACGGCGAGATGAGCTTCGATCATGTCCGTCTGCCGCTGGATCATGTGATTCTCGCGCCGGGCGCTGGCTTTGAGATTGCGCAGGGTCGCCTGGGCCCCGGGCGCGTGCACCACTGCATGCGCGCGCTGGGTGCGGCCGAGCGTGCCTTGTCGCTCCTGGTTGAGCGCGCCACGACACGCGTCGCGTTCGGCAAACCGTTACTGCAACTCGGTGGCAATGCCGACATCGTGGCCAACCTGCGTATGGCGATCGAGCAGGCGCGCCTGCTGACGCTGAAAACCGCCTGGACGCTGGACACGCAAGGCAGCAAGGCGGCGCTCAGCCTGATTTCGCAAATCAAGGTGGTCGTACCGATGGTCGCGCAGCAGGCCGCCGATGCGGCGATCCAGATCCACGGCGCCGCCGGCCTGTCGGACGACTTTCCGCTGGCGCGGCTGTACACCTATGCGCGCGTACTGCGTCTGGCAGACGGTCCGGACGAAGTGCACCGTGCGGTCGTCGCGCGCCTGGAAGCGAAGGCGCAACAAATCCGCAAGGAAACCACATGAGCGAACTTCGCGACCAGCTTCGCCCTGTGCGCGAAGAAGACGCCTTCGATGTGGCGCGCATCGATAGCTTCCTCAAAGCGCATATCGACGGCCTCGAAGGCGCGCCCAAGGTGGCGCAGTTTCCGGGCGGCGCATCCAATCTCACCTATCTGATCAGCTATGCCGATCGTGAACTGGTGCTGCGCCGTCCGCCGGCCGGCGCCAAGGCCAAGGCGGCTCACGACATGTTGCGCGAGGCACGCATCATGGCGGCGCTGCGTGGCAGCTACCCGTATGTACCGGCGATTCTCGCGCGCTGCGATGACGCTGCGGTGATCGGTAGCGATTTCTATGTGATGGAGCGTTTGCGCGGAAGCATCCTGCGCCGCGACCTGCCGGCCGAACTTGGGCTCGATGCCGAAGGCGTGCGCAAGCTTTGCGTGACCTTTATCGATCGCCTGATCGAATTGCATCGCATCGATGTTACGCAGGCGGGCCTGCACGACCTGGGCAAGGGCGAGGGCTATATTGCCCGTCAGGTATCGGGTTGGAGCGAACGGTATCGCCAGGCCATGACCGAAGGTGCCGATGCGTGCGAGGACGTGATGGCGTGGCTGGCGGCGAATCAACCACCGCGCGACAACGCCAGTTGCATCATCCACAACGACTACCGCTTCGACAACGTCGTGCTCGACCCGGACGATCCGCTGCGGGTGATCGGCGTACTCGATTGGGAAATGGCGACGATTGGCGATCCTCTGATGGATCTGGGTGGATCGCTGGCCTATTGGGTGCAGGCCGACGACGATCCGGTGTTCCAATCGTTCCGTCGCCAACCCACGCACGAGGCCGGCATGCTGACGCGTCGCGAGGTCATCGCGTACTACGGTCAACAAAGTGGGCTGGACGTGTCGGCCTTTGGGTTCTACGAGGCCTTTGGCCTGTTTCGCCTGATGGTGATCATCCAGCAGATCTATCGCCGTTTTGCGCTGGGCCAGACCAGCAACCCGCAATTCGCCGGCTTCGGCGATGCCGCGCGCTACATGGGCCAACGCTGTCGCCGCGTGATTCAAAAAGCCCATGGCTAAGGTCGCACGCGAACTGCTGTTGATCCGCCATGGCCAGGCCAGTTTTCATGCGGAAGACTATGACCGTCTGTCCGGCATCGGCGAGCAGCAGTCACGCGAACTGGGAGCGTGGCTGGCAAAGTGCGGGCAGGCGCCGGATCTGGTCGCGATCGGGCCACGCGTCCGTCATCGCGATACCGCCACGCTTTGCCTGGCCGCTGCCAAGGTCGAGGCCGAACCGTTGTTGCTCGACGGCCTGGACGAAGTCGATCACCACGAACTGTTGGCTCGTCAACGCCCGGATCTGGCCGGCGCAGGCCAGTTACGTGAGGCGTTGAAGCAGGAGAGCGACCCCAAGCGTGCCTTTCAGGAGCTGTTCGTCGCCGCACTGCATCGCTGGATCGGCGGCAAGCACGATGCCGACTACAGCTGCACTTGGCCGATGTTCCGCGAGCGGGTGCTCGATGCGTTGGCGCAATTGCAGCAACAATCAGCCTCGTCGATCTGGGCATTTACGTCGGGCGGTCCGATTGCCGTGATCGTCGGTACGTTACTGGGCGTGCCGCTCGAGCAGACCTTCCATCTGAGCTGGCCCCTGGTCAACAGCGGCATGACGCGGCTGCGCCTCGGTGCACATGGTGCCAGTCTCGTGACGTACAACAGCTGGCCTCATCTGGAACACGGCAACTCATGCGAATGGATCACGCTGCGATGAAGCCTTGGACGGCATGGCGATGCAACCCCAACAAGAGCGATCTATGACAGCCCCCAACACATTCGATCTCAGCGGAAAAATCGCCATCGTCACCGGTGCCAGTCGCGGCATCGGCGCGGACATCGCGCGTCTGCTGGCACAACACGGTGCGCACGTCATCGTGTCCAGCCGACGTCAGGCCGATTGCCAGACCGTCGTCGACGGCATCAAGGCCGAGGGCGGTTCGGCCGAGGCGATTGCCTGCCATATCGGCGAGCTCGAACAGATCGAGGCGCTGTATGCCCAGGTGGGAGCGAGCCATGGTCGCCTGGATATCCTGGTCAACAACGCCGCGACCAATCCGTACTTCGGACATATTCTCGACACCGAGCCGTCGATCCTGCAGAAAACCGTCGACGTGAATATCCGCGGCTACTTCTACATGTCCACGCACGGCGCACGGCTGATGATCAAGAACGGCGGCGGCTCGATCGTCAACGTCGCATCGGTCAATGGTGTGGTGCCAGGTATGCAACAGGGCATCTACTCGATCACCAAGGCTGCCGTGATCTCGATGACCAAGGCCTTTGCGGTCGAATGCGCCGAACAGGGTGTGCGCTGCAATGCGCTGCTACCGGGGCTGACCGATACCAAGTTCGCTTCGGTGCTGGTCAATACACCGGCGATCCTGAAGCAGGCGCTGGCGCACGTGCCGATGCGCCGCGTGGCGCAGCCATCGGAAATGGCCGGCGCGGTGCTTTATCTCGCCTCCGATGCTGCCTCGTACACCACCGGTGCGGTGTTGAATGTGGACGGGGGTTACTTGAGCGTATGAGCCAGGGGGAATCCATGAACAACCATGTAGCGCCGCGCGCCGCAGGCAAGCAAGTATTTATCACCGGCGCTGCCGGCGGCCTGGGTGCTGCGATGGCGCGTATGTTCGCTCGCCACGGCGCCAAGGTCTTTCTTACCGACATCGATGCGGACGCTGTGACGGCCGTGGCCGATGAGATCAATCGCGAGCTGAGCAATACGGTGGCATGGGCGGCTACACAGGATGTCCGCGACGAAGCGACCTGGATCGAGCGTCTCGATCAGGCTGCCAAGGCGATGGGCGGCCTGTCCGTACTGGTCAACAACGCAGGCATCGGTTCGCTCGGTTCGGTCGAACAGATCGAACTGAAAGAATGGCGCCGCGTCATGAGCATCAATGTGGAAAGCATTTTGCTCGGTTGCAAACATGCCTTGCCATATCTGCGTGAGGCGCAGCCGGCGTCGATCGTCAATATCTCTTCGTTGGCGGCGTTCAAGGTCGATCCGGATTACGCGGCCTACAACACGTCCAAGGCGGCGGTGGCCATGCTGACCAAATCGGTCGCGATGGATTGCACCCGACAGAAGATCGATGTGCGCTGCAATTCGGTCCATCCGGCGTTTGTACGCACCGGCATCGTCGCGCCGTTTTATGATGCCCTGGGCGAAGAGGAAGCCACGCGCAAGCTGACACGCGGCATCCCGATGCGTCGCCTTGGCGAGCCAGACGACGTGGCCTACGCCGTCCTGTACCTGGCCAGCGACGAAAGTCGTTACGTCACCGCCGCCGAGCTGGTCGTCGACGGTGGCGCCTGCGCCATCTGAATTCAACCAGCCGATTCCAATGAGGTTAGCCATGTCGCTTGTCAATCGTCAGCTACGGCTGAAAACGCGTCCCGAAGGCCTGGTGCGCCAGGATAATTTCGACCTGGTCGAGCTGCCCGTACCCGAGCTGGCCGAAGGTCAGGCGCTGGTGCGCGTGCTGTATCTATCGATGGACCCGACCAACCGCGTATGGATGAGCGATATCCCACAGTACATGCCGCCGGTGGCCATTGGCGACACCATGCGTGGCCTGGGCCTTGGGCGCGTCATCACCTCGCGTTCGTCGCACTATGCCGAAGGCGATCTGGTGCAGGGCCTGGTCGGCTGGCAGGACTATGCGGTGCTCGACGAAGCGCGCGCCAAGGACTGGGTGAAGCTGCCGCCCAAGCCGCCAGTGTCGTTACCGACCTTGCTTGGTGCCTGCGGTTTCAGCGGCATCACTGCCTACTATGGTCTGACCGAAATCACGCCTGTGCAGCCTGGGGAAACCCTGGTGGTATCGGCCGCCGCCGGCTCGGTCGGTTCGATCGCCGGCCAGATCGGCAAACTGCGTGGTGCGCGGGTGGTCGGTATCGCCGGTGGTCCCGACAAGTGCCGTCATCTGATTGACGATCTCGGCTTCGATGCCGCCGTTGACTACAAGGCCGACGACTGGAAGGAGCAGCTCAAGCAAGCCACGCCCGATGGGGTGCATGTGAATTTCGAAAACGTCGGCGGCCCGGTGATGCGCGCGGTGATGTCGCGCATGGTCAACGGTGGCCGTGTGGCGTTGTGTGGCTTGATTGCCAACTACGCCAACGGCGGCCGTCCTTCGGACGATTACAGCGTCATCATCGTCAAGCGTCTTACCGTGCGTGGTTTTCTGGCGTTCGATTATCGTGACAGCCAGAAAGCGGTGCAGGACTTGATTGGCTGGGTCAAGGAAGGGAAGGTCAAGGCGGGCGAAACCGTCGCCGAAGGATTGGAGAATGCGCCGACAGTGTTGAATCGGTTGTTTGAGGGTACGAGCACCGGCAAACTGGTGTTGCGCGTGCACGGGGAATAGTTCGCAGCGAAAGGGAATATCGAAAACCTCCCTAGCCGTCATCCCGGCGCAGGCCGGACTAGCGCTTGCGCGTAGAACGCCCGCAGGGCGGCCCCGAAGGGGCGAGCAAAGCGAGTAACCCAGTGGCTTCGGTTTTCGGTCTTCGCGATAGAGCAGATGCTTATTGGCTCTCGCGATAACCGATCACAAAGCCACTGGATCCCGGCCTGCGCCGGGATGACGATGGATCTCTTTGAACCGTTCCTGCGAAGAACAGTGGCTTTATCAACATCCCATTCGAAAGCTATCCTGCACCACGCAATTTTTCTCCCATACACACCAAGGAAGCCCCATGACGGATCTGGATCAGGCAAAGCTGGCTCAGCTGCGTAGTGTTGCCGAGACCTGGCTGAAACGCCCGCTCACGCCGCAGGAAGTACAGCAACTCGAGGCCTTTCTTCGCGAATTCGCAGCGGTAGACCTTGGAAAGGCATACCAATCCATGTCGCACGCCACCGGCATCCTGTTCGAGAACGCCGTGTCCGCGCAGCAACAGCAAAACACCTTGTCACAGGCGGCCGCCAATCAGGGCGTCATGCAGATCTACTCGGTGGACACGACCGCCGCTGCCGGTGCGACAGAAAAGATCGCGCAGACCGGCGTTGCCGACAACCTCACCAGCCTGCTCACCGTACTCAGGGCGTTCGGCTAAGCACCGTCGAGATGCGGAGCGTCCGCATCACGCGGACGCCTCCAGCAACAGAGGCGACCCCAATCGACATTCGGGATGCATACGGCTGAGGCCGTGCACCGCTCCGGCCAGTCCGGTCATCAGGCCGGGCGTAAATGCCGCGCGGGTCATACCGCCGATGACACCGCGGTTTTCTTCGATCGAAGACACCACCTGGGCGACCGCCGCATTGCGGTCCAGTGCGGCGGCCGTCGGATCCAGTACTGTCGCGCGCGAGTGGAACTCCCACAGTGAAAAATCGCCGTGGCATAGCGTATGCGTTATGCCCCACATGCTTTCACAGGCACGTAGCGCCTGTCGCACGGTATGCAGATGACGCGGATCGCGCGTGCGCGCATACAGGTCGCTCGCCGCCAGGCCGATACCGACGCTGCCATTGCACCATGTGTGATAACCAGGCTTGTTGTCGCCATGGCGCAAGTCGTACCAGTTACCGGACGCCGGGTCATACAGCGAGTTTTGAAATGCCTCGGTCGCCTTGGCCAGGCTCTGCCAGCGAGCACGATCGATGGCAGAGCCTGCGTCGCTCAGCGCCAGTCTGGCCAGGCTCCATCCAATGCCGGCGGCGCCATGAGCGAAGCCGCCGATGGAGCGATCGGAATTGGCAGTTATCCAGCTTGTCCGGCCCTGATCGTCGAGGATCGCAGACTTCTCCAGGTGCCTGCCTGCGTTCGCCGCCAATGCCAACCAACGCGGCTGGCCGGTGAGTTCGGCCAGCCGCAACAGCGGAACGATGGCACCGCTTGCGCCGTCGAGAATGTCGAACAGCGTGTCCTGTTCGAAGCCTTCGCTCTCCAGTGCCTGGGCCACAGCCGCGGCCCGCGAGATCCAGGCGGCGCGCGGCAGCAGATCGTAGAGCGTGAGCCAGGTCCAGACGCGCGCACCGTAACCGGTAAAGCCACCAAAGGTGCGCGGCTTGTCCTGCTCCAGCGCTTGCAATGTCTGCAGTGCACCCTCCAGCGTCTCGTCCAGGCCGGACACGGGATCTGCGCGATCGAGTTGCACTTCATGCCGATACCCGGCCAGCGCGATCACGACGCCACCCATGCCGAAATACACGTCTGACTGCAGCGGTTGCACCATCCAGCCGTCCTGGCAGGTTTCGGGCGTGATCCAGGTGACCGAGCCATCGTTGCCTCGCACCGAAAGACGTAGCAGGCGTTCGGTGGCGTCGGTAAGCAGCTGGCGGCGACGCGTTTCCAGATGGTCGCTGTGCGGATGGCGCGGATAGAAGTCACGTGCTGCAGGAGAGGCGGCGAAACGCTGATTGAGCGAGGTGATGACCAGCGCGCTGCGAATAGTCAGTTCTTCCAGGTCGATGCGCATGCCGCGCCAGTCGGCCAGCGCCCCATCGATGCGCGCGCGCGTGAGCGGCGCGGAAAATACCGGGATGTCGCCGTGGCGCAGATCGTCGATTTCCGCAGTGATCGCTTCGGGGGACGAGGGTGCGATCGGCATCACGATGGCATTGCGCGCCAACAAGTCTCGCGCACGCTCGATACCTGGCGCTTCGTCGTGCAATGAGGCTGGATGCCACAGCATCCGCCCCAGCTCCACGTACGCCTGGGTCGGTCGCAGGATGTCGCGTGCGACGCAGCCTTCGAAGGCATCGAGCATCGGGGCGAGCTGCCCGGTCGCATCCAGGTGGCGCAGCCGGCGGCTGGTATCGAGAAAGCCTTCGCTGATCCGATCCCAGTACAGCGACACATCCGGCCGCGGATCGGGATGGTTCTGCGAGTGTTCCACGTCGATATCGACGATATCCAGCCGCGCTTCGGTGGTGCCGGCATTGACGATCACCGGCACCTGCAACTGAGGTTGTTGATCGGGCAATGCGCCGGCAGCGGATACGTCCACGCCATCGAATCCGAGCGCGGGCGCGCGAAACGGCACGATGCCGGTACGCAGCACCGAACTTCGAATCAGTCCCTGCGCCAGCTCGTGAGCATGTCCATAAGGCGACGATGGCACTTTGGGAAGCAGTGCGAAAAGACTCTCCGCGTCGATCACCGTCGGTGTGGGGCCGACCGCAATCAGGTTTTCGTGATGAATGTCCGTGCCGCCCACCAGGCGCAATATCCCGAGCCAGTCGCCCATGCGGTGGTAGAAAGCACGAAGTTCATCGTCACCGTCGCAATAGCGATGAGGGACGAAAGCGGCCCAGCCATAATCGCCTCGATCGATCACCGGCGGTACGCGGATGCGATCCGGGTCGTCGTCAAACACCGCGTCCAGCAAGTTCTCGAGCACATGATCGATGCGCAACGAGCGCGGTTTGTACATGATCTGGCCGCCTTCCACGGTCAGGCGGGCGACAGCCTGACCGCCGGCATGCAGATCGCCTTCGCCCATCGTCAAGGCGAGCAGCCGCCCCGCCGGCTTGCCGAGTAACGTCGTCAACGCATCGCGGTCGGCGATAAAGCGTTCGGTCATCGCTTCGATAGCGTGACGTTGCCGATCGAGCATGCGGTACAAACGAGAGCGCAGTACGGGGTAGCGTGTATCCAGATGAGTGACGAACGCCGGTTTACAGGCCAGTTCCACGAACTGGGCAAAGCGTGCCGATTCATCGTTCGCTGTCAGCAGCCCTTCCAGCTTGGCTGCGTGCAACTCGAGCAACAGGACGCGATTGAGCTTGAGCCGTGCATGGGTATGCAATGCCGCATCCGCCATGCGTCCGATAAGGTCGCGTTCGCTATCGTCCAGTTGCGGCGACCAGGCGGTGAGGCGTGCTGCCAATACGTCGCGGTGCGGTTCGGTGAAGCAGGCGATGATGTCGCCGAAGGCATCCGTATCGTCGTGGGTATCTGCCATGGAATCGCTCGCTCAAACGCGGAAGTGTTCTGCACGAAAGGCAACGCGCAGCCGGCCGGACTGCGCGTTGTCTCAAGCGTTTAACAACAGAGGCAGCCTCTTGCGCAGGACATGGTGGTCTTGGCGGTGAGGATGTTCATCTCCGCGTCCGTGGCGGTCAGTGCCGATTCGGTGGCCACTGCGCCGGCAATGAACAGCGGGCCGGCAGGATTGTCGCTCTGATTGTCCGAGTGGCTCAGCCAACTCGAGATGGTGTCTTGGGTTTGCATGGCATGACTCCTTGATCGTATCGAATGGGAAGCCTTTCCCAGCCCGCGCTTTGGTCAGGAGGCGGGTGTTGGAAAGACACTGTTTTCAAACGCACGATAGGCCCCGACTCGGGCCGTTTTGCCGCATATTCCTTTGCATTAAAAAATGCCTTGGCATGCGGTAGTCATAACCTATAGTTATTTCCGAATGTGAAATCCGGAATTGCTTCTCACTATTTGTACGAAGCAGTCTGGAGTGGCTTTGTATACAAGCCATGGGTGTAGCGCTGTTTAAATGCGGGCCGGGCGGCGGGGTAATGTCCCGCACGAAAGGCAACGCGCAGCCGGCCGGACTACGCGTTGCGTCAGGCGTTTAACAACAAATGCAGCCGTTTGCGCAGGACATGGTCGTCTTCGCGGTAATGATGTTCATATCCGCGTCGGTCTGGGTCAGTGCCGCTTCGGTGGCCAGTGCGCCAGCAATGAAAAGCGGGCCGGCAGGGTTATTGCTCTGATTGTCCGAGTGGCTCAGCCAGCTCGAGATGGTGTCTTGGGTTTGCATGGTGTGGCTCCTTGATCGTATCGAATGGGAAGCCTTCCCCGGCCCGCGCTCTGGTCAGAAGGCGGATGCTGGAAAGGCACGGTTTTCAAACGCACGATAGGCCCCGACTCGGGCCGTTTTTCCGCATATTCCTTTGCATTTGAAAAATGCCTGGGCATGCGGTGGACATAACCTATAGTTATTTTCGACCATGAAATGCGGAATTGCTTCTCACTATTTGTAAGAAGCTTGCCGGAATCGACCGGGGCGGACGGGATTAACTGAACTGTATAAAGTACGACCTATAAAAAACCGCGGTGGGGCGGGGAGCGAGGGGAATAAACATGCTGTTGCGCATCATCAGGCGCCTGCTTCTGGCGTTGATCGTCCTGGCCGTTGCAGCGGTCGTCGTGACCGTCGTGGTGAAAAGAGAAGCCATCCAGGTCGGCAGCAATTCGGTCAGCCGTTCATTGTGCGCCGCAGCGTTTACGTCGCATGTGGATCCCGACCGGATGTTCCAGGAAGAGCAGATGCCCACGATGCGAGTGATTGCATGGGCCGTGCGTTATCGCGTGGATCAGGATCGGCACGAGGTGCGTACGTCGGTGCTGGGCGCGTTCGGCTCGCGCGCGGTGTATCGCGATGGCCTGGGCTGCGTGCTGCTGCATGGCGATGTACCCGTGCCCGATGCAGCAGGGCTGAAGGCGTCGCCGATCGATCCCGCTTTTCCCGTCGGACTCGTCGAGTCCACGAATCCGGTCATGCGCAGAGCCCTCGACATGGCGTTTGCCGAGCCCAACCCGGCCCGGCCGCGACTGACCAAGGCCGTGGTCGTGCTGCACGACGGCAAGTTGATCGCCGAGCGATATGCGCCCGGCTACGGTCCCGATACGCCAATCTGGGGACATTCCTTGTCCAAGTCGATCACGCACGCACTGATCGGCGTGCTGGTACGCGAAGGAAAACTCACGACCGCACAGGCCGCGCCGATCGCGGCGTGGAGCGCAGCGGGCGACCCACGGCATGCGGTGACGATCGATCAGCTATTGCGCATGAGCAGTGGGCTGCCCTTCGACGAGACCGACGATCCGGTCAACCCAATGGCGCGGATGTGGTTTCTGCAAAACGACATGACAACCTTTGCGGCGCAACAGGCACTCGTTCATCCGCCCGGCACCGCCTGGGCGTACAGCAATGTCGGCTACGTGCTGCTGTCGCGCATCGCGATGGACGCGGCCGGCGCGCACGATGCGGTGATGGCCGAGCGTTTTATCCGCGATGCGTTGTTCGCGCCATTGGGCATGCGCAGCGCCGTCATCGAAACCGATCTCGCCGGCACGCCGATCGGCTCCAGTCACGTCTATGCCTCCGCCCGTGATTTCGCGCGTTTCGGGCAGTTGTATCTCGACGACGGTGTGGCCGACGGCAAGCGCATCCTGCCCGAAGGCTGGGCCGCCTACAGCCACTCGCAGACCTTGGATACAGGCTACGGTGCAGGCTTCTGGACCAACCTGGTCAACCAGGGCAGCGTGCCGGTCTGGGACGCCCCCTGGGGTATTCCACAGCTACCCAGGGACATGTATTACGCGCGTGGCGCGATGGGCCAGTACGTCATCGTGATTCCGTCGGAGCATCTGGTCGTTGCGCGGCTGGGTATCAGCGTCAATACGAGCACGGGTATCGGGGATGCCGTGGCGGAAATCATCAAGGCGCTGCATGCGCCAGAGGGGCGTTAATCTCGCCGCAGAGCGCAAATTCAAGCGATCCGCATCAAACCAGTATTTTCATATTGAAAGCCCCATCCAGCTTGGGCATGCTCGGCGCCACACAGGGGGAAAGACAATGCAGTTTCTACGTTTGGATCAATTCGCGGCCCATCTCAATGAGACCTTCATGGTCGACATTGAAAATGTCCGCACACCGTTCGTTCTGGTTGAGGCCAGGCCGCTTCAGCATCAACCGGTGCCCGGCGCGATGCGCGAGCCGTTCTCGCTACTGTTCCGCCATGAGGCAGCGGTGGTGTTTCCGCAGCGGACCTACAGCATGCACAACGAGTCGATGGGCGACTTGGGCATATTCCTGGTTCCCATCGCGCGCGACCGGAGCGGGTTCATTTACCAGGCTTTGTTCAACTGAGCTTTCGTATTACACGCCACAAGTCATTCGCAGATGTGTGCCATTGACATCGCCTGCCATGAATCCATGTCGCTCATAAAGGCGGCGCGCGGCTACGTTGCCTAGTTCGACATGTAAGCCGAGTGTCGCCAGTTTACGCGCCCGCGCGCCGCTCTTTATCCAAAGCAATAGTGCCGAGCCAATGCCTTGGCCTTGGGCGGCTTGCCCCAGCAGGATGTCTACGATACACAGCTCTGCAGTTGTTTCATGCAAATAGAGCCTCCCGATCGGTTCGTGTTGGCGAAGTACGATCAGAAAATCGGCCGTTGCGTAGTGGGTTACGTAGTGGCGATGTTGCATATCGAACTGGCTGTCGAAAAAGACCTGTTTTGTCTCTTCGGGCCAGGGAAGTCCGGCAAGTTCGGCAGCACGTGAGTCTGCATACAGGCGGCGCAGGAAAGGAAAGTCGGTAACATCGGCGCTACGAAGCCCCAACTCGATGTCATCGAGTTGGGTAGTGATGGCCTGCAGTAGCACCCGCCCAGGCGGGAATGCCGGCAATGGCGTGTTCAAGGCCGTGGCGGGAAAACGCCGTTCAAACAGATGCAGAAGTTGACCGCCAGATAGGGCTGCTGGTTGTTATGCGCCTGACTGCCGCCGGCAATGGCGATCATGGGCAATGGAAACGCGCCACCTGCGTTGTTGGCGGTAGTGAATGGGCCGAAGTTGGCCGGGATATCCAACGCATAATTGCTGCTTGGGCTGCCGAATCTGTTGGCATTCGTGGTTTGGTTATAAACGTTTGCGGTATGGTTGTGCATCGGCATTTCGCCTTGCAGCAAGGTTACATTCTCGGCGCCGAATATCTCGCCCAGCTCGTAGTCTTGCAAGCCGGGGGCTTGGCCTGTCGAGCAGGCGGCCTGACCTTGCAAGTTGGGCAGTCCGAAGGTGCTGCTGCCGTTGCCGCCGTACGTTGTTCCAAGCAATGAAAACAGCGCGGTGTTCTGCGACAACGGAAGGATCTGGCCGTTACAGAAAGACCATCCCATGGGAGCGAAATTGAAGCCAAAAAGCTGGATTTCACCGGTAAAAGGATTGCTCATGATGGATTCCCCTGATGATTTGCAACACGTCTCGATGACTTAGGACTGAGATGGAAAAATACCAAACAGGGAAATGCAGAACCGCATCGTCAGCGTGGGCATGCGGTTCTCATGGGCCAGGCTGCCACCAGAGTTGCCAATCATGTTGTTGACAATGGGTTTCGCACTCAGGCCGTTGATGCTATTGGTGTAAAGGGAATCGTTGCTGATTGCTCCGAGTTCGACCGTGCTGCTAGGGACGCCAGTATTGGCGCCAGCGGAGGTAGCAAACATCGTATGGGTGTGCTGCGGTATCTGCTGGGTAGTGAGGGTAATGCCTTCGTCACCCGCGCGCTGGCCAAGCAGGTAGGTTTTCAACCCATTACCGGTACCGTTGTGAATGGGTACGCGCCCGCGCATATCGGGCAGGGCGAACGTTTGTATGCCATCGCCACCGAAGGTCGTGCCGAGCAGCACGTATAACGTTTGGTACTCAGCAATGGACATCAAGGAACCGTCGCAATCGTGCCAATCGGCTGGCGCGAAGTTGTAGGGCAGCAGACGGATTTCGCCGACATAGCAAGTGGTCATTGAGCGATCTCCGGGTCAGCCGCGCGAAGGGAAAATGCCGGTCAAGGCGATGCAGAAATTCAGCACCAGGTACGGCTGCAGGTTTGAATGAGGCTGAGTGCCGCCAGTCATGCTCAGCGTCGTAGAGTTCAGCGGCACTTGAGGAGTTCCGTTGGCGGGGGCATAAATGGAATTGCTCCCCGTGTTACCAAACAGCCCGTTGGTAGGACTGCGTGCCGTGGCGCTTGTCGTGCTGTAGCTCGCCGTGTGCGTATGCTGTGGCATCTGGGTGCTCAGCAGCGTGACGCTCTCGGTACCTGCGAATTGGCCAATAACGTAATCCGTGCCGGAGCTGGAATTACCCATGCCGACAGGCGTGCGCGAGCGCAGGTCCGGCAACGCAAAATTACTCGTACCATTTCCGCCGTAATAAGTACCAAGCAGCGAAAATAGCGCCGAGTTCTGGCTGATAGGCAACAGTTGGCCGTTGGTCTGCGCCCAGCCTTTGGGCGCAAAAGTGTACGGCGTGAACATGATCTGCCCTAGATACGGCATTGTCATAAATTCCCCCTGGTGGACGCGCGGCCGTTCCAGGTCCGCGGTATATGATTACTGTGGCTCAGATACGGGTAACTTGACAAGCTATCTGTGCGGCGCGTCACAATACGGGGGTCCACTAATCCGGTTCAGTACGGCCTGGGAGTGGAGTATTGGCAAGACTGCTTTATTCCGAGGAACGGACTGCAGCAGGTGGCAAAGGGGACGGCTGAGGGAAGCCGGGGCAGCTCGAATGCGGCAAGTGGCCAGTGCGCACCACATGGGGCGCCGCTGCTTGTCGGTTTCGGGCGCAATTAGGGGAGCCAGGGATCATGTATTATCGCCCGTCGCTGTCGCGCATTATTGCGCGATCAATGTCGTTTATCCGCTCGCCTTATGCGTGGGCGTTGATATTTTCATTTTTCCTGCTATTGCCGCATGCAGCGCACGCTGCTACTTGCGCGGATTATGTAGTTCCTGACTCGAATACCACGCCATCGACATCACCCATGGTGTCGGGCGGAACCATCGTCATCAACGTCAGCGCCTGCGACCCTGGTGGTCTTGGCATCAATCCGCTTGACGCGGATACCACGAACGGTCACGTGACGGCAGATTCTGTCCACGCCAAGTTGACTTATGTCAATAACGGCAATGGCCAGCTGACGGACAGTTTTGACTTTCCGGATGCCGACGCCGTACTCCATCATGTGACCGTTAATATCGGCCCGGCCTCGACAATCGTAGTGTCGCCGACCAGCCTGCCTGCGCCGCAATTTGAGGTGGCTTATAGCCAGACGCTCTCCGCCAGTGGCGGCACTGCGCCTTACACCTTTGCGTTGGTGAGCGGCAGCTTCCCTACGGGTATCACCCTGAGCGGCAACACGATCAGCGGTACGGCCACGCAATCGGGATCGTTCAACGTCGGGATCAAGGTGACCGACAACGTCGGAGCGACGACGACCAAGAGCTATGCGCTGACGGTGGCTGCGCCAAACATCACGGTCGGCAACCCACCGGATGCGAATTTGAACACCCCTTACAGCTTCACGCTGTCCGCATCCGGCGGCGTACCGCCGTATACCTACATGCTGGACGATGCCACTAGCTTGCCGCCGGGTCTGACATTGAGCGGTGGAGTGATCAGCGGCACGCCTACGGCATTGGGTACGACGAATTTCACGATACGCGCGACGGATAACAACAGTAATTTCACGGAAAACAACCTGCACATTACGGTGCTGAACACGCCGCCGACCGCCGGTCCGGTCAGCGCGACTGTTGCCTACAACAGCACCAATAACCCGATCACGCTCAATCTCAGCGGACCGGTAGCGACATCAGTTGCCGTAGCTACGCAGGGCGCACACGGTACGGCCACCGCCAGCGGTACGTTGATCACCTATACACCCACGAACGGTTACGCCGGTCCGGACAGCTTCACCTACACCGCATCCAATGCCGCAGGTCCATCGTCGCCGGCCACCGTGACGGTGACGGTGTCGCCCCCCACGATCACCTATACGCCGGCCGCCTCGCCCAATCCCACTGCCGGCGCCGCTTACAATCATTCCATTACCGGTGCCACCGGTGGCGCCGCACCCTACACGTATGCCGTGACCGCCGGCACGCTGCCTGCGGGCCTGACACTGGCGGCCAACGGCGTCATCAGCGGTACGTCCACAGCGGTGGGCACGTTCACGGTCCAGGTGACCGCAACGGACAGTTCGACCGGTCCTGCGGCACCGTTCCATTCTGCGCCGGCAAACGTGACGTTGACCGTCAATGCGCCGGTTATCGCGATCAGCCCGGCGACGGTTCCCCCCGGTACGGTCAACGTGCCTTACGGTGGGGTCAATCTGACGGCCACCGGCGGCACCGCGCCTTACAGTTACACGCATTCGGGCACACTGCCCAACGGCATGAGCTTGTCCTCCGCGGGCGTACTCAGCGGTACCCCGACACAGGCCGGTAACTTCACCTTCACGGTGACGGCGACCGATTCGACGACCGGTCCTGCTGCTCCCTATCCGGGTTCGCGCTCCTATACGTTGCAGATCGCGGCGCCGACAGTCACGATCTCGCCGACCAGCTTGCCCAACGCAACGGTAGGCACGGCTTACAGCCAGACGGTATCAGCCTCCGGTGGCACCGCGCCTTACACCTTCGCTGTCACGGGGGGCACTTTGCCCCCGGGCATGCTGCTGGCCCCCGACGGTACGCTATCGGGTACGCCGACGGTCGCGGGTGACTTCAACCTCACCGTGCAAGCCACCGACGCCCAGTCGTTCCCGGGGACCCAGAACTACACGATCCATGTGACAGCCATCGCGCCGGGTAAGCCGACGGGAGTGGCGGCGACGGCAGGACCCGAACAGGCTTCGGTGAGCTTTGTTGCTCCGACCAACACTGGCGGTTCGTCCATTCCGACCTACACGGTGACCTCCAGCCCCGGCAACCTGACCGTCACCGGACCCAACAGCCCGATCGTAGTGACCGGGTTGACCGATGGAACGCCTTATACCTTTACCGTGACAGCGACGAATGCTGCGGGACTAACGGGGCCGACGTCGGATCCTTCCGGCAGCGTGACGCCGAAAGGTACGCAGACGATCACGTTCGCCAATCCAGGCACGAAGAGCTTCGGCACCACGCCGACGCTCACGGCGTCGTCCACCTCGGGTCTGCAAGTGACCTTCACTTCGTCCGCAACGGGTGTTTGCACGATTACCAGCGGCGGCGTGCTCACCTTCGTGGCAACAGGCACCTGCATCATCAATGCGGACCAGGCGGGCAATGGAACATATCTGGCGGCCACCACGGTGACCCAGCAGTTCCAGGTGAGCGCTGTGGTGCCTGGCGCACCGACCAACGTGGTCGCTGCTGCGGGCGATAAGCAAGCGACCATCACGTTCGCCGCACCCGCCAACACGGGCGGTGCGACGATCACCGGATATACCGCGATCTCCAGCCCCGGCGGTCTGACTGGCACTGCCAATGGTTCGGCTACCCAGATCGTCGTCACCAACCTGACCAACGGCACGCCGTATACGTTCACGGTGACGGCAAACAATACGGCGGGTGGTACCACGTCGACGGCGTCGAACAGCGTCACGCCGCAAGGCCCGCAGACGATCACCTTTGCCAATCCGGGCACGAAGAACTTTGGTACGACGCCCCAGTTGATCGCCAGCTCAACCTCCGGTCTCCAGATAAGCTTCACCTCCAGTACCACCAACATCTGTACGGTCACTCTGGACGGTGTCCTGACGGCGAAGGCGCCGGGCACATGTACGATCAATGCCGATCAGGTTGGCGACGCCGCCTGGTTGGCGGCGACGACGGTGACACAGTCGTTCGCCATCGCCGTACCGGGTGGTGCGGTGAGCTTCTCCGTCGGCTCGAATTTGCCGAGTGCTACCGGCGAAACGCCCTATAGCTACACCATTACCGCGTCGGGCGGCGCGGCGCCTTACACGTTCAGCCTTATCGGCGGCACGTTGCCCGCCGGCCTGACCTTCTCTCCGACAGGCGTGCTCAGCGGTACGCCGCTGGCCGGCGGCACCTTCAGCTTTATCGTGCATGTCGTCGACGCCGCGACGCAGACGGCCGACCAACCCTTCCAACTGGTGGTCAATGGACCGACCCTGGCGATTACGCCTGCGACCGTACCGGGAGGTATCGTTGGCCACGCGTACTCGCAGACCCTGTCCACCAGCGGTGGCGTTGCGCCATACACTTATGCGGTGACGGCTGGTGCGCTCCCTGCAGGTCTCACACTGAGTCCCTCCACCGGCACGTTGTCCGGCACGCCCACGGCATCTGGCAGTTTCAACTTCAGCGTGACGGCGACCGACTCGCACAACTTCCAGGTCATTCAGGCCTATAGCGCAGTGATCGGTCAGCCTGCGCCCATCGTGGTCAACAGCAGTGTGAACGTGAACGCGAATGGTTCGGTGACGATCTCCACCAGTGGCGACACCGGACCGATCACCAGCCTGACGATCACTCAACAACCGGCACACGGTACCGCTACCGTCAATGGGCTGAATATCCTCTACACCCCGGCGCACGACTACTTCGGTAGCGACTCGCTGAAGTACACCGCGAGCGGTCCGGGCGGTACTTCGGGCGTGGCCACGGTGGCGATCACCGTGGTACCGGGGGCGGTGCCGACGGCAACGGCGCAGAGCGCAACCGTGCTGGCCGGCAAGTCGGTGACCATCCATGGCGCGGCCGGTGCGACCAATGGACCGTTCACCACGGCCACGGTGACCAATCCGCCGTCCTCGGGCACAGCGGTGGTGCAGGGCACGGATATCGTCTACACCGCCGATCCGAATGCATCGGGTACGTTCGGCTTCGACTTCACGCTGAGCAATCCCTTCGGCACCTCGCAGCCAGCGCACGCGACCATCACGGTCAATGCGCGTCCGGTGGCGCCGAACCTGACCGCTTCGGTGATTGCCGGCACCTCGGTGCAGGTGGACCTGACCACCACGGCTCATGGAGGACCGTTTACCGACGCCAAGGTGGTATCGGTCTCTCCGGCCAATGCCGGTACGGCGACGGTGCAGTCGGCCAATGGCGGCTACAAGCTGTCGTTCACCGCGGCACCGACCTTCGGCGGCATGGCGCAGATCAGCTACACGCTGAGCAATGCCTTTGCTACCTCCGACCCGGGCACCATCTCGGTCAGCGTGACCGCGCGCAGCGATCCTTCGAAGAACGCCGAAGTACTCGGCGTGCTCGATGCACAGGCCGACTCGACACGGCGCATGGCCACCGGCCAGATCAGCAACTTCCAGCGTCGCCTGGAAAGCCTGCATGGCGGTGGCGGTCTGGGCGGCTTCAGCAACGGCATCACCATGACGTCGGCCAGCAGTCTGCGCAATCCCGATACCTTGACGGGTTTGCAGGGCGCGATGGACGAGCAGAACAAGCGTTATGTGGTGGCGCCCGACGCGCAGCCGGCAGCGCCGCGTGCCATGTCGTCGGGTGTCGGCGCTGCGCCGGGCGACATCGCCTTCTGGACCGGCGGTGCGGTGAACTTCGGCAAGATGCAGCCGGGTACCAGCGACAACGGTATCGACTTCACCACCTCGGGCGTCAGCTTTGGCGCGGACAAGCAGGTCGCCAGCAAGCTCACGCTGGGTGTGGGTGTCGGCTATGGCCACGACGTGTCGGATGTCGGACAGAACGGCAGCCGCAGTTCGGTGGACAGCTACAACTTCGCCTTCTACGGCAGCTACCAGCCCACCGACAAGACCTATATCGATGCGGTGATCGGCTACCAGTGGCTGCAGTTCGACGCACGCCGCTATGTCACCGACAACGGCAACACGGTGCATGGCAGCCGCGACGGCAAGCAGCTGTTCGGCTCGTTCTCGATCGGCTACCAGCATCAGACCGACGACATGCTGCTCACGCCGTATGGCCGTCTGGATCTTGCGCGTGCATCACTTGATGGCTACACCGAAACCGGTGATTCGGTCTTCGCACTCGACTACCAGCGCCAGACGGTCAAGACCAGCACCGCCACGCTGGGCATCCTGGCGCAGTGGACCGCCAAGCGCGATTACGGAACCTGGGCGCCGCAGCTACGCGCCGAGTTTGGCCACGACATGCAGGGTTCCAGCCAGGCAACGATGCGCTATGCGGATCTGATCAACGGGCCGCTGTACCAGGCCACGCTGACCGGTCAGTCGCGCAATCACACCATGCTTGGCGCAGGCGTAGCCTTGCAGATGACCCGAGGCTGGTTGTTGCGGGCGGAGTATCAGAACTACCTCGACAACTCGAGCAAGGACAATCAGTCGATCCTGTTTGGGGTGGAGAAGAAGTTCGATCCGTGAGGTGTTGGTAGATAGGCGGGGAGGTATTGGTCTTCCCGCCTTGCTTGTGTGTTGTTGGGGCGAGGAGTGAGTGAAGAGGAGTGAGAAGTGAGTGAGAGCGCTGCTCCACATCTCGCCTCATTCTCACCTACCCGTCATTTCGGCGAAGGCCGGAATCTATTCTTCAGTCTTCGCTTGTCAGACAACGCGTCGCAAGCGGATACGCTGAGGAATAGATTCCGGCCTTCGCCGGAATGACGAAGTAGGGAAGGGTTACGTAAGCGGCCAAGTCGCGAAAGCACCCAGGCAAGAACCAAACACTGACGCTACTGGGTTCCGGCCTACGCCGGAATGACGAGATAGGAAGCGCTAGGACAGGAGTGCCGCAGCGCCACTTCCACCCAACGCCTCCACGTACCGCAACACCCCCGCCAAACTCCTTAAATCCTGAGCATTATGCTCAGCCACCCGCCGCAAATTCACCGCCGACCCACCACGCAGATAACCGAGCCACGCAGCCGGTGCCTCCGACCCAGGCAAATCATCCTCGCGCACCACGCCTAGCAGCTGCCGCTCCGCCGTAGCCAGACGACAATTCTCCCAAACCCCTTTCCAATGTCGCCGCACGGGATGCAGCAAATCCACATGCATCAGCCCAAGCAGCGGGTTCGCCATACGTGCAAGTCGATAGCGCGTAGCGAGCAAGGGCGCGTCGTAACACTTGCCGTTGTAGCTGACCAGCACCGTGTCCGGATCGATCCAGCCGGCAAAGTGGCGCAGCATGGCATGCTCGGCGGCAAGGCTCGTGATAGTGAGCTGGCGCAAGCGTAGTTGCGAACCTACCCAATCGGCCGCACCGATCATGAAAGCGCGTGTGCCGGTTCCACCTGCGAGTCCCGTGGTTTCCGTGTCGAAGTGCAACAGGTGGCGCCGTTCGACATGCGCATCGATACGCGCAAAACGCACATCGAGATGTTCTGGCGGTGCGGGCGATTCGCAGAACGTTTCGATAAAGCGTAAGCCCGGCGCGATCTCGGTGCCATGAACGACACGATCGGACGCGGGCGCAACACGTTGCGCTCCACCCAGCCGGTTGCGCGTCGACAGCAGTCGACGAATGTCCGGTGGCAGCGCCTGCCGTGGTACAGGTCTGGCGACGCCGGCCTGACTGCGCAGGCCGCGCAGCTTGTCGGTCAACTCACTCACAGCGCAGCCATCAACGAAAGCACGCGTTGCGCGAATGCCTTGGGTGATCGATCGGACGCTTCGTCAGCGGCGAGAACGGGGCCCACGCAACCAGGGCAGCCACAACGACAGTCACAGCGATCGATCAAACTCTGTGCCTGTGCAAGTAGATCCTCGCGACGCTCGAACAACGGCGCGCTAAGACCGACGCCACCCGGGAATGCATCGTAGAGATAAACAGTCGGCGTGAAAGGTGCGTCAGGCGTCAATGCAGTCGGCTGGCCATCGCCGCTGCGTAGTTGACCGCGCCCCTGGGCATCGGCGCTGACGAACCACGCACCATCGCCGCTGCCGACGGCCTTCTGCAGATCGCGCGACTCGGCCATGACGGCCACCGTGGCAACAATGTGCAACGCGTACGCCGCACCGAGAAAGCCATCCAGCGCCTCCTGGCGGCCGTCGAATGCCTGCTCCAACGTGCGCTGCGTGAGCTGCCACCACACAGCGGTGGTGTGCAGTTCCTGATCAGGCAGATTGACCGGGCCGTAGCCGATATTCTCGTGTGTGTAGTAGCGGATTTTCTTGTAGCCGGCCACACGGCGTACCACGTGCACTTCGCCGTGATGCGACTGTCCACGGCCGGCCGGTGCGCTGTCAAAACAAGTCAGCACTTTCAATTTGGTGTAGTCGATGGCGTCGGTGTAGTAGTCGACATGCGTGCGCGTGACATAGGCCTTGCGGCCTTCCCAATCCAGTCGTTCCACCTGGAACGGTACGGACTGGATCATGTGGATCGCGCCTTCATACAAGGTAACGGCAGCGGCGCTGAAATCCACTTCGGCAAGAATCGTCTGCTTGCCGCCGGTGCGATCGACCACGACAAAATTGCCATCGGCGACCGAACGCAGCGACACCGCATTGGCGGGATAGCTGTCGGCAATCCATTCCCAGCGATCACCTTCGCGATGAAGCACGCCGTCTTCCATCAGCACGTCGAGCCAGGGTGCGGCGGCATCGTTGCCGAAGATCTCGTTGCCGGTGAAGGGCAGTTCGAACGCGGCGCAGCGGATGTGATCGAGCAGGATCAGCGGCTGGTCGGGATGAATGCGCGCATACTCCGGCGGTGCGGCCTGGAAAAACTCAGGATGGCGCACCAGGTACTGGTCGAGCGGATCGCTGCTGGCGACCAGCACGCCGAGCGCGGCCTGCTGGCGCCGGCCAGCGCGGCCGAATCGCTGCCATGTGCCGGCGACCGAACCGGGATAACCGTTGAGCACCACCACATCGAGACTGCCGATATCCACGCCAAGCTCGAGCGCCGATGTACTGACGATGCCGTCGACGGTGCCGGCACGCATCTCGCGCTCCGCCGCGCGGCGTTCCTTCGGCAGATAGCCGCCACGATAGGCGCGGATGCGCGGCGGCTTGCGTGGATCGTGATCGAAGACATCCTTGAGATATTTGGTCAGCACTTCGACCATGGTGCGGCTTTGCGCAAACACCAGGGTTTTCATGCCGGCCTTGATCGCCAGTCGTGCAATGCGGTTGGTCTGCGAACGCGCCGACGCACGCAAGCCGAGATCCGGATTGATCACTGGCGGGTTCCATAGCAGCACATGCTTGTCGCCCGACGGCGCACCGCTTTCGGTGATAGCGGTGACCTGATCTTCGATCAGTGCCTGGGCATGTTCTTTCGGGTTGCCGATCGTCGCCGAGCAGAGGATGAACTGTGGCGTGACGCCGTAGAACGCGCAGACGCGTTTGAGACGGCGCAACACATTGGCTACGTGCGAGCCGAACACGCCGCGATAGGTGTGTACTTCGTCGATCACCACATAACGCAGGTTCTCGAAGAACTGCGCCCATTTGGTGTGATGCGGCAGGATCGCCTGGTGCAGCATGTCGGGGTTGCTCACGACCACGTCGCCGTGCAGCCGGATCGCCTGCCGAGCGTCGCCCGGCGTGTCGCCATCGAAGGTAAATGCCTTGACCCCCAGGTTGCCGGCCTGGTTGATCTCCAGCAGCTCGGCTACCTGGTCCTGTGCCAGCGCCTTGGTGGGGAACAGGTAGAGCGCCTTGGCGTTGTCCTGCATGGCCGCAGTGAGCACGGGAAGGGTGTAGCACAGCGACTTGCCCGAGGCCGTCGGTGTCACCACGGCAACGTGCTGGCGTGCCTGTGCGGCCTGCCAGGCGGCGGCCTGGTGGCTATAGAGCTGCTCGATGCCGCGCTGGCGCAGCGCGGCGGCCAGCGCGGGGGGTAGGTCTTCAGGCAGTGGTGCGAACGAGCCCTCGCGACCGGGAACGACGAAAGCGCCGGTGATCCGCGAGGCATAGCGCCGGGACAGGCGTTGAGCCAGGGTCCGGCCATCGCCCGGGTCGCGCAGGACCAGGTCGTCGGAAGCGTCATAGCGGTGCGGCAGGGCATTCATCGGCGTCGGCTGGCGGCAGGCAGGTTCGGCAGTAGAGCGGGCGACTGTCTCAGCCGGTGAGACGCCGCCCCGCCGCATGGCTGTCACGCCACTGTCTTGGACGGTCCTTAGCTTCCCAAGGGCTGACCTATGAGGTGCACGTCCCATGCAGACCGAAGCCGCAGTCGCTACTACCACCGCCCAGAACAAGAACTCAGGCCGAATCTTCGCCGCCGTATTTGGGGTGGTCCTGCTGATCGGCGGCATCTACGCCGCCACCCAGCTGATGGGTGACCTGGCCATCGTGCACATCCATTCCGCCGGGCCGTTCATCCTGCTGGGCATCGCGCTGCTGATTGCGCTGGGCTTCGAATTCGTCAACGGTTTCCACGACACCGCCAATGCGGTGGCGACAGTGATCTACACGCACTCGATGCCGGCCAACATGGCGGTGATCTGGTCGGGCGTGTTCAATTTCCTCGGCGTGTTGACCTCATCGGGCGCGGTCGCCTTTACGGTCGTGTCGCTGCTGCCGGTGGAACTGATTCTGCAGGTCGGCAGTAACGCCGGCTTCGCGATGGTGTTTGCGCTGCTGATCGCGGCCATCCTGTGGAACCTGGGCACCTGGTACTTCGGGCTGCCCAATTCGTCTTCGCACACCTTGATCGGCTCGATCATCGGCGTGGGCCTGGCCAACCAGTTGACGGCGGTCAAGTCCGGCACCAGCGGCGTGGACTGGAGCGCCGCGATGGGCGTGTTCAAGGGCCTGGTGTTTTCGCCGATCGCCGGTTTCCTGCTTGCCGGCTTGTTGATGTATGTGCTCAAGAAGTTGGTGAAGATTCCCGCGTTGTATCGCGCGCCCGAGGGCAACAAGCCGCCGCCGTGGCCGATCCGCGCGCTGCTGGTGCTGACCTGCACCGGCGTGAGCTTCAGCCATGGCTCGAACGACGGGCAGAAGGGCATGGGCCTGATCATGCTGATCCTGATCGGCACGGTGCCGACCGCCTATGCGCTCAATGGCGCGGTGAGCGGTGGCGAAGTAAAGACCTTCCATGAAGTGTCGGTCGAGACGAGTCGCGTGCTTGGGCAGATCGGCGGTTCGGTCACGGTTGGCGGCGACCCGCGCGCCACGGTCGAGACGGCCGTGCAGCAGAAGACGCTGCAGGCGAATACGATTCCCGCGCTGGCCGCCCTGATTGCACAGATCGATCAACAGGTGGGCGATCGTCCGTCGTTGAAGTCGGTGCCGCAGGAACAGATGGGCAACGTGCGTAACGACATCTACCTGGCCAATGCCGCCTTGCCGCTGGTCTTGAGCAAGCCCGGCCTGTCCGACGACCAGACCAAGACAATGACCACCTGGCGCGGCCTTGCCACCAAGGCGACGCAGTTCATCCCGACCTGGGTAAAGGTGGCCGTGGCGCTGGCGCTCGGTCTCGGCACGATGGTGGGCTGGAAGCGCATCGTGGTGACCGTGGGCGAGAAGATCGGCAAGGAGCATCTGACCTATGCGCAAGGTGCGTCGGCCGAGCTGGTGGCGATGACCTTGATCCAGGCCGCCGACATGTATCACCTGCCGGTCAGTACAACCCATGTGCTCACATCGGGCGTCGCCGGAACCATGGCGGCGAACGGGTCGGGCCTGCAATGGTCGACCGTGCGCAATCTGCTGATGGCCTGGGTGTTGACCCTGCCCGCATCGATCCTGCTCGCTGGCGGATTGTTCATCGTGCTAAAACACCTGTTCTGATCGAGCTTGTTCTGATCGAACGCAAAGTGGTGTGGCATGCACGAAGACGAGGGCCTGGTAACAGGCGCTGACGGTCGCCCGCGTTGTTTCTGGTATCCCTCGATGCCGGAGTATCACGACAACGAATGGGGGCGGCCGGTCCGCGACGATACGCTGCTGTTTGAAAGGATCTGCCTGGAAGGTTTCCAGTCCGGCATGTCGTGGCAGGTCATTCTGCGCAAGCGCGAACATTTTCGCGTGGCCTTCAAGGGCTTCGATATTCAACGCGTCGCGCGCTTTACCGAGAAAGATATCGAACGCCTGCTTGGCGACGCGAACATCGTACGCAATCGCGCCAAGATCGTCTCGGTCATCAACAACGCGCGCCGTGCGATCGAGCTGATCGAGGAAACCGGATCGCTCGCCGAGTGGGTATGGAAGTTCGCCCCGGCAGCGACGCAGCGCCCCAAGACCGTCGACCTGGCGTACTACCGCGCCCATACCACCAGCCCCGAATCGATAGCGATGTCGAAGGAACTGAAAAAGCGTGGCTGGACTTTTGTCGGCCCGACGACGGTTTATGCGCTGATGCAGGCGACGGGGATGGTCAATGATCATCTGGATGGATGTGTGTGCCGTGTGGATGTTGAACGCGCACGCGTGGTGGGGTGAGGGGGCTTTAAGTCCTCAGGACAACGGCCCCCGAAACAACACACACCATCATCAGCACATACTCACCGTCCGGCGCCCAGGGTCTTACGAAAGAAGGCCAGCGCGTCGACCTGAATCTGCGCATGTACCTTGGCACGGTCCACGCCCGCCGGATCGCTGCACATCATCGGCAGCCGTTTGGCCATCGTCGGTGAACATGGTGCGAGAAATACCCAGTGATCCGCCTTGGGAATTTCCTTGATGCCGGTCAGGGTCTTGATCGAGGGTGCGATGTGCCGTGCGTTCTCGAGCGGCCGCGCGAGATGATCGTTCTGGCCGTAGTACAGGAATACCGGGCGATCGATGGACGCCACGCCGGATGCATCGAAGATCAGGCTGAGCGGGGCCATGGCGAATGCGGCCTTGACGCGCGGGTCAGCCGCCTTGCCCCAACGAGTGAAGTCCTTCTGTGTCTCGCCGAACATCTGCTCGATCGTCTGGCCGTGGCTGGCGGCCTCGGCACGCATCTGCTTGGCGCCCGCACACAGATCGTCGCCGGGATAGCGTTCGCAATAGTCGATGAAACGATCGAATCGCGGCACGGCGCCGACCAACAGCAGGCTGGTATAGCCACCGGCTGAAAAACCGCCGACGCCGATGTGCTTCGCATCGATCAGTTTGCTCCACTTCGCATCGCTCAGCAGATAGGTGATCACGGCCTGTACCTGGATCGGCCGTCCATCCAGTACCGGCGCGCGACCGACGCCGCTCTGGTCGTGATAGTTGTCCTTGGGATGTTCCAGTGTCGCGACCACGAAGCCGTGGCTCGCCAGATACGTGGCGATGTCGTGCAGATCAAGATCGGAGCCGCCGTTGCCATGGGAGAGCACGACCAGCGGTCTGGCACCCGGCAGTTCGGTGGCGTCGATGGTGGCGGCAACCTCGTAAGGCGCGATCCAGGTCGAGCCCTTGGCCTGCGTCGACGGATAGAACACGTAGCCGGGCATGGCTCCATCGCTCACCGGGTCATGGACTTCGATGGCATGAATGCCCACGCCAGTCACGCCATCGGCGAGTACGGCCAAGGGCAGCAGGCAAAACACAAGAAGCAGCAAACGACCGATCCGCAAAGCAGCAGGCATGGTTAATCCCCGGACACCGTTATGACCCCGATGACAAGTCTAATGGGTTCTTGCACAGGTCACGACTGAGCAATCCGTCGCAATGAATACGTATGCATGCGCTGGTTGCTGCACTGCGATGCTTTCTACTATGCGCCCCACTGCTACAGGCAAGTCCACATTGCGCCTGGTAACGCAATGACCTTTTTCTCCCATCGGAACGGCACGGCGAAGATGCGCCGCGCCGCGGGCTCGCTCGGCAGTTTTTCAAGTCCATGCACGGTAGTTGAACCCGATCCTCAACGAAGCAGGATAGAGGTAGACCCGATGAACCGTTCGAAGATACTCGCTGCGCTCATGCTCTGTGCGGGCCTGCTTGCCGCGCCATTGATGCCGGCCCATGCGGCCATCAACAGCATGACGCTGGGCGCAAGCTATAACGCGCAGAAAACCAGCATTACCTTTCGCGTGTACTCCGCGCATGCCACGCGCATCGTGCTTTATCTCTATGGCAGCGGTTATGGCGCGCAGGAGTCGGCTACCTATGTGCTGAGCCCGGCCGGCAGCAATGTCTGGGCCGTGACGGTGCCGGTCTCGTCGATTCAATCGGCCGGTATCACCGGGTCGGTGTATTACGGCTATCGCGCCTGGGGTCCGAACTGGCCATACAACGCGAGCTGGACCAAGGGCACATCGGTGGGCTTCGTTTCCGATGTCGATTCGAGCGGTAATCGCTTCAATCCGAACAAGCTGCTGCTCGATCCCTACGCGCTGGAGATGAGTCAGGACCCGCTCAACACCTCCAGCCAGAACGGCAATGTATTTGCGTCGGGCGCCACCAATCGCAATACGGACAGCGGCCTGTACGCGCCCAAGGGCGTGGTGTTGTCGCAAACAGCGCAAAGCACGGGCACCAAGCCGACGCGCGCGCAGAAAGACGACGTGATCTATGAAGTGAATGTACGTGGCTTTACCGAGCAGGACACCAGCATCGCGGCGGCCTATCGCGGTACCTACAAAGGCGCGGGCTTGAAGGCGAGCTATCTGGCAAGCCTGGGCGTCACCGCGGTGGAGTTCCTGCCGGTGCAGGAAACGCAGAACGACGCGAACGATGTCGTACCCAACTCGGATGCCAACCAGAACTACTGGGGCTATATGACCGAGAATTACTTTTCGCCCGATCGCCGTTACTCGTCGAACAAGGCCGCCGGCGGCCCGACCGCGGAATTCCAGGCCATGGTGCAGGCGTTCCACAACGCCGGCATCAAGGTCTATATGGACGTGGTCTACAACCATACCGGCGAGGGTGGAACATGGACCAGTTCGGATCCCACCACCGCGACGATCTACTCATGGCGCGGCCTGGATAACTCGACGTATTACGAACTGGCATCCAACAACCAGTACTACTACGACAACACCGGTGTGGGCGGAAACTACAACACCTACAATACGGTCGCGCAGAACCTGATCGTCGATTCATTGGCCTATTGGGCCAACACCATGGGCGTCGATGGCTTTCGTTTCGACCTCGCCTCAGTACTCGGCAATAGTTGCCTGAGCGATACCTTCCAGTCCGCCGCACCCAACTGCCCCAATGGTGGTTACAACTTCGACGCGGCCGATCCCAATGTCGCGATCAATCGCATCCTGAGCGAGTTCACCGTACGGCCGGCTGCGGGCGGCAGCGGCCTGGACCTGTTCGCGGAACCGTGGGCCATCGGCGGCAACTCGTATCAGCTTGGCGGTTTCCCCAAGGGCTGGTCGGAATGGAACGGTGCCTATCGCGACACGCTGCGCCAGGCGCAGAACGAACTCGGCAGCATGACGATCTCCATTGGCCAGGACGCAAACAATTTCTCCGGCTCGGCCAATCTGTTCCAGGCCAGCGGCCGAGCGCCGTGGAATTCCACCAACTTCATCGATGTGCATGACGGCATGACGCTCAACGACGTCTATGCCTGCAACGGTTCGAACAACAATCAAGCCTGGCCCTACGGCCCATCCGACGGCGGCACCTCGAGCAACTACAGCTGGGACCAGGGCATGTCCGCCGGTACCGGTACCGCCTTCGATCAGCGCCGTGCGGCGCGTACCGGCCTTGCGTTCGTCATGCTGTCCGCGGGCACGCCGCTGATCCAGGGTGGCGATGAGTACCTGCGCTCGCTCAAATGCAACAACAACGCATATAACCTCGACTCCACCGCCAACTGGTTGAACTACAGCTGGACTACCGATCAGGCCAACTTCAACACGTACGCCACACGCCTTATCGCGTTCCGCAAGGCACATCCGGCGCTACGTCCGGCAAGCTGGTACACCGCCAGCCAGGTCGTGTGGTATCAGCCAAGCGGTGCCGTGGCGACCACGGCGTACTGGAACAACACCAGCAATTACGCCATCGCCTATACGGTCAACGGCTCATCGTTCGGCGACAGCAACTCCATGTACGTGGCATATAACGGCTGGTCGGGCTCCGTTACTTTCACATTGCCCGCGCCGCCGACCGGCACGCAGTGGTATCGCGTGACCGATACCTGCAATTGGAACGATGGCGCCAATACCTTCGTGACGCCGGGCAGCGAAACACTGATCGGCGGCAGTGGAGCGACCTATAGTCAATGCGGGCAGTCGTTGCTGTTGCTTATCTCCAAGTGATCGAAAACGGGGCGCCTGCCATGCAGGTGCCCCGTATCAGTTGGATCGTAACTTGTTGTCGAAGCCCTTGCGCTTCCAGACCTCGTGACGTCATCAAAGCCAGCGCGCCGGCTAACTTCCAACAACGACGCGCCACACATCGGACCCATGTCGATGCCAGGCGATATCGACGGGAAGGAATTTCTCGATCAGTCGTGCATTGCTCTGCAAATGATCGCTGATGACATGCGTGGTGAATTCGCCATGGCCAGCCAGTGCCATCGGTAACAGCAACTGATCCGACAGGTGTTCTCCCGCATAGGCATCGGATGCGAGATAGTTCTTCACCTCGCGAGCGACATCGTGCGCGACGCTTTCAGCGCTTACGCCGCGCTGTCCGTGTCCGGTGAAGGTTTCGACATGGTTGGCGTGCCGTACTTTCACCATCAAAGCATTCCCGGGTCCGATCGGCGGCTTGACGCTGCGCAACTGCAGGGCTTCCTCGGGAAGCTTAAGCTGTCCGCCCAGCACGGCCAGCTCGCGGCGACCAATTTCGGATGAAAGGCCGGACAGGATGGCGAGCGCTTCCATGCCATCGAGCTCGCCGCGCACGTCAAGCACGCCACGGGTCGATGCGGCGGATGGTTCAACCGTTGCATGCACGATGCCGCCGCCGGCCGGAAAGAAACCGTGACGCTCCAGGCGCACACTCGCTTCAATGCCCAGATGGCGGAGCGCCGGCAAATAGCTGTCGGCAATAAAGTCGACACTGGGGGCAAGCGGATTGTGCGTGCCGCCCTCGAGGCGCAGGCGCGAGGGCGCTGCACAACGCCACAGTGCGGGCAGGACCGTCTGCAGTACCAGGGTGGTCGAGCCGGCGCTTCCCGTGCTGAATTGATAGTCTCCGGGCGCGACCTTTCCTGGCTCGAAGCGTAGGCGGGTGGCGCCGAGTTCGGCGCCGTGTGTGCGCCCCTGGCCGATCATGGCGGCGGCGTTGACCGCGGTAAGGTGCTGACGCATCAGGCCTGGACGCGCACGCCGCGCGCGAATCCGCTCCATCGTGAAGCCGATGCCGGTACACAGGCTCAAGCTGAGCGCGGTGCGCAGCAATTGCCCGCCGCCTGCCTCGCCGTCCAGTTCGATCATCTCCATATTTATTTCATCCATTGGCGAAGAGCGAAGCATTGCCTCGCTCTTCTTTTGTTATGTATTGAGATGGCCGGATCGGGCTATCCCTTGATGCAGACGACCTGGCGCAACGTATGCACGATCTCAACCAGGTCGCTCTGTGCCGCCATGACAGCATCGATCGACTTGTATGCCGCCGGCGATTCGTCGACGACATCGGCATCCTTGCGGCACTCCACATGTGCGGTCGCCTTGGCATGCTCCTCGACACTGATACGACGACGTGCCTCGGTACGGCTCATGACACGGCCGGCGCCATGACTGCAGCTGTGAAAGCTGTCTTCGTTACCCAGGCCGCGCACGATAAAGCTTTTCGCACCCATGCTGCCGGGAATGATGCCCATCTCACCCTTCCGTGCGCTCACCGCCCCTTTTCGTGTCACCAGTACGTCCTTGCCGAAATGATGCTCGCGGTTGACGTAGTTGTGGTGACAGTTGACCGCCTCGGCTTGGGCGTCGAACGGCTTGGCGATCACCTTGCGCACCGCTTCGACCACATGCTTCATCATGATTTCGCGGTTGTTGCGCGCAAAACGCTGCGCCCAGTCCACGGCGAAAACGTAGTCCGCGTAATGATCGCTGCCCTCCGGCAGGTAGGCCAGATCCTGATCGGGCAGGTTGATCATCCAGCGACGCATATCCTGCTTGGCCAGTTCGATGAAATGGCTTCCAATCGCGTTGCCTACGCCACGGGATCCCGAGTGCAGCATGAACCACACGCGATTCTCCTCGTCCAGGCAGACCTCGACGAAATGATTGCCGGTACCGAGGGTGCCCAGGTGATGGAGATGGTTGCTGCGCTTGAGCTTGGGGTGCCGCGCCACGATACGGTCGAAACCGTCCTGCAACGAAGCCCAGCTCTCTACGGTAGCCTCCGGTGGGTTTGCCCAGGCCCCCTTGTCGCGCGCGCCGACCGTGCGGCCGTGCGGCACCGCCTTCTCGATCGCGCTACGTATCTCGGTGAGGTTGTCGGGCAGGTCGTTCGCTGTCAGCGTGGTCCGCGCCGCGATCATGCCGCACCCGATATCCACGCCCACTGCCGCCGGCACGATCGCGCCAATGGTCGGCACCACCGAGCCTACCGTCGCACCCTTGCCGAGGTGTACGTCCGGCATGACCGAAATCCAGCGATGGATAAACGGGAGTTTGGCGATGTTCTGGAGCTGACGGCGCGCCTCGTCTTCCAACGGCACGCCGCGGGTCCACAACTTGATCGGCACGGCGCCCGGGTCGTTGATGACGTCGTAGTTCTGCGTCTTCATGATGATGTCTCGTGTTGCGGTGATTCTGGTGGCGCGATCCCGCGAGAGGATCGCCATGATAAAGGTGCGGCGACAAGGAGTGGGGGAACGGCTTTCGCTTGCCGCCTGGGCGGCATGCGTCCGGGATTTGAACCCGACCCCGAAGGGCTTTCCGATGTAGTTCCACCTGCATTCGCCGCGTAAAACGGATGTGGCGCGGTGTGACAAGAAAACGTGCGAAACATGGATCTCCAAAGGATGTAGTTTCGCTATGCATTCGCACCGCACCACATTGAACGGTTCTTGGCGATGTGTCGTGACGAGGGTGACGAAACGTCCTGCTCTACCGCTGAGCTACCGCCTTGCGGCGGGCGGGACTCGAACCCGCGACCTGGCACTTAGTAGGTGTAGTTTCGTCGGCATTCGCGACACATCGCCAAAAACCGTCTGGGCAACGACGACAAGGGTTGATGCGACATTCCGGGCTCGAACCGGCACGCTTTCGCGTTCAACCATATGTAGTCGCACCAGCATTCGCCGTTGCCCATCTCCATCCGGCAGGCCCCATTGCCCGCCGGCCCCTCCCGCCCCGCAGCCTCCTGGCCTTGAGGCAACGAACGACCCGGCCCTCCGGGATCGTCCCACGGCACATCCCTGTACCGGATTCAAAGCGACATCGATGCGATCCGCTCCACCCAGCGGGTGGCGCCACCACCTTGTGCCGCAAACACCGCCAGTAAATCGAACACCGCGTCGCTGAAGCCGCCGACGTGCAGCACATCCGGCGACTCGACCGTCTGGCTGGTCGCGTTCGGCTGCAGGTCGATGCAGATCATGCGAGCGTCGGGACAGCGCGCCTTGATCGCCGCCCATTGCTGCATTGTCGCGGTGGCACCGCCTGCGCGGGTGTCGCGCCAACTTTCGTTGTCGGAGACCAGTACCAGCAGATCCACCTTGGCCTTTTCCTTGTTGAGCTGGACCAGCGGAGCGCTTACCGCCGTACCGCCACCACACAACGACGCCAGCTGCTTTGCCTGCGTCATCACGCTGTCGCGAGCGTTCAGGCGCAAGTCGCGCACCTGGGTGTCGAACGGCATGATCCGCGCCGCACGATGATTGCGCTGAATGCAGGCGGCGATCAGTGCGGCCACGTCGACGCAACGCGCCACCGTGGTCGAGCCCTTGCGGTAGCCGGTTACAGGCGATCCCATCGAGCCGGATACGTCGACCGCAACGACCACGTTTCCATCTAACGACGGTACCTGGCGGGTCGCCACTTCCATGGCGTCCTGCAGCGCATCGACGATCGACGCCGGCATCGTCTGGCTGGCCGCGTAATAGGCGGTCAACAGCTGGTAAGGCATCACGCGCGCTTTGCGGATTTCGGCCGGGTCACGCAGGCGCTCGGCGATTTTCAAAGCGGTACGCTGGTTGTCGAATACTCCGTGGCGGGCAAACGTGTTGAGGTTCATGCGCAAGGTCTGCCATGACGAGGCGTGGGCCAATTGGGTCCAGTGCTTCACATCCAGCGGCAGCGACGTGAAGTACTGGAACGGTAGCGCCGGTATCGACGCGTGCGGCGAGCGCTTGAAGCGTTCAAACGCACGCACCTTCTCCGGCAATGCGGCTTCGTCGTACGACTTGCCGATCAGCCATGCGTAGAGTGCGGCGCGCTCGGCGTCGGCCGGCTTGGGATGAACCATCTTGATCACATCGCCCAGGGAGGGCTTCGAGCCGATCGCCGCGGCGAGAAGCTGCTCTATCGAGGCATTCTCAAGCCACGTCCGCACCAGACGCTTGGGTAGCGAGCCCAGCGACTTACGGCCGATGCGGCCGCTGCGCACGATCTGCACGAAGTTACGCAACATGCGCCCGTTGTCGACGACGTGCGGAAAAGCCGCTTCGAGCGTTTTGGCGTCGCGCATGGTCAACATGGCCAACAGCAATGCCGGCATGTCTTTCATATGGCCGCGCTGACGGGCATAGACCGCCGTCTTGGCCACAAATTGCGCCGATACCTCGCTACCCAGCTTCAGTACATAGTCGAGCTGTTCCTCGGCGCTCGCATAGAAAGTGCCGTTGAGGCAGCCGGTGGCGGCATACAGTGCCAGTGCCGATTCCGGATGGCGCACATAGGCAGCGCCGCCAGCTTCGTTGCGTGCATCGGTCGCCGGGACGTGGGCGCCGCGATGGGAGTTGAACAGAGTGATATTGGCCATGTTGCGCATTCCAGTTGGACTTGAGCTGGATAGGGCAAGTGGCGTGCCAACGTAGGCGAGTTATGTATACCTATTTGATATTTAGGCAATTAATTGAAAATTGGCCGCTGAATCTAGCTAGAGCGAAATGGAAAAAGTATATAATTTTAGCTAGTTATATATCGGATCAGATAAATGAAGCGACGGGTGGTCATCGGCATGCTGGGTACCCAGATCGACGCGGGTTCGGGTACGGCTCGCTGGGAGCGCTGGCGCCCGACGGTGTCGCTGGGGATGCATGAAGACTTCCTGCTCGACCGGCTGGATCTGCTGTTCGATGCGCGTCGCTACGGCAAGCTTGCCAAGGCAGTTACCGAAGACATTGCACAGGTGTCGCCAGAAACGCAGGTGAGCCATCACGATACCTACCTGTCCGATCCGTGGGATTTCGAAGGCGTGTACGCGACGCTGCATGATTTTTTGCGCGCGTACGATTTTCGCCCAGATGAAGAGGACTACTACGTTCACATCACGACGGGCACGCACGTTGCGCAGATCTGCTGGTTCCTGCTGACCGAAAGCCGAATCTTTCCAGGCCAACTGCTGCAGACGTCGCCGCCGCGCAAACAGGAGGGCGTGGAAGGCAGCTTTGCAGTGATCGATCTCGATCTTTCACGTTACGACCGCATCGCGCAGCGCTTCGAACAGCAGCAGCTGACCGACCGCAACCTGCTCAAGAGCGGCATCGCCACGCGCAATCGGGCATTCAATCGCATGATCGAGCAGATCGAAACGGTCGCGACCCGTTCGAAAGCGCCGATGCTGCTGATGGGGCCGACCGGTGCCGGCAAAAGCCAGCTCGCCAAGCGCGTGTTCGAACTGAAGAAGCTCAAGCATCAACTACCGGGCCGATTCGTCGAGGTCAATTGCGCTACCTTGCGCGGCGACGGCGCCATGAGCACGTTGTTCGGTCACACCCGGGGCGCCTACACCGGCGCGACCAGCGATCGGGCTGGCTTGTTGCGTTCGGCTCACCAGGGACTGCTTTTTCTCGACGAGATCGGCGAACTGGGTCTCGATGAGCAGGCGATGTTGTTGCGAGCGCTGGAAGAAAAACGCTTTCTGCCGGTGGGCAGCGACAAGGAAGTGGAAAGCGATTTCCAGTTGATCGCCGGTACCAACAGGGATCTGCACGAAGCGGTCGGGCAGGGCCGGTTTCGCGAGGACCTGCTCGCGCGTCTGAATCTTTGGACATACCGTCTGCCAGGCCTGGCCGAGCGTGTGGAAGACATCGAGCCCAATCTCGATTTCGAGCTGGAGCGCTGGTCGCGCGAACAACATCAGCGCGTCACCTTCAACCGCGAGGCGCGCGCTCGTTTTCTTTCTTTTGCTACAAGTGTCGAGGCGCGCTGGAGCGGAAATTTCCGCGATCTGGGCGCGTCGGTCATGCGTATGGCGACGCTTGCGAAGGCGGGCCGCATCCAGACCGAACTGGTCGACGAGGAGGTCGAGCGCCTGACCCGCCAATGGCGTAGCGGTGGCGAACCCTCGCCATTGGAGGCACTACTGGGCGAACGTGTTGCCGCGCTGGACCGCTTCGATCGCGTGCAGTTGGAAGAGGTTGTACGAGTATGTGCGAAATCGAAGTCGCTCTCGCAGGCTGGGCGCGAACTGTTTGCTGTATCCAGGCAGCAGCGCGCCAGCACCAACGATGCCGATCGACTGCGCAAGTATCTCGCCCGCTTTGATCTCGAATGGGAGCAGATTCGAGAGAGCGCTCTTTCCTGACCGGTTCTCGCTGCTGTCTTATGGCAACGCGATATGCATGCGCAAACTCAGCGCATCCTGCTGGCCCAGGCTAAAAGCGTCGCGCACGGTAGCCCGTGCCGTGCAGTCCCAGGTCGATACTGGAACGCGCTGGCTCGGCTGCCAGTAATGGCGGTCGTTGAAGCGGAACAGTGTTGGGAGTTTCGGGTAATGGCGAGTCAGCAATACCAGCGTCGAGGTTTTCTCCGGCAAGCTCTGCTCCGGAATTGGTGCGTTGTCGGCATAGCCGCCGTCGATGGCGTGCCGCCCGTCGATACGTTGGGCCGAGAGAAAAGGCGGCGCGGCCGCGGCGCTGACCAGCAGGTTCTTGGCTGCGGCCAGGTCGTCGCATTGCTGCAGGTCGATGAACTCGTAATGCAGCCCCAGCCATCGCGGTAATCGTGGATGCAAGCGCTTGGCCAGATAGCGATCGACCATATAGGCGAGTGTGCCCGCGGCGAGCGAGCCGCCAAGACCGAGCAAGCGCGCCGGTCGCGTAAAGGCCACGCGCAATCGGTTTGGTGCCTGGCGCAAGCCGTCAAAGCCGGCATCGTCGATGAAAGACGAGAGCCACGCGGGATAGACGCGTTGGTGCGCAAAACTGAGCTTGAGCCGGGCAAGGCCGCGCCAGTCGAAGATGCGCGAAGTGGTATCGAATAAACCGATGCACCCGTTGAGCGCCATCGGCACGCGCTGGCTCAGGCAGGCGGTAGCCACGGCGGCACCCGCGCTGGTGCCGATCAAGGTCGGCGGCAATGTCCAGCCGCGTTCTTGCCAATAGGTCACCGCGCCGGCCTGCCACCAGCAGCGATTGCCGCCGCCGGCGAATACCAGCGTCTGTATCGAGCCGAGATCCAGGTGGGTAACAGGTTCGATACGCATGACGTTGGCTATGAGAGTGAGGGTTCATGCATGGTGGCGGTTCGACCGCAAGCCAAGGGCGCGCGGTCACGATGTCCTTCAAAGACAGCTCTTGAGCTTGCGGATGCTTTCGCGAATCTCGCGTACGCTGGCGCCGCCGTAGCCGAAGATAAGCCCGCCGCGCGCGGGCGGGTCGGCATAGCACATCGACAGCGGTCTTACTGACACACCTTGTTGCGCAGCCGCGCGAGAAATGGCGACATCGTCGATGCCGGAGGGGAGTAGGGCGACAAGTTGCATGCCGGCTTCCGCGCCGATGATGTCGAGCCGGCCGTGCATATGCGTCTCGATCGACTCGAGTAGTGCGGCGCGGCGCTCCATGTAGAGCGCGCGCATGCGCCGGATATGTCGGGCGAAATGCCCCTCGCGGATAAAGTCGGTCATCACCAGCTGATAGAGCGTGGACGAGAACGTATCCATGCCATTGCGCACGCTCAGGAAGGCCGGCATGACGTCTCTTGGCACTACCACATAGCCCAGCCGCAGGGCAGGAAACACCACCTTGCTGAAGGTGCCGACATAGATCACGCGTGCATCGGTATCGAGCCCCTGCAGGGAGGCGATGGGATGGCCGGCCAGGCGGTATTCGCTGTCGTAGTCGTCCTCGATGATCCATGCGCCGCTGCGTGCGGCCCAGTTCAACAACTGGATGCGTCGCGTGGCGCTCATGGTGACGCCAAGCGGAAACTGGTGCGATGGCGATATGTAGGCCGCGCGTGCGTTGCGGCTGCGTCGTATGCCTTCGGCGATATCGAGTCCCTCGTCATCGACGGGTACCGGGACGATCTGCGCGCCCACTGACTGCAAGGCCTGGCGTGCGCCCGGATAACCGGGCTCTTCCATCCAGACGCGTGCCTTGGGCTCCAGCAGGGCCAACGCGGAAATGACCAGGCCTTGCTGAGAGCCGGTGGTCACCAGAATCTGCGAGGCATCGCAACGGACACCACGCACGGTGCCGAGGTATTGCGCGATGGCTTCGCGAAACGGCAGGTAGCCGATCGGATCGCCATAGGTCATCAGTTGCGTAGGCATGCGGCGCGCATGGCGATTCACCAGTTTCGACCAGATCTCGCGGGGAAAATGATCGAGCGCCGGTAGCCCCACGCGAAAAGCCCCCTGGTTGGCCAGCCAGGGTGGCGGTGGTTCCTGCATCGAAGTGGCAAGACGGGAAACGGGTCGCGGTGCCGCCGATTGAGCAGGCTCGGGTGCCTTCGCATCCATGGAGGCGGTGAGGCCGCCGGGGATCGATTGCGCGACACAGGTGCCGGCACCGGTAAAGGTCTCCAGATAGCCCTCGGCAAAAAGCTGTTCATAGGCGCTCAGTACCGGCAGGCGGGAGATTTTCAGTTCCTTGGCCAGGCTACGCGTCGACGGCACGCGCTGTCCGGGCCGCAATTGCCCGCCGATAATGGCGTGGCGGAACCATTCCGATAATTGCCGATGCATCGGTATGCCACTGCGCCGGTCCAGCGCGACAGGCGGCAGAAAACTGGCGGATACTCGTGTCATGCGATCATCCCCAAGTGGTCATGCCCGATGCTAGCAAAGTGGCTATGTCGATGGACCACCATGTCACCTAGTTTTTAGCGACCCGCTTAGGACAGGTTGAGAGAGCAACTGATGGTGTGGCCCCTGCTTCGGCTCGCTTGCGCGTTTGCCTGCTTTACCTGCGTGACGGTGGTATCGGCCCAGACAGTCGATACACCAGCGCTCGAACCGTCGTCGCCGGCGTCGCGCCAGGCCATGGACGATGCCTGGTGGACCGGCCCGATGCTGGCCAATTCGGCGTCGACCTTGCCGCAAGGGCACTGGCTGATCGAGCCCTATCTTTACGACGTCCATTCCACGCGTGCGGATAGTTATGGCTCGCGCGCGTATGTTCTGTATGGGCTGACGGATCGACTCTCCGTCGGTCTGATTCCGGTGATTGGCTTCAACACGGGCGGTGGCAGTCCCAACAGTTCGCATATCCTGTTGGGCGACTTCAGTGTGCAGGCGCAATACCGGTTGACGCAGTTCGAACCCGGTAGCTGGGTGCCGACGACTGCTATCGAAATACAGGAAACGTTGCCGACTGGCGCTTACGATCGTCTTGGCAGTAACCCGAATAACGGGCTGGGTAGTGGCGTTTACGCCACGACGTTGCAGTTCAACGCGCAGACTTATTTCTGGATGCCGAATGGTCGCATTTTGCGTATGCGGCTTAATCTTGCGCAGACCGTTTCCGGTTATGCGGATGTCGATGGGGTGAGTGTTTATGGGACGGGGCGCGACTTTCGTGGGCGGGCGCGGCCGGGTAATGCGTTCAATGTGGATTTGGCTTGGGAGTACAGCGTGGTGCGGTCGTGGGTGTTAGCGCTTGATCTCACGTATGCGCATAGCAGTAGCACGCACGTCTCCGGTTACGACATGACGAATGTCAATGGCCTTTCCTATCCGACGCCTTTTCGTGCCAGTTCTGGTTCGCAGTCGGCGTTTGGTATTGCGCCTGCGATTGAGTACAACTGGTCGCCCAATATTGGGGTTTTGCTCGGCACTCGCGTTATTTTTGGAGGGCGTCGTGTGACTACGACGGTTACGCCGGCTGTGGCGCTTAATATGGTGTTCTGAGTGGAGAAGCTTTTGACGTGACGGCCTCGTTCTCGCCTGAGTGTTCGGGCGGCCCGGCCGACTATTCGAATCGTCAGGGGGCACTTCCTGCGCTTCTGAGGTAAGCCGAGTCTGTGCGCGAGGTGTCGTGGCGGTGAGGACTTAAAGCGTGCCCCCTCACCCCCGGATCAAGTCCGGGGCAGGCTCTAGCCCTCTCCCCCGGCGAAGCCAGGGGAGAGGGGACTGACTGAGGCGAACCTTCAACACTGCGAGCCTTTGCTCCCTCTCCCCTGGCTTCGCCGGGGGAGAGGGTTGGGGTGAGGGGGCTGGGTGCTCGCGAAAGCCTTTCCCACTCGACACTCGCTCCTCTCCACTCACTCCTCGCCCCGTCGCCCCTCCAAACCCCCATGCTATCCTCCGCCCCGTCTGGCGCAGCATGCGTCATCAGGGGGACTTCCATGGGATTGGTTATTTTTCTGGTCATCATCGTTGCGATCATTTTTTATGTCGTAGCGCTCTATAACGGCCTGGTGACATCACGTAACGGCTACAAGAATGCGTTTGCACAGATCGACGTGCAGCTGACGCGTCGCCACGATCTGATTCCCAACCTGGTCGAGACCGCCAAGGCCTATCTGGCGCACGAGCGCGACACGCTGGAAGCGGTGGTGAAGGCGCGCAATACGGCGGTTACCGATCTGTCCGGCGCCAAGGCTAATCCGGGCGATCCCTCGGCGATGCAGCAGCTTGCCGGTAGCGAAAACGCGTTGACGCAGAGCCTGGGCCGGCTGTTCGCATTGAGCGAATCGTATCCGGACCTGAAGGCCAATCAGACGATGATGCAGCTCTCCGAAGAGCTGACATCGACCGAGAATCGCGTCGCGTTTGCGCGTCAGGCGTACAACGATGCTGTCATGACGTACAACAACCGGCGCGAGGTCTTTCCGGGTTCGTTCGTCGCCAACAGTTTCAGCTTTCAGCCGGCCGAGCCGCTCGCCCTTGAGAATCCGGCGGCACGCGAAGCCCCCAAGGTTTCCTTCAGCTGATCGACCTGGCCGTCGCGCTGACGCGTGACGGCCGCCCTGGGGAAACGCGATGGATTTCTTCGCTCAACAAGCGCGCGTGCGCGGCAGCAGCCGTCGCATGGTGTTGCTGTTCGTGCTGGCCGTGGTGGCGATCGTCGTTACGGTGGATATGGTGGTCTGGGTCATGATGGCGCGCCACGGTCTGGCCCATACGGGCTGGGCAAGTCGCAGGCTGCTGCCACTGACTACAATCGGCATGCTGCTGGTGATTGGCGGTTGCGCGATGTATCGCATCATGAGTCTTTCGAGCGGCGGCAAGGCGGTTGCCGAGAGCATGGGCGCGGTGCGCGTTTCGCCTGACACGCACGACCCGCAGCTGCGTCTGTTGCGCAATGTGATCGAAGAGGTAGCCATCGCATCGGGCTCGCCGGTGCCGGACATCTACCTGATGCAGGACGAGCCGGGCATCAATGCATTTGCCGCGGGCTACTCGGTGTCGGACGCGGCTGTCTGCGTGACGCAAGGCTGCCTGGACAATCTCACCCGTGACGAACTGCAGGGCGTGATCGCGCATGAGTTCAGCCATGTGCTCAATGGCGATATGCGGCTCAACATTCGCTTGATCGGTTTGCTGTTTGGCATCATGGCCTTGGCGGTGATCGGCAGGCAGCTACTTAATTTCGGCAATGTCCGTTTCGGTCGCCGCGGTTCGGACGGTCGGGTCTGGGTGATCGGCCTGGCGCTGCTTGCCGTCGGCTATATCGGTTATTTCTTCGGCCGGTTGATCCAAGCCTCGGTAGCCCGTTCGCGCGAATCGCTGGCGGACGTCTCGGCAGTGCAGTTCACACGGCAGACTCAGGGCATTGCCGGTGCGTTGAAAAAGATCGCGGCCCTGGGCGATGGTTCGCGCCTGCAGGCCGCCAATCGCCACGAAGTCGCGCACATGCTGTTTGGCGAATCCGATGCGCCGGGATTCTTTGACGGCTTGTATGCCACGCATCCGCCGTTGATGAAGCGCATCCGCAGCCTCGATCCGAGTTTTCGCGAATCCGAGCTGGAAACGATTTTCAGCGCGATGCAGGACGCAGAGGCCGCGCGTGCCCGAGCGTTGGAGCGCGAGCCCGAGGCAACGGCATCGCCTTCGAACCCGATACCGTTCACGCCGGGTGCCGCGGTCGTCGCCGCGCCTTTGATTACCGAGCTTGGTGGCGGTGGGGCGAGTGCGGCGGCCGCCGTTTCACCGGCCTCATCGTCGGCCCTGATCCAGGCGACCAAGCAATCGGAGTCGGCGCTGGCGCTCATGTTCGCTATCGTCCTGTCGCCACAGGACGCGTTGGCAGCGACGCAGCGTCGCTCGATCGCCAGTGCGTTCGGCGATGACATGCAATACGCCGTTGCCGGATTGGCGGAGCAGGTGAAAAGTCTCGCGCCCGGCAAGCGCATGAGCCTGCTTGCCTTGTCTTTCCCGGTACTCAAGCAGTTGCCGGAGGGGCGCTTGCAGACCTTTCTGGATACGTTGGAAACCGTCACGCGAACCAACAGTCAGGTCGGTCTGGAAGATTACTGCCTGGCGCGGTTGATGCGCTTGCAGTTGTCCGAAGCCCTGCATCCGCGCAGTGCTCCTGTCGATGGTCAAAAGAAACTACCCGCATGTATCGCGAGTGCTTCGTTCGTCATCGCCATCGTCGCCGCGCATGGCAGTAGCGACGATGCGGCTGCACGGCGTGCATGGCTGCTGGCGATGGCCGACGCCTTTCCGGGTAACGCGCAAGCCTGGCAAACACCGCCCCTGGACTGGCAGCTGGCCCTGGATCGCGCGCTGGGTGAACTCGACGGCTTGATGCCGGCGGCCAAGGACATCTTCATCCAGAGTCTGGTCCGCGCGATCCGCGCCGACGACAAGATCACGCCCGAAGAAATGGCGCTGTTGCGAGTGATCTGCGCCAGTCTTCATTGCGTCATGCCGCTGCATTAATACGTATCCGGCAGCTTCCCGGCGGGCCGCAAGCTCTTGCTGTTGTATGAGGATAGCCTCATATATCTATAATGCGGCATTTTCCCCAATCCCCGGAGATGCCGCCGATGTCCCGTACCGACGTTGTTATCAAGACCCGCGATGGAAACTGCCCGGCCTCGTTGTTCACGCCAGCCGGCACCGGCCCGTGGCCTGCTGTCGTTTTCTATATGGACGGCCTGGGCATTCGCCCGGCGCTGTGGGACATGGCCCAGCAGCTGGCGGATACCGGCTATGTGGTGCTGTTGCCGGATCTCTACTACCGCGAGGGCGGCTACGAGCAGATGGTGCCGGCCGAGGTGTTCGCCGATCCCAAGCAGCTGGAAAATCTGATCCGCATGATCGGCACCCTCAGCCGTGACCGCAAAGTATCCGATAGCGCGGCCTTCATCGAGTTTCTGAAGGGACGTCCGGAGGTCAAGGGTGAGCGTTTTGGTGGCACCGGCTACTGCATGGGCGGCAACGTCGCACTGACGGTCGCGGGCGAATACAAAGACGCATTCGCCGCCATCGCATCGTTCCATGGCGGCGGCCTGGCGACGGACCAACCCGACAGCCCGCACCTCTTCGTCAAGGGCATCACCGGTCGCGTCTATGTCGCAGGTGCGGTGGAAGACGCACACTTCACCGACGCGCAGAAGGCCGAACTCGGAAAGGCGCTTAGCGTCGCGGGCGTCGAGCACATCGTCGAAACCTATGCCGGCGCGCACCATGGTTTTGCCGTGCCCGATCACCCGGCATTCAATGTCGAGGCGGCCGAGCGTCATCACCAGGCGCTGGCCAAGCTGTTCGGCGAAGCGCTGGCAGCCTGATAGCGGTACTTGCATAAAAGGGGACGGCGGTTGCGCCGTCCCCGGTGCGTTTTGGGCCAGTTGCCGTAAAAAACTATTTACGCGATTTATACGATGCAGGCCGTTTTGCGATAGCGCATCTTTATGCCGCCCCGCTTCATCATATCGGTATGGCGATCCTACAAGGCTCCTACACGGGTATGCGCAGTATTGGATTCATTGCGGCGGCTGATCTGTTTCTGTTGGCACTCTTCGAATTGCTGCACGCCGATGGCGGTGACGCCAACATGTGGCGTGGTATCGCCTTGAGTGCGCTTTATCTATGCGTCTGTCTCGGGCGCCGGCGAGCGATGTCGTCCTCGCCATCATCGATCACCGCCGGGTTTTCGCACCGCCTGATCAAATAGCGTTTCGACGTGCAGAAGGCTTGCAGCCGGGAGCCTCAAGCCGGGTAAGCGGGCAGCGACTGCGTGCCGAAGGGCACCGGCTGCAAACCTTCTGCACGTTGGCGAATGGCTCGAACGCTTGGCGGTTAACCCGCGACAAGCGACAACAGGTTTTCAGGCGGGAGCCCGGCGCCGCGGCGCTGCAGGATCGCCTCGATGCGCTTGCCGACCCAGCCGCGGTCGTCACTGCTTGCACCTTCCAGCAGGTTGCCAGCCAGGCCGGAAAACTCCATCCAGAATTCCGGCTTGTCGGGATATTCCTTGAGCAGCACGACGACGCTGGCGTCGAGGTGAACCAGATCTTTTTCGATCGTCTCTCGGGTCTTCGGCATACATGGCTCGTTGTCTGGGTGATCAGGGCATGCCAAGGCGTTGCCCGGGCAAAACCATGCCCTCCACCATACGCCTTGCGCGGCGATTTTTCCGAGCGATCAGCTGCCTTTTTTCTTCAACCGATAGGTCGAAAGGCGCACGACATTGTCCGGCAACGGCGGTTCCTGGCGCGCACGTTCTGCAAAACGTTCCGAATCGGCAACCAGGCTGGCCAGGAAGCGTTCCTGGGTGACCTGTACGGGGTGCGCGTACCATCGCGAAAGCGCGTGCAGGTCGCGCGGCAGCGCTTCGGCGAGTGGCAGGAACGTGTAGTCGTCATTCATATCACGGATGTCCTCTATCCGAAGGTTGGTGCCGGCTAGTGTCTGCTGGGAGAGGCATCGGCGCTCGGCACATTGCGTTTGTCCGACTTGCCCAGCGATGCCGCCTCATCGATCGCGGCGACAGCACTGTCGTGCCACGGGGTGGAACCGAAGCGCCCCGGCACGGTGGAACCGTCGAGCGTGAGACGCCACTATCCTCGCCATAGACCCAGCAGGTTCGGGCCGTCCGCCCAAACTTCGACCAAGACGGTGGACATGCAGCCCCCTCGCACGATCTGGTTCGATCGTGCTTTCAAATGAAGCAGATGCAACGCCAGCCGCGGCGATCCGCCAAGAGGCGGGGCGCCCGTAATCGACTTAGCGTGGGCGCCGCGAATTGGGCGGCAGCGGACGCGGCGGTGGCGTACCCGGATGAGAAGGATCGCGCCGCATATGGCCAATGGGGACATACACAGCTTTCTCGCTGGGCTTGCCCAGCGACGGCCCCTGATAGATCGAGTGGATGGTTTCGAGCGTCAGCGACTTCGGCGGTCGGGTCATAAGCTTGCCTCTATGAAGGATCGCCCTTTGCAGGCAACTCAGAGGCATGAGATGGATGTGCTGTCTGAGGCGTCGAGCAAGCGATAGTGGCCCGACGTATCCCCCAGACTCCTCGCTTGGCCGTTATGCCGATGTTATTCGATGCGTGGCAGGGACTTAGAAAACACTCCGCCTTCAGCCTGGCGGTTTTCGCTTGCGCAAGCGCTTGGCGTTGCTCTTGGCGCGTTCGCCAAAGGGTTTCATGCCTGCATCGACGATCCGTGCCGCGTCGCCCCATGCGCCGGATGCCGCCTGCGCCATGGCGGCGCCGTCGAACTGGCCATGCATGGTCCAGCCCGGCTGTTTGATCCACCGCATCGTGGCCGACCAATACGCATCGCCCGTCATGATGGAGATGGCCAGCAGAGAATCCTGCGCGGCATCGAGTTTCTCTCCCACCATGCGCTGCAGCTCACGCTGATCCGATGCCGATGGATTAGCTCCCATGCTGCCCATCCAATGGCTGCGTCGAGCGATGACTTCGCCCGAAGCGATCATCATGTCGGCGGTACGGATGCCGACGTTCCACCAGGCCAGCCAGGGATGGGCGAGCTTAAGGGGCTTGCGGGGGGAGCGCGCTGACATGGCGCGGACCTTAGCAGGCTTGGCGTGAATAAGCTTCCATTGTTCCGAGCAGTTGCCCGAATGGATCGAGCAACTGCGTCGGAACATCAGGCGTGGATGGCTATGGCGCTCAGTTCTGCCAGCTTTGCGCGGTTTCGATCGCAAAATCGCGATAGGAGCGCGGCGCCCGCCCAAGCAATGCAGTCAATCGCTGAATATCGGCAGCGCTGCCTGCCGCACCGTCTTGTTGATACCGGCGCATCATCAGTCGCAGGTCGTAAGCCTTCCAGCTTGGCGCCACCGTCGCCAGCTGCTTCTCGAACGCATCGAGATCGTCGCCGAGGTAACGCACGGGGCTTGAAAGCGCCTCGGTCCATATCTGAGCAAGCGTCGCGCCATTCAGGCTATCGGGGCCAACCAGTTCGTAGAGCTCACGCGGCAGCGGCACATCGGCCTGTGCGCGACGCAACAGCTCTTTCACTGCCGCGTCGGCGATATCGCCGGTATCGATCATCGACACACCTTTGCCACCGATGGGCGACACATACAGGCCGGCACCGAGCAACGGGCCCTTCAACGTGAGGTCGTTCTGAAAGAAATACGACGGACGCAAGACGGTGGCAGGCAAATCGAGCTGCTCGATCATGCGTTCGACGGCATGCTTGGCAGTGAAATGCGGGACGTCCGTGTAGACATCGCTACGCGTCACCGAAAGATAGACGATGCCGCGTACACCGGCTTCGCGAGCGAGGCTAAGCGTATTGATCGCCTGGGTCAGTTCGTCAGAGCCGTTGGGCACCAGCAGAAACAGGCTGCTGACGCCTTGCAATGCCGCACGCATCGCCTCGACATCCATCAAGTCGCCTTTGACCGCAGTGACGCCTTGCGGAAAGTGCGCCTTTTCCGGCGAGCGAGTGAGCGCGCGCACCTCGGCGCCGCTGGCGGCAAGTTTCGCGATCACCTGGGAGCCGATCGTACCGGTGCTACCTGTAACGAGAATGGTCATGAGAGTTCTCCTGAGAAAGCGTATGAATGGGGCATCCCACAACCGCGATCGTTCGTTCCTGAGGCGGTGTGCTGTCCCTTGACGCCCATGCTAGGCGTTTCACCGGTGGTGCATAGACGCTAAGATCGGGACGGGTCGTCTCATATATGGAACCACCTCATGGATCTGTCGGCGCTCTCGCTTTTCAATCTGGTCGCCACGCACGGTGGTTTTGGCCGCGCCAGTCGCGCCACCGGCCAGCCCAAGGCCACCTTGTCCCGGCGCGTGCGCGAGCTGGAGGAAAGCCTTGGCGTGCGCCTGATTGAACGCGGTTCGCATTCGCTTCGGCTTACCGATGAAGGCGCGCTATTGCATGCACGTACGGAAAGCCTGCTCGGAGAAATCGCCGAAGTCGGCCAGGATGTCAGCGCGGGTCCGGGGCGTGCACGCGGGCGATTGCGCGTAAGCGCGCCCGTCTTCTTTGCGCATTCGGCGATGGGCCGCGTCGCCGCGGGGTTTGCGGCGGCCTATCCCGAGGTGCAGTTGGAAGTGATAGCGGAAGATCGCTTTACCGATCTGGTCGAGGACGGCTACGACATCGTCATCCGCGTCAATCCACGGCGCGACGAAAACCTGGTCGGTCGTTGCTTTCTCAAGGCGCCATTGGTCGTTGTTGCGTCCGCATCCCTGCACAAACCCAGGCAGGCGACCGGCAAGCGCGCTGCGGAAACCGTTCCGGCGATATTGCGAGCCGGCATGCCCGAGCCGGCCGTCTGGAATGTCTCGGACGGCCGCAGGGACCTCAGCTTTCATCCCCGCGGCATCATGTGGTTCTCCACACCGCTGCTGATCCGCGATGCCGTGCGTGCCGGCGCGGGGGCGGCCCTGCTGCCGCGTTCCGTCCTTATCGACGAGCTGGCCAGCGGTGAACTAGTCAGTTGGGGCACCGCGAAGGAAGGGCATGTCGAAGCCTGGGTGCTGCACGCATCGAGGCGTCTGGTCAGTCCAAAGGTGAGCGCGTTTGTGAACTATCTTTGTGATTTTTATGCTGAGGCTTCGCATCGGCACCCGCATCGGACGTGATGATGCCTTGCGGGCCGAGTTGGGATGGATAGTCCACGTTCCAATCCGGCCGGCTTTCCGTGGCGTGTTGAGTATCTGCAGGCGGTGAATATTGCTGGTTGACGTTTGCGGACTGGGCATGAAGGGTCGTCAATGTGCTGGCTATCATTGCGGCGCCGATAAGTAAGGCTCGGGCCGTTGTCATGTGCTTAGTGCTTTTCATGTTTGGTTTTCCGTCGATAAGTGGCCACCACTGCGGCCGGCATGCTTAGTAGGCCGCTTCGACTTATCTCGGATGTGTCTTGGGTGCTGCGAAAAGGCATCGAAATGTATCGCTGTAGGAGGTTCATACACTCCGATACACATCGAATGGTTTGAGGCGCGTTGAAAAGCCCCCCTCACCCCAACCCTCTCCCCCGGCATAGCCAGGGGAGAGGGAGTCAGGCCAGGCAAGTGCGAAACATTGAGGCTCCCTCAGTGAGCCCCCTCTCCCCTGGCTATGCCGGGGGAGAGGGTTGGGGTGAGGGGGCGCTCCTGCACGAACACCTCAATAATCGTAACTCGCACTCAACCGCACATAGCGCGGCTGCTGACGCTCAACGGCCGAGCCATACAACGGATCCGGTGTCCCAGGCGAAATCTGGTAGAACGGATACGCATTGAGAATCGTCTGCGAGTTGAACACATTGAAGATGTTCAACGAAAACGCCAGCTTGCCTTCGCCGAATGCCGGGCGATAGGTGCCGCCCAGATCCACCTGCTTGTTCCACGGCAGGCGATGCGTCCCCGGCGGCGACGGTTGGCCGCCGCACCAGTGATAGAAACTGCCGTAGCCATCCGGGTCGGTCTGTTGCGGGCCGTAATAGCCAAGGCAATTGCGCGGATTGCCGGAGACCAGCTGGATGTTTCCAGAGACCTGCCATTCCGGTGTGATCTGGTAGTAGCCGAACAGTTTGATCTGGTGTGTGTGGTCGTTGCTCTGCGCACCGTTGCTGGAGGACATCAGCGCTGGGAAGTCCCAGTCGATGCTGGTCGATGCCGCCGTCTGCTGGATATCCGAGCGTAACTGTCCTTCGGTGTCGCCGTAGCTGCGCGAGAAAACGTAATCGATCTTGCCGTACCAGGTGCCGTCGAAGGGATGTTCGAGAAAGGCTTCGAGTCCGTAATACTTGCGCTTGAGCGTCGGGAAGCCCATCTCGACATTGCTCAGCGTAACGTTACGGTACGCGCCGGTGTTATCAACGACGGTAAACGTGTTGGCGCGGCCGGGATTGATCAGGTAGCAGCTATTGGTTGCCTTGACGTTGTAGCCCAGGGCCGCCGCCTTGTTTTCGATCGTCGGCACATCGCAGTAGTCGTCGATGCCGCTGCGCAAGACACGTTGCGTCAGCTTGGCGCCATAGACCCATTGGCTGTCGATCGACTTGGTGAAGCCGAGGATGAACTCGTCCTGGTATTCGGGCTTGAGGTTCTGTGCGGTTACCGTCTTGGGATCGGGTAGGACGCCATAGGTATTGTTCGGCGAGACCGCATTGGAGAACGGCGTCAAACCAGTCGGCGTACCGTCCGCCGCGATACCCGAGTAAGTGAAATACTGCTGCGTGGCCACGTATGCGCCCGCGGCGTTGAGTGCCGGATTCAAGGGCAGGCCAAGGTAATAACGACCGGCATTGCCGTAGACCTTGAAGCTGGCATCGCCATTGACGTCCCAGCTGAAGCCCAGTCGCGGGGCCCATTGCGGCCGCGTCTGGCGGATATACGACTGCGCGTCGGCGTTGTAGTCGGTGAACTGATCGTTGCGCAGGCCCAGCGACAGCAGCCAGCGATCGTTGAGCTGCCATTTGTCTTCGATGTACTGCGCGCGCTGTGCCGAGCGCACGCTGGCGATCGAGCTGTTGACGTACTGGATCGCGTAGTAGCCCGAACCGCCATTGGGATAGTTAGCCGGCGCACCAACGCCAAGGTTGGGAATCAAGGCGACGCCGGGCGTTGTCGTATAGGCGTAGTCCCAGTAATAGCCGGGGCCCGAGGTCTGGCTACCTTGCGCGATCGCACGCGAGTTCTGGTTGTCCAGGCCGACCGAGATCATGTGCGCGCCGAGTTGGTAAGTCAGGTCGACGCGCAGATTGTTGCTGGTGTCGTGGCGATCGGGGTTGTACAGCGACTGCGTAATCTGCCGATTGCCGATCGACGTACCGCCGTTCAAGGCGGGGTTCTGGTTCTGGATATCGGCCAGATACGTGAGGCTGCCGTCATAACCACCCGGTGCGTCATAGTTGACGTTGTTCATCTTGCCGTAGGTGGCGCTGAAGGTCAGCGCATCGGTGATGTAGCTGGTGAACTTGGCTGTATAGAGATCGCCGCCCGTCTTGATGTTGTCGGCGTAGTTGATGAAGTTGCCGCGCTGAAGCGTGTTGTAGTTGTAGCCGTAGACGCTGCCCGATGTGCGCTCTTTGTTCGACGCACCGGTCAGCTCGAGAATGTTGCTATCGGTAATGTTCCAGTCGAGCTTGCCGTACCACTTGGGCAGAGTGTCGTGGTAGCTCACATACGGCTGCGCTTTGGACACGTTGTTTACGGTGGTGCCATCCTGCCGTGACGCTTCGGCGGCAAGAAACAGAAACAGCTTGTCCTTGATCAGCGGGCCACCGACATAGGCGTCGTAGGTGGTGGTCCATTGGCGATTCTTGCTGTTGGGCGCATAAAGATTGCCCGCTACCGGCGAAGCGGGCAGGCCTTGCGTATAGAACGTATCGGTGCCGTCGGCGCGCGCAAATTCCGGCTCCCACAGCACCTGTGCGCCAAAATGCCATTCGTTCGTTCCGCGCTTGCCGACCATGTTGATGACGCCGCCATCGGAGCGACCGTACTGCGCGCTATAGCCGCCGGTATAGATTTCCTGCTGATCGATCGCGCCATACGGCAGCGTGATACCGCCCAGGCCGCGTTGCGGATCGGTCGTGTTGAATCCGTTGATGTAGTAGGCATTCTCGCTGGCCGCGGACCCGCCGAAACTGACCAACGATTGCCCGGTGCGGCCGGTATACCCGCCGCTGTTGTTCACCACGCCAGGCGCCAGCAGCGCGATGGCTTCGGCTGAGCGGCCGAGTGGCAGGCGCGCCAGTTCCTGCGAGGTCACCACGGTACGCGAGTCGACGCTGGTCACGTCGATCGGCGGGATAGCGGTCGCATTGACCGATACGCCACCCAGATCCTTGGTTTCGGGCGCTTGAAAGGAAACTTCCGTGCCGGTACCGACGCGCAAGCTTACGTCCGCGCGTGAATCGACCACGTTGCCATCGCGCAGCAGCGATACGGTATAGGTACCGACCGGCAGTTCGGAAGCCACGTAGCGCCCGCGGTTATCCACGTTGACCACGCGGGTGATGCCGGTCGAACCCTTGATCTGCACGGATTCGCCGTTGCCGGCGGGGACCTGACCGAAGATGCTGCCGGTGGTGGACTGGGCATGCGCACCTGGCGCGACGACGGCCAGGGCAGCGGCGATAACGATGGCGCTCGCTTTGAGCCTGGGGAAATAAAGCGTGGGCAAATAGGTAGTTTTCAAGGCCATTCTTCGAACTGGGGAGGGCAGCGATACATGTCGCCGATCAATCAAGCTGCCAAAGCCATCCCTGCCGCCTTGCCGTGGGCAGGGAGCTGGCGCACTCGTCGTGATTGCTGCGATGCAGCGTGACGTAAACGTAACATGTCACGACAGGCGTATAGACGGCTAAACGACATGACTTGTCCGCATGTCGATAGAACGGGGGGTTCTTACGGTGTTGCTCGAAGCCCCCCTTACCCCAACCCTCTCCCCCGGCAGAGCCAGGGGAGAGGGAGTCTAGTTGCGCAAGTGCGAAACACTGAAGCCGCCTCAGTCGGCTCCCTCTCCCCTGGCTCTGCCGGGGGAGAGGGCTGGGGTGAGGGGGCGCAAGAAGCGATGCGAAGCGAGCCTGTAGCTCTTAATCGGCGTAATCAAGCCTCGGATACCAATGCGGATCACGCCCCTCAGGCGTCATATCCAGCACCGTCCAGATCGGCATCAAGTCGGGCGCGCCGCGCGGATCCTGCCCAGGATCGGAGGTCTCCATTCCCATCTCTCCGGACCAGAAATGCCGAATAGTCCCGTCGCGCCGGGTAAACACATTGACCGCGGCATCGTCGCCGCCGTCCTCGCCGATACCGTGGTAGTCGCGGCTGAAATGGCCGTTCGTATCGGAATACAGGTGAAGTCCGCGCCAGCCGCGCTGCTGCTTGAACGCGAGCAGGCGATCGATCGGCGATCGCGCGACGACCGCCAGCGCAATACGCTGCTCCATATCGCGGGCTTCGCCATCCCACGCGCTGAGCATCGACGTGCACATCGGACACGGACGTTCGCGCTGCGGGCCGTACATGAAGCTGTAGACGACCAGGGTCTGTTTGTTGCCGAACAGCGTCGCGAAATCGCAAGGCCCGTTTTCGTCTTCAAAGCGATAGTCGCCGATGACTTCGCCGCCGGGCGGCAGGGCGCGTCGTTGTTCCGCGACACGTTCGATATGCCGCCGCAACTCGATTTCTTCGGCCAGCAGTGCATTGCGAGCCTGGCGATAGGCATCGCTTTCGTTGGGAAAGGTCATGCCGTTGCGCTTGGCAAGCTCAACAGCCGGAATAAGAGGTGAGGTATGCGCCATGAACGATCTCCAGTGGAAGACGGGCGCCAGCGGTCACAACGGACGCCCTGTCTATCCGACGAATGGGAGATCGGGAAATCGACATATCAGACCAGCATCGATCCCAGGGTGAGCAGGCAGGCCAGCGAGCAGGCGGTGAACAGGCTACGCAGCAGCAGGTTTTCGAATTTCATGATCGTTCTCCGTGAGTGGTTGGGCTTTCACGGTAGAGATGGCAAGAGGCGTGCCAAGGTTTAAAAGAGTCAAAAAACCGCATGGTTGAGCCATTTCACGGACGATGGCCTGACTGCTGTCCAGCGTCCGCGGACAACTCGGCAACTGACCGGACAGGAGATGGCGGACAGTTGCCGGGTTCCGCGGACACGTGAGCGTTCAGACGTCCTTGGTGAATGCGCGGTACGCCGCTAGCGTATCGAGCGATTCGCGCAGCAGCTTGATCTTTCCGTCCTGCATGACCAGCCGCCCGGCATACGTCTGGCGGTACAGCTTGCCGGTAGAAAGCACCTGCGCCTCGATGCTGTATTCGGCAAAGACCTGGTCCGCCGTTTCGATCAGGATTTGCACGTTCTTGAAGCGGAAGTCCGGAACATTCGTCAGCAAGCCGGCAATGAATTTCTCGATGGCCGCCGGCCCCTGCGCACGTGCATCGATACCCATCGACGAGAGTGCCGGTAATTCAAGGACGCCGTCTTCGGCGAACAAGGCGGCGACCGCCGCCGGGTCCTGGATTTCCGCCAGATAGGCTTGCAATAACTGAGTAGGGGTATGCATGACAGTCTCCTGAAGTCGTAGTCAGATTTGCGCGGCTCCGCCATCGACGAACAACTCGATGCCGTTGATAAAGCTCGCGTCGCTCGACGCGAGGAACGCCACGACCTTGGCAATTTCTTCAGGTTCGCCAAGCCGCCCCATCGGGACCATGCTGGCCAGGTGATTGAACAAGCCTTCCTGATGTTCCGCGGGTACCAGACCGGCCAGGCCGGGCGTACGTACCGGACCAGGGCTGACGACATTGACGCGAATGCCGCGCGCCTTCAGATCAAGCAACCAGGAGCGGGCGAAGTTGCGTACCGCCGCCTTGCTGGCGCTGTAGACGCTGAAATTTTCGGTGCCTTGCACCGTGGTGGTCGAGCCATTGAGGATCACCGCGCCGCCGTCGACCAACAAAGGGAGCGCCTTCTGCACGGTAAACAGCACGCCCTTCACGTTAGTGGCGAAAATGCGGTCGAAATGCTCCTCGGTAATCGCGCCCAGGGGCAGCATGTCGCCGCCGCCGGCGTTGGTGAACAGCACATCGAGGTGGCCAGCCTCGCTTTTGATCTGCGCCATCACGCGATCGAGATCCTGCAGATTCGACGCATCCGCGCGGATGCCTGCCGCCGCATGGCCGATCGCGGCAACGGCCGCATCGAGTTCGTCCTGGCGACGACCCGTGATGTAGACCTTGGCACCGCGGGCAGCCAGCTCCTGGGCCGATGCCAGGCCGATACCGGTGCTCGCGCCGGTGACTAGTGCAATCTTGTTCTTCAGCGACGTATTCATCGATTTTCCTTGGGTTCGGGATAAACGGCTTGATGCCGATGTCACCAAGTTAGGCCTCGGGATTTGTCTGATAAAGTCGATATAACAATCTTCTTTATCCACCTGTATGGACAATCGCCATGGACCAGTTGCTGGCTATTCGTGCTTTCGCCCGCGTTATCGAAGCCGGCAACTTCACCAAGGCAGCCGATTCCTTGCAGCTTCCCAAGGCCACGGTCAGCAAGCTGGTGCAGACGCTGGAAACGCATCTGGGCGTGCAGCTGCTTCAGCGCACGACACGGCGCGTGACAGTGACGCCGGACGGCGCGACGTACTACGAGAAAAGCGCGCGGGTCATCAAGGAGCTGGAAGACATCGACGGGAGCTTTAGCGCGGCCCAATCGCGACCACGCGGTCATCTTCGTGTCGATCTTGGCTCTTCCGTAGCCGATCGCCTGTTGATACCCGCGTTGCCCGAGTTTCTCGCCCGCTACCCCGACATACGCATCGACCTGGGTGTATCCGATCGCCATGTCGATCTGATCGGCGACAACATCGACTGTGTGATTCGCGGCGGCGCGCTGACCGATCCCGGCCTGATCGCACGAACGATCGCGCACGCACGATGGATTACCTGCGCGTCGCCGCAATATATCGACAGATACGGCGTGCCGAAGCGCCCCGAGGACCTCGATACACCGGCGCACCGGGTGGTGAACTATCTATCGGCGCGCACGGGGCGCATTCTGCCGATGCGTTTCGAGAAAAGCGGCCGTCGGCTCGAGATCGCCGCGCGGCATGTCGTCGGCATCAACGAAAGCAACACCCATTTCGCCGCCGGACTGGCTGGCCTTGGGGTTATTCAGACCTTCGCGTTTGTCGCACGCGATGCCGTTGCCCGCGGCGAGCTGCGCGAGGTCTTGTCGACATGGCGCCCCAAACCTTATCCGCTGCACCTGGTCTACCCGCCGAATCGTCATGTGTCCAATCGGTTACGCGTATTCATCGACTGGGTGGCGGAACGATTCGAATCGCAGCTTTCCGGCTAAAAACGCAAGAACCGAGTTTTTGACATGGCTTGAGACAGGGAACCGTGGCTCGTTGACATAAGTTTTACGGTAATTCTCTCGCCGCGCGTCATACTCGTACAACGCATGCCATGACTTCCCTAAGCCGGCAGGATCGCCGGCACGGGATGACAGCTAGCGTCCCCTCGATGAGGGCGTCACTGAAATCTTATTTCGTAGAACTTAGCTAAGTTGATCTTCCCAAGGAGATTGCCATGTCTAACGAAGCAAAGTGTCCGTTCAACCACGCCGCCGGCGGCGGTACCACGAACCGCGACTGGTGGCCTAAACAGCTGCGGCTCGACCTGCTCGCTCAGCACTCCAGCAAATCCGACCCGCTCGACCAGGGCTTTGACTACGCCAAGGCGTTCAAGAGCCTCGACCTGGCGGCGGTGAAGAAGGATCTTGCGGCACTGATGACCGATTCGCAGGACTGGTGGCCCGCGGACTTCGGGCACTACGGCCCGCTATTTATCCGCATGGCCTGGCACAGTGCTGGCACCTATCGCATCGGCGACGGGCGTGGGGGCGGTGGGCGCGGCCAGCAACGCTTCGCGCCGCTGAACAGTTGGCCGGATAACGTCAGCCTCGACAAGGCGCGCCGCCTGTTGTGGCCGATCAAGCAGAAATACGGTCAGAAGATTTCCTGGGCCGATCTGTTCATCCTCAGCGGCAACGTTGCGCTCGAGACCATGGGCTTCAAGACCTTCGGTTTCGCTGGCGGGCGCGAGGACACCTGGGAACCGGATCTGGACGTCTACTGGGGTAACGAGAAAACCTGGCTGGGCGGCGATGTCCGCTACGGCAAGGGCGCCGCCGGCGACGCAGACGGCGAAGGCGTGATCGTGGCCGACGAAGAGTTGCACGGCAGCGAGCGCAGCCGTACCGACAGCGGGCGCAACCTCGAAAATCCGTTGGGCGCGGTGCAGATGGGTCTGATCTACGTCAACCCGGAAGGCCCGGACGGCAACCCGGACCCGCTTGCCGCAGCGCACGATATTCGCGAGACCTTCGGGCGCATGGCCATGAACGACGAGGAGACCGTCGCGCTGATCGCGGGCGGCCATACCTTCGGTAAGACGCATGGTGCCGGACCCGCCGACAATGTCGGGCCCGAACCGGAGGCCGCTGATCTCGAACATCAGGGCCTGGGCTGGAAGAACAGCTTCGGTACCGGCAAGGGTGGCGACACGATTACCAGCGGTCTGGAAGTCACCTGGACCGCGACGCCGACGAAGTGGGGCAACGGCTTCTTCGAGAACCTGTTCGGCCACGAATGGGAACTGACCAAGAGTCCTGCCGGTGCGAACCAATGGGTCGCCAAGGATGCCAAGGCAACCATTCCGCATGCGCATGATCCGTCGAAGAAGCTGCTGCCGACGATGCTCACTACCGATCTTTCGCTGCGCTTCGATCCGGCCTACGAGAAGATCTCGCGTCGTTTTCTGGAGCACCCCGAGCAATTCGCCGATGCGTTTGCCCGCGCCTGGTTCAAGCTGACCCACCGCGACATGGGGCCGCGCGCACGCTATCTGGGCCCGGAAGTGCCGAGCGAAGAATTGACCTGGCAGGACCCCATTCCGGCCGCCAATCACCCGCTCGTCGATGCGCAGGATGTCGCTTCGCTCAAGCAGAAGATTCTGGCGTCGGGACTGTCCGTCTCACAGTTGGTGTCGACGGCCTGGGCATCGGCATCGACGTTCCGTGGTTCGGACAAGCGCGGCGGCGCCAATGGCGCACGCATTCGCCTCGCACCGCAGAAGGATTGGGAGGTCAACCAGCCCGAGCAACTGGCAAAGGTGCTCAAGGCGCTCGAAGGCATCCAGAGCGAGTTCAACGGTGCGCAGTCCGGTGGCAAGAAAATCTCGCTGGCCGACTTGATCGTGCTCGCCGGCAGCGCGGGTGTCGAACAGGCGGCGAAGAACGCGGGCCATTCGGTGACCGTCGCTTTCACGCCGGGCCGTGCGGACGCTTCGCAAGCGCAGACCGATGTGGAGTCGGTAGCGGCACTCGAGCCGATTGCCGATGGCTTCCGCAATTACCTCAAGGGCAAGTACCGCGTCCCGGCCGAAGCGTTGCTGATCGACAAGGCGCAATTGCTCACGCTGACCGCGCCGGAAATGACGGTGCTGATCGGCGGCCTGCGTGTGCTGAACGTGCATGCCGGAAAGGATGCGCATGGCGTGTTCACGCAGAAGCCCGAAGCGCTGACCAACGACTTCTTCCGCAACCTGCTCGACATGGGCACGGAATGGACGCCGCGTTCGGCGGGGCCGGGCGTGTTCGAGGGACGTGATCGCAAGACCGGTGCGGCAAAGTGGACCGGTACCCGCGTCGACCTGGTGTTCGGTTCGCATGCTCAGCTACGTGCATTGAGCGAAGTCTATGCAAGCGCGGACGCGCAGGAGAAATTCGTCCGCGACTTCGTCGCGGCCTGGGTGAAGGTGATGAACCTGGATCGGTTCGATCTCGCCTGACAGGGAAGAGTAATCCACTCCTGCGGTGGCTGAGTCAGCCACCGCAGGAGTTCCCATCGTTGGTACTAAGGAATCTCCAAAACCTCCCCTATCCGTCGTCCCGGCGAAGGCCGCACAAGCGCTCGCGCGCAGAACGCCCGAAGGGGCGAGCGAAGCGAGTAACCCAGTGCCTTGCGCTTCAACGTACTGAAGACGCTGGACCCCGGCGTTCGCCGGGGCGACGATGGAAACCGAGGTTAATCACGCTTCGCACTAGTCGACTCTTACCTCGACACGCCGGTTGGGCGCCAGGCATGCCTTCAACTGTGCACGAGGACCATCAGGGCAATCCTTCACCGGATTGCTCTCACCTCGTCCTTCGGTCTGGATCTTGCTGGACGGCAATCCGTCTTCGACAAGAACACCCTTCACGGCATGTGCTCTGCGTTCGGACAACTGCTGGTTGCTCGCCGTGCTGCCAAGACGATCCGTGTATCCGGTGACGTTGATGCTGTGCACTCGTGCGATGTGCTCATGCAATTGCGTAGCCACGCCGGCCAATGCCTTTCTTCCCTCGGGTGAAATATCCGCCTTGCCAAACGCAAAGAGCGCATCGGCCGAAAGCGTGAACTGCTGCGGAGCTTCTTCTTCCTTAGGCGGCTGGGAAACTACCTTCGGCTCTTCAAGCAGCGCAGCGCACGACTCGGGTTTCCAGTAGAAGCTGCGCGCGACCTTGCCATCGTCGAACAGCACCTTGTACTGACACACCGTCACTTCGTCGCTATCGGGCTTGCGGAAATTGAACACGTAGTTCCACTCGCGCACGCCCCACACGCCTTCGCTGAAATGCGGATAGCCGATCAGGTCGGAGACTTGCTGCTTGTTGAGGCCCGCGCGCATCTGCCGCAAGTTGGCCAGGTTCGGGAACGTACCGCCCTTGTGCATGGGTGTAACGCTATCGGGCGCCGGCCACACCAGTTCCCCGGCCGAGTGCCCATTCTTGGCCACGTCGTGGCTGACGTTGCCGCAGGCGGCCAGTGCGAGTGTGGCGGCGATCGCCACGGTGATCTGTTTCCATGACTTATGCATATCGATGACTCCTCGATGCTTTCGGGAGGCGCCCCGGCGCTTGGCGCCGGGAGGCGCCCATTACCAGACCACGCCCGCGCCCACGCCCGCGCCGGCATCGCCGCGCGAGTTAGTGGTGGCGTTGAGCTTGAACACGTAGCGGCCGCTCTCGGTGATGGTGGACACGCCGACGGCAATGCCCGATTCACCGTGGAAGCTGCCCAGCGCCACGGCTGCGGAACTCTGGTTGGGCTGATACGCCTGCGGCAGGCTCGCCATCGCCATTGCCGAGGCGATGCCGGCATTGGCACGATTGCCGATGCGATTGAGTTCCTGGTCCACGCCCTGAAAGCGCTGGTCGACATAGTCCTTCGACCAGTTCTTGGCGGCGTTAATGGCATCGTCGAGCTGGCTCACGTTGACCGCATCGGTGGGGTTCACGCCTGCCGCGACATTGGTGATCGTGCGCTCATGACCTGCCGAGCCCACCGACACCGAATTGGCCTGCGTTGCCTGCGAACCTGCACCGATCGCGACGCTGTTGTCGCCGCTGGCGGTGGAGCCGGAGCCGATGGCCGTACTGTTATTGCCCGATGCGTTGGAACCGGCACCCGCCGCGGTCGAGTTGCTGCCCGTGGAGGACGCAGGCGTGGTGTTGTCCGTGCTGGTCTGGAACGTGTTGTTTACCGTGTTGGTACCGCCACCACCACCGCCCGGCGGCAGGTTGTTGACGACGTTGGCGAGGTTGTTGAACTGCGTCCAGAGCGAGCCCAGCGACTGGTTGGTGGCATACAGCTGCGAGCCGTTGATCGCATCCGTACTGCTGCCGCTGATGCGGCCCGCCGCCAGGTTGGTGAGTGTGCGCTCCGCACCCGCGCTACCTATGCTTACCGTCGATCCTGGCGTTGTGCCGGCGAAGTTGTACGTCACGCCATCGAGTGCGGTGCTGGCGGTACCCACCGCCGCATCGGTCTGTGATCCGGAACCCAACGCTACGCTGCTTGCAAAGGCCGCCTGCGACCCCGCGCCCAAGGCCAACGCCTGGATGCCATTGGAGGTGGCATTGGTACCGAGCGCTACGCCGTCGGCGAGATTGACGGTGGCGTTCTGGCCGATCGCTGTGCCGCCCGGTGCGGTCTGCTGCACGATCGCGCCGTTGCCCATGCCGATGCCGTTATCGCCATTCACCGTGGTCTGCGGACCGATGGCGACCGATTCCGCACCTACTGCCAACGAATCGGATGCGGTGGAGTTGGCGTGGAAGTACTTGATCGGCGTGACCGAGAACGAACTCATCGCGCCCTTCAACTGGCGCAAGGTCACCGCATCCTGATCCTGCGTGCCGTCCGCCACGTTGGTGATCTGACGGAAATCGGTTGCGTTGCCGACCGAGACCGCACCGAGCAGATTGCGGTCGGTGGTGTTGTACGGGATGGTGTTGGTGCCCACGGTGATGGAGCCGGAAGTCGGTGCGATGGCCCGGTCAGACACAGCGCCTGAGCCCAGTCCTACGCCGCCCAGTACCGAGGCACCGCTGTTCTGACCCAACGCGGTGCCGCTGTCTGCGGTCGCCGTAGCACCCACGCCCGCTGCAAGCGCGTTGAGGCCGGTGGCTCCATCGTTGGCGAAATTGCCTCCCTGCACGCCGTTGTCGTTGACGCTGTAGTAATGCGTGGCGTTGGCAATGACATTGTTGTTGAGCGTGTCGATCGCCTGGTTGGTCGCGAACAACTGCGAGCCGTTGATTGCGTCCGTGCTGTTGGCGTTGACTTGTCCCGCCGCCACGTTGGTGATCGTGCGCGCATTGCCCACGGTGCCCACGCTTACCGTGCTGGTCGGCGTCGCGCCGGCATAGGTATAGGTCGTGCCCGCGATCGTGCCGCTACCTGTCTGCACTACGGCCCCTGTGGCCGAACCGGCACCCAGCGCTACGTCACCCGCGTTGGTGCCGGCGGTGGCGCCATTGCCGATCGACACGGCATTGGCCGTGCTGGCGGTGGAGACCGGTCCTATCGCCACGCTATTCGTACCGGCCGCGTTGGAGTCGGCCAGCGTGGAGTTGGCGTGGAAATACTTGATGCCGCCGCCGCCATCCACCGCGCCATCGATCTGATTGAACACCTGTTGCAGCGAAGTGTATGTATTGCCGCCGTAGGTGACGCTCGTCGTTATGGCGCCGGTCGTCGGGTTGTAGGTGGTGCCGCCGCCGATGCTGGTGGCGATGGTGTTGCCGAGGTTGGTGACCGTGGTGCCCACCGCAGTCACCGCCTGGTTGGTCCCAAACAACTGCGAGCCGTTGATGGCATCCGTGCTGGAGCCACTGATCCGGCCCGCGGCGACGTTGGTGATAGTGCGTTCCGTGTTCAACGCGCCCACGCTCACCGTGCTGGTCGGGTTGGTGCCGGCAAAGGCATAGGTGTTGCCGTTGATGACGGTGCTCGGGGTGCCCACAGCAGTCGCCGTGGTCGAGCCGGAACCTAGTGCGACATCGTTCGCATTGTTGGCAACGGCCGCATTGCCGAAAGCGACCGCGCCAGCGGCCAGTGCACTGCTGCCGTTACCCAGCGCCACCGAACCGACGCCCTGAGCATTGTTGTTGTTGCCGATGGCCACCGCGCCATTGCCATTGGCGGTGTCGTTGGCACCCGTCGCCACGGCACCGTTGCCGTTGGCGGAGTTCGGATCGCCGATCGCGACCGCGCCGTTGCCATTGGCAATCTGTCCTTCACCGAGCGCCACGGCGCCGGTGCCGCCGTTCACGCGCGAGTTGTGGCCGCCGGCGATGGAGCCCGTACCTGCCGCGGCAACCACGGTGTTGGTGTCGCCGATCGCGACGGTGGAGACCGCTTGCGCTTGCGAACCAACGCCGATGGCCGTGGTGTTGTTAGCGGTTGCCCCGCTGTCGCCCACAGCAACACTGTTCAGACCCGACGCAATCGTAAAGTTGCCGAGTGCCACCGAACCCACCCCGCTGGCAGTGACATCAATGCCTACCCCAATGGCATTGTTTGCCGTCGCGCCGCTGCCGGCGATGCCGCTGGCACGCGACCCCAGGTACATCGAATTCACACCGGTGGCCAAGGCCTGCCTGCCGATGGCGATAGCATCGGTCTGGCTTGCGTTTGCCTGCAGACCCATGCCGATGGAATACGTGCCCGAGGCGTTTACATCCGTACCGATGGCTGTGGCCGACTCGGCCGACGCGCCAGTGCCGGTGGTGCGAGCACCCAGATAGATCGCATTGAGAGCCGTTGCATCGGCTTGCCAACCCACGGCGGTCGCATGGGTGGCCGTGCTTTGCGACGACAGTCCCACTGCCGTCGCTCCGTCGGAGGCGGCAAGCGTAAAGGCACCCAAGGCGGTTCCCTGACCCGTGGTGGCGAGCGCAGAGGCACCGAGAGCAACGGCATTGATGGCGCCTGTCGCTTTGGCCGAAGGGCCGATAGCAACGCTGTTGGTGGAGTTTACGTCGACGGAACTCGACGTGCCGAAAGCTATGGCGTTACCGGCGACGGCTTTCGCAGTGGCTCCAAACGCAATGGAAGCGTTACCGGAAGCCGTGACATCAGTGCCGATAGCAATGGCGCTACCGGCTAACGCGCCCGTACCAGCAGCGGTACGCGCTCCGATATAAATAGAGTTGATAAAGGCCGCATTGGCTTGAAAGCCAACGGCTACGCCGTTCTGTCCCGTACTTTGTGCGGCGTATCCCACCGCAAGCGCACCCAGTACGGAAGCGTTGGAGATCGAGCCCAGTGCAGTCGCTCCGACCCCGCTGGCCGTGGCGCCCAAGCCCATGCACGACGCGGTGCTGTTATAAGCGTTATAGGGCGCTGGGTTGCAGTCCACCGATTGTGCGTGTGCCGGCAAGACCCAGCCGATCCCGCCCGCTGCCGCCAGCAAGATCAAGATGCCCGGTCGTGGCCGCGATAGCGATAAGCGCCCGGTCGCTTGCTGTCTCTGCCCACCACTGGAATGGGACGAGGCCAGCTCCGAAACCACCACGAGCTGATTCAGCGCGCGGCTCCATATCTTTCGATAGATCTTGTTCATGCCTGACTCCCTATATGGCTGGTTTGGCATCGGGGATACGGTCAGGACAAAGTGCAGGGCGCAAAAGACCTGTCGCGCATGCGTCGAGCCTGAGCGCAGGACAAAAAGAGCCCGCGCTCACGCTATGGCATGAACGTTTTTTGAAAAAGCCAAAAAAATCTAATCGATGCGCTCGGCTACTTAAGAACCTGCTCGGCCCCTGTTTTAGTGTCGAAACTCAAACGAAACGGCATGACTGGGGAAATCGGCCTGATTCGCTTCGTTCTGCTGGTGCGACATCCCTATTTTTCAGCCACACGCTCCACGCACTCCCGATTGAGATGCGTGGGATCCCTTAAAACTGAAGTTCGGCTGTCGCGCTCAGAGAATGGCACTAGAAGAAGAACTTTGTGAGTAGTAATACATAAGACAAATATGAATTACATCACAGTTTGTCACGATCTATTTTATTTTTGGCTAACGCATTAACAGGCAATGCCGAAAATTTCTCGATTCGTGTCGGAGTGACTGCAGTCACGACAGCTTGCGATAAGAATGCGTGTATAAACACGGATTGACGAAAGTCGTTCCGCGACGATTGCATTAAAGTAATAACAGTGGATAGTTCTGATTAATTCGTAATAGCTGCCGAATAGAAGGGCCTGCTCTACGGCACTCATTCGAGCCGGCAGCGTCACGAAAAAAGTCAGTCGCGGTCAGGGGCGCCCAAGGGAAAGAGCGGTCGGTAGGGGCGTGCTTCATCCACCGCGCGCACCACGGAAGGCCGTGCCAGCAGGCGTTTCCGATACGCAATGACATGCGCAAACGACGTGTCGATACGGTGCGACCAGTCCGCATAAAACAGGAACGGTGCGGCACCGCAGTCGGCCAGAGTGAACTGGTCGCCGGCCGCCCATTCACGGTTGGCCATCACCTTGTCGAGCCAGCCATAGGCGGTTTCCAACATGCGTCGGGCTTCGGCCAGGCCGTAGCTGTCGTGCTCGCCTTCAGCGCGCATATGGTCGAACACGATCTTTTGCTGCGGAGTGGAGATGTAGTTATCGAAGAAGCGATCCATATGGCGCACCTCGAGTGCGGCACGCGAGTCCGAAGGCAGCAGCTGCACGGGGCCAGGATGATACAGGCCGAGGTATTCGATGATCGTGGTGGCCTCCATCACCGTACGGTCGCCGTCCACCAGTACGGGAAAGCGCCCGATCGGCCACATCGCTGCAAATTCCTTCAGTACCTCGGGGTTTTCACCCGACAGCAGGCGCCATTCGAACGGGGTGCCGTTCTCGTAGAGCGCAATCAATGCCTTCTGGCTGTAGGAGGAAAAAGGATGGGCGTAGAGCTTCGGGATCATGGGGGCCACCGTGGTTGGAAGAGTTTCTTCCATGAGATGACGAATGAGATCAGGTAATATCGACAATGCTGTTGCGATATTCAGTTTTGCCTTAACGGGCTGTGTTCATATCGGGCTTTGGATGGGAGAACAGACTTTGCGTCGTATCGCCGGCTATGTGCTGGTCGTCGTTGCTTGCCTGCTATCAGGGTGTTGGCCGTTTGCAGTCCCAAAAGAAGTTGTCACCTACACGGTCGCGTTCGATGCCGACGGCCAGCACTACGAAAAGACCGTCAGCTATGCCTGTTACTTCATCAACATCCCATTGACCTCGGGGCGCGGCGCAACATGGCGTACGAATGAGATTCGGACCTCGATCCGAGGATCGCTATCTGATGGCTCGAAATATCAGATTGTCCAGATCAACCACAACTCCTGTGTGGAGAGCCCCGAGGATAAAGTTCAATCGCGAATTTACGTGCAGCGAACTTCATCGGAAGCGCCGCTGGTAGACAGTTTTGATGCTTTCCGGAAGCATTCGGCGGCGCATACGATCATCATCGATCGTTCAAGCCTTACCGTTAAGAGTGACGGTATGGCCCCCTATTACTGGGCGCGTCAAAAATGTTGCGCAGAGCCATCTGGCGCACCGCCGGGCATGTTCTACCACACCATCAGCGCGAAACTGACGCCGTTCCATGATCCTGTATGGGCGAAAAGAGATTTCTACAATACGGGTGAGGATATCCGCCTGCTGAAAAGCCAGGTGTCCCAGCCGGTACTCGATTTTCACCCAATGAACGCAACTATCTCGGAAACGCGCGCCCAGGTCGACTTTGATGGAGGTATCTGGAGGATCGGCTCGTTTCAGTCGGATCAGGCGGCACCGTGGAATCCCGATCCACAGGTGAGCGGCGATAGAGCATTTGGCATGAGCGGGCTCGGCAACATCCCAGAGCAATCAGTCGACCTCGAAGGAACGCCGATACGGGTACATGTGGGGTTGGAGAGAGGTTTTTATAAAGATCGTGTATCCGGTCAAGTGGCCATTGTCTTCGACGAGATCGCTATCCTTAACTTCAATGAACGCGATTAGTCCTGCCAGCGGTCGATAAGATCCCGATATCTCGCTCGACTCAATCGCATTGACTCGGTTTGGCGCGCGACTGTGATCATGTCGCGCGTACAGCATCCTCCACGCTCCAATAGTCCAGCGTTTTTGCGGTCAGTTGTGGCAGGGCCATGCGCAGCAAGGCGGCGCGCGGTACGTCTTTCAGGCGCGCTATGCGCAGCGCGATGTTGCGGGTGTCGAGCCAGGCGACCAGGTCGGCTAACGATTCGAGCGATGTGCCGTCGAGATCAGGTGATTCCTCCAGACTCAGGATCACACATTGCAAGCCCGAATGTTCTTGCACGCGATGCCTGAGCTGTGCCATCACGGCTTCGGCATTCGCAAAAAAAAGTGGTTCTTCGGGGCGAACGATAAGTACGCCAGGTAATTCGACAGCAGCGGGGTGCTGTGCCATGTCGACAAAATCGTGGCCTCCGGCCAGTTGCCCCAGCACGCTGAGCCGTGCCGCAGCGAGCTTGCGCAACAGCATGATCAGACTGAAGGCGATCGCCACCAGCAAGCCATTGAGAATGCCCAACGACAGCACCGCGAGCACGGCAGCCAAGGCAACGAGCCGATCGCGATGCCAACGCAGATATGGCGTGAACACCGTCAGTCGCAACGATTTGCTGACCGCATGGATCACGATCGCGGCCAATACCGGTTGGGGAATGCGTTCGATCCAGCGCAGCAACAGCAACACCATCAACAAGACACAGCCGGCGGCAACCAGGCCCGATATACGGGATTGTGCGCCGGCCGCTTCATTGGCCGACGTGCCCGAATAGCCGGCACCAACCGGCATGCCATGCAACAAACCGGACACCGCGTTGGCGACACCAAGCACGGCCAGGTCGCGGTTGGGGTTGACGCTGTCGCCGTGCTTGAGCGCAAAGCCACGGATCGAGCTGTATGACTCGGCATAGAGAATCAGCAGCAGGGCCGCCGCCAGTTCCACGCTTGGCAGCCATTGGTCGCTCGTGGGCCAGCTTGGCCAGGTCCAGGCGGGGACAAGGTGAATTTCTCCGGTCAAGGTCACGCCATGTTGCGCCAACCATCCCGATGCAGCCACGCCCAACACAATCACCAACAGACTGCCAGGCAGGTGTCGCACGCGTTCGCCGACGAACAGCAACGCCAACGCGACAAGACCGCACGCCAGCGTGACCGGTTGAACCCGCATCAGATCCGCGAGCAGGTTCGCCAGCAGCAGCGGGACGAAGTCGCCGTGCAGGCCGGGTACACCCATCAGATTCGGCAGCTGCTTCAATGCGATCACGCAGGCCAGACCGAAGGTGTAGCCACGCAATACAGGCCGCGCGATCAAATGCGAAAGACCACCCAGGCGGGCCACGCTGGCAATCAGAAAGCAGCCGCCAGTAAGCAACACGAGGGTGGCGGCGATGGCTGCGCGTGATACCTGATCGTTGCCGGCCAGTGCCAGGGTTCCCGCAGCCAGTACCGCAGCCGAGGACGACGTAGCCGACACGATGGCGTAGCGGCTGCGTCCCAACAGCCCATAACAGACCAGGCCGGCAAACAAGGCGATCACGCCCGCCTGTGGCGGCAGGCCGGCGATGCCCGAGTACGCCACCGCTTCGGGCAGGAGCAATCCGGCGATCGACAAACCTGCCAGGACATCCGTGCCGACGGTGTTCGACGTGCTCATTCGATCGTGCCGGACCAGCCCGGCAGATACGCCGCCTCGTGCCCGTGCGCAAGCAACAAGGCCTGCTGCAATGTCTTGGCGCTCACCTTGCTGCCCGGCAGCGGCAATTGCCGGCGGTAGAACTCCGCCCACAAAAACTCCGCATAAGGCGTGGCGTCCTTCGAATAACCTCCGGCGACACGCACCCGTGCCGCAAGCGTGCGGTAAGCATCGTCGGCCAGCTTGTCCAGACTGGCGGGGATGGCGTCGTAGCTGGTGCGATTCCCATGCTGATCGTACGGATGCGCCCAGCGGTTGAACTCCATGGTGCGCCAGAAAATATCCTGCTCCAGCCATGAAAAATCGCGTTGCACCATCACGGGCACGCTCTTGGCACCTTCTTCGAGCAGGGCCAGGCCCAGGTGGTGGTGATCGACGATATAAATCTTGCCCTTGGGTCCGATCACGCCGGGAAACCAGTGCGCGTCGATCAGCTCCTTGCGTTTTTTCTTGCCGAGGCTGCGCCACACGCTGCGTTTATCGGCAACCTCGGCCTTGCCAACCGTGATCTGGGTGGGGCGGAGCTTGTCCGGCGCGACGGAGAGCAAGGGGTGGCGCACATGCGGTGTGGACATCTGCAGTTCCTCTCGGTGATCGGTGGGCTGAGCGTAGCGCAACCACGAGTGGCTGGAAGGCGTTCAATAAAGCTAACTGGACGTGTATCGGCACGACGCTCATACAAGGCGAGTAAATGGAACTTCCAAAAACCTCCCTACCCGTCATCCCGGCGCAGGCCGGGACCCAGTGGCTTTGGGGTCGGTTGTCGCGAGAGCCAGCAAGCATTTGCTCTGACGAAAAATCGGAAACTGAAGTCACTGGATCCCGGCCTGCGCCGGGATGACGATGGAAACCGAGGTTTCTTTGGGGGCTCTCCGAAGGATGCCTGGCCTGAGAAACGAGTGATTGTCGAACGCCTGGGTAGCCCGCTCCTCACCCGACCTCCAGCGGCCTGTCGCATCCAGCAAACGTCCTGGCGCAACAAGCCGGGCAAACCATGGCATGCAGACCCAGCCTGTGGCTTCAATGACACAACGCCGGACGGTTGCCGGCGAAGGATGCCAACTCATGAATCGCTTTGCCCCGATCGGATTATTTCTTGCGGCAGCCATCGGCTTTCCTTGCGCGACGCTGGCGGCGACCGCCGCCTCGCCTGCGCAACAGGACATCCAGCACGTCGTCGACGCTTTTCAGAAGGCCATCGTCGCCAAGGACGGGAAGACGCTGGGCGGCCTGTTCCTGCCGCAGGGCGGTGCCTGGTTCACCGTGCTGTCTGACGACTCCTATGCGCGGATCAAGGCCAGGTCGCCGGGCGCTCCGAAATACAAGCAGGGCAGTTACACCGAATTCGTGCAGATGGTTGCCACCAGCAAGGAAGCGATGGAGGAGAAGTTCAGCAATGTCCGCATCGATACGGATGGCGCGGTCGCCTCGGTGTATTTCGACTTCGTGTTTCTCCTCAATGGCGCGCAGAACAATCGCGGTAGTGAGACCTGGCACCTGATCAAAACCGATGACGGCTGGAAAATCACTTCCATGACCTATTCGGCGAACTTGCCGCCCAAGGGCTAGACTTAGCGCACATCGGAAGCAGGGAGAGGGCAGGTGGAAGGCCGTTCGCCGAGTATCGAGCCGGCTGTCGCGCCGGTGTCGCCACCACTGTGGCTGCCGATCCTGGCCGGCCTGCCGATCACCTTGTGCATGGTGGTGATGGCCTTGCCCGATCTCGGTCGCGCGCATTCGGCCGCGTACCGTGCGCTCTACCTGGCAGCCTATGTAGTGTGGAGCCTGCCCTTGACGTTGCTGCAGCGCCGGCTGTGGCAGCGGCGCGTGTCCTGGTGGAAGACGGCAACCATCCTGCTCGTCGTTACCTATCTGCTATCGCTGATCAACAATGCGATCGCGCTCTCCATGGCCGTCAGGTGCCGGCGTACCGGCTACCGATGATTTTCAGTGGGCTGGACGGCTGCTGGCTGGCGCTGATCGCGTTCTGCGCCATCCATGCCGTGGTGGCGCACTACACCGAGCTGCGGTATGCCAAGGAGCGTACCGAACGGGCGATATCGCACGCACGGGACGCCGAGTTGCGGGCATTGCGTTATCAGCTGCATCCGCACTTTCTGTTCAATACGCTCAATGCCATTTCCGCGTTGGTCGCCAGCCAGCGCAATCGCGAGGCGAACCGCATGATTGCCCGGCTTGGCGACTTCCTGCGTGCCACGCTGGAACGCAGCGCGGCGCACGAAGTCGCACTGGCCGACGAGCTGGCGTTGACGCAGGCCTATCTGGATGTCGAAAAGGCACGCCTGGGCGAGCGCTTGCAGGTCAGGCTGCATCTCGGGCCGGAGCTGATGGGTGCGCTGGTGCCTTACCTTCTGCTGCAACCGCTGGTGGAAAACGCGATACGCCACGGTATCGCGCCGCGCACCGAGCCGGGCGCTCTCGACATCCAGGCGTTTCGCGATGGCGACCGCCTGTGTCTTCGTGTCGCCAACGACGGTTGCCGATCGGACGAATCGGAGAAACCCGATGCTGCAGATCATTCGTTGGCGATCGGCTTGCGCAATGTCCGCGAGCGTCTGGAGAACCTGTATCCGGGCAATCATCGCTTCGCATCGGCAGCGCGCGAAGACGGGCATTACACCGTAATGATCGATATCCCGTTCCGCGAAGCCGAGGCGAGTGCAACGCCGCTCGATGTCGTCCGATGATGCGGGTGGTGGTCATCGACGACGAGCCGCTGGCCAGGAGCGGGGTGGCCGCTCGACTCGCCGAGCATGACGATGTCGCGGTGATTGGCCAATACGCCGATGCAGGCAGCGCCTTCGAAGGTATCGTCAAGGAGCGGCCGGACCTCGCCTTTGTCGATGTGCAGATGCCGGGCGTTAGCGGTCTCGATCTGTTGGCGATGCTGACGGCGGATGAACGTCCGATGGCGATCATGCTTACCGCTTACGACAGCTATGCGATCCGCGCGTTCGAGTTGCGCGCGATCGACTATCTGCTCAAGCCTATCGATGATGCGCGCTTTGCCGAAGCGCTCGATCGTGCGCGGCAGGCCATGCCCTATCGTGTTCGTGCAGCAGCGACGGATGTGTGGCTTGAGGAAGATACGTCCTTGCTGGAGCGCTTTGCGGTACGCGTCGGCATGAAGCTGGTATTGGTCAACGTGGCCGATATCGACTGGATCGAGGCCGATGGCGATTATGCGGTGCTGCATGCCGGCGAAGAGGCACATCTTGTGCGCGAGCCGCTGCATCGGCTTGCGCGGCGGCTCGATCCCAAACACTTTGTGCGGGCGCATCGTTCGGCCATCGTTCGTATTGATCGCATCGTCGAGGTGAAATATCTCGCCAATCGCGATGCGTTGCTGCGCTTGCGTGACGGTACGCCGTTGCGTGCCAGTCGAACGTATATCGCTGGGTTGGCTGATGCGTTGCCTGGGTTGGCTCGTGGGAACAAGCGCGGCATATAGCATCCTTGCTTTCCCTCCTACTCGTCATCCCGGCGCAGGCCGGGATCCAGTGTCTCCAGTCCTCGGTTTTCACGCTAGAGCAAATGCTTGATGACTCTAGCGATAACCGACCATAACGTCACTGGATCCCGGCCTGCGCCGGGATGACGATAGGGAAGATTGAGGTTACTGAGGGTGTCCCGAGGTCGCAGGCACCAACTCCACGGCATCTATCGCAACAGGCAAAGCCTCCCCCTGCTTGAACGGCGCCGCAGGTGTCAACTCCACTTGCATCGCATAGGGATGTGTCGCGCGATCGTGATTCACCTTGATCGTCTGCGACGCAACACCAGGGCCACTGGCAACCGGATAACGCTTGCCGTCGATCCACAGATCCCACCGCGCGGGCTTCGATGTCTCCGCGTACCGAATCGTCGCCGTGTAGCTCGACGCGCTCGCATCGGCCTGCCATGCAAGCTTGTACAACGTAGCAGGCGCTTCATAGCCCTCGCCGTTGTAATTGAGATAATGCTGTGCCTGAGCTGCTTGCAAGTGAATGCTGCCGTCAACCGCTGCAGCAGTGGATTGAGGGCGCACATGTAGCGACCCCTTCAACGGCAACACGACGACCGGCATGAAGTCATCGACATCGCCAGCCTTTGCCCCGGGCCAGCCTGAAAGACGATCGAGCGCAACGCTGACGCCGTCTTTTTCGTGCTGTACATCGATGCTGGTATCGGGAAAGCCCAGGCGATAAGCGTGGCCGAACTCGGTGTCGGTCACGCCAGGAAGATGCAGCCGACCGTCGGCCGGCATCTTGTTTACGAAAAGATAGAGCGCATGCGATCCGACGGTGGCGTAGCCGAAGTCCAACGCCGGGAACGGCTGCTTGCGGGTGGCGTAAACAGCCTCTCCATTGCGCTGCATCCATTGGCCGATGCCATGGAGTACCTGTGCTTCGTAAGGCACGACGGAGCCGTCGCCTTCGGGGCCGATATTGAGAATATAGTTGCCGCCCTGGCTGACCACGCGCACCAGCCGGGTGATGTTCTCGCGAATCTTGCCCGACACGTCGTCTCTGACCTGCCAGGAACGATAGCCCCAGGTCTGTGGAAACATCGATGCTGGTGCCTGCCAGGGCAGCTCCATGCCGACCTCGGGCTCGCTGTTGTCGCCCATCACGGCAAAGTCGCCCTGGTAGTTCCAGACGCGCCCGGAGATCATAGTTTGCGGCTGCAGTGCATGCACGGTTTGCGCAAAGTGCCTGCTTTGCGCCGGCGTAGGCTTACCCATATCGAACCAGATCTCGGCGATCGGTCCATAGTGGCCGAGCAGTTCCTTGAGTTGCGCCACATTGAATGCTTCCTGCGCAGGCGTGATCGGGTTGCTGTTGCCTTCGATATAGGTGTTGCCGCCCGGGTGATGCCAGTCGATGGTGGAGTAGTAGACGCCGAACTTCAGGCCACCGCGTGCGCAGGCGTCGGCCAGTTCCTTGACGATGTCCCGGCCATAAGGCGTGCCGTCGACCGTGTTGTATCGCGTTTGCGCGGTGCGGAACAGGTTGAACCCGTCGTGGTGCTTGGCGGTGATGACGATGAACTTCATGCCCGCCGCCTTGGCCAGCGCCACGATGGCATCGGCATCGAAATGCACCGGATCGAATTGTTTGGCCAATGCTTCGTACTGCTCGGGCGGGAGCGGCGCATTGGCGAGGATCTGTTCGCTGTAGCCGTTGTCGACGCGCTTGCCGTTCCACATGCCGCCGGCCAGGGAATACAGGCCGAAATGGATGAACATGCCGAACTTGCGATCCTGCCAGGCCTTGACCGTGTCCGCGCTCGGGCCCGCGTCTGCCGGCGGTTGCGGTTGATCGAGTGGCCTGGATGTGGGTGCCGCCCAGGCTATCTGTGCCAGGCACAACACGCTCAGTGCCGATGCAACGATGCGTTTTCCCATGTATGGCTCGTCCGATGTCGTGAACGAGCGATTGAATGTCAATCTCATGGAGAGATCAAGCGACCGCCAGATATCAGCTGGATCGAACCCACGTATCTTCGATATCGCTTTTCACGGCGGCATCCAGCTGTGCTGGCGGGGTATCCACCGATTCTTCGACGCGCCCATGCCGCATGCCGCAGAAGTCACCGCTACGCCGATAGGTGGCGGTCCAATTGATGCGGCCGGACTTTGCCTGCTCGTACTCGGCTTCGTAGGTAAAGCCGTTCTCGGTTTTGCCGGTGACGATGGCCATGGTGGATGCCTCGAGTGTGAGCCCGTGAAGGTGGGCCATGAGCGAGCGACTACCCGCTACTCCGGCGGGCCGGAGAAAACTCAGGGCGATAAAACGCAAACCGCAGTTCTGCCGGCCATTGGCCTGTAGCGGCTTCCATGTGCGCCTAACATGCGCTTCAGTCCGTTAATAAAGCGTCGTAAGGCGCGGCCGAGCCTGCAGGGCCGACACGACATCACGCTGTTGATACGTGCAACGTGCCCACCATAGGCGACGAGCGGCGATGGTGCCGATGGTACGCACCGCGAGATAGATCCCCGGTATCGCAGCTCGTCAGCAGTCCATATGGACATTCCGACACATCACGGCTCTCACCCCTTTGGTGAGTCAGGGAATCGATGGACATTTTTCGTATGCGCGCGTTTTTTCGTTTGCGGCGGTTGGAATTGGGTTTTCGTCGCTGGCGCGCGTCGCATCGGAAATTCGAGTACGAACATGCGCTCCGCTCGGAACTGTTCAGTGCCGATCAGATGGAGCGCCATGGCGGGCAGCTGGCGCGGCAACATCAGCTCAGTCCCGACTCGGAGGCCGATGGCCTGCTGGCACGGCTGGCCGATAACGAAGCCATTCTGGTCAGTAGCTGCGAAATGCTCACCGCCGCAACGCTGACCAGCCGGCGGGTGACACCGGCGGCGGAATGGCTGCTCGATAACTACTATCTGATCGAAGAGCAGATCCGTACTGCGCAAAAACATCTACCCAAAGGCTATAGCAGGGAATTGCCGCGTCTGGCGAACGGGTCATCGGCCGGCCTCCCGCGTGTCTACGACATCGCGCTGGAGACCATTTCGCATGGCGATGGCCGGGTCGATAGCGAAAGCCTCAGTCGCTTTGTCGCCTCCTATCAGGCCGTCACGCCGTTGACGTTAGGTGAATTGTGGGCCATTCCGATCATGTTGCGGCTGGCCCTGATCGAGAACCTGCGTCGGGTTGCGGCGCGCGTCATCGCCGACTGGAACGATCGCAACCTTGCCGTCGACTGGGCCGAGCGCATGGCCGAGGTGGCCGAACGCGATCCCAAGAGCGTGGTGTTGGCCGTCGCCGATATGGCGCGCTCCGATCCGCCCATGGCGAGTTCGTTCGTGGCCGAGCTCGCTCGCCGCTTGCAGGGCCAGAGCCCGGCGCTGGCCTTGCCGCTTACCTGGATCGAGCAACGGTTGTCCGAGGCGGGCCTGAGCATCGAACGCCTCGTGCAGGTGGAGGCACAGCAGCAGGCTGCCGATCAGGTATCGATCAGCAACAGCATCAACAGCCTGCGTCTGCTGTCGGCGACGGACTGGCGTGATTTTGTCGAAAGCACGAGCGTGGTCGAAAAGGTGTTGAGCGACGACCCGACGGGTGTCTACGGCACCATGGATTTCTCGACACGCGACCATTACCGGCACGTGGTGGAAAAGCTGGCGCGCTGCAGCCCGCTCTCCGAGGAAGCCGTGGCGCGTGCCGCTGTGGAATTGTCCAGGACCCATGCGGCACGTAGCGCCGGCAACCATGCGCGTAACCACGTGGGGTTCTATCTGATCGACAAAGGGTTGCCTCAGCTCAAGCGGCACATCGACGCGCGTACGAGCCTGGGCGATGCCTGGCAACGCGTACTGCAGCGGGCACCGCTATCGATGTACCTGGGGCTGGTCGCACTGCTGACGGCGTTGCTGGCCTTTCCGTTCCTTGTCGCCGCGCACGAAAACGGTTGGCGGGCCGCACTCATTGGCTGGCTGATCTTGCCGACGCTGTTGATGACCAGTCGCCTGGCTATCGGCCTGGTGGATCTGCTCGTTACATTGACGATATCGCCCAGCGTGCTTCCGCGCCTGGATTTCTCCGAGGGTGTGCCCGCACATGCGCGCACGCTGGTGGTCGTGCCCACGCTGATCGCCAGTGTGCAGGATATCGACGATCTGACCGAAGGTCTGGAGGTACGCTTTCTTGCCAACCGCGACAGGCACCTGCACTTTGGCCTGCTGACCGATTTCATGGATGCACCGGTCGAGGTGAAAGACGAGGACGAAGCGTTATTGGTCCATGCGCGCGAATGCATCGATGCCTTGAACAAGAAATATTCCGATGCGGTAGAGGATCGTTTTTTCCTGTTCCATCGTCCCCGTCGCTGGAATCCGGCCGAGCAGTCATGGATGGGCTACGAGCGAAAGCGCGGAAAGATCTCGGAGCTCAATGCACTGCTGCGCGGCTCGGGTCAGGAGCGCTTTTCGCTGATCGTCGGCGATATCGTCGTGCTGACGCATGTGCGTTATGTCATCACGCTCGACACCGACACGCAGCTTCCCAGGGATGCGGCGCGGCAGTTCATCGGTGCGATGGCGCACCCGCTCAATATGGCGACATACGATGCCCAAAAGCGTCGGGTCACGTCGGGCTACGGCATTCTGCAGCCGCGTGTCGGCATCAGTCTTCCAAGCACGGCACGTTCGGCCTACGCCGAGTTGTTCGGCAGCGAGGCCGGCATCGACCCCTATACGCATGCGGTGTCCGATGTGTATCAGGACATGTTTCAGGAAGGCTCGTTCATCGGCAAGGGCATCTATGCGGTCGATACCTTCGAGCAGGCTATCGAGGGCCGTTTTCCGGACAACCGCATCCTCAGTCACGATCTGGTCGAAGGCTGCTATGCGCGCTCGGGCCTGCTCAGCGATGTCCAGCTCTATGAGGAATATCCTTCGCGCTACAGCGCGGACGTCAATCGCCGCCATCGCTGGATTCGCGGCGACTGGCAGCTATTGCCGTGGATCTTCCCGTGGTCGCCGACCCAGCATGGCGGTATCGAACGCAATCCGCTGTCCGCGTTATCGCGCTGGAAGATTCTCGACAACCTGAGGCGCAGTCTGGTGCCGCCGTCCACCCTGATCCTGCTTCTGGTGGGGTGGATTTGCGTGCCGCAGGCATTCTCGTGGACCGTGGCCATTCTTGCGCTGGTGCTGATCCAGCCACTGCTGGCATCGTTGCTCGAGCTATTTCAAAAGCCGCATGACGTTTCGCTCGACCAGCACCTGACGGCGGCGACGCGATCGTCGACCCAGCATTTCACGCGTGCCGCGTTGGGTTTGATCTGGCTACCGCACGAGGCGTTCTACAGCATCGATGCCATCGCGCGCACATTGTGGCGCATGCTGGTCAGTCGGCGTCGGTTGCTGCAATGGAATCCTTCGCGCGAGGTGGAGCGGACCAGCACCAATGCCCTGCGCGGGCTCTATCGATTGATGTGGATCGGTCCCCTGCTCGGCGTATTGGCGGCGGCATGGCTGCTATCGCGGCCGGCCTCACTGGCCGTGGCGAGTCCTTTCCTGCTGCTTTGGCTGCTGTCCCCGGCGGTCGCCTGGTGGATCAGCAGGCCATCGTCGCGAAAGGTATTTGTACCGGACCCGATGGAGAAGCGCTTTCTTCATACGCTATCGCGAAAGACCTGGGCTTTCTTCGATGTGCACGTGGGTGAGCAGGATCACTGGTTACCGCCGGACAATATCCAGGAACAACCCACCGCGGTAACGGCGCACCGGACCTCGCCGACCAATATCGGCATGTCCTTGTTGGCGCATCTGGCCGCCTACGATTTTGGCTACCTCAGTGCGGGGCGATTGTTGCAGCGGGTGGGCGCCACGCTGGAGACCATGGGCAAGCTGGAGCGGCATCGCAACCATTTTTACAACTGGTACGACACGCTCACATTGCAGCCCTTGCCGCCGCAGTACGTCTCCACCGTCGACAGCGGCAACCTCGCCGGCCACCTGCTGACGCTGCGACCGGGTCTGTTGGCACTTGCTGACAGCCCAGTATTCGAGGTTCGCCAGCTTTCCGGCTTGAGCGACACCGCAGACGTGCTGCGCGAAGCTTTGCTTGCCGCCTTAAGCGATCAGAACATGCACGCCTGGCAGCGCGAACTCGACGCGGCATTGGCCGCACCGCCGACATCGTTGACCGCGGCAGTGACATGCATGCATACGCTGCTCCATCAAGCCGAACAGCTCACAGGGAGCATCGACGCACCCGAAGGCAGCGATATCGCGTTCTGGCTACAAGCCCTGCTGTCGCAATGCCGGGACATCCTGGGCGAGCTGGAGCTGTTCGTGCTTCCGCCGGGTCGCAGTCATGCCGCGAGCGTGCCGGGCATGCCGACATGGCGACAACTGGCCGAGCTCGATGCCGGTGCCTGGGTCGATGCCAGCGGGGCAGGGGTCGCCGAAGTGCGCCGGCTTGCCGGTGAGCGCGTCGACAACGCGCGACGCCTGGCCGAGCTTGCCGGTTCGTTCGCGATCATGGATTTCAGTTTCCTCTACGACAAGCGTCGCGACCTCTTCTCGATCGGCTACAACGTCGACGAGCGCCGGCTGGATGCGAGCTACTACGACCTGCTGGCATCGGAAGCGCGCCTGACCAACTTCGTGGCGATCGCGCAGGGGCAGCTGCCGCAAGAGGGCTGGTTTACTCTCGGACGTCTGCTGACCACCACCGGCGGCGTGCCGGTGCTGCTGTCCTGGTCCGGTTCGATGTTCGAATACCTGATGCCGCTGCTGGTCATGCCGAGCTACGAGGGCACGCTGCTCGATCAGACCTGCCGCGCCGCGGTAGCGCGGCAGATCGAGTATGGACATCAATTGGGCCTGCCCTGGGGCGTGTCCGAGTCCGGTTACAACGTGCTGGATGTGCAGCTCAATTATCAATATCGCGCGTTCGGCGTGCCGGGCCTGGGACTCAAGCGCGGTCTGGGCGAAGACATCGTCATTGCGCCCTATGCATCGGCGCTGGCCTTGATGGTGGCACCCGAAGCGGCTTGTCGAAACCTGCAGCGGTTGACGGCCGAAGGTGCAGCAGGGCGTTTCGGTCTGCATGAAGCGATCGATTACACGCCGGCTCGTTTGCCGCGTGGACAGACCTCGGCGGTGATTCGTTCGTACATGGCCCATCATCAGGGCATGAGCCTGCTGTCGCTGGCCAGCGTCTTGCTGGATCGGCCGATGCAACGGCGATTCGAGTCCGATCCGCAGTTCCAGGCCACCACCTTGTTGCTGCAGGAGCGGTTGCCAAAGACCGCTGCGGAATATCTGCATGCATCCGGTTTCTCCGCCGTCGATACTGCCGTGCGCGTAGCCGAAACCAAGTTACGGGTCTTTACCGACCCGGATCGACAGCGGCCCTCTGTGCAGCTTCTCTCCAACAGCCGCTATCACGTAATGGTGAGCAGCGCGGGCGGCGGCTACAGCCGTTGCCGCGATCTGTCGGTGACGCGCTGGCACGAAGACATCACCTGCGACAACTGGGGCATGTTTTGCTATCTGCGGGATGTCGCCACCGGCGAGTTCTGGTCCAGTACGCACCAGCCGACCTTGAAGCGGCCGGAGAGCTACGAAGCGATCTTCTCCGATGCGCGCGCCGAGTTCCGCGTGCGTGCCTGCGAATTCGACGCGCATACCGAGATCGTGGTGTCGCCCGAGGACGACATCGAGCTGCGCCGCATCCGCGTCACCAATCGCGCACGCGTGCGGCGGACCATCGAGATCACCAGCTATGCCGAGGTGGTGCTGGCGCCGGCCATGGCCGATGCGATGCATCCGGCCTTCAGCAACCTGTTTGTGCAGACCGAGCTGGTCAAGCCCCTGCAGGCGATTATCTGCACGCGCCGGCCGCGCGAGGCCCAGGAAGCGGTACCGTGGATGTGTCATTTGCTGGCAGCGCACGGCTGCGATGTGGACGTGATCTCGTATGAAACCGATCGCGCGCGCTTTATCGGTCGCGGTCGCAGCATTACCTATCCGGCGGCGATGGATGAGCCGCTCGATGCGCAAGGCCTGCTCTCCGACAGCGCCGGTTCGGTGCTCGACCCGATCGTTGCGATCCGCTGTCGCATTACGCTCGATGCCGGACAGTCGGCGACCATCGATTTCGTCTCTGGCGTCAGCGATAGTCGCGACGGTTGCCTGTACCTGATCAACAAATATCGCGATCGACACTTGGCAGACCGCGTGTTCGACCTCGCCTGGACGCATAGCCAGGTTTTGCTGCGCCAGCTCAATGCATCGTTGTCGGATGCGCGGCTGTACGAGCAGATGGCAGCGTCGATCATCTACGCGAACGCGTCGCTACGCGCCGGAGCGGCGGTGCTGATCGAGAATCGCCGCAACCAGTCGGGTTTATGGGGACAGTCGATTTCCGGCGATCTGCCGATAGTCCTGTTGCAGATCACCGATTCGTCCAATATCGAACTGGTGCGCCAGCTGGTGCAGGCGCATGCCTATTGGCGTCTGAAAGGCCTGGCGGTCGATCTGGTGATCTGGAACGAGGACCATGCCGGTTATCGCCAGCATCTGCAGGACTTGATCATGGGGTTGATCGCTTCGGGCATCGAGGCCAGCCTGATCGATCGCCCTGGAGGCATCTTCGTACGTCCCGCGCAACAGCTATCGCGCGAGGACCGCATTCTCATGCAATCGGTCGCGCGAATCGTCATCAGCGACACGCGCGGCAGCCTGTCCGAGCAGGTTCATCGCCGTCGCGCCGAAAAGCCGCTGCCACGATTCGATCCAAGCCGCATAGTCATCATGCAGGCGACGTCGGAACCGGCAGCGGTATCGGAGTCTGCGCAGGAGAAACTGATCCTGCGCAATCCTTACGGTGGCTTCACCGCCGATGGCAGCGAGTACGTCATGACGTTGCAGCCGGGCAAGGCGACACCGGCTCCCTGGGCCAATGTGCTGGCCAACCCGTTGTTCGGCACCATCGTTTCGGAAAGCGGTGGTGCCTATACCTGGAGCGAGAACGCGCACGAGTTCCGCTTGACGCCGTGGGCCAACGATCCTGTCGGGGATATCAGTGGTGAGGCGATTTACCTGCGCGACGAGGAGAGCGGGCACTACTGGTCGCCAACGCCGATGCCGCGGCGCGGTACGGGTGCCTATGTGGTCAGGCACGGTTTCGGCTACAGCGTGTTCGAACATCAGGAGGATGGCATTCGCACCGAGCTATGGGTGTATGTCGCGCTGGATGCACCGATCAAGTTCTCCGTACTCAAGATTCACAACGCATCGGGCCGCCCACGTCGACTGTCCGCCACTGGCTATGTCGAATGGGTGCTGGGTGATCTGCGCGAGAAATCGGCCATGCATGTGGTGACCGAGGCCGATCCCGTCACCGGTGCCCTGTTTGCACGCAATGCCTATCTGATGGATTTTCCTGGTCGCGTCGCGTTCTTCGATGTCGATCAGTCCGGCTGCAGCGTTACAGGCGACCGCAGTGAGTTTCTCGGTCGCAACGGCAGCCTGCGCGCGCCGGCGGCGATGGCGCAGGCGCGGCTCTCCGGTCGCGTCGGTGCCGGCATGGACCCTTGCGGAGCCATGCAGTTCGGTTTCGATCTGGACGATGGCGCCAGCCACGAGATCGTCTTTCAGCTGGGCGCGGGATATGACGCCAAGACGGCGACCGAGCTGGTACAGCGATTCCGTGGCACGGAAGCGGCAGCGAACGCGCTCGAGGCTGTACGCATGCACTGGCGCTGGACACTGGGTCGGATACAGGTGGACACGCCCGATCCGGCGATCAATGTCATGGTCAACGGCTGGCTGATGTATCAGGTGATCGCCTGTCGATTCTGGGCGCGCAGCGGCTACTACCAGTCGGGTGGCGCGTTCGGTTATCGCGACCAGCTGCAGGACACCATGGCGATGATTCACGCCACGCCGTACAACGCACGTCAGCATCTGTTGCAATGCGCGGCTCATCAGTTCCCCGAAGGCGACGTGCAGCACTGGTGGCATCCGCCGCTGGATCGCGGTGTGCGCACACAATGTTCCGATGACTACTTGTGGCTGGCACTGGCCACCAGCCGCTACGTGCGTGTTACCGGCGATACGGGCGTACTCGACGAGCAAGTGGGCTACATCGATGGCCGGCCGCTCAATCCGGGCGAAGAGTCTTATTACGATCTGCCGGGACACTCGCCCTTGCAGGAGACGCTGTATCGGCATTGCGTGCGCGCCCTGGAGCACGGCATGGCGCGAGGTGTACATGGCTTGCCGCTGATCGGCAGCGGCGACTGGAACGATGGGATGAACCGTGTCGGTGAGAAAGGAAAAGGCGAAAGCGTGTGGCTCGGCTTTTTCCTGTACGACACCCTGCTGCAGTTTGCCGATATCGCACGTGGTTATAACGATGCAGCGTTTGCCGATCGTTGCCAGGAGCAGGCGTCGCTGCTGCGGGACAATCTCGAGAAGCACGGCTGGGATGGTGACTGGTACCGACGTGCCTATTTCGACGACGGCACCCCGCTGGGGTCAGCGGCGAACGACGAATGTCGAATCGATTCGATCGCGCAGAGCTGGTCGGTGCTGTCCGGCGCCGCCTCCGATCAGCGCCGACGCCAGGCGATGGCTTCGCTCGATGAGCATCTTGTCCGCCGCGAGGCAGGGCTGATTCAACTATTGGAACCGCCGTTCGATCGTTCGGCGCTCGACCCTGGCTACATCAAGGGCTATGTGCCGGGCGTGCGCGAGAACGGCGGGCAATACACCCACGCGGCGGTATGGGCCGCCATGGCGTTTGCCGCGCTGGGCGACAGCGCGCGGGCGTGGGAGCTGACGCGCATGATCAACCCGGTCAGCCATGGCGACAGCGCGGCGGCGATCGAGGTCTACAAGGTCGAGCCGTACGTGGTGGCCGCCGATGTCTATGGCGCCGATCCGCATATCGGTCGCGGCGGCTGGAGCTGGTACACCGGGTCGGCGGGCTGGATGTATCGCTTGATCGTCGAATCCCTGCTGGGCTTCCATCTGCAAGGGGAGCGTTTGCAGATTCGTCCGGTGCTGCCGGCGGAGTGGACGATATTCGAGCTGCGCTACCGGTTTCGCGAAACCGACTATCACGCCACGGTGTGGCAGACCGCGGCAGGCACGGGCTTGCAGCAGATCGCGGTAGATGGCGTGATTCAGGACGGGGACGAGATCGTGTTGATCGATGATGGGCGCGATCATCTGATCGAGATTCATCATCGGCGCAGCGGTTAGCGATCGCTTTGCAGTGCAATCAACCTTTCCTATCCGTCGCCCCGGCGAACGCCGGGGCCCAGCGTCTTCCGAAGATCGAAGCATAAGGCACTGGGCCCCGGCGTTCGCCGGGGCGACGGATAGGGGAAGTTTCAGTGAGGACCAAGCCACCCGCCCTGAAAACCAGCGCGCCGCAACCCGTCCACAAACCACGAACAGTTCTTGGTGAGCTGCCAGACCATCCCACTGAGATGATTCTCGGTCATCAGCACGATCGGCCCCAGGTTCAGTCCGAAATGCCACGGCGATATCCAGCCGCAACGCGCGTGGCTGCCGGGATAGGTGGCATTGAAGCTCGCCCTGAAGCCGTACTCATGACAGTCGTGTATCTGCAGCGTGTGGACGTAGTGGTGAATCGATGGCAGCACGATCTCAGGCGCGAACGTCAATGAAGCAACGACGGCCCACGGCGAAAGCGTGCCGTCGTCGAGGCCATACGGCGCGCCGCGTCCTTCGTAGTCGTAGAAACGCCGAACGATGCCCGCGATGCGGTGCGTGGATGGGCCAGGCCCATCGCTGGCGGTAATGCCCCAGGCCTCGGCGCCATAACCCTTGTAGCCAAGCGGATTGTCGATCGCATAGCGCTGCTGGATCAGCGATGCACGGCGGCTGTTTTCCGCGTAGTCGATGCCTTGGACCTGCATGAAAGCATCCTGGATGCCGCGAAAGTCGATCCAGACATGCGACAACTGGTGCGTGAACAGTGGACCGCAATAGAGATAATCCAGGTCGTAGCAGCGCTTCCATTCGTAGGTCGACGTCCAGGCCTGGTACGACGCAGCAGGAATGGGGTGGCTCGGCGAGCCCAGGGCCAGCACATACAGCAGCAGGGCCTCGTCGTAGCCTTCCCAATAAAAGTGCAGGAACCCGCTTTCCGGCTTCCAGCCGTGGCGTATCGTTCCGCTCTCGCCCACCAGCCAGGGCCAATCGGCGCGGCGATAAAGCGCTTCGGCCAACCGGCGAATCTCGCGGTGATCGGCACTGTCGTCGTTGAAATACGCAGCCGCGGTCAGCATGCCCGCAAGCAGGAAGGCGCTGTCGACAGTGGACAGTTCGCATTGCCAGGCGCGCGTGCCGGTAGCCATGTCGAGAAAGTGATAATAGAAACCGTGGTGACCGGTCGCATCCGCCTCGGGACCTTGCTTGCTGTTCCAGAAAAACCTGAGTACGGCCAGCGTGCGTTCCACGGCCGCATCGGCCGCCATCATGCCGCGTTCGACCGCCACCGGATAACACGCCAGCGCCAGGCCGGTGGCTGCAATGCTGGCGGGCCAGCCCGGTGCGTTCTTGTCGCGTACGAGACCGGTTTCAGGGTGGCTTTCGGACAGGAAGTAAGCGAACGCTTTTTCCTGGATGGACAGCAGGTCCTGGGTTTCCGTGCGATGACGCAGGAGCATTGTCGGCCTATACGTTGCAGCTGATGCGCGAAGAATCAGCGGGAGCAAAGCATGCCGGTTGGACGGTTAGAGTCACGTGATGCAAAACACGCATATCAGCTATGGTTACAGCCCGAAGAACGTAGGTCGATATCCCTGTGACACCAGGGGGAGTCGATCATGCGTTTTACCGTCAAGCTCAAGATCCTAGCCACGATGGCGTCGGGCTTTGCTATCGCGCTCATCGTGGGCGGCATCGGCTTGGTGGCGCTCGATCATACATTCGACGACCTGGACACTATTTTCCACCGCAACCTGCTGCCGGTCGCCCAGGTGGGTGACGTTCGCGCCGCGATCGCCACCGAGCGCGGTACGGTCAGCCGGGCATTGCTGTTCGGTACGGTCGACGCAGCGAACGACGCGATGCGGAAGGTGGCGGCGATCGAGCAGGACATGGACACCCGTTGGCAGGCCTATCTGAAACTGCAGGCGGATTCGCCCGAGGGCCTGGCGGTGGCCAAGCCGTTTACCGATGCGCGTACCGTGGCCGCGCCGCTGGTGACCCGGAGTCTCGCCTTGCTGGCCGCGGGGCACCGCGATGAGGCATCGGCGCTCGCGCTGCACGAACTGGCGTCAGCGTTCGACGTGGAAAGCGTGGCCATTTTGCGCAACGTTACGTTCAACGCCAAACAGGCCGGTGAGCAGTATGCCGCCGCGCAGCAACGTCACAAGCGCACGGTCTACGTAAGCATCGCGACGATACTGATCGGGATGGTCGTCCTGCTGATCGCCAGCCTGCTGCTTATCCGTGCCGTCATGGCGCCCCTGTTCAGTGCTCGACAACTGGCGGCCAGCATCAGCGCCGGTACGCTCGATAACGAACTGGTCATTGCCGGCAACGATGAGCTGAGCGATACCTTGCAGTCGCTCGCCTCGATGGACAGGACGCTCACGACGGTGGTCGGTCGCGTGCGTGGCAACGCCGAACAAATGAGTCTGGCGGTGCGCGATATCGCCCAGGGCATCGACGATCTTTCCCGTCGGACGCAGGAGCAGGCCGCATCGCTGGAAGAAACGGCAAGCTCGATGGATGAGATGTCGGCTTCGGTCAGGCAAAACGCGGAAGGCGCACTGGCAGCAAGCGAGCTGACCAGGGCGTTACGTGGCGATGCCGAGCAGGGCGCGCTGGTGGCGCAGTCGGCCACCGACGCGATGGCGCAGATTCTGACGGCCAGCCAGAACGTTGCCGAGGTCGCCACGCTGATCGATGGCATCGCGTTTCAGACGAATATTCTTGCGCTGAACGCCGCCGTAGAAGCGGCGCGCGCGGGCGAGCAAGGTCGCGGCTTCGCGGTCGTGGCCACCGAGGTGCGCCAGCTTGCACATCGCAGTGCGTCGGCGGCGCGCGATATCAAGGCGATGATCGCCGATGCCAGCGATCGCGTGACGACCGGTGCCGAGCTCGTGCAGCGCACCGGCGCATCGCTGCAGGGCATCCATGGCGGGGCTAAACGTGTTGCCGATATCGTGGCCGAAATCGCCGCCGCGTCGCAGCAGCAGTCAGCGGGTATTGCACAGGTCAGCGATGCGATTACCGCGCTGGATGACGTGACACAGCAGAATGCGGCGTTGGCCGAACAGGCTAGTGCCGCCAGCCGTACGTCGCTAGGGCTGGCGCTTGATTTGACGCGGCAAGTGGCGTTCTTTCGGTCTTCACATGATGAGGTGGTGGAGATTGCGGTGAAATCAGCCGAGGCTTCCTTGCGTCGCGTCGATCGCCCCATACCTGCACCGCCAACTTCCGAAGGCCTCACACCTATCGTCATTCCGGCGTAGGCCGGAACCCAGTGGCGTTATGGGTGGGTTGTCGCGTTAGACATCGAGAATTCGCGAAAACCGAAAATCGAAGCCACTGGGTCCCGGCCTACGCCGGGATGACGGGTAGGAAACGTCTTTAAAAATTTCGTTAGCCGTTGCTCAACACAGTCCGCGTCGGAAAAGCAGAACGATCAAACCACCGTTCGCGTTCATCGCGGCACCCTGGGCTGCCCATCGCGAACTTGCGGCAGATCTCCGGGCGTTGCTCGTAGATCGTGCAGCGCGACGTGTTGGGATCCACCGCCTTGCACCAGCCATCACGCCCCTTGGCCAGCGTTTCCATGCCTTTTTCATCGCGATGGACCAGCCACCCGGGCACATGATCCTCGGGCATCAGTACAACGGTCAGCCGGCAGCAAACGGCTTCACAGTCGCTGCACTGCACGGACGGATCGACGCTCTCGGCGTAAGGATCAGGGGAAATGCTCATAACGTTCGACTCGCGTTCACTGCCGCACAAAAAGGTCGCCGGTTCGCGATGGTCGGAACTCGGTGGGCGTCAGGTCACTGAGGTAGCCACCAAGCCTTGGTGGCCCCCGGGCACTTGGATTTGGCCTGGAGCATGTCGTGCGTTCGTCGCCATGGTTTGGCGACAAACGAGAAACAATCCGTGCGTAGCATAACGGCTGCCACGGAAAGAATGTGTCAATTGAGGTGAATACAGGCGATTTGTGCTGCTAGCGGAGAGATTTCGGGCCGCTATGCGTGAGATTCGCCTTTTCATCGGCAATCGCAATTTGCTGCGTGACGGACTGCGCCAGATCGGTGCCCGCATCCAGGAGCTGCAGCAGATGCCGCCAGGTGGCGGACGCGGCGGCATAGTCTTTTTGCTGGAACTGGCTGATGCCGAACAGCCAGAGCGCACGTTGATTGTTCGGGTCGAGCGCGATCGCCTGTTCGAGCAGGCGGCGCGCGGCGGTGTCGACGGCATAGCCGGTTTGCTGCGACATATCGGCCTCGACCCAGCCGACCATGGCGACAGCGTTTTGCGGGTCCAGCTTCAGTGCCTGTGCATAGGCGTCGCGTGCTTCGCCGGACCGTTGAGCCACGTCGTCATCGTGAGCCTTATCCAGCCACTTCTGGATGTCCTGCTGTTTCCGTTCGACGGATGCTCCGATCGCGATATTGCGAGTGCTCTCGTCCAGCGCTGCCGGCGAGCCGAGGCGTGCATAGAGATAGATCGCGGTCGCCGGCAGCAGCACAGCGATGGCGACGATCGTGGCGAGCAGGTCTTGCGAGTGCTTGTGCCGGCGACTTGCTTTTATCAGCGGATAGATCAGCGCAAACAGCGCCAGCGCGATCATCGCCGCGGCGATGACGTAAAAAGTCATGTTCATCGCTCAGGGCTTGGTCTTCTGTTGATTACGCAAAGCGGCGACTGCGGATGCTGCATTTACCTGAAGTACGCCGTTGGAAACCTTGCTGCTTTGAATCAGCAGATCATGCAGCGTGCGCGCGTCGAGCTTCGGTGCGATCGACAGCAGCAAGGCGGCGATGCCGCTGACGTGCGCCGCCGCCATGGACGATCCGGAGGTAAAGTCGTATCCGCCGCTGGGCTGGGTCGTCAGGATGTCGTTCCCCGGCGCGCTCACGATGCCCGGTGGTGCGGTCGATGGATTGCTCGATCGCACCACAATCACACCGGGTGCGCTGCCCGGAAAGCCATCGGCGTCCCCATCCGGAGGCATGGCCGCGATCACGATACGACCCTGGCTCAGTAACTGCTCCAGCAGCCGGTTCAACAGCGGATCGGCAGGGCCGCCCAGGCTGAGGTTGATGATGCGCGTATCCGTATCGATCAATGCCGCCAGCGCCTTGGCCAGCGTGAAGGAGTTGCAATGGGCGCCCGCACTGTTGTCTGGCGCATACCAGCACGCCTTGTAGACGCTCAGCACGGCCTTGGGCGCGATACCGACGATGCCCTGGCGATTGTCGCCAACCGCGGCGATGATGCCGGCCACTTCGGTGCCGTGGTGATCGTGGCGGAATGCCGCGGTATCGTCGTCGACTTCGTTGGCGGTATCGCGAACGCGCCCGAGCAGGTCGGGGTGCGTCGTATCCACGCCGGTATCGACGATGGCCACATGCACGCCGTCGCCTTGGCTGAGGTTGTGCGCCAGCGCCGCATCGGTCTCGACGAAGCCGCGTTGCAGATCGGCATAGGGATCGTTGTAGTGATGCGCGTCCGCCGATTTGTTCGGATTCGTTGTATCGGAATAAACCGAGTAGTCCTGCAGCGGTTGCGCCAGTTGCACCCGTTCGTCCTTGGCGAGTGCCTTGATCAAGGTATCCCGATCTACTTCGGGCGGCGGTTGCAGCACGACGCAATAGACCTGCAGCGCCTTGATCGGCCAGCCGGTGACTTCGCGCAGACCGTAGGTTTTTTTCAATGACGCCAGGACGGACATGGCGCGCTGCCCGGCACCATAGTTTGCCGATGGCGTATAGCCGAGCAGGCTGGACCCGGCATGCGTGGACGGCGGTGCGAGCGGGTTGGCAACAGCCACCACGATATCGCGCTGGGGGTTCATCGACGACACATGATCGACGGACGGACGAGCCAGCCCTGCGTGGTCGTCCGGGGTGGTGTTGGGGCGTGACGACGCGCAGCCGCCCAGAGCCAAGGCCCATCCGGCGAGCATAAGTACCGCGTACTTCATGGGGTATCGGTAACAGGCTCTGCCAGACGGATACCCCGTGTTGCGCGAAGTTGCTGCAACGTAGTCCGTGATGTCGACGCCGAATGGGTCGGCACGACCGTATAGGCACCCACGTCATTGGGACCGCCGACGACCTGCAGCTGAAGCGTGCGCAGCAGTGCGTTCCAGTCGGCAAGCTTCATGGTCGCATCGGGCACGACGTGGATCGCCCCGGGCGGCGCGGGCGACGAGTTGTCCTGGCTGAGCGTGTGGTACATCGAGCTATCGCTCTCGGACCACAGCTTCATGCCCAGCGCGCCGATACCCAGCGCCTGAATCAGTACCGCGGCGACCAGTGCACGCGTCAGCCAGCCCGCCGAGCGCGCGCGCAGCGGCGCGACTTGCGGCTCCGGCGCATCGAGGCGAGCGAGCAGGCGCTTCAGGCCGACGTTGGCGTCGATGGCGATATCCGACGGCAACGACATGGCGCGTCGCAAGCGACTCTGCTGCTCGAACTCCGCACGGCACGATTCGCAGTCGGCCAGGTGATCCATGAGCCAGTTGCTTTGCTCGTGCGGCGCGCTTTGCTGCAGCACCCAGGGCATCGCCTCCCAGGCACGGGCACAGTCCCTGCCGGAACCCGTCGGGAACGTCATGACACGCTCTCCTTGGTGGCGCGTGATTCGCCGGCCAGGGCCGGCAGTACGTTGCGCAGTTTAACGCGTGCGTGGAACAGGCGCGCCTTCACCGTGCCGACCGGGCACTGCATGATGACCGCCACATCGTCCAGCGAATGCCCCACGCCATAAACCAGTTCGATCACGACTCGCTGATCCACCGATAGACGATCCAGGCCCTTGCCCAGCCAGTCGCGCAGCTCGCGATCCTCGCCCGGATCATGGGCAGGTGTGCGGTCTTCGGGGATGGCGTCGTCGTCCACGGGTTCGTCGCCGTGCTGCCGCAATGCCTTGAGGCCGCAGCGATAGGCAATGCCCATGATCCAGGTGGAAACGCGTGAGTCGCCGTGGAAGTTGCCCGCCTTCTGCCACGCTATCCAGAAGCAATCGTTGATCACTTCCTCGATCACATCGGGACGACGGGTCAGGCGGGACAGAAAGCGGCAAAGCCGCCCGTGGTAGCTGCGATAAAGCACCGACAGCGCGGTGCGATCGCCTGCCGACATGCGTTGGAGCAGCATGCGGTCAGTCGCGTCGGCGTCGATATCGGCTTCGTTCATAGGGTCGCAGGCAGGCGGGTGGGAGCGAGTTACCTGCGTAAGTACCCGTTCGAAGCAAAAAGGTTGTATCTAAATGAAAGGGGCGGTCAGAACGACCAGGACACTGTCGCAACCCAGGGTGAGACGTCGGGGGTGCCTCGCCGTCCGACCGTTCCCGGGTCGGTCTGGATATGCTCCAGCTCCATCTGCCAGGGGCCACGCCGCCAGACCAGGCCGATATGGCCGTACTTGTAATGGCTGGGGTGGTCGTAGGTATAAGGGGGGCGGGGGGCGATCAGGGTTTCGGCGATGCCTGCCCCAGCCGACAACGAAACATCCCAGACCAGTGGCCAGTGAAAGTCGACGTCGGCAGCCGTTCGCGGGCGCTGGTTGCCGGTACGAAAGACATGCGCTGCCGATAACCCGAACGTCAGCACATCGCGGTATATCCAGCTGACGCCAAGCTCGGCGCGGTTATAGACGCTGGAACGGCTGTTGCCGGGGTAGTTGTAGTAAAGCAGGCCGGTCTGCATCTGCCAGTCGTTGGATAGTGACCAATAGCGCGACACCTGTGCCAAGGCCTCGACGACGTGACCCGGCGAACGTACTTCGGTGCTGCCCGACACACCCAGCGACCAGCCCGATGCGGAGGTCCATGACAGCGCGCTCTGCAAGACCGGTGTGGACGGCGTTATGGCCTGGCCGCGATCGACCAGTTGCGAACTGAGTGCGACCGTCCCGTTGATTCCGGTCGACTGCGCATGCACCGGCAGTGCCATGAAACTCATCAAGGCGCACGCAATAAGTGCGGCCCGACGTTGATTCAGAAGACCTCGAATAATCTCGGTTTCCATCGCCATCCCGGCCTGCGCCGGGATGACGAGTGGGAGGTCCAAGGCCTCCTTCAGTCGCACAAACGCCTTGCCGCGGCGGCGAACCGTCACGGCAAGGCGCATCCCATACACACAGACCCGGGATTGGCTGTGCAACATCACTTCATCATCAGTGAACGGTGCTCAGATAAGAAATCAGATCATCCAGCTGCTTGGCATCACTGAGGCCATCGTATTTCATTTTGGTGCCCGGATCGGCCTGCTTGGCCGGTTGCGACAGATAACTGTGCAGCTTTTCCGGTGTCCAGACCCAGTCCGTTTTTGAGCGCAGGGCGTCGGAGTACTCATAGTCGGATATCGTCGCCGCCTTGCGTCCCACCACACCGAAAAGACTGGGACCTTTCTTGTTGCGCCCCTCCTTGATGCTATGGCACTCCGAGCATTCGGTCTTGAAGACATCCGACCCTGCGGAGGCATCGCCGGCCCGCGCGAGAGGGGAGGCCAGCACCCAACCAAGAACCAGCGTTGCGGTGCACAGCCCCAAAAATAACTTCGTCACTTTTGACTCCTTTGCGAGGTGTTAGAACGCTACGCTTGCCGAAACCGAGAACGCGTTCAGATCGCCGGGCTTGGTTTGCGCCACGCCGAACGGAACGCCGAAGATGTTGTTCGTCACGCCGTTGAACTTGGTGAAGCGGAACCAGGTGGCCGAAAGCTTGAGGTTGGCGATCGAGGTGAACGAGTCCTCGCGGCCGAACGGCGTCCAGAACAAGGTGATGAGGTTGGCCGTGGTATCGGGGTTGCCGAAGGGGCCGAATCGAACCGCATCGCGGGTGCCGTTGCTCTGCAGATGAGCAACCTGCAGGCTGTAGGCTTGCTTGAATGTGTAAGTGACACTCAAAGTTTCGTCGTGCAGTACACCGCGTGGCAAGGCGGTGAGGCCGGTGGGGCCTACCGGTGTGCTGCCGTATTTGCGCTTCTCGAGAATATTGACGTACGAAAGCTGGACGATATTGTCCCGATTGCCGATGAACTGGTACGACAAGTCGTAGCCCAGGTCGAACAGGTTGTCGCTGGGCCCCGTACGCGGAAGCTGGCGCTTGGTCGTCAAGCCGACGACGCCGACCGAGAAGAACTGCCGTTTCATGTCCTTCATGTATGCGAAGCGGAAGTAGCCGGTGTCGCTGATCTTGCCCGGGTCGCCGGAGATGTTGTAACCGAGGCGATCCTGCGTCGAGGTCGGTAGCGAGGTATAGGTGCCGACCTCGCCATACCAGTTGGCGTCGTACAGACCGTAGACGTTGGCGCCGATCACGCGGTTGGCCGGGTTGTTGGGACCGGACTGGCCGAGGAAGGTGCCCGTCGGCCCGCTTCCGGTCGCCGGCCCGAGGCTGGTCGCCGCCGGCAACACATCCACCGGATCATCGAAGCCCGGGCTATTGTTGACGCTTACGCCGAGCGTGAAATCCCTGCCGTTGAGCTTGAGCTCTTTGGCGACAAAGCGCAGATCGAGATTGCTGAGCGTGGTGTTGTACGTATTGTTACGCCCGGTATAGGCCGATACGACCTTGGCATAGCCACCGAACTGGTCGGAGATGCGCCCGGCGATGTACAGGTCGGCCTCGGTAAGAGCGGTGCTGCTTGGGCCACGCGCAGGCGCGGTGTGTGTTTCCGTTAATTGGCCAGCCAGCGGAATCTTGACGCCATGCCCATCCGTATCGGTGTAGCCATTGAGCTTGAAGCGCATGCCGTAGGGCGTGAGCAGCGGGCCATAGGAGCCGGCATGGCAGTCCGCGCAGGCCGAGCCGGTTTGTCGTGCGAAGGCCGGAATCGCTTGGGCCGCGGTGCTGGCCAGCAGCAGGAGCGCTGCCAGTCCACACCACAGGAGCATCTTCTTGGGCCGTCGCATCGTGCGTCGGTTCAGAAAGGACAGCATGAGGTCTCCTTGCTTTTTATTAGATGCAACGGGGATGAGGGCGACATGCCTGTCGACGGCAGTGCCGATCAACGGCGGCGGTTGGGCAACATCCTGCGAAGCACTTCATCGCGCAGGACGAAGTGGTGCCAGAGCGCCGCGGCAACATGCAGCGAAACCAGTCCAAGCAAGACCCAGGCGGCATTCAGATGCCACGCCTGCAAGGTGTCGGCGAGATCCTCGTCGGCGCTCACGAGTGCGGGCAGCGTCAGGCCGAGCAGGTGTACCGGCTTGCCTTCGGCGTTGCTCAAGGCCCAGCCGAGCAAGGGCAGGGTGAGCAGCAACGCATATAAGGCGACATGCGTCAGACCGGCCATCAGGCGAACGAGCTTTGGAAAATGCTCGTCGTGCGGCAGTTTTCCCAGCCGCAGGCGAATGCCGACGCGCGCAAGAAAAAGCATCAGCACGAACAGGCCGAAATGACGATGCCCTTCGAGCAACCACTGCCGTACCGCTTTCCCGTCGATCTGGTCGCGGGTCAAGATAAAAGTCACGGCGGCAACGACGCAAAACACGGTCAGCCAATGCAGCACCACCAGCTTTCTGGGTCGTGCGGGCACGCGGGTCTCGGTGGGCTGTTGAGACGGGCTGCTCAGCGGCTCATCCACGCCAGCCACGAATGCCGCGTTACCGGTCCCCTTTGGTGGAGTCTCTTTCTCCAGTCCCATGCTCAAGATGCCCTTGCGCGCCGCCGTCATCATGCCGATCCCCTTATGTAACCGTGACCCGCTTCGCACTTGCGTTGGCGCCGTGCGCAGACGGAAAGGGGCCCAATGCGCATGAGTGCCGATGAAACCGGGAAAGGTTGCGTGGCCGAGGGAATAAAAAGACGCGGCGCCCGGTAGGCCTGGCCGGCGGCGTGTCGACAACGACGCAACCTTTCGCGAATGAGGCGGCACTCAAGCTTGTGAGCGGTCCTCCAAGCAATGACAACGTGGCCTAAAACATGGAAATCGAACGCATCCAGCTGCAATCGCATGGCGACAGTCGCGGCATGCTCATTGCCTTGGAGCAGGACCGGAACGTGCCCTTCGAAATCCGGCGCGTGTATTACCTGTTTGCTACAAGCCGCGACGTGCATCGCGGCCAGCACGCGCATCGTCATCTCAATCAGCTGGCGGTAGCGGTGCGCGGATCGGTCACGTTCCTGCTCGATGACGGCACCGGGCCGGTCGAGGTCGTGCTGGACGATCCGTCGCAAGGCTTGCTGCTCGGTCGCATGGTATGGCGTGAGCTGTACAACTTCAGCGAAGACTGCGTATTGATGGTGCTGGCCGATCAGCTCTACGACCCGGCCGATTACATCGCCAACTACGACGATTTCCTGCGTGAAGCGAGCGCTCCGCTGCAACGAGAGGGCGCGGCAGCATGGCCCGGCCGCTAGTATTGATCGGCGCCGGCGAGTTCGCGCAGATCGCCTGCGAATACTTCGAGCATGACAGCGACTATGACGTGGTCGCCTTCAGCGTGGAACAGGCGTACCTGACGCAACCGGTCCTGGCCGGTCGTCCCGTCGTGCCTTACGAAACGCTGGAGATGCATTTCCCGCCAGGCGATGTCGAGGTCTTCGTCGCTGTTCCGGCGAGCAAGCTCAATCGCCTGCGTACGCGCCTCTACCAGGATGTCAAGCGCCGGGGCTATCGCTTCGCGACCTATGTCAGCAGCCGGGCATTCGTGTGGCGCAATGCGGAGCTGGGCGAAAACAGTTTCATCTTCGAAGGCAACGTGATCCAGCCCTTTGTTCGTATCGGCAACAACTGCGTGCTGTGGAGCGGCAATCATGTGGGGCATCGCACGGTCGTCGGCGATAACGTCTTTGTGGCATCGCATGCGGTGATTTCCGGGTACTGCGAGATCGGCGACAGCAGCTTTATCGGCGTGAATGCGACCTTCAACGATCGCGTGAAAGTGGCGCGGGACAATGTCATCGGCTCGGGCGCGCTGGTGACTCGCGATACGGAGCCGGGCCTGATCTACGTCGGTTCGCCGGCGCGTGCCTTGCCCGGCAAATCCAGTCTCGATGCAGGCATTTGAAAAGCGCATGCCCGGATGGAACAAGAAAGGATTGGTCTTTGAAACCGCGCGGCACAGCGTGGGCGACTGGATGCGCCATTCGGCGCTTACGCCGACGCCGTATCGACTCGATGATGAGCTGATACGCGTCTATGCGGGGTTTCGTGACGCCGATGGTGTCAGCCGTATCGGCTATGTCGACGTGCGTGCCGACGATCCTGCGACGATCGAGCGGGTCAGCGCCGTGCCAGTGCTCGACATCGGCCGGGGCGGTTGCTTCGACGATCATGGCATGATCCTGGGCGATGTCATCGATGCGCCCGGCGGCCTGCACATGTTCTATGTCGGCTTCCAGCGTGTTGCCAAGGCCAAGTTTCTCGCTTTCACCGGCCTTGCCATCTCCAAGGATGGGGGCGAACACTTCGAGCGCGTGCAGGAAACGCCCATCCTGGATCGCGCGCCAGGCCGTAGCACGATCGGCGCGGTGCATTCGGTCATTCGCCAGGATGGCCGCTGGCGCATGTGGTACGCGGTGGGAGACGACTGGGAAATCATCGACGGGCGTCCCTTTCCGCGCTATCACATTCGCTACGCTGAAACGGACGATCCGAGATATCTGCCGCGCGAAGACCATGTCTGCCTGCTGCCACGCGGCAGCGAATACCGCATCGGACGGCCGCGCGTGTACCGGCGCGGCGACAAATACGTCATGTACTTCACGCGCGGCAACACCACAGGCGAATATTTTCCCGGAGTCGCCCATAGCGACGACGGCGTGCATTGGGAGCGCCGCGACGAATCGCTGGGCCTGGCGCTTTCCCCAAGCGGCTGGGACTCCCAGACCATCTGCTATCCCACCCTGATAGGCCAGCGCGACAAGCTGCTGATGTTCTACAACGGCAACGACATGGGCGTGGATGGATTCGGTGTGGCCGAAGCCGATGGCGAGCCGCTCGAGGGTGAAGCCGATGTTCACGGTTAGACCCTATATCCCCGCCGATGCCAGAGCCTGGGATGGGCTGGTCGAGCGCTCCCGCAACGGCAACATGCTGCATCGGCGGGCCTATATGGACTACCACGCCGATCGATTCGTCGACTGTTCGCTGGTGATCGAACGCGACGGCGACGTCGAGGCGGTCTTTCCCGCCAGCATCCGGGACAGGCAGGTAACCAGCCACGGCGGTTTGACCTATGCCGGGCTGATTGCCAGCCATGCACTGCGCGCCGAGTCGACGCTTGCGGTGTTTCAGCAGATGGGCGACCACTACCGTGCAAACGATGTGGAGCGCATTGTCTACAAGGCGGTACCACACATCTTTCATGCCTATCCCGCTGAAGAAGACCTGTATGCGTTGCATCGGTCCGGCGCGCGACTCGTGCGCCGCGATCTCTCCTCGGTCATCGCGCTGCAGGAGCCGTTCGAGCTCAACCAAGGACGCAAACGCGCCGTCGCCAAGGCGCGAAAGGCCGGCATCGAGTGCCAGGTCGGTGCTGATTTCGACGACTTCCACGCGCTGCTTCGCGAGGTGCTGCAACGACACGGAGTCTCGCCGACCCATAGCCTGCAGGAACTGTACTTGCTGCAGGCGCGCTTTCCCGAACAGATCGTGTTGCACGAGGCGAGGCGCGAAGGCGTGCTGTTGGCCGGCGTGCTGGTCTACGATTTCGGCGCCGTGGTGCACACCCAGTACCTGGCCGCCTCGCAGGAAGGGCGTCATCTGAATGCGCTGACCTTGCTGCTGGCCGAGCTGATCGACCGCGAGTACGCGGATCGGCGTTACCTGAGCCTTGGCATTTCCACCGAGCAGCAGGGCGCCGTGCTCAACGAGGGCCTGGTCGCGCAGAAGGAACATTTCGGCGCCCGCGCCGTGGTGCATGATTTCTACGAGTGGGTGCTCTGATGGACGTACCCTTTCTCAGTCTCAGGGACGTCAATGCCCGTTATGCCGACGAGCTGAAGGCTGCGGCAGCACGAGTGATCGATTCGGGCTGGTACGTGCTCGGCGACGAGCTGGCAGCGTTCGAGCTTGAGTTCGCCCAATACAGCGGCGCACGTCATGCGATCGGTGTGGGCAACGGACTGGATGCGCTGTCGCTGATCCTGCGCGCTTACAAGGAGCTGGGCGCGCTGGCCGAAGGCGACGAAGTGATCGTGCCCGGCAACACCTTTATCGCAAGCTTTCTGGCGATCACCGAAAACCGGCTGGTAGCGGTTCCGGTGGAGCCGGATCCGGTCAGCTTCAATCTCGATCCTGCCTGCGTGGAAGCTGCCATCGGTCCGCGTACCCGCGCGATCATGGCGGTGCATCTGTATGGCCAGCTGGCGGACATGTCGGCATTGGCCGCGTTGGCGCAACGACACCGGCTGCTCCTGATCGAAGACGCTGCGCAGGCACATGGCGCGACGAGCGATGGCCGCAAGGCCGGCGCGTTTGGCGATGCGGCGGCCTTCAGCTTTTTTCCGACCAAGAACCTGGGTGCGCTGGGGGATGGCGGTGCGGTGGTCACCGATGACAGCGCGCTCGCCAAACGCATCGCGGCGCTGCGCAACTATGGATCGGATGTGAAGTACCTGCATCTCTACCAGGGTGTCAATTCACGACTCGACGAAATGCAGGCCGCCTTGTTGCGGGTAAAGCTGAATCATCTCGACGACGAGATCGCCTGGCGCCGCCAGGTCGCTCGCCGTTATCGGGAGGGTATTCGCCATCCGCATATCCAGGTGCCCGAGGTAGTGCAGGAAGAGCGGCACGTCTGGCACCTCTTCGTTGTTCGAAGCGCGCATCGCGACGCGTTGCAGTTGCATATGCAAGCGCATGGCATTCAATGCCAGGTGCATTATCCCGTACCCGCACATCGGCAGCCGGCCTATCCGGGGCTGCAAGGTTTCTCTTTGCCGGTAACGGAGCGTCTTCACGACGAAGTGTTGAGCCTGCCGATCGGCCCGACCTTGAGCGCGGATGCGGTGGAGCGGGTGATCGAAGCTTGTCAGTCCTTCGTGTGTCCGGCATGAACATCGTCCGCGCCGGCTTCTACTCCGCTATTGCCACGGCCGCACGGCTGTTGGCAGGGCTGGTGGTGATCAAGCTGGTGGCATGGTTCGCCGGACCCGAAGGCGTCGGCAAACTGGGGCAATTCATGAGCCTCATGTCCCTGCTGGCGATCCTCGCCGGCGGCGGTATCAGCGCTGGTATCGTCAAGTATGTCGCGGAATATCGCAACGACCCGCAACGGTTGTCGCGCCTTCTCGCAGCCGCGCTCTGGTACGCGCTGTGCGCGTCCTGCCTGATGGGTGGCGCAGCACTCCTGTTCAGCCGGCCGCTTGCTGTCTGGTTGCTGGGCGACCCGCAGTACGCGGGGCTGATCCGCGTGTTGGCCGTGGCGCAGCTCGGCATCGCGTTGGTCAACTACATCCTGGCGGTCATCAACGGTTTCATGGACGTGCGCCGGCTGGCATTTATCCAGGTGCTCGGTTCGATGTTCAGCGTCGTGATCGTGTTGTGGCTGTCACGATGGCTCCAGCTGTACGGCGCGCTACTCGCCCTGGTGATAGGACAAGTGCTGTGGCTCATTGTCGGCTTGCCGGCGTGGTGGCGAAGCCCCTATTTCCAGCGCAGCATGTTGCGGATGCATTTCGATCGCGAGATGACGTTGCGGTTGGCGGCGTTCTCGATGATGACGCTCACCTCGGCCTTGCTGCCACCGCTGATCAATATCGCGGTTCGCGATCATCTCGCTGCCCAGTACGGCTGGGAGCAAGTAGGTTATTGGCAGGCGGTCAGCAAAGTGTCCGATGCCTACCTGCTGTTTCTCACCACCGCCATCAATATCTACTACCTGCCCAAGCTGGCGTCGACCCAGGAGCGTGGCGCACTGGTGGCTGAGCTGCGCAATGCCTATCGCTATCTGCTGCCGGCGGTCGTTGTTCTCGCGGCGGTGGTGTATGTGCTTAGAGATTGGGTGACCGGTTTGCTCTTCAGCGCGGATTTCAGCTCTGCCAACGCACTGTACGGACCGCAGCTGTTGGGCGACGTCATCAAGATTGCATCGTTCATTCTGTCCTACGTCATGTTGGCCAAGGCCATGACGCGGTTGTTCGTCGTGTCCGAATGCGTCTTCGGCGCCAGCTATCTGCTGCTGGTCTATCTGTTCACCGCGCACTTCGGACTGATCGGCGCGATGTACGCCTTTGCGGTCAATTACCTGATCTACCTGGTTTTCAACGTGCTGGTCGTACGACGTTATCTGGGGGCGTTATGACGACAACTGCCGACATATCCAAGAGTCCCGCGGCGATGCCGTTGGTTTCCGTGCTGATACCGGCCTACAACCACGAACATTTCGTGCAGCGTTGCCTGGACAGCGTGCTGGAGGACCCGTATCCGGCCAAAGAGATCGTCATCATCGACGACGGGTCTACCGATGGCACCGGCGAGTTGATTGCCGAATGGGTGGCCAGGAACGGTCAGTACATTCCCGTCGAGTACGTGCGTCGGACCAACAAAGGCATATCGGCGACCTTGAACGAACTGGCGGCGCGGGCGCGCGGCGAGTTCTTCCGCCTGGGCGCAAGCGACGACTATCTGTTGCCCGGTGGACTGGATGCGCAGGTTCGCTATCTGCTGGCGCATCCGCGCAAGGGCGCGGTGATCGGCGACTCGGTGGTCATCGATCAGGATGGGAACAAACTGCATGACAGCGGCATGTGCGATCTGCACGGCGCGGATAAGCGGCTGTATGACTCCGACGACGGCATACGCCGCGCGGTCATCACGCGTTGGGCGATCGGCGGCCCGGTCACGCTGATTCGCAAGAGCGCGCTGGAGACCGTGGCTCGGTGGAGCGAGGGCTTGCGTATCGACGACTGGGATCTGTTTCTACGCCTGGCCGCTCGGGACGCGCTGGGGTTTATCGATGTCAGCGTCTGTGCATATCGCCTGCATGGCACCAACCTGAGCAAGACGCGGCATACCGCGACTCGTATCGTGAATCTGATCGAATCCCGTCAGGTCGCGCTACGGCGAGTGTGCCTGTTCGACGAACCTTACCAAACGTTGTTGCGAGCACAATCGCATTACATCGGCGCCAAGATCGCGTATCTGCAGCAGCGCGTGGGCCCTGTGGTTTTCCATATGACGGCATACTTGGCGCTGTCCGTGTTGTCCAAGCTCAGGTTTCCTTCGACACACGCGCATGCGGAACACGTATGAAGTGGCTGCTGCGTCTACCGTCGACCTATTTGGCGCTACCGCTTCTGCTGGCCTGCGGACTCACGTTGCTTGCCTATGACCTGCCTGACGGCTATCTGGAGGGCATGCTGGTGCTGGCGCTTACCGCCATGGGCGTCATGCTTGCCGATACGGTGATAGGCACTCGCTTGCCCGGGATCGCGCAGTTCCGGGCGCGCCACTATGCAGGTACGCGAGACGCTTTTGTTGCGTTGATTTTTGCGGCGGCGATCGTCCTGTTCTGCCTGCTGGATCTGACCCTGTTTCCCGTGCCGCTGCTGGACAACCCATCGTCCTACGCGACGATGGAGAATGGCCGCGAGCATATCCGGCATATCTCCGATATGTGCTGGACACTCCCAGTCATCGGGCTGCTTTGCGCAAGAAAGCAGTGGCTTCGCAATGCGTTGATCGTCGTCGGGATAATGTTTCCGATTCTGGTGATCGATCGCAACCGCATCTTCGCATCGCTGTTTTCATTCGCACTGGTTATCGTGTTTCGGCGCGACGAGAAGAAGCCGCTGCCGTGGAAGACGATCGGGGTACTGGCGCTGGTCGGCGGCAGCGTGTTTTCGATACTGGGTGCGTTGCGATCGGGGTCGCTCGATACGGTTGCGCTGCCTTTCAGTGCGATGTATCGCGCTGCTCCGCAGGGGATCAAATGGCTGTTGCTCTATAGCAGCGCCGGCCCCTACAACTTTGGCGCGATGGTGGCCAAGCATTACACCAACGCCAGCTTTCTCATTAATCAGGTGGTTCCGTTCAGCGGCTCGATCGCTACCGCAGGGACGGATATTCCACTGGATGCGTCCAATATCAACGTGGGTACGGAGTTTCTGCCTTTTCTGCTCGCGTTTGGCCCGTTGGGGGCGGTAGTGGCGATCCTGGTGCTGTATGCACTGTTGCTATGGAGCGTGCGGCGCCTTCGGCCCGCGGCCTCTCTGTTTCCCCTGCTTATTTTTCTGCGTGTTTCCTACGTATGCGTGATGTCGCCATTCGCGCCGCAGGCATTTATCTGGACGAATGTCGCATTCATCGGTCTTTGTCTGGCAATGCAAACAGCGGCCGCATTGCTGCCCAATCGAAAAGCCGACACGCCGATGCCTGCCCCCGCCCATCTTTCAACGAGCCTCTGACATGGAACAAGACGAAATCTATCTGATCGACATGTGGCGGATTTTCGTGCGCGAATGGCGATGGTTCGTGGCGGTGCTACTGGTGGTCCTGGCTGCGACGTTTGCGTATGCGCACATGGCCAGGCCCAAGTGGGAGGCGACCGCCTCGATACAGGTAGGGCAGGTCGGTTCGGCGCTGCAAGGCACCGATCCCAAGGTCGAACCGTTTCAGCGCGTGATCCAGCGCCTACAGACGCTGGACTTCCAGAACGATGTCATGAAAAGCGCCGGGTTTTCGGCCAAGAGCCCGGAAGCTCAGCTCTATCGCACGAGTTTCAAGCTGGAGCCGGAACCCTATGCCAACCTGATCAAGGTGAGCGTACGTGCGCTTTCGCCGGAGCAGGCCAGGCAGTTCGCTACGGCGACCCTTACCCAGTTGCAGGCGATCCATCAGGGCCTTGAAGCCTTGCCGCTCAAGCTTGCCAAGGAGCGTCTCGATGAAATCCAGACCGAGCTGCAGGACGCCATCGCCGATCGGGATCGATTGCTGCGTGCGGCCGGGCAGGGTGGCAAGGATGAGACGACGCCGGCGGTCGCCGGGATCCTGCTGTCGGGCAAGAATGAGGACATCCACAGCCTGCAGGTCGCCAGAAGCGAACTTATCAATCGCCTGAGCCCGAACTACACCTTCGAGACATCGCTGACATGGCCGATTCGTGTATCGGACTGGCCGGTGTCGCCCAACCTGGTGCTGACTTGGGGCATCGGGGTTTTCTTTGGGCTTTTCATGGGGGCGTTGGCGGCGATCGGCAGGAATGTTGCGCGGCGGTAGATCAGGGGCGCCCCCTCACCCCAGCCCTCTCCCCTGGCTTCGCCGAGGGAGAGGGCTGGGGTGAGGGGGCTCTTCAACCACCACCCGATTCAACCAAAGCACCCGATATCGGCACTCACCACCTATACGAACGAAAAAGGCCGGTGACGCAGGGATGAGTATGACCGTACAACACAAGCTCGAAGCCGGTGGCACCTCGCTCGACGAGTCGCAGTTGCTCGAGACGCAACGCGCCTTTGACAGCGTCGCGGCTGACTACGACGGCCCGCGCGGTAACAACGAGCTGATCCAGCGCATGCGCATCACCTTGTGGGACACGGTGCACAGTGAGCTCTCCCCCGGTGCCCGCTTGCTCGACCTGGGCTGCGGCACCGGCATCGACGCGGTCGAGTTCGCCCGGCGCGGCTTTCGCGTCGTTGCTTCGGACTGGTCGCCGCAGATGGTCGAGCGTGCGCGTGCGCGCGCCGAAGCATCGGCACTCGAATCGCGTGTCACCGCCGTACATCTGGGCATCCAGCAACTGAATCAACTCGAGGGCGAGTTCGACGGCATCTATTCGAATTTCGGTCCATTGAACTGCGCGCCGGATCTCGCTGCCGTTGCCAACGAATGTGCACGCCTGCTCAAGCCCGGTGGTCGGCTGGTTTTCTCGGTGATGGGCCGAATCTGCCCCTGGGAGCTGGGACATTACGCGCTGCGCGGTCGCTTCAAGCGGGCCGGCGTGCGCGCTGCGCGTGGCGCAACCGCGGTGGGCATGAATCGTCATACGATCTGGACGTACTACTACCTGCCGCGTGAGTTCTACAAGCCGTTCGCCGAGCACTTCTCGTTGGCAAGCTATCGCGCGCTGAGTCTGTTCCTGCCACCGCCCTATCTGGTCGATTACTACCGGCGCCGCCGTAATTGGTGCGAGCGGCTGGGACGGCTCGACGACCGTTGGGGGGCGCTGCCCGTGTTGCGTGATATGGGCGACCATTTCCTGATCGTGATGCATCGGCGCTGATCGCCATGAACGCTCTGCACGCGCCGACCGACATCAGTCTTTGCCGCGCCACTTCGATGATGTCGGCAGGGCCATCGCGCGAGCCGCTGTCGATTCGGGCTGGCCGCATCGACGCATCGGTGGCTGCGAGCGCCTATCGCGTCGAGCTGCGCGATCACCTGATCTTTCCCGGTCTGATCAATGCGCACGAGCATCTGCAGGTCAACTGCGTTCCGCCATTCCGGAAGGGCGCACCGTTTCCCAATAGCTACGCCTGGATTGCGGCCTTTCAGAAGCATTTCGAGAATCCCGCCGTTATCGCTGCGCTGCATGTTTCGAAAGCATTGCGGCTCAAGCACGGTGGGCTGAAGAACCTGCTGGCCGGCACCACTTGCGTGGCGCACCACGATCCCTGGCATCCGACGCTCGATGCGGCTGATTTTCCGGTCACGTTGCTACGCGACTTCGGTTGGAGCTACACCCTGGCCGGCCCCGGCTACGGTCCGCCGCTGGAACAGAGTTTCGCCGCAACGCCAGCCGATCAACCGTGGTTTATCCATCTGGCCGAAGGCACGGACGCGACGGCACAGGCCGAATTGTCGCAATTGGATCAGATCGGCTGCCTGGCACCCAACAGCGTGCTGATTCACGGCGTAGGTCTGCGCGAGCAGGATATCGATCGCGTCATTGCCGTGGGCGCCTCGGTAGTGTGGTGTCCGGGCAGCAATCTTGCCCTGCTTGGGCAATCGCTGGATCCACGGCGTCTGCTGGCCGCCGGCCGGCTTGCGCTGGGTAGCGATTCACGACTGAGCGGCGCGCGCGACCTGCTTGCCGAGATGCGCGATGTCGCTGTGCGCGGAGAGCTGGATGCCGGACAACTGCTGGCGCTGGCGACGACAGATGCCGCGCGCGTTCTTCGGATGCCGTTGCACGGCAGTCTTACACCGGGTGGTCCGGCCGACATGGTGATCGTCGAAGACCGCGGTGGCGACGAAGTCGAAAGCCTGGTCGGCATCGAGCGCAACCAGATTCGCGCCGTGGTACACGCCGGTGTGCCGCGTATCGCCGACCCCGACTTCATCGAGTGGTTTGCTGCCGCGGGCGTGGAGACCGTGCCGGTGATGCTGGACGGCAAGCCGAAGCTGCTGGCCAAGACTCTGGCCGATCCGGCATTGATGGCGCTCGAACCTGGGCTTGAGCTGGTCACGCACAGCAATGAGCGCGATCGCAGCGTTGAAGCGCGGTATCACTGATGAAAACCTCGAAGAATGCGCGAAGGTTCTTGTCACGGCCCCTATTCGTCATCCCGGCGCAGGCCGGGATCCCGTGTCTTCGGTTTCCGGCTTTCGCCGTAGAGCAAATGCTTGTTGATGCTCGCGATGACCGATCACAACGCCACTGGATCCCGGCCTGCGCCGGGATGACGATAGGAAAAAATGAGGTTGTTCCGGGATTGCCGAACTTGTTCCAACAAAAAACACCGTCGTTCGAGGCGCCTTGATGTCGCGCCCACACATGCTCGCACCTGCACAGGCATACGCGCTTTGGGCCGCCAGCTATCCCGCGCATGCCCACAATCCGGTCATGCACGCCGAAGAGCGCGCCATGCTCGAACTGATGCCCGAGTCCTTGCATGGGCAGGCCGTGGTGGATGCAGGCTGTGGCAGCGGCCGCTACATGCTGCATGCGCTGCGCCGTGGCGCGGCATGCGTCACGGGTGTCGACCTGTCGCCGGAGATGCTCGAACGCGCCGATGCGGAGCTGAGCGTCGAACGAAACGACATCCCGGTCGAACTCCTGCAGGGTAGCGTTACGGCATTGCCCGTAGCCGATGCCTGGGCGGACCTGACGGTCTGCGGCCTGGTCGTCGGGCATGTCGAGAATCTTCACGCATCGCTCGCCGAGCTGCACCGCGTAACCCGGCCGGGTGGGCACTTGTTGTGCAGCGACGTGCATCCTATCGGGCATGCGCTCGGCTGGGTTCGCGACTTCAAGTCGGGTGATGAGCGCTATGCCGTGCAGCACACGCAACATCTCTACAGCCATTGGCATGCCGCCTGCGCCACGCTTGGGTGGCAGATCGAGCGTGTGCTGGAACCGATGCTCGATCCGGTCGATATACCGGTAGGTGCCCGCTTCGATCGCATGGCGCTCGAAGTGCCCGTTGCGCTGGTATTCCAGCTGCGTCGTCAGCCATAACCCTCCACGCGCATCCCGCCCATGACACATACGCCCCATACGCTGCTGATCAATCCGACGATTACCTCGCGTGCCAGCGCGCGGTTCCCGTTGTCGCTGCTGCATCTGGCCGCGACGCTGGATCGTGCCGGCAGCAGTCAGATCATCGATGGCAACGTGGAACGCGATTTCATTGCCGAATCGCTACGAACCATCGAACAAGGCCGCGTCGACGCGGTAGGTATCAGCGTGATGGGTGGCCCGCAGATGGCGCCGTCCATCGCGGTATCGACGGCGATACGCGAGCGCTTTCCTCAGTTGCCGATTATCTGGGGCGGCTATTTCCCGACGCTTTACACGGATACGGCGTTGGCCGCGCCGTATGTCGACTACGCCATTCGCGGGCAGGGCGAAGAAAGCCTGCCCGAGCTGGTCTCCGCGATTCATCGCGGTGCGGCGCCCGATGCGCTGGCCAGGATCGGCAGCCTGTCGTGGAGAAACGACGGCGCCGTCGTGCATAACCCGAATCGCCGCTTCACGCTGGGTGACACCGGAGTGGTACTCCCCTATGACAAGCTTGGCGATCCGCGTCGCTATCTCGCGCCGACCTTTCTCGGTCGACGCACGGTTGCGCACCAGGCGGCGATCGGTTGCCGTTTTCGCTGCACGTTCTGCGGCGTGAACGCGATGTTCGGTGGCACCACCGTGCTGCCGGCCGCCGCGCGCCTGGAGCGCGACCTGAGTTACCTCAAGTATGAAGTCGGTGCCGACTCGGTCCAGTTCTTCGATCACAACTTCTTCGACCGCGAAGTAGACATGATTCCGCTGCTCGAAGTCATGGCCAAGCTGGAAATGCCATGGTGGTGTTATGCCCGCTCCGATGCCCTGCTGAATCTCAAGGAAAGCACCTGGGAGCTGGTGCGCAAGAGCAAACTGCGCATGGCCTATATCGGCGCCGAGTCGCCCAGCGGCCAGATGCTCAAGGAAATCCGCAAGGGCACGCGGCCGGACCAGACGCTGGAGGTTGCCGAGCTGTGCCGGCGCAACGGCGTGATCCCCGAGCTGTCGTTCATGGTTGCGCCGCCCGAGAACACCGTGGAAGAAACCGAGCACACCTTCGAGTTCATCCGTGACCTGAAGCGGATCAACCCGGAGTCGGAGATCATCGTCTACATCTACACGCCGTTGCCCGAGAGCAGCAAGCACGAAAAGGATCGTGGCAAGCGGGCATCGATGCCTCTGCTCGATCTCAACGGCGAGCCGGTGATTTTTCCCAAGACTCCGGAAGAGTGGATGGAGAAGCGCTGGGTCGACTACGCCTGCCATGCCGATGCGCCGTGGCTGGACGACAAGCTGCGCCAGCATATCCACGACTTCGTGACGGTGCTGCGCTGCCGTTTCCCGACGGTGCAGGATCTGCGCTCACCGCGTTGGGCCAAGCGGAGCCTGAGCGCGATTGCATCGTGGCGCTATCGCCACCGCCGTTACGACAAGCCGTGGGAGCTGAACCTGGCCAACCGGCTGGTGAAGTTGCGCATGCCGCAGGTTTCGGGTCTTTAACGGGGGCTGCTTGCGCGTTGCACAGATCAATTTCCCGTTGGCCCCATCGGACTGCACATCGGAGCAGTTGTTCGAACGATGGCCTTCGCTGGCGGATATCCCCGAAGCGGCGGCCAGCGCCGGCACGCGGGTATCGATGATTCAAGCGGCGACGCGCGAAGAGCGCTTCACGCGGCATGGCGTCGATTACTACTTTATCGACGTAAGCGGAGCGACTACCGCAGCCAGCCGTGCTGACCGGTTCGCCTCAGTGCTGGCCGATATCAAGCCCGACGTACTGCACGTGCATGGCCTGGGATTTGCCGAGGAAGCATTTGCCATATCGCAGCGTTTGCCGCAGCTGCCGCTCATTTTTCAGGATCACGCCGACCGACCGCCCCGTTGGTGGTGGCATCGCTCGAAATGGCGACGTTGGTACACGTCTGCGTCGGGCGTCGTTTTCACTGCGCTGGCTCAGGTGCAACCGTTCACGTATGCCGGTCTGTTCGGACCGTTGACACAATTTTTCGCGATACCCGAGTCGAGCAGCCGCTTCGGCCTTGGCAGCCGCGCCGATGCGCGCGCCACTACGGGACTTTATGGCGACCCATGCGTGCTATGGGTCGGACACCTCGCTGCAGGTAAAGACCCGCTGACCGTACTCGACGGCATCGCGCAGGCTGTACCTGGACTGCCGGACCTGCAGCTTTGGTGTGCCTTCGGTAACGCGCCGTTGCTCGAAGACGTGCACAAGCGCATCGACCACGATCCGCGGCTTGCGGGCCATGTGCATCTGATGGGCAAGGTGCCGCACGCGCAGATCGAGACCCTCATGCAAGCCGCGGACCTCTACGTCTCGGGCAGCCACGCCGAAAGTTGCGGCTATGCCTTGCTCGAGGCGCTGGCTAGCGGAACCACGCCGGTGGTCACGGACATCCCTTCGTTTCGTGCTTTGACTGGTGACGGGCGTATCGGCCATCTGTGGCCACCCGGCGATGCGCAGAGGTTGGCCGAGTCGCTGGTGCGTGCTGCATCAACCCCTTTCTCGCCCGAGCAGGTTCGTGCTCATTTCGATGCCGCGCTCTCGTTCGCCGCCGTTGGCCGCCAATGGGCCGATGCCTATGCGCAGGTGCTCGATGGGCGGTTGAGGAGGGCAGGGTGAAGCTTGCATTGGTTCTTCCCGGTGGCGTGGATCGCACGGGCGAGTACCGCGTGATACCGGTCTTCCTGGCCTTGATCGAGCGCCTGGCGCGTACGCACGAGGTGCATGTGTTCGTGCTGCGACAGGAAGCGGCAGCGGCCGAGTGGGATTTGGTGGGCGCGCGCATTCACAATATCGGCGATGGCTGGCCGCGCGCACGCGCGATCGCGGCGATTCGTGCCGAGCATCGCCGCGCACCGTTCGATCTGGTTCATGCGATCTTTTCCGGCTCCTGCGGTTTTGTGGCGGTCGCGGCAGCCAAACTGCTGCGTCTGCCGAGCCTGGTACATATCGCCGGCGGCGAGCTCGTCGCGCTCCATGCGATCGGTTACGGCGGGCGACAGAAATGGAAAGGGCGTATGCGTGAGGCCGTGGTGTTGCGTTGCGCCGACGTCGTTACCGCGGCCAGTACGCCGATCATCGACTCGCTGCAGGCGCTGGGCATCGACGCCGAACGCGTGCCGCTTGGCGTCGACTTGCAAGCGTGGCCTCCGCTGGAGCCGCGCAAGCGCGATGCAGCGCGCGCGCGATTGATTCATGTAGCGAGTCTCAATCGGGTCAAGGACCAGTCGACCTTGCTACGGGCATTGGCGCTGCTGGCCAAGGCAGGATTGGACTTCGAGATGGATATCGTCGGAGTGGACACCCTGCAGGGCGAGATGGAGCGGCTTGCCCGACAGCTCGATCTGGAGCGGCATGTTCGTTTCCTCGGCTTCAAGACCCAGCGCGAACTGCGCCCGATCATGGCGACGGTCGATCTGCTGGTCATGTCGTCGCTGCACGAGGCCGGCCCTCTGGTATTGCTCGAGGCCGCATTGGCGGGCGTACCCACTGTCGGCACCGCGGTGGGACACATCGCAGAATGGGCGCCTCTTGCGGCATGGGCGGTGCCTGTCGAAGACTTCGCTGCGCTGGCCGGTGCGATCCAGCAGGTGCTCGCCGATGAACCGCTGCGGATGGAATTGGCGCAACGGGCACAACATCGCGCGATGCTGGAAGACGCCGACTATACGGTGCGAGCGTTCGGTGCGCTGTATTCGCGGCTAGTCGATAAGGCGGATTGATCCGTCGGTCCGAAATGTTCCATCGCCGCACGCACGACATAGAGCGTATCCATGCGCGGCACGGGTTGGGTGAGCCAGGTCAGTACGCGTCGCCCATGTTTCAGCTTCACCCAGCTCTGCCCTTGCAGCCAGACCTGGGTGCGGATCATGTCGGCACGTTCCTGCACGGCCTCCTGCGAGGGCCGGATACGGTTCGAAACGTATGTCACGACATCGCGTAGCGAGCGCGACCATTCGAGGCCGGCGAACGCATGCAGCCACAGTTCCGAACAGGAAACCCGGGTCGCCGTCTGGCGGCGCGCGATCGTTCGCAATAGCCAGGGACAGTCGCGTTCGATTCGCGCCAGCACGTTCGTGGGGACGGCTTGCTGGTAGTAACGCGCAACCAGTCGCAGCGGCGGTAACGCCCACCAGGGCGTCTGGGCGGACTGCGTATCCCACAGCGTATTCCAGTCGCCAGGGAGCATGCGCGTCGCCAGCAGCGAGATATCGTTGATATGGATCAGGCGCAGGCTGCGTCCACAGATGTTGCCCGCCGCATGCAGCAACAGATGATTCATCAGCGCGCCGAGCGACGGGTAGGGATTCAGACCCGGTCGAGCGTCGCGCGGATAGATACATTCGGTGATATCGACGGTGGCTATCGGCAGACGTTCCTGGATACGCGTGTGCAGCTCGATATTGATAGGCGTATCGCGATGCTCACCCAGTCCCGTCACATGCTGGCCATCCGCCGGCTTGAACACGCGATGCTTCCATTGCACGAACGATTCGACATAGCCCAACTGCAGCAGCAGCGCGGTAGCTGCTTCGACGTCGCTTTCCCGAACCAGCAGATCGATATCGGCCATGGGTCGATCGCCTGGCGCATAGAGTCCCAGCGCATGTAACGCGGAACCCTTCAAGGGAACGATAGGAAGCCTGGTGTTCCGAGCACCGATATCGATCTTTCGCAGCATCTCCGCGATGCGTTGGTAGCGATGCTCCACATGGTCGCGCTGGCTGGCGAGAAACTGTCGCCATGCCGGGTTTTGCCATGCTGAGGATCGGCTGAGCAGCGGTGCGATGCCGTGCGCGGCGGCAGCCGCCGCCGCCAATCGCCATTCGAGATCGCTCCACTTGGGCGTGCTATGGCCCGGGCGCGCCGAAGCCAGTTCCATGGCAAGCGCTTCGGTGGTGCGGCGCAGGCCGGCCTTAACGATTTTGAGCGGTGGCAACATGGCGGATCGGCTGGGTCTGGCTTGCTGCGGAGGAGGTGACGCGGTCACTGCGATGCGCTTGTTCGCTGGCGATCAATGCATCCCAGCGTGCGTCGAGCGCAACGCTGGCCTGGTGGTAATGTTCGGGCAGGTCGGTGGCCTTGCTTTGCTGCAAGGTGACCTGCTCATGCAACAGGTCGCGCACGCTGCGATAGAAATCGGAGTCATAGGCGCCGCGGAACATCATGGCCAGGTCGGCACTATCCTGCCAATGCGTTTTCTCGCCGAGCTGCGCCTTGACCTGCTCGTAGAACTTCGTGCCCGGCAGCGGATACGACACGCTGACGCCGATATCGTCCGGCGCAGCCTGCGCCACCAGATCGCGGGTCAGCAACAGGTCGGCCAGTTGCTCGCCCAGGTAACCCAGCTGAATAAAGAACCCGACGCGGATGCCGTGTTCCCCGAGTCGCTTGCGTGCCTCGATCAGCTCGGCGACCTTGGTACCCTTGGTCATGCTGTCCAGCACGCGTTGACTGCCGCTTTCCGCGCCGATCCACGCTTCCGTGCAACCGGCGTGCGCAAGCGCCTGGGCCATGCGTTCGCTGGACAGGTCCGCACGCGTCTGGATAGTGAACGGCACCGAGCCGTCCGCGGCACGCAGGTGCTCGCCGAATTCGGTAACCCAGTCGATATGAAACCCGAAGATATCGTCGGCCATCCAAATGTGATCGGGCTGGAAGGTCTGCTTCAGGTACGTCATTTCAGCAGCCACGTCCTGGGCGCTGCGTTGCTTGTAGTGATTTCCCCAGATCGGTTTGGCGCACCAGTTGCAACGGAACGGGCAACCGCGCGACGCGGCCATGTTGAGGCTGAAGTAGCCATGCCGTTCGTGCCACATCGTCCGATAGCGCTCGATGTCGAGCAGATCCCAGGCCGGGCGCCCGACGACGCGAGGGTCGGGTGGCATCACGCCGACGCGCGTGAGTTGCGTCTGCCCGCCAACCAGCGTGGCGATACCGGTGATACCGCCAACCCAGTCTTCGGTCTCGATACCTGGGTTGTGCTGCAGCCGCTCGATCAATTGAATCAGTGCACCGATACCTTCGCCGATCAGCACGGCGTGCGCTCCCGCCGCAAGAAATGCGTCCGGGTGATCGGAGGCATCCGAGCCGGCGACAATCACCCGTGCACCGGCGGCGCGCGCCTCGGCAATCATCTGGCAGGCGGCTTCGCGCATGCGGCCAAGACACATCTTGGTCAGAAAATTGAAATTGTCTTCGTAGAAAACCACGACGTCCGGCTGCGCCGCCTGCAGCGAGCTTGCATAGTCCTCGACACCGTCGGCCAGCATCGCGTCGAACAGGGAGACAGTGTGCCCAGGCTGTCGCAGCATGGCGGCGATCTGGATCGTGGCCAGCGGGGGATAAGGCTTGCCGCGCTCCCACTGCTTTCGGTCGTACGTCAGAAAGTAGGAGTGGCCGACCTGAATCTTTAGCATCTGGGGGGAGCCTTAGGTCATAACAGGGGATAAGCCGCGGCACGTGGCGATGAGGTTCTAGGAACCCAGGCTCGGCGCTGCATGGACGTGAGTGCCCGATCGAGGCCCGCGGGTTGCCTCGTGGCAATAAAAACTGGAAGTCCCGTAGGGCTGGCGAGAGGCAACCTTTTTCTTGCGAAACGGCACTCAACGTTCAGGCTGGGTGCGTACGCCGGCCCGGTGCGATCGAATCGCTGAAACTGCCATCAACGAGGCGCCTTTGACTCCCCGCTACGACGTCAGCGATCTCATGGCCGACCCCTTTTGTGAACGGTCCGGCCATCGCTTCTCCATGCAAAAGCAGATCCTGGGCGGGCGCTTTCAGTTCGGAAGCAACAGCGAGGCGTTGCTGCGTCTGGTCGAAGACGCCTATGCCAGGCTGCCGCAGCATCAGTTGCCGGTGACCGCGTCGCCGTTTCATGTCGAACTGCGATTGGTGTCACGTTATGCGCCCATCGAAAGTGTCGAGCCGCCTCCCGTGCAAATGCAGTCGGGCGCGGGCGTGCTCTGCGGCGTGATGGATGCGTTCAATTACGTGATGCTCGTCCCAGATCAGCAACGTGCCTTGATCGTTGCCTCGGAGGACATGCTGAGTCGCGCTTATCACCTGCGTTACGAGCTGATCGAATTTGTGGTCTTTACTCTCGCCACGCGCGGGTTGGGCCTGGTGCCGTTGCATGGCGCCTGTGTCGGTCGCGATGGGCGCGGGCTGCTGCTGCTGGGATCCAGCGGCTCGGGTAAATCGACTCTGGCCCTGCACAGCTTGCTGCAGGGTCTGGACTTTCTTGCCGAGGATGCCGTCTTCGTACACCCCGACAGCATGCTTGCCACGGGCGTCGCGAATTTCGTGCATGTGCAGGCCGATGCGCTGCGCTTTCTCGACAACGATGAAATCAATCGATGGATCGGCCAGGCACCGGTGATCCGTCGTCGCAGCGGTGTCGAGAAGTTCGAAGCCGATCTCAGAGATGGCCATGGCCGGCTTGCCATGGCCCCGTTGAAACTGGTGGGCGCGGTATGCGTATCACGGGAACCGGCCGACGATCCCGATCGCCTGCTGAGCACGGTTCCGCTGCCGGAAGCCATCGCATGGCTTGCCAACGATCAGCCTTACGCAGCGGGACAACCCGGTTGGCATGCATTTGCACAGCGGCTCGCGCAGCTGGGTATCCATCGGCTTCGACGCGGCAAGCATCCGAGGGCTTCGGTCGAGGCGTTGCTGCAGCTTTTGGACGGAGCGGGGACAACCTTTCCCGCGGCAGACGGCACATATGCGCATGGCAACCTGGCCACGGGAGACGTGTCGTTCTGAGTCATAAAGCATCCCTGACGCCGCTGCTGCCGATCCAGGCCAGCGGCCTGTGCGTGTAACGATGTCAGACCCGCATCGAGCGACGAGCCTGCTGCGCGCGCTTGCGCGTACGCTAAGCACGGCGGACATCGTCGAGACGGTCGCCTATGTCGTGTTGTCGGTGGCGGTGGCATTCGCGGGCAGTCTCGTTGCGATACTCCTGGTGCCCCTGGTCCAGCCAGGGCATGTCGTGGCATTGGCAGGCGGCTTGCTCGATGCGCATGGCGATATCGACAAGCAGGCGCTCATCTTTGCCGCTGCCACCATAAGCTTTGCCCTGCTGCGCTGGCTGGCATCGCGAATGGGCGCACGCCTGGTGGCCCGTTACGGCATAGGGTTGCGGCGTGCGGTGCATGCGCGCCTGATCGATGCGCCGCTGGTGTCGCTTGCCGATCTGACCTCGGCCGAGATCGCCAACGTGCTTACCCACAATGTCGAACTCGTCATCCAGGGCTTCAGCGCCCTGCAGCAGCTGCTGGTGACCTGCGTGACCTCGGCCGTCAGCCTGGCCTTTGCGCTCTGGTTGTCGCCGCAACTGGTATTGGCGGCGCCGCTGCTCGTGGTATTCGCCCTGATCGGGTCGCGCATCAGCACGCGAGAGCAGGTGCAGGTGAGCCGCCAGTACGTCGCGGACATGACCCGGCTGTTCTGGCACAGCGAGGATTTTCCGCGACGCCTGCGCCATGTGCGTTCCTTCGAGCGCGAAGAGGCGGAGAAGGCAAGTTACGGCGATATCTCTACGCGACTGGGCTATGGCTACCGTCGTCAGCTGGAGTTGATCGCTTCCGGACGGCTGGTACTCGAACTGCTGGCAGCCATCGGTATCGCGGCAGTCTTCATGCTTGCCCATCGCTGGCAGGGTTTCGATCAGTCGTCGCTGGTCGCCGTGGGCTTGTTGCTCGGGCGCTTGTTGCCGTATCTGGTGTCGACGCGGCAGAGTTTTCAGCAGCTACGCCTGGCCGCGCCGGCGTTCGAACTGTGGCAGCGCTATACCCAGCTGGAATCGACCCGTCCGTCCAGCGCACCCGCGCGAGTACCGCTCGCCGGCACGACATTGCATATCGAGCGGATGCGCTTGAACCCGCCATCGAACGGACTGGACATTGCCGACCTGCGCTTGCATCCCGGCGAGCTGACCTCGATCGCCGGTGACTCCGGTATCGGCAAGAGCAGCCTGGTCGATGTACTGGCCGGCATGATGACGCCGGAGATCTTCGTGGCACGCGCGGGCCATCGATCGATCGAATTCAGCGAGTATCGGGAGCTGGTACGCCATGGCGCCTATGTCAGCCAGAGTGTCCGGCCCTGGCAGCATTCGGTGCGCGAATGCCTGCTATGGGCCGCACCGGACGCGACCGAAGCGATGATGCAGCGTGCGTTGATCGATGTCGGCCTCGACAAGCGGCTGGCCGACTCCGATCGCGGACTGGACACATCGCTGCACAGCTCGTCGAGTCGGTTGTCCGGCGGCGAGCTGCAACGATTGCTGCTCGCCCAGGTGATCCTGCGGCAGCCCTCGCTCGCCCTGCTGGACGAGGCGACCAGCGCGCTCGATGCCGCGTCCGAGATCGCCGTGCTTTCGGCGCTCAAGCGTTGCCTGCCACAGACCATTCTGATCGTCGTGTCGCACCGTTCAAGCGTGGCGACCATCGCGGACCAGTGTCTGACCATCGGCAATGATCTGGTGACAACGGTGGTTGGCAACACTGAGCTACGGCGCGCGACATCGCTGGCTGGCTGAAAAGAAGCCCCGGAATCCTCCCGAACTCCACCTACTCGTCATCCCGGCCTGCGCCGGGATGACGATAAAGAGAGAGGGAACTCGATCAAAGGGTCGGCAAAACGCCTCGCCCTCTCTACAATGCGGCCCCTTTCCCTCACCCGGCAGCCGTGACTGTGGATATCGTCGTCAACGAAGAACTCAAGGCCTATATCGACCCAATGACCCCGGACGAATACGAGGCGTTGGAGCGAAGCATCCTGGCCGAGGGTTGTCGCGACGCGTTGGTGCTGTGGGGTGAGACGTTGGTCGACGGCCACCATCGCTACAGCGTGTGCCGCAAGCACGACCTGCCTTTCAAGACCATGCAGAACACGCAGTTCCAGTCCATGGACGACGTGCATCTGTGGATGATCGACCAGCACCTTGGTCGGCGCAGCGTGTCGCCCTTTCAGCGCGGGGTGCTGGCGCTGCGCAAGCGCGCCATCCTGGCCGAACGACGGAGCCGTGCGCGCGATGCCGATAAACCGGTGGAAACGCCTGAGCCGGTCGAGGCGACCAGCGAGACAGCGGAAACCGTTACCGACACGCCACGAGCCGAACCTGCAATCAGCCGCGAAGCACTCGCACGCGAGGCGCGGCTCAGCAACAGCCAGGTCGGGATGATCGAGAAGATCCAGAAACAGGCCACGCCGGAAGTGGTCGAAGCGGTCAAGTCGGGCGCGCTGTCGATCAATGCGGCTGCTGCTGTGGCTACTCTTCCAGCAGAAGAGCAACGCGCCGCCGCTGTTGCGGGCGGCGACGAGCTCAAGCAGGCGGCCAAACGGGTACGTGAGGCGCGCCGCAAACCGCGTGATGAAACCAAGGCGCCGCAAGATACAACCGACGATAACGAGTTGCTCGAGCTACGCCAGCGTGTGATCGAGCTGACGGCGGAGAACGAAGCCTTGCGTCGCGAACTGGCGGAACTGCGAGGCTAGAAGTTCAGGCGACCTGTCGCCCCTCGATCGGATAACCCGGATCGGTATAGCCGGGCGTCGAAACATGGCCCGGCGGCACCAGGCCATCGACGAATGCTTCGTCTTCCGGCCCGAGCTCGAGCTGCAGCGCATCGATATAGCTGTCCCAGTGGGCTTCGGTCCGCGGGCCGGCAATGGTGGCGCTGACGAAGCGATTCTTGAGCACCCACGCCAACGCGAAAGCGACCGATGTCGTGCCGCGCCGGGCCGCATATTCCGCCAACAACGTTGCGATCTTCAGCGATTCGGGTCGCCATTCGGTTTGCTGGATGCGCTTGTCGCCGCGACCTGCACGCGAGTCGCTCGGCGGTGATGCGTCCACGGCGTATTTGCCAGTCAGCACGCCGCGCGCCAGTGGGCTATAGGGCACCACGCCGATGCCGTAATGGGCCGCTGCCGGCAACTGCTCCACTTCGGCGCTGCGATCGACCATGTTGTAGAGCGGCTCGCTGGCGATGGGGCGGTCGACACCGAGCTGGTCGGCCAGCCGTACGATCTCGGCAATGCGCCAGCCACGAAAGTTGGATAGGCCGAAATAGCGAAGCTTGCCCTGGCGAATCAAATCACCGATGGCACGCACGCCTTCTTCCATCGGCGCATCGACGAGCGCGCGATGGAAATACAGGATATCGATGTAATCGGTGCCGAGCCGCTTCAGGCTTGCGTCGACCGACTGCATGATCCATTTGCGCGATTGGCCTTGCTCGTTCGGGCCACTTTGCGCGGTCGGAAAACCGAACTTGGTCGCCACCACCCAATGATCGCGACGGTTGGCGATGGCCCGGCCAACGACCGACTCCGAACGGCCGGCGTGATAGACGTCGGCGGTGTCGATGAAGTTGATGCCCTGCTCGAAGGCCTTGTCGATGATGCGCCTGGAAGTAGCTTCGTCGGTCTCGCCGCCGAACATCATGGCTCCTAGGCACAGGGGGGATATTTTGAGGGCACTGCGGCCAAGGTAACGGTAATCCACGTGTGTTCTCCAAAGTTTTATAGGGGAGACGTCAGGGAACTTCTGAAAACCATTCCTATTCGTCATTCCGGCGAAGGCCGGAACCCATTCCTCGGGGCAGATGCTTGCCACAGGTTGCCTGACAAGCGATTACTGAGGAGTAGATCCCGGCCTTCGCCGGGATGACGATGAAAACAGAGGTAATTCGAGGCCATCTTCAGTCGCGGCCCACGGTTACATCACGACTTGTCGCGGCTGAAGCCGCTCCTACAAAGATTGCGTTGCTTCTTCGAAAACCCGTCGAGCGATCGACACGGCCGAACTGGCGGTGGGCCAGCCCGAATAGAAGGCGAGATGTGTGATCACCTCGATCAACTCCTCTCGACTGACTCCATTATCCAATGCTTTCCTTAGGTGGAAAGGCAGCTCGTTGGTGCGATAGAGCGCGATCAGGCTTGCGACGGTGATCAGACTGCGATCACGTGGGGACAATCCCGGTCGCTCCCAGACATCGCCAAACAATACCTTGTCGGTGTAGTCGGCCAATGCCGGAGCGATATCGCCGAATGCGTTGCGTGCGGCAGAAGGTGTATGAGTCATGTGATCACCGATCGACGCGTTGCTGCAGGTGCTGCGGATAGCGCTCGCCTTGCACCGGGATCAGGGAAACGGCGCTTTCGATCTCGCTCAGATCGCCAGACGTCAGCTCGATACTGGCCGCTCCGAGATTCTCCTCCAGACGATGCAGCTTCGTGGTGCCGGGAATCGGCACAATCCAGGGCTTGCGTGCCAGCAGCCATGCCAGGGCGATCTGCGCCGGGGTCGCCCCTCGCTGCGCTGCCATCTGTCCAAGCAAATCGACCAGGGCCTGGTTTGCCTTTCGTGCTTCGGTCGTGAAGCGCGGAACGATATTGCGAAAATCGGTACTGTCGAAGGTCGTGTTTTCGCTGATGGCGCCGGTCAGAAAGCCCTTGCCCAATGGGCTGAACGGAACAAAGCCGATACCGAGTTCTTCCAGCGTCGGCAGGATGTCCGCTTCAGGCTCCCTCCACCACAGCGAGTACTCGCTTTGCAGCGCAGCGACCGGTTGCACCGCGTGCGCGCGCCGGATCGATTTCACGCCGGCTTCGGACAGACCGAAGTGCTTGACCTTGCCCTGCTGGATAAGATCCTTCACCGCGCCGGCGACGTCTTCCATCGGGACGTTCGGATCCACGCGGTGCTGGTAGAACAGATCGATACGGTCGGTTCTGAGGCGCTTGAGTGCAGCCTCGGCTACCTGCTTGATGTGCTCCGGCCGGCTGTCCAGGCCAAGATTGACCTCGCCTTCCTTGAAGCCGAATTTTGTCGCGATCACGACCTGATCGCGAAGCGGAGCCAGTGCTTCGCCGACCAGTTCCTCATTGGCGAACGGCCCATAGGCTTCGGCGGTATCAAAAAAGGTGACGCCACGCTCGGCCGCCGAGCGGATCAGGGCAATGGCGGTCTGCCTTTCCGTGGCAGGCCCATAGCCAAAGCTCAGCCCCATGCATCCGAGCCCGATCGCCGACACTTCCAGGCCGCTGTTTCCCAATGAACGTTTTTGCATGGATTTCTCCTGCCCGATGTAATTGATCCGGGCATCCTAGTCCTCCGGGTTGATGCGATTAAGTGGTATAAATCGCATGGACTTATGGCTGGAGACCATAAATGCCGCGTGAGAACTTCAGCGATCTCTTGGCCTTTCTTGCGGTGGCGCGTGAGCGCAGCTTTACCAAGGCCGCGGCCAAGCTCGGTATCTCACAATCGACGCTCAGCCATACGATCCGTGCGCTCGAAGAACGCCTGGGCGTCCGCCTTCTGGCAAGAACCACGCGCAGCGTCACGCCCACCGATGCAGGTGAGCGTTTGCGTGCCGCGGTTGCGCCGCGGTTCGAGGAAATCGATGCCGAACTATCGGCACTGAGCGAACTGCGGGATAAACCCGCGGGCATCATTCGTATTACTTCAGGCGAGCACGCGGCAAGCGCGATTCTCTGGCCCGCGCTGGAAACCTTGCTGCCCGACTATCCGGACATTCATGTAGAAATCGTTGTCGACTATGGCCTGACGGATATCGTCGCCGAACGCTACGACGCTGGTGTCCGTTTGGGCGAGCAGGTGGCGAAGGACATGATCGCCGTACGCATCGGTCCCGATATGCGCATGGCGGCGGTCGGCGCGCCTGCGTATTTTGCGCGGCGCAAGCGACCGAAAACGCCGCAGGACCTGACGCATCACGACTGCATCAATCTGCGCTTGCCGACGCACGGAGGCATCTATCCCTGGGAGTTCGAAAAAGCCGGTCGCGAAGTGCGGGTGCGTGTCGAGGGCCAACTGGTTTTCAACAATATCGCGCTGAGACGCGATGCGGTTCTGGCAGGCCTTGGCCTGGCCTATCTGCCGGAAGACCAGGTACAGAAATACATCGACGACGGAAAACTCATCCGCGTACTTGCCGACTGGTGCCCGCCGTTTCCCGGCTATCACCTCTACTACCCAAGCCGCCGGCAGCCGTCTCCGGCGTTTACCTTGCTGGTGGATGCGTTGCGTTATCGGGGTTGAGTTGTTTTTGGGCGGGTAGGAGATGCTTCCGCGAGCACCTGGCCCCCTCAACCCATCAGCCAGCCACTTCTTCTAGAAACGTCGCCGACGGCACAAAAAACAACGTGCCGGTAACAGCCTTGCTATGGTCGAGCAACCGGTCGTAATTACCAGGTGGACGACCGACAAACATGTTGACGAGCATCTGTTCGATGCGTTGTGGGGAACGCGCATAACCGATGAAATAAGTGCCGAACTCGCCCTTGCCGATGTCACCGAACGGCATGTTGTCGCGCACGATATCCAACTGCTCGCCGTTCTCCACGATCGTGGTCAGTGCATTGTGCGCGTAGCTCGGTTTGACGCTGTCCTCCAGCTCGATGTCCGCAAGCTTGGTCCTGCCCACGATCTTTTCCTGCTGCTCTACGGGTAGCGCATTCCAGCTTTGCAGGTCATGCAGGTACTTCTGCACGATCACGTAGCTTCCGCCGGTGAAGCCCGGGTCCTCGTTACCGACGATGGCCGCATCCAGCGCCGCCTGGTCGACCGGGTTCTCCGTTCCGTCGACAAACCCGATCAGGTCGCGGTCATCGAAATAGGTGAAACCATGCACCTCGTCGACGGTGACGACGGAGTCGCGGAGCCGGGACATGATCTGGCTCGCAAGTTCGAAACACAGGTCCATGCGCGTGGCGCGCACATGGAACAGGATGTCGCCCGGCGTGGATACGGCATGGTGCTGCCCCTGAATTTCGCGAAACGGATGCAAATCCCTGGGCCTGGGTTGCCCGAAGAGCCGGTCCCAGGCATCGGATCCGAAACCCATCACGCACGAGAGGCGCCCTTCCAGGTCCCGAAAACCCACGGCGCGCAGAAGCCCTGCCAGATCGCCACAAAGGGCGCGAACGGTTGCGCGATGCTGAGGCTCCGGCTTCAGCGTCAGGACCAGAAAAATAGCGGCACGTGTGAGCTTTGCTACAACCGGCTGCGGAACGACGGACACAGTCACCTCCATTGCACGTGCGCTTGGGTCTTTAAAAATAAGGCGTTCAGTAGTAACGCGGAATCGGGCCGAGCTGCGGCGTCATGCGGTCGCTCAAGTCAAATTCGACTTCGTCCACATAGCACCAGCCCCAACCCTCCGGCGGATCGTAGCCTTCGATGATGGGATGTTGGGTGCGGTGGAAATGCCGGGTTGCATGCCGGTTCGGGGAGTCGTCGCAACAGCCCACATGTCCGCAGGTGCGACAGATACGCAAATGAACCCATGTATCCCCGGACTTGAGGCATTCCTCGCACCCGCGTGCGCTGGGCGTGACATCCTGGATCGACGCTAGATGGCTGCAATGACTGGTCATCGGAGAACCCCGTTGGCGGCGAAGAAGCTCTCTCGCATCTTAGACCTTTCTCCTGCAAGCCAGGAGGCTTTTTCGATGCGTCAAGGTGCCCGCGCACCCGACCGCTGCACGATTTTCTGGCAGTCGGCGAAATAGCTCGCATAACTGTCCTTGACTCGCGCCGGACCCATCGTAAAGCCGTAACGTACTACGCCGCTCTTGTCCTTGATCCATGCACCCATGGAGTAAGTGGCGAGAAAACTCGTCAACTGTTCCATCGACAACGGACGGCTGAGCACGATGGCATCATCGACTGCGCGGGCGCGCCCGCTTTGCTGCGGCATGATTTCCTGCTCGTTGATCTCGAAATACGCCCGGCTTTCGCGCGCCACAAGTTGCCGCGCCCGTTCACGACCTACCGTGTAGTACGCCGTGAGCGTCACGCCCTCGGGCGCACAGACCAGGGTGACCTTGTTGTCGCCACCGCGCACGATCTGCGAGAACGTTAGCGTGGCCGGCATGGTTGCGGGCTGGTAGCTGGCAATGAGCGGCTGGCGGCCGTTGTTGGACAGGCCCCAGCCGAGCAGTTGATCTGCGTCGAACCACACCATGTCGGTCCTGGGCGGGGTCGGTGCGCGATAGAACGCCCAGGGGTTGGCATCCATCGATTTCAGGTACGCGGCGGCTTCGTCTGCCGCCTGGTTTCTGCCGGCCTCGTTTTTTCTGATCGCCGGTACATGCGACTGGTGCACGCCGATCCGATCCATGCCGGACGCCGACCAGCGGTACAAGCCGCCCAGATACGCATAGGCGCACGCATCCGTGCAAAGCGCAGCCTTCGGCGGTTCGCCCGGGCGCCGCAATGTGCCGACATGGGTAACCATGCCGCTGGATCGAAACAGCCGCCCAAGCGCAAAGCCCGCACCCATGTCTTCGCCCGACGCATCGAGATAGACGTCGGACCCGGTGGGAATCTTCCCGGCTTTCACCCAGGCATCGAAACGCTGGGGTGCATCCGCGTCGATCACCCCGTAGAGATAGACCTGGGTGGCCTTGGCCACGGCAAGCGTCAAGCGGTCGTTCTTTACCGCCATCGATAGCTGGTTCGCGGGCATGTCCCCAGGCGGCAGGGCAGGTTCGCGTGTCTTGCTGGTGCGGGCATGAGCAAGCAGCGGGCCCAGGCAAGCCGCGAGCACCATGGTGCTCAGAAGCCGTCGCTGCCAGGTGATTGTGCGAACAGGGCGTTGATACACGTTGACGGATGGCACGGCCATTCCCGTGATTGAAACCGGCCGAGTGTCGCGGGTGGCGGATGTCCGCCCAATGAACGTCGGCGACCCGCGCAATTTGATGGTTTGAGAGATAACCGGCCCGGCTTGGCTTATCCTTGGCATCCTGCGCTCCACTTTAGTCCCCAGCCTTCCCAGTGAAAGTCGAACCCCACCCGTTGTTGCCAGGATCGGCCAGGATCGTCGTATGAACTTGCCGGGCGAGGACGTCGCTGCGAAAGATGCGCCTGCCGCGCCGGCGAGCACCGATTATCGCGTGATTTCCCTGATCGTGGCCTGCTCCATCTTCATGGAGCAACTGGATGCTACCGTGCTGGCCACGGCATTGCCCACGATGGCACATGACTTCGGTGTCACCGCGCCGGCGATGAGCGTGGTCATCACCTGTTATCTGCTGATGCTGGCCATTTTCATTCCGGCGAGTGGGGCGATGGCCGATCGCTTCGGCGCGCGCCGCGTCTTCAGCACGGCCATCGGCGTGTTTGTCGCCGGCTCGATCCTCTGCGCCTGGACCACCAGCCTGCCCATGATGGTTGCGGCACGCGTGGTGCAGGGTGCCGGTGGGGCGATGATGGCGCCGATCGGGCGGCTGATCCTGTTGCGCACGGTGGAGCGCCGCAATCTTGTTTCGGCGATGTCCTGGACGTTGGTCCCTGCGTTTCTGGGGCCGCTGATCGGCCCGCCGCTGGGCGGATTTATCGTCACCTATCTCGACTGGCGCTGGATCTTCTACATCAATGTGCCGATCGGTGTGCTCGGCTTTGTGCTGGTGCGCAAGCTGATACCGGATATCAGCAGCGAAACGACCGCCTCGCGTTTCGATCTGCTGGGCTTCGTGCTATGCGGTGTCGGCCTTGGCTGCCTGCTGTTCGGTTTCGAATCCATTGGCCAGAACGCGGCACTGCCGGAGGCGCTCACGTTGCTGGCCATTGGTCTTTGCGCATGCATCGCTTATGTGTGGCATGCGAAGCGCCGGCCCAATCCGCTGCTCGATCTGTCTCTGCTCAAGATCGATTCGTTCCGCTTGTCGGTCATTGGCGGTTCGCTGATGCGCGTAACGCAAGGCGCGCAACCGTTTCTGCTGCCGCTGATGTTTCAGATCGGCTTCGGCTGGTCCGCCGTGCGCAGCGGTCAACTGATCCTGGCCACCACGCTCGGCGCCATCGTCACTCGCAGTTTTACGCCGCGGCTGCTGCGACGCGTCGGTTTTCGTAATGGCATGATCTTCAATGGCGTGCTCTCCAGCCTGGGCTACGCGGTGTGCGCTTTCTTCCGCCCCGACTGGCCGTCCGCCATCATGTTCGCCTTGCTGTTCTGCTGCGGCGCGTTCATGTCGTTCCAGTTCGCCGCCTATAACACCATCGCGTACGAGGCTGTGCCTACGTCGCGCGTCAGCGCCGCCAATAGCTTCTACACCACGCTGCAGCAGTTGATGCTGTCGGTGGGTGTATGTACCGGTTCGCTGCTGCTCAAATCCACCATGGTCGTCGGTGGCCATACCCAGCCGCAGCTGATGGATTTCTCCATTGCGTTCCTGGTGGTGACCTTGATATCGCTCAGCTCGACGCGTTGGCATCTGGCGTTCGCGCATGATGCGGGGCATGAGTTGAGTGGGCATCGGGCCAAGTGATGCTGCGGAATGACTTCAAGGAGCCTCTAGACACCCTTCCTATCCGTCATTCCGGCGAAGGCCGGAATCCATTCCTCAGCGCAGATGCTTGCCATAGGCTACCTGACGAGTATGGACTGAGGGATAGATCCCGGCCTCCGCCGGGATGACGGATAGGGAAGGTTGAGGTTCTTTCCAGTTACGGCAGCTCTATCGTCGCCACAAGCCCACCACCATCACGGTTGGACAACCGCAAGCTACCACCGATCGAGGTCATCAACTGCGAGGCGATGGCGAGCCCGAGGCCGGTCCCGCCCGTATCGCGATTGCGGGAAGCCTCCAGCCGATAAAACGGCTGCAGCACCTGCTCCAGCTCGTCATCAGGGATGCCGGGCCCACGGTCCGATACGGTGATCAGCAACTTCTCGTCCGTGCCCCGCTGCATGCCGACCTCGGCGCTTCCGCCGTACTTGATCGCATTGTCGATCAGGTTGCCGAGCACGCGCCGCAACGCTTGCGCCCGTACCGTGGCGGTGCCGCCGACGTTGTCGGTCAGGGTCACGGGTTGGCCGACGTCCTGGTAGTCGAAGACCATGCTTTCCAGGAAGGCGGCCGCGTCGATACGCACCGGAGCTTCCGACCCGCCGTGTGCGCTGCGTGCGTAAGCGACACCTTCGCGGACCATATGCTCCATCTGGCGCAGGTCATCAAGAATCTTTTCCTGCTCGCTGCTCTCGTCCAGGGCCTCGGCGCGCAGGCGCATGCGCGTGATGGGGGTCTGCAGGTCGTGCGAGATGGATGCAAGGATATGCAACCGCTCTTTCAGGTGACGACGGATGCGGTCCTGCATGGCATTGAAAGCGACCGCCGCGTGGGCCACCTCAGTGGGACCATCCTGGCTCATGCGCGGGCCGTCGGCGGTCGGCGTCATCGCTTCCACGGCCTGGGCCATGCGGGTGAGCGGGCGCGTGGCCAGCCGCACCGCGAACCAGGTGCATAGCAACAGCAACGCTATCTGCAGCACAAAGACGAACGGTAACCAGCTCGCGACAGGCACCATGCGCGGCGTGATCTCGAGCGTCAGCGGCGAGCCGTCGTGCAAGGTGAAATGCACCTGGTAGCGCTCCGGCTTGAGCGATACGGTCTGGGCATGCACCTGATAACCGGGGCCCACTTCCTTGGCGATCAACTGCACGACGGTGCGTGCGCGGCTGGACAGCGTTGGATTGCCCGGCTGACCGTTGCCGAGGATGTAGTGATAGTTGTCCCGCTCGATGCGGTGAAGCCACGCAGGGCGTTCGGCGGCGGGCAGGCGGTCGAGTATCGCGATCGAGGTGCCGACGTCGTGTTCGAGTGTGTTGAACATGACCGCGGTCGAACTCTGATAGCGCTCCATGAACAACAAACCGAACGACAAGCCGTGCGCCAACATCAGGCCCGCGAAAATGATCAGATACAGGCGCGACGCCATGCTGCCGGGCAGCCAGCGCCGCGTCACGGGGGGTGCTTCCTGATTCATGAGTTCTCCCCATGCACGACGATCGGCATGCTGAACACATAGCCTTCGCTGCGCACGGTCTTGATATAGGACTGGTCCCTGCTGTCATCCAGCAGGCGCTGGCGCAGGCGGCTCACCAGCAAGTCGATAGAGCGGTCGAAAAGCTCCGCATCGCGCCCCTGGGTGAGGTTGAGCAACTGGTCGCGCGACAGCACGCGCTGTGGATGATCGAGGAAGACACGCAGCAGCCGAAATTCGGCCCCGCTCAGGGACACGATCGTCCCATTCTCGTCGAGCAGATGCCGTGCGGTGGTATCCAGCCGCCAGCGCCCGAACGAAATCGTATCGCTGGTTTCGGTGATGCGCAGGTTCGGCGGAAGCATGCGCGTGCGGCGTATGACGGCCTTGATCCGCGCGAGCAGTTCGCGCGGCGAAAAGGGCTTGACTAGGTAGTCGTCCGCGCCCATTTCCAGGCCGATGATGCGGTCGGTTTCGTCGTCGCGCGCGGTGAGCAGAAGGATGGGCAGCGCACGATGCTTGCCGCTGCGCAGGTTGCGGCACAGCACCAGGCCGTCGTCGCCGGGCATCATGATATCCAGCACGATCAAGTCGAATGCGGACGCTTCCAGCTGTGCCCACATGTCGCGGCCATCGACGGCCGCGGTCGCGCGCAGACCATTCTTGCGCAGGTAATCCACCACGCCCGTACGGATGCCGTGATCGTCATCGACAACCAGAATATGGTCGATGTGCTCCATGGCGTGTCTCCAGTGGCTGATAGGGATGCGTGTGGAACGGGTCAGTGCTTGGCGAGAAGCTGGCGGACACGTTGCTCGGTAGTGTCGTAGTTTCCCTCGCCATAGTGGCGATAGACAATGCGCCCGTCGCGATCGATCAGATAGAGCGCCGGCCAGAAACGATTGCCGAAGGCCTTCCAGATGCGGTAGTCGTTGTCGATGACGATCGGCCAATGGATGTCGAACTCGCGCATGGCCGCTTTTACGCCATCGGGATCGCGCTCCTCTTCGTACTCAGGCGTATGGACGCCGACGATAACCAGCCCGTCCTTGCCGAACGTGTCATAGAGCGCCCTGGTGTGCGGCAGCGTGTGCACGCAATTGATGCATTCACGACTCCAGAACTCGACCAGCACCACCTTGCCGCGAAGCTCACCCGACGATAACGGCGGCGAATTGAGCCAGGCCTCGGAGCCTGCAATTTCGGGCGCGATGGCAACAGCCTGGGAATCCCCGGCGCCGGCGGTCGCCCAGCGGCCGGGCCACGCGGCGACAAGCGCCATGCCTATGGCGATCAAGGTGATGGCGGGACGTAGAAAGGTCATGGTGTGGATCTCTGCAAGAGGCAAGGGGCGCGCTGCGCCCGGACGTGCCTATTGAACGAGCCCGGCTTGTCCCGAACGTGTCCGCGATACCGGCGATTTGTATCTCTATGTACAGACGAGGCCAGGCCCGGTCGAGGGGCCGGCATGGCCGATTTGTACCGAAATGTATCGGGCGGTCGCCGCGACACATTTCGATGCGCTTGGGCACCTGGCGGGACACATCGACGATACGTGCGGATCGTCTCCTATGCACACCGGCTGGCCAACAGCCCATCCCTTCTACGCACAGGAAACCGAACCATGAGCAAGATCGATACCGTTCTCTATACCGGCCGCACCTATACCACCGGTGGCCGCGAAGGCGAGTCGCGCAGCTCCGACAATCGCCTCGACATCAAGCTGTCCACGCCCGGCTCGGCCGGCACGGGCACCAACCCCGAACAACTGCTGGCCGCTGGCTGGTCAGCCTGCTTTATCGGCGCCATGGGCCATGCCGCACGCACGCTCAATGTCCGCTTGCCCGCCGATGTGGCGGTGGCGACCGAAGTGGATCTGGGCACCGGCGAAGGCGGCTACTTCATCCAGGCCCGTCTCGACGTGAGCCTGCCGGGCATCGAGCGCAGCGTCGCGCAGAGCCTGATCGAAGCGGCCCATCAGACCTGCCCTTACTCCAAGGCGACGCGCGGAAACATCGACGTCGCGATCACCCTGGTCTGACCTCCGACCACAGCCACTCAACTTCCCAAGGAGCTTATCCATGAAAGCCACACATTCCGCTCTTGCTGCCGCCTTTGCGCTGGGCCTGGCCACACTCGCCTCGGGCGTGCATGCCGACCAAGCCAAGAAGCCGATGGAAAAGTGCTACGGCGTCGCGCTTGCCGGCAAGAACGACTGCGCCGCCGGCGCGGGCACCAGCTGCGCCGGTACATCGAAGGCCGACTACCAGGGCAACGCCTGGGTGCTGGTTGAGAAAGGCACCTGCACGCAGATCAAGACGCCCAAGGGCTACGGCTCGCTCGAGGCCAAGTCGTGATTTCCACGGTCGAACAGGCGACGTCTTCGTCGTCATGGCGCCATGCCGGTTCGGCAGTGGCGACATGGCGGTCGCGGATCTTGTCGGACGACTTGCTGCTGGCGGTCGCGCGCTGGGGCGTGGCTTCGGTGTTCTTCCTCTCGGGGCGTACCAAGGTCGAAGGCATCCTGACGATCAAGCCATCTACCTATGACCTGTTCGCCTCCGAATACGCGTTGCCGCTGATCCCGTCCGAGTGGGCGGCTCGCCTGGCGACAGGCGCCGAGCATCTGTTTCCTCTGCTGCTGGTGCTCGGTCTTTTTACCCGGACATCGGCGCTTGCACTGCTTGGCATGACCACGGTCATCGAGATCTTCGTCTATCCCGATGCATGGCCGACGCACCTGAGCTGGGCCGGTTTGTTGCTGCCGCTGGTGGCGCGCGGTGGAGGCAACTGGTCGCTCGACCGTGTCTTGCGCTCCTGGCGCGCTCATCGCTGAACGCTGTCTTCCTTTCACAACCACTGCAGGTAAAACACCATGCGTAAACTATTGAGCCTCGCCATCGCCATGATGGCACTGACCGGAACGGCCGCTGCCGCGGATGCGCCGACCGGCGTAAAGAACATCGTGATCGTGCCTGGCGCCTTCGTCGACGGTTCCGGTTGGCGTGTCGTCCACGACATCCTGGTGCACAAGGGTTACACGGTAAGCGTCGTGCAGCCGCGTATCGAAACCCTGGCCAACGATATCGAGCAGACCCGCGAACAGATCCGCAAGCAGGATGGCCCGGTGGTCCTGGTCGGCCACAGCTATGGCGGTGCGGTCATCACCCAGGCCGGTAACCGCGACAAGGTCAAGGCCCTGGTCTATGTCGCCGCAGTGCAGCCGGACGTGGGCGAGAGCCTGGCGCAGCTGGTCGCGTCGATGCCGGCGCCCAGCAACGATGTCGTTGCGACACGCGATGGCCATCTGTTCTTCGACGAGAGCAAGTTCGGCGCCGACTTCGCCGGCGACCTGACGCCGAACCGCACCAACTTCATGGCCGTTTCGCAGGTGCCGGCAACCGCCGCCGCCTTCGGCGCCACGATGCAGGTAGCTGCCTGGCACACCAAGCCGACCTGGGCGGTCGTGACCACCGATGACCGCGCACTCAGCCCCGATCTGCAGCGCTGGATGTACAAGCGCGCGGGCTCGAAAGTCACCGAGATCAAGGCCAGCCATGTCGTCTACATCTCGCAGCCCGAAGCGGTCGCCCAGGTGATCGAAGACGCCGCGCAGAGCGTGAAGTAAGCCGGCACCACCATAACCAACCATCCACTACTCAAGGTCCATCCGGGCCATATCCCTAAGGAGAACATCACCATGATCGCCACCAAGACCCGCACCAGCTTTGCCGCCGCAGCCGCCCTCTTTGCCTTCGCAGCATCGATCAGTTCCATCGCCAGCGCCGCCGATCAAAAGACCGCGCCGAAAGAAGAGCTGGGCCGCTGCTACGGCGTCAACACCTGCAAGGGCACCAGCCTCTGCGCCACGGCCAAGAACGATTGCAAGGGCCTGAACACCTGCAAGGGGCAGGGCGTGATCGTCAAGACCAAGACCGACTGCCTGGCCGCCGGCGGCACGCTGACCGAGCCGAAGTAATCACACGGCGGGCTCGCACTCCGGGCCCGCCACCTATGATCCGACAGGAGCCGTCATGTACACACCACCACCAACGTTCTCCGGTTACGGCCTGGGCTTGCGCAAGGAACACTACCGCGACTTTCTCGACACCGAGGTGCCGGTCGACTTTGTCGAAGTGATCTCCGAAAACTTCATGGTGGATGGCGGCCAGCCGCGGCACATTCTCAGGCAGGTGCGCGAACGCCATCCGGTGGCGCTGCATGGCGTATCCATGTCGATCGGCTCGGCCGACGGTCTCGACCGGGCCTATTTGAATCGTTTGCGCCAGCTTGCGGACGATATCGATCCGCTGTTCGTCTCCGACCATCTGAGCTGGTCGCGTATTGACCGCTTCAACTCGCACGATCTTTTGCCTCTGCCGTATACGGAGGAGGCTCTGGACGTGGTCTGTCGCAACATTGCGATGGCGCAGGACGTTCTGGGTAGGGCGATGCTGTTCGAGAACCCGTCGAGCTACATCGCATTCGATGGCGCGTCGATGAGCGAGTGGGAATTTCTCGACGAAATGTCTCGCCGTACGGGCTGCGGACTGCTGTTGGATATCAACAATATTTTTGTCAGCGCGAGCAACCACGGCCTGGATGCGCATGCCTATCTGCGCGGCATACCTGCAGATCGCGTACGCCAGGTGCATCTGGCAGGCCACACGCAAGGCCCTGGCATTCTGATCGACACGCACGACCAACCGGTGTGCGCAGACGTATGGGCACTGTATGCCATGGCGTCATCCATGCTTGGCCCGGTGGCGACGATGATCGAGCGCGACGATGCGATTCCGCCGCTGACTGAATTGCTCGACGAGCTCGGTACGGCGCGCGAGATCGGTCATCGCCGGCGTGGCCTGCGGGAGGCTGCATGAACCTGATCGACATGCAGCGGGACTTGCGCGCGTGGCTGGTCAGCTCCGCCACCGATACGCAAGAGCGCCTGGGCAAGAGCGCTGCAACGGGTCTGACCGTTTACCAGAACAACTATCGTGCGCAGCTTGTCGGCTGTCTTCAGGCAAGTTTTCCGCAGCTGCATGCATGGCTGGGCGACGAGCTCTTCCTCAAGGCCGCCATAGCCCACATCGACACCCACCCACCCCATGCCTGGACACTGGATGCCTATGGCATCGACTTCGGCGACACCTTGAAGTCGGTGTTTCCACACAATCCCGATGTGCATGAGTTGGCATGGATCGAATGGGCGCTTTCCGAGTCGTTCGTTGCTGCCGACGCGCCACATCTATCCGGCGATGTATGGCATGAGGTCGATTGGGATACCGCTCGCTTGTCGCTCAGCCCAAGCTTGCGTCAGCGCGCCATGTCGACGAACGCGAACGACATCTGGTCGGCGCTGGAGGATGGCGCTGCGGCACCGGAGAGCGAGATGCTCGACACGCCTGGCGGCCTGATCGTGTGGCGCAACGGCTTCACGTGTCGAATCAAGTCGATCGATAGCGCAGAGCACGCCGCCCTGTTGTCGCTGCGCGATGACGCGCGTTTCAGTGCGTTGTGTGACGCCATGGTCGAACATCTGGGTGAAGAAGCGGGAATCGCCAAAGCTGGCGCCTTTCTCGCCGATTGGATTGCTGGTGGAATTGTCGTGGGTGTCAGTTAGCCGGCTTTGTGCTCTACCATCAGATACCCATCGATAGTCACAGCCGAGCACCACTCATGCCCTCACCCATACGCGCGGCCCTGATCGGCTACGGCTACGCCGGCAAGACCTTTCATGCGCCGCTGATCCGCAGCGTCCCCGGCCTGGAACTCGCCACCGTGGTATCGCGCGACGCGGCCAAGGTACATGCGGACCTGCCGCAGGTGGCTGTCGTAGCTGACGTGCACGCTGTTATCGCAGATCCGGGCATATCCCTGGTGGTGATTGCCTCGCCCAACGATACGCATGCTCCCTTGGCGCGCGCCGCCTTGGAAGCGGGCAAGCATGTTGTCGTGGACAAGCCTTTTGCGCTCGATCTTGCGCAGGCGCGCGAACTGGCGGCCGTCGCGGAGCAGCAAGATAAGCTGTTGTCGGTATTTCAGAACCGCCGCTGGGATAGTGATTTTCTGGGTGTGCAGCAGGCGATGGCAAACGGTGTGCTGGGTGGGGTGAAGCATTTCGAGTCGCATATCGATCGCTTCCGCCCACAAGTGCGCGTGCGCTGGCGCGAACAGCCCGGAGCGGGCAGTGGCCTTTGGTACGACCTGGGGCCTCATCTGATCGATCAGGCATTGCTGCTGTTCGGCCTGCCCGATCGGGTACTGGCAAGTCTGGCCATACAACGTGATGATGGCGAAGTAACGGACTGGGCGCACGTCGTGCTGATGTACGGTACGCGCCGCGTCATTGTGCATGCCAGCATGCTGGTGGCCGGCGGTAGCGCGCGTTTCACGTTACACGGCACGCAAGCCAGCCTGGTCAAGACACACGCCGACCGGCAGGAAGCCCAACTGCTCGCAGGTGTTCACCCAGGCAGTGCAGGTTGGGGCGAAGACCCCGACCCGATCTTGATCTACGACGGCGAAGGCAAGGCGACAACGTTGCCTGCGCCCTTGGGTGACCAACGTCAGTACTACATCGCCTTGCGCGATGCGGTGCTTGGCAGAGGCGCCAATCCCGTTACCGCCGCACAGGCGATTACCGTGATGGCGGTGCTCGAAGCCGCCATGGAATCGTCCGCCAGCGGTCAAGCTGTCGCGCTGTCGTTGTCCGAGCAGGAGCGTCGAGCATGGTTCGCCTAGGGGTGCGCGGTCGCCACGTCACAGCGTTCGGGGGCGGCCTGACTGAATGTCACCACCGCGGTGCGGACAATCACGTGCACGCTATAGGCGCCGGTGATGTATGACGCCGGTACGGTGCAGGTTTGCGCCAGCATGCGCGAGATCAGCGAAAGGTTCGCCGGACTCTCGTCGACTCGCATATCCGTCACGCCCGAAACGTAGTAGCTGAGAAACGCATGCGAGTGGAAGCGATCTTCGGCAGAAAGATACGGGGAGATCAGCTGATAGATGATGGGGAACTGACTGGCGACATGCGCGGTAACCGGTGAATATCCCGCTGATCCATCCAGCATGAAAGCATCGATGATGCCGTCACCCTTCAGGCCAGCAAGATCGTCTGCCAGATGGGCGGCGATACGCGTTTCGTAGTTCTTTTGCTCACGCAATGCGTTGCCATATGCGCTGGCTATGACGCACATGCCAAGGGCAAGAATGCCTCCGACGGCCAACGCCCACTTGTCCGAAACACGCCATTGCCGCAATGCGGCCTGCGCCAGTATCAGACCGGCCGCCAACAGTGCGCCGAAGCCGATCAGCACGCGCGGCACAAAGAGTGGTTTCTCCAGGATCAACATGGGTCCAAGTGCGCATGCAAGTGCGGCGAGGGGTGTAAGCAGGCCGGCCGCAAAAAGGGCCACTCTCGTCCGGGCCGTCGCAACATCGACGCGGAGCGCATAGCGAACGCTGACGATTGCCGGAAGCGCCAGCATGCAAAGCAGAATCGGCGAGAAATAGAGCTGCCATTGCTCGCTGAAGTTGGCGCCAATGTAGGTGTAGAAGTTGACGAAGTTCGAGGCAATCAGGGGCAGCTGTTGCAAGCTGTGAATCTTCTCGCTGTGCATCCTTACCCAGCCATTGATATGAACCCCAATGATGAGCTGATACAAGAGCATCGCCAGGCCTGCCTGAAGTACCCGTGATGCAAACTGTCTGATAAGTTGCCGCGGCGTTTTTTCTTCAAGCTGTCCAAGCAGAACATCTAGGATGACAAAAACCAGATACGCATTGATGGCGGCTTGATAGAAATCCAGGCTGACGAAAATCGATGCGATACCCAGCCACCATCGTTGGCGCGACTGTCGAAGCATGACGATGGGGAGCAGCGCAAAGAATATCGCCAGGCTCATGCTCAAGGCATCGAACTTGTAGGACAGGTTCTCCAGAAAGAAAGGCTGCGCCCCGAGCGGGAATGCGGCCAGCGCCGCGATCCAGGGCGAAGCGAAGACGTAGCGTCGTGCGATGAGCACACCGGTCCAGGCAAGAATGAGGATCGCCCCCATCTGCGTCAACGGCGAGATATCGACCATGGCAGGGTCGTAGGCCTGCAGCATCCTCATCAATAACGTAGTGAGAGGTCGCCCGGTAGCATCCCAGGAACCGTGGCCGATCAGTGCGCGCTTCAGGTCATCGTTGTAGTACTGGTCCGCGCGCAAGATCGGGAAAATAACGAACGAGTAGAGCCCAAGCAACGTGAGCAGGACGCGGCTGTCGGTGCTCGACGGAGTAAAGCTTGTGTTACCTGGATTCATGGCAGCCGTCGCGGTTGGGCAAATGGCTTTGCCGGCAAAGAAAACGACGTCCCGTCGATGTGATGTTCTATCCGAACGTTGGCTACTATCCTCGCTGTCTCTTTCTTTTCTCTTAGGCGGTCAGAAAGATTGCCGCAAGAAGTCCTATGGCGAAACGATGGGTGTCGCTCCCACGCTGCTCCTTGCGTAGTGAGGCATGCGATCGTTCAGGCACTCCCAGGCGAGTTTCTCTTCCACCCAGATTTCCTTGGTGGGCGCAAAATCACCGGCTGCATCGAGGGTGGCCGTGGTGACATCGATCGTGTTTGCTTTTGACGGACGCCGGTAGGTCAATGGCGTTCCGCACGTATCGCAGAAACTACGCACCACATCGGGTGATGACGAAAACTCCTTGGGCTGCCCCGAGACGAAGACGAAATCTTCCTTCCGGAAAACGGCCCATGCGACAGAGGGTGCTCCGGTCGCAAGGCGGCAGCTTTTGCAGTGGCAGAGCGTAGCCGCGATCGGCGCACTCGTAGCACGATAACGGATGGCGCCGCACAGGCAGCCGCCTTCGATGAGGTTGCTCATGATGTCTCCGTTGACGGGTTCTTTGAAAAGGTTATAGGTTCATGACGATGACGATGACAGGCGCCTTCCCAGACATCTCTCCTACTCGTCATTCCGGCCTTCGCCGAGATGACCCGTAGGAGAGATTGCTTTTAGTCGCGACGAGCTGCAACGCCAGGGCCGGTTGCGGCTGATACCGTTCCTGAAAAACTCAGCGAGCATTCCGAGTCGAAACCTCTTGTCCATGCAGAGAATCCCATGTTCGTCAGGCAACTCCACTATCTCGTCGCGCTAGCCGAACACAAGCATTTCGCGCATGCCGCCGAAAGCTGCTGGGTGTCCCAGCCGGCATTGTCGGCTGGTATCCGTCAGCTCGAACGCGAGCTGGGGATCATGATCATTCTCCGTGATCGTCGTTTTCAGGGTTTCACGCCCGAAGGCGAGCGGGTGCTGGTGTGGGCACGGCAGACGTTGGCCTCACTGGAGGGCCTTCGCCAGGAGGCCGCGCTTGCGCAATTAGTCGCCGGCGGTCATCTGGCCATCGGCACCGTGCCCTCGGCGCTGCGCGCCGTGTCCATGCTGGCCAGTGAATATCGCCGTGCGATCCCGAAGCTTACGCTGGAAGTGTTTTCCTTGAGCACGCGCGATATTTTTCATCGTTTGAAGAACAAGGAAATTCATCTCGGCATTGCCTATGCGGATGGCTCCGATGCGGCCATAGAAGGCATCGTGCTGTATTCGGAACGTTTCGTCCTGCTGTCCAGCGACCAGGCCGGCCTGCCCAACAAGTCTTCTTACAGCTGGGCGGAGGCTGCCCGTCTTCCGCTGTGCCTGTTCAATCACGAGATGCAGAACCGCAAGATCGTCGACGCGGCATTCCTGCAAGCGGGCGTCGCGCCCAACGTCGTGGTCGAAACCAATACCTTGAGCGTGCTTTACGAAGAGGTGCGTACAGGCGAGGTTTGCAGCATCGCGCCAGTCAGTGCTCTGCCGGATTACTTCCTGGCGAGCGGCATCAATATCCGTCCGCTCGAACCACAGCAACTATCTGCCATGAGTTTGTTGCGGCTGCGCCAGGAGACGCCGCCCGCCGTCGTCGGCGCTGCGTGGGATATGACCCCGCAGCTGGACTTGCAAGGACGATTGGATGGTGTGCTTGAAAGGCCAGCCCCCTGGCTCGCCTCTTGAGTAGAACTGCTGCGCCGCGCCATGGCTAGATAAGTAACGCTTATCACGGCATACCGACAAACGATTGGCCGTCGTCGAAGATGCGCATCCAGACTGCTGGGACAACGTGGCTGCCACGTCATCAACCCACCACTGGAGTGTTTCATGGCCAAGGTTCTTTGCGTCCTGTATCCCGATCCGGTTACCGGCTATCCGCCGGCCTATGCGCGCGATGATGTCCCCGTCATCAAGGGCTATCCCAATGGCCAGACGGTGCCTTCGCCCGCCGGCGAACTCGGCTTCAGGCCCGGCGAACTGATCGGCTGCGTATCGGGCGAACTGGGCCTTAGAAAGTACCTGGAAGCCAACGGTCACGAACTGATCGTGACCAGCGACAAGGAAGGCGCCGATTCGGTGCTGGACAAGCACCTGCCGACCGCCGATGTCGTCATATCGCAGCCGTTCTGGCCGGCCTACTTGACCGCCGAACGCATAGCCAAGGCCAAGAACCTCAAGCTCGCCATTACCGCCGGCATCGGTTCGGACCATGTGGATTTGAAGGCGGCCTCCGAACATGGTCTCACCGTCGCGGAAGTCACGTTCTCCAACAGCATCAGCGTTGCCGAGCATGTGGTGATGATGGTGCTGTCCCTGGTTCGCAACTACCTGCCATCTCACCAGATCGCCAACAACGGCGGCTGGAACATCGCCGATTGCGTCAGTCGCAGCTACGACGTCGAAGGCATGCATTTCGGCACGATCGCCGCCGGGCGTATTGGTCTGGCCGTATTGCGTCGCATGAAACCCTTCGACGTACACCTGCATTATTACGATCCGCACCGTCTCTCGCCTGAGATCGAGAAAGAACTGAATGCGACCTTCCACGAGACACCCGAGTCGTTGGTCAAGGTTTGCGACGTAATCAATCTTCAGACGCCGCTGTATCCGTCCACGCAGGGCATGTTCGACGACAAGATGTTTGCCCTGGTCAAGCGTGGCGCGTATCTCATCAATACGGCGCGAGGTGCCTTGTGCGATCGCGATGCAGTAGTGCGTGCGCTGGAGTCCGGCCAGTTGGCCGGCTATGCCGGTGATGTCTGGTTTCCGCAGCCGGCACCGATCGACCACCCGTGGCGCCGCATGCCCAATCAAGGCATGACGCCGCATATATCGGGCACGTCACTTTCCGCCCAGGCGCGCTACGCGGCGGGCACGCTGGAAATCCTGCAGAACTTCTTCGAGAAGAAGCCGATTCGCCCAGAGTACCTGATCGTCGACGGCGGCAATCTCGCCGGCACCGGCGCCGCCTCCTACAAACTCACCTGAGCGGCCGCCGCACGCATGACGGAAATCAACAAGAACCCCGGGGCGATGGTCCCCGGGGCAGCAAGCGTGTCCCTGCCCAAATTCAACTTCGCCATACGCGGCTTCATCGGCGGTACGGCAGCAATCGTTGTGCTGGGCCTTGCGGGCCAAGGTTTGCATCAGACCGTGCTGATCGCCCCGTTTGGCGCATCCTGCGTGCTGCTGTTCGCCGCACCCGAGAGCCCGTTTGCGCAACCACGCAATCTTGTGTTCGGCCATCTGCTTACCGCGTCCGTAGGCTTGGCCATGCTGTGGCTTGCCGGCAGCAGTATCTGGAGTGTGGGTCTGGCCGTCGGCCTGGTGATCGCTCTGATGGAGCTGACGCGAACCGTGCATCCGCCGGCCGGCGCGAATCCCATCGTCATCATGCTGGGCGGCAAGGCAAGCCTGCTGTTCCTGCTTACCCCCGTACTGTGCGGTGTGGGCTTGTTGCTGGCGCTTGCCCTGGTCGTCAATAACGTGGGCGGCAAACGGTGGCCCTTGCGTTGGTCGTAGCATTTCCCGATCGCAAGATTTTCCCTCGGTATCGTCGGGACAATGAAACGCGCCTCCCAGCCGTCAGTGGGATATCGGCCTCGATATGGGTATTGTTAGCCGCCAAGGAGCTGCGTGCGACTATCGAGACATGAAACGAATCATTGCCCTGTTCGCCCTTATCGCACTGTGTGCCGGTTGTTTTCTGCAGGCAAAGGACGCCACCCCTGTGTACGGCTACACAGTGGTGCACACCTATCCGCATGACACCCGCGCCTATACCGAGGGTCTGTTCTTTCAGAACGGTTACTTCTACGAGGCGACCGGCGAGATACATCACTCGTCCATCCGCAAGGTGGATCCGAAGACCGGCGAAGTGATCCAGCGCGCCAATCTCGATACGTCCGACTATGGCGAAGGCATCGTTGCCTGGAAGAACAAGCTGATACAGCTCACCTGGCAGTCGCACCACGGCTTTATCTACGATCTGGACAGTTTCAAGCCGATCGGGCAGTTCGACTATCCGGGCGAAGGCTGGGCGCTCACCCAGAATGGCCATCGCATTTTCATGAGCGATGGCACGCCGACCATTCGCATTCTCGACCCGGAGACGTTGCAGCAGACCGGAAAGATCGATGTCACCGTCAACGATCAACCACTCGCCAACCTCAACGAAATAGAGTGGGTCAAAGGCCAGCTGTATGCGAACGTGTGGCTGACCCATCGCATTGCGCGCATCGATCCTGCCACCGGCAAGGTCGTCGGCTGGATCGATCTGACCGGCCTTGGACCAAAGCCGGAAGAAACCATCGATCCGAACAATGACGTACTCAACGGCATCGCCTACGACGCTGCGCACGATCGTTTGTTCGTCACTGGCAAACGCTGGCCGCTTATCTATGAGATCAAGCTGACGGCACCGAAGCCCGATTGATAAGTCGGGCATCTCGATAGCAAGCTTTCCCGCCTAGAGCCCCTTAGGTAACGGCCACTCGCCGGACCACGTCGGGTAGTTGCCATGGTCGCCCATGTGCAGACTCCTGTTATCGGGCGAGAGTTTCAGGCCTCGATCGCTGGACACCTGCATCCATGCAGGGCGTTGCGCCAGTCGCGCGTCGAGCGGCCGGTGGTCATTATGCGTCTGGCGCAACCACAGTACCGTCGCGCCCAGACGCAGGACGGCAGCCGTATCTTGCTGGCGATTGTAATAAGCGTTGAAATTGATCGTGGATATATCAAGGCGGATGACACCGGCCCAGTTGGATACCCAGTCGAACAAATCCGGGTCGGGATTCATCGACTGTGCCTCGAATCGCCGGTCGGACAACAGTTGCTCGCGCGCTCGCTCGTTACACGACACGGCGTAAACCGGAGCCGCCAGACGCTGCATGCCAGCCTCGGATAGTCGCCAGTTTTGGTACCACTTGCGATCCAGCTTTAACAGGCCGGAGCCAAGGAAACCAGCGAACTCCTCTCGCATGACGGTGCACAAGTCCACATCATCCGGAGTGACCGGTGCGAACGCCATGGAGCAGCTATCGGGCACGGCCTCGTCGGGGGGCAGTTCGCTCAGCATCTGCAAGAACAGTCGGGTGGCACCCTGTAAGCGCGCAGCGAATACCATGCTACCGATCATGGTGTTGCTATAAGCGTGGAGGCGACGCATGGTCAGCGCCTGGGTACAGGCACTTTCCAGGCCCTGCTGCGTACGTCCTTCAACAAAATCGAGTGCGGCTGCACTGGACCACAATCCTGACGAGCCGCCATAGCTCGGAATCGTCGCGAACAAATGCGAAGGCACATCATTCCAGGCGTAGTCGTAGCGGCTAAGCGCCTGATCGCGCTCAAGCCTTGCATGATGACGATCCAGCGCAGCCCGTAGCGCTTCGGGATGGGCACGGGCCTTGCCAAGGCAATCGTCGTCTCGCATGGCGCATAACAGGCTCTTGTCCTCTCCCAAGGCTGCCAATGCCGGATAAGGCGCGTGAGGACCCGGCGCATCTGAGATTGTTGCGTGATCCAAGCTAAGGTCTGCCATCCAGGCCGCTATGCGTTCGCTATCCTTGGCGTAGAGTGAATCGATCTGATCGTAGGGCACATCGAAATCAGAAAACCACAGCAAGGGATAAGCATTGCGTCCCTGCACGGGTTTCCATGGAGCGTGAAGCGTCGCCAACGCTGCAGCCTGCACTTCAGTGGGCGGTCGCAAGCGTCCCCATGCAAAGGCGAGCACAAGCAACATGCAAGCGCCTACCACAAGCCACGCCAATCCTTTCAACAACTGCTGCATAGCCTTCCCCTGGATCCCATAGGAATTCTAGCGCTATCCACTCATGCCACGTTGTTACGCAGAGAGGCCGTAGGTCCGTGCATTTACCGCTAAACAGATTTCACCTCACCGCCATCCATGCGAAGCATGGTGCCGGTCATCCAGCGCGCCGCAGGCGACACCAGAAAAGCCATGAGTTCTGCGATCTCTTCCGGCTCGCCGTAGCGGGCAATGCCCGCCTCGCGAGGAAAACGATCCATCGCCTCGGCCACTGTCATGTCATGCAGCGATGCCCAATGTTCGAGATAGGAGCGGCGGCGGCCGGTCATGACCGGGCCGGGCAGTACGCTGTTAACCTGCACACCATCGGGGATACCTCGATCCGAAAAGGCTTTCGCCAAGGCGGCAATGGCTGCATTGATAGTGCCGACGGCAGCGTAGGGTGCTTTCGGAAAAATCGCCGAGTTACCTGACGTGAATACCACCGAGCCACCTGCTTTCTTGAGAGCGTCCCAGGCTTCGATCGTCAGGCGCCGTGCACCGTGCAGCTTGAGTGCCATACCGCCGTCCCATTGCTCATCGGTCATCTCGAACAAATCGACCTGCGGTACGGCACCGGCGATATTGACCAGGGCATCGATGCGGCCGAATGCGGACAATGTCGTTTCGACAACAATTCGTGCAGACGCCTTCTCTGCAAGATCGATATCGATAACCAGGGGTTCTGCGCCGTGCGCGATAACGGCTTTCGCCGTCTCCAGCAGGTGTTCGCGATTTCTCGCCACCAGCACAACGTGGCGGAAATCCTTGGCCAGGCGAATGGCCGTGGCTTGACCGATGCCCTGGCTGGCTCCGGTGACTATGGCAGTTGAGTTGGACATGGCAGTGCTCCGGATTTCCAATCAATCAGCAAAGAAGGTGCGAATGGCATCCGCGATCTCGCTCGCATGCGTCTCCAGAGCGAAATGCCCGGTATCGACGAAGCGAATCTGCGCATCCGGGATGTCGCGCTTGAACGCTTCGGCACCCGGAGGCAGGAAGAACGGATCGTTCTTGCCCCACACTGCCAGGAAACGCGGGTGGTGCTTGCGAAAATAAGCCTGGAAGGTCGGATAGAGCGCAAGGTTGCTCTGGTAATCGAGGAACAGATCCAGCTGGATATCGTCCATGCCTTCGCGAGCGAGGTAGTAGTTATCCAGCGCGATGCCGTCGGGCGATACCAGGGATTCTTCGGCGACGCCATGGATGTACTGCCAGCGTGTGGTCCCCGGTGCCAGGAACGCACGCAGTGCCTCGCGGTTTGCGTCCGACGGGTTCTCCCAGTAGGCGCGCATGGGGCTCCAGCCGTCACTCAAGCCATCTTCATAGGCGTTGCCATTCTGAGAAATGATGCCGGTGATGCGCTCCGGATGCTTGACGGCGATACGGAAGCCGGTCGGTGCGCCGTAATCGAAAACATAGATGGCGAAGTGATCAAAGCCGATGACTTCGGTAAAGCGGTCGATCGCGTTGGCGATGTTGTCGAAGCTGTAGGTGAATTTATCGCGCGACGGCATGTCCGATCGACCAAAGCCCGGCAAATCCGGCGCGACGATATGAAAGTTCTCGCTCAGCAAGGGAATGAGATCGCGGAACATATGGCTGGAGGTCGGGAAGCCATGAAGCAACAACAGTTTCGGCTTTCCGGGTGTGCCGGCTTCGCGATAGAAAATATTGAAATCATCGACAAGAACCTGGCGATAGCGAATCGTGGACATGGCGGCTTTCCTCTATGTGCAGTTGGAATGGGATGAATTACGGTGTGTTTTTTTGTAGGAGCGACTTCAATCGCGACCAGTCGTGACGTAAACGTGGGTTACGGCTGAAGCCGCTCCTACAAACTCAGGCGGTGCTTCGTCATATGCCAGCGGCCCGGCACGTCCGGCCGCAGATAGAGCAGGAGGGCACCAAAGATCATGCCGAAGCCGGCAAGTGGCGCGACCATCGATATGAGCGACGCACTGGCGAAGATGACGAGCGTGGTCAGCGAGCGGCGCCGCAGCATGCGACGCATGGGTCCGCACATTTGCGTGGCACCTGCCTGTTTGAGGACTTCTTCCTCAAACATCCGATACGCCAGATTCACGCAAACAAAGATCGCTGCATAAACCACGACCGGTGCTGTCGCCAGTTCGGTACGAGCAACCCAGGCGGTAGTGAACGGAACCAGCGACACCGCAAACAGATGTGCGAAGTTGACCCAGATGAGCCGCGGTGTCGTGCGATGCGCCAGTTGCAACAGGTGGTGGTGATTCACCCAGACGATCGCAATGAACAGATAGCTCACCGCATAGCTCAGCAACGTCGGCCACAGCAGCCAGAGTGCAGTAAACGTGCCTGCTTCCGGCGCCTTGAGGTCTAGCACCATGATGGTGATGATGACGGCGATCACGCCATCGGAAAATGCAGCAATCCGGCTATCGAGTATCTTCTGTACGCGCATGACACGTCATCGTTCGATGCTGTGAGAGATTGAATACGGACTTCAAGCTGCGCTCTGTTGTATGGCGTCGACGATGACGTCCACGACCAGCGAAGGCGCGGTTACGCTCGGCAAGTGATCGACCGGATAGGCACTGATGTGTGCGTTCATGCGTTCGGCCATGAAACGCTGCGTCTTTTCGGGAATCATGTGATCGCGTTGCGCCACCAGGTACCAGCTGGGGACGCGCTTCCACAGTGGCGCTCCCACGGGGACCGTGATGCTTGCCGGCGAAATGGGCCGCTGGGCTGCAGCCAGCAGCTTGAGTTCCTGCGTTGTCGCGTGTTGCGCGAACGCGGTTTCAAAAGCTTCCACCGGCAAGCGGATCCAGCCGTCGCTGTCCGGCGCCAGGGCCGGCGCCTTGCTGTCGTGTTCGTAACGATAGAACACATCCGCGACCGTCTCGCCCTCGTCCGGTGCCAGGCCCGCGACGTAGACGAGCGCTTTCACCTTGTCGCTCTGCGTCGCCGCGATGACGGCGCCCGCATAGGCATGACCGACCAGGATCGCCGGCCCATCGGCTCGTTCAAGAGCGCCATCGAGCGCCGCCACGTCGTCGGGCAACGAAGACAGCGGCAATGCGAAAGTAACTGTCTTGATCCCTCTGGACTGGAGCAGGTCCACCACCTTGGTCCAGCTCGACTCGTCTGCCCAGGCGCCGTGGGCGAAAACTACGGTGACGGCCTTTGCGTTCATTTGTGCCAGTTCCTATGTGGTAATGCCTCAACGGCGGAGGCGGGCCGGCGGCTTGAAATTCACGTAACCGCCTAAATGTTGTTTAAGAGGTTACTCAAGGGAAAGTAACTTGTCAACATGCCTTTGGATGGTTACTCTAAACTCAGGAGAACGCCTCATGACTTCATCAATGCCCGCCCTTTTCCTCGCCGACTCGCTCGGACTGGACTTCCTCAATTCCGTCTTCACGCCGGTGGAGACGCCGGTCGATACGCTCGAAGACGGTGAGGGACTGTTGAGCTGGCTTCAGCAAGCGGGGCTGGTGCCCGAAGAGGTGCTCCGCTCGGCACGCGAGCGGGCCATTCCCGGAGAAGTCGACCGACTTGCGGCGCAGGCGAGGGCGCTTCGCGAGTGGTTTCGTGCTTTTGTGCGTGAGCACAAGGGGCGTCCGCTGGCGGAAGCGGACCTGATGGAACTTGCGCCGCTCAACGAGCTGTTGACTCGCGATGAGCGCTACACAGAGATCGTCGCGGGGGAATCGTCGATATTCACGCTGACCCCGATGCGGCGTTGGACGTCACCCGATGCCTTGTTGCTGCCGATCGCCGAGGCCATGGCGCGATTGGTTTGCGAAGAGGATTTCTCGTATGTGAAAGCGTGCGAGGGACCTGCATGCACCTTGCTTTTCGCCGATCACACGAGAGGTCATGCGCGTCGCTGGTGCAGCATGGCGATCTGCGGCAATCGTGCGAAACAGGCGGCGCACCGGCTTCGTCAGAAGCTCCCTGCCGCGTAATCTACTGTCAGGGCAGTTTCGCCTGGGAAGCGCCGCCAAATAGCTCGACCATCCAGTCGACGAACAAGCGCACCCTGGCGCTGAGATGGCGTGTCGGTGCAAAGACGATGGAGATCGGAATGGTTTCGAGCGACCAGTGATCGAGCACGGTGGTGAGCCTTCCTTCATCGATATGCGCCTTGGCAATCGCTGCAGGGGTCTGCACGATACCGAGTCCTGCGACACCCGCAGCCAATAGTGCGTTGGCATCGTTGACCGCGATCTGATAGCGCCCATGGACGGTGATTTCCTCGCCCGCCGCACGCATCACGATGGGCTGCGTGCGTCCCGTTCCGGCGAAGAAATAACGCACGACGACATGATCGCGCTCGAGATCGGACGGATGCGCTGGAACACCATGGCGCGCGAGGTACGACTTCGAGGCGCAGAGCACGAGCGGCAGGTCGCCAAGATGACGGGCCACCAGGCCTGGATCGGTGACTTTCCCTCCGCGCACAAGGCAATCGATCTGATCGCCGAGCAGATCACTGGGCCTGTCGCTGACGCCGATATCGAGTTGCAGATCCGGATAGCGCGCGTAGAAGTCCGGCAACGCCGGTATCACGATCTGCGTGGCCATGGCCGATGCCATGTCGACACGTATGCGTCCGCGAGGGCGTGCGTGTTTCACCGCCAGGTCCGCCTCCGCCTCCCGCCATTCATCGAGTACGCGGGACATGCGCTGGTAGTACGCAACGCCTTCGCTGGTGAGCGACACGCGACGTGTCGTGCGGTTCAGTAGTTGAACGCCGAGTTCGCGCTCGAGAAATTGCACCAGCTTGGTAACGGAGTTGCGTGGCAGCTCCAGGGAGTCGGCCGCGCGCGTGAAGCTGCCGGCGTCGACCACGCGGATGAAGGCAACCACGGCGTTGAAGCGATCCATACGGAGCTCCCGAGGGGGGCTTTATTGTCACCCATATGGGAACATAGTTGCATATTTTCCCATCTTTATCCTCACCGTCATGACAATGACAATTCGCTCCGTTGGTTGAGAGCGAAGCATCCCTTTGTCTATCCATGAGGCGGCGACATCCGACCGCCGAGGAGTTTTCCATGACCCACCATCGCGTTCGAATCTATGAAGCCGGCGGTCCCGACGTGCTGCGATATGAGCCGACGCCCGAGCCGATCGAGCGCCCGGGCGCCGGGCAGGTCCGGCTTCGGCATGAAGCCATCGGGCTCAATTTTGTAGACACGCTTTTTCGTAACGGCGCCTTCGCCATGCCGTTGCCTTTGGACATGGGTATCGAGGGCGCGGGTGTCATCGAAGAGCAGGGCCCTGGTGTAGCCCATCTCGACGTGGGCGATCGTGTTGCGTACTTCTTCTCACCCGGGGCATACAGCGATGTAAGGCTGATTGCCGCCGATGCGCTGGTGAAATTGCCGGCGACGATCAGCACGAAAATCGCTGCGGCCATCCTGACAAAAGGATTGACCGCGTGGATGCTGGTCAAGCGTGTGCATGTCATCAAGCCGGGCGACGTTGCCCTGGTTCAGGGCGCTACCGGTGGCGTCGGTCTGCTGGTAGCCGCATGGGCTCGTGCGCTTGGCGCCACGGTTATTGCAACGGCAGGCTCGGAGCAGAAAGCCCGGTCGCTTCGCGCTCGCGGTTTCGATCACGTGCTGTCCAGCGATTCGGCGACATTCGTCGAGCAGATTCGCAACCTGACCGGTGGTCAAGGCGTCGACGTGGTCTACGAAATGGTGGGGAAGGCCACCTTCGCCTCATCGATCGAAGTCCTGCGCAAAGGCGGTTCCTTCGTGCATCTGGGCAGTGCCTCCGGCGAACCCGAAGCAAAGGACAGTGCTGAAATCGAGCGCCGGATGATTCGATACAGCCAGCCGGTCACGGGGCAGGTCGTCAACGGTCCGACCGTGTTGGCCGAGGCGAGCGAGGAGCTCTTTGCAGCGTATGCGCGGGGCGATCTTGGCGAGATCGATCCTGTCTTCTTCAAGCTGCAGGACATTGTTTTGGCGCACAAGGCCATTGCGGACAGGCAACTGCTGGGTCCCGCCGTCATTCTTCCTTGAGCATGCTTTGAACATGCCTTGGGCGGCCCGGCGATGGCGCCTCGCACGGCATGGCCGATAGTCACGATGGCGCGATAGCGGGGGCGGCGATGGCGTCGTCCCCGCTGGTGCGCAGCGTCGATCGGAAAGCACACCACAATGCCAGGGAGCCCAAAGAGATGGTTCCCAGCAGCAGGAAAGAGGAACGGAAGCCGAAGGCTTCGGCCACCCATCCGCCGAGTAGTGGGCTCAATGCCGCGCCGATGCCCTGTATGGTCATCAGCGCCCCCTGTCCAACGTTCACACGGCCCGTGCCCTGCAGCAATTGCGCAACCATGGCGGGTACCGCCACGCTTTGCAGGCCCGCCCCCACGCCATCGAGCGCCTGGACCGGCCAGACGCCCCAGTCCGCAATGAAGGAGGCGGCAACGAGGCCGCGCACGGGTAGTGCGAGAAAAGTCAGCAGGATCACGAACCAATGTCCCCGGCTGCGCATCCACCCGATAGCCAGGATCGACATCACGACCATCACCGCCTGCGCGACGACGATGGTCAACGCCGTAAACAACGCGGGATTGCCCTGGTGAGCGGCGACCACGGCCATGCCATAGAGCGGCAGCATGGCTGCATTCCCAAGATGAAACAGCAGCAGGGCCAACGCGAGAATCAGCAGGGGCTTGCAGGTAAGCAGGACGTGTAGCCCCGATACCTGGTGCGGGTCGGCCAGCTTTTTTTCGAGGCCACGCGCAGCCTCATGGTCAATCGCATCGTGCCGGATCAGCAGCACGCTGATAATGGCAAGCACGGCAAACAGCGCGGACAAGCCAATGATCGCGACGAACCCGAACTTCCAGCCAAGCAGGCCAGACAGGCCCGCACCCACCACATTCCCGGCATGGTTGATGGCCTGATTTCGGCCAAACTGGCGGTCAAAGCCCGCCTTTCGAACCATGCCCAGGGTGATGCCCGCGAGCGCCGGACCCAGCGCGGCGCCCGCAACAGCCGTGCTCACCTGGGACAGCGACACCACCCAGACGGACGATGACACCAACAGCAAAGCCGACGCCAGCACAGTCAACACGCTACCGCTGACCACCAGCATTCGCTTGCGGGATGTGGCATCCACCAGGGCGCCTGCCGGCGCCGTGGCAAGCATGCCTACCAGGCCGCCCAGCGTCATGACCGCGCCGATCGCGCGGGGATGCCACCCTTGCGCCTGCAGGAAAACGCCGAGAAACGGTCCGATTCCCGCCTGTACGTCAGCCATGAAAAAATTGACGCTTTCGAGTGCCCGGATGCTTATGGATGGCTTGGGGCGATCGCTCATGAGAATCCCGGTGGGGGAGTTACGAAGCGACGCTATATCGCCTTGCGTGTGCACGCGGTGCAGCGAAGCTCGATGCGGCAACGAAGATGGCGGTACGCAGCAGCTTTTCTGAAGCCACTGCCATCTTTTTAAGCGCCACGCCCCGGCAGATTGCGCATGCAGCGCGCCATATGACTGGAGTGGGCAAAGCCACATTCCATGGCGATCTCGGTCATGCTTTTCTCGCCCTTCAGCAACAGCGCACGTGCGCGCTCCACGCGCCGCTCGAGCACGAAGCGATGCACCGGTGTCCCCGCCGCCTGCTTGAACAGCGACTTGAAGTGCGACAGGCTGAAACCGGCCACATCGGCGAGCTCGGCGAGCGCGAGATTCCGATCGAGGTTCACCTCGATGTATTCGATCACCCGGCGCAGCCGCCATGGCGGCAGGCCGCGTCCGGATTTGGGCTGCGGCTCATCGCGGCGTGTCTGCAGTGCGATCATGCGCGCCGCCAGCGCGGTGGCGAGGCTGTCCATGAACAGCCGTCCGGTCGGGCAACCCTCATGGTCTTCGGCTTGCATGATCCAGCCGATGCGTTCGATCTGCGCATCGCGCATCTGGATGCGCGGTGCGAGCTCGGCGACGTGCGGCTTTATGTTCATCGCATCGGCGGTTTCCTGCACGAACGCCGGTGACAGGCGAACCAGAAATGCGCCGGCCGGTCGATCGAACATCCAGCGATGCGCCGTTCCTGCCGGCACGATGGAGCAGTGCCCCTGGATCTGAAGACCGTGCCGTTCCTGCCCGTCCATGCGGCAGGTCACCTGAACGGGTTGGCCCAGGTGATAGTCGAACGTGTGGAAGCGGTCATCGACCGGGGGCTCGATATATCCCGAAGGGACTGGCACCGTCACAAGATCGGCCAGTGGCACGCGCTTCTGGCCGCCATCGGGCGCAACCGCAGACGGGGAGGGCGGTGTGGTATCGGGGTGGCGCGGGGAACCGTCGCTCATGACCGGATTCTTCTATGTCCTCCGGCGTGGCGCAAGAAAAAAACCGCCCGTGCCCGCTATCGGCCATTTATGCGCGCGAAGCGTTGGCCCGGCAACCCATATTGCCGTGACATGGGTTGCCCGGAGAATCGGCATGAGACGAAGAGAGTTTCTGGCATTGACCGGCACCACTTTGGTCGGCGCGGTCATGGGCAGTTATGCGTCGCGTGCGAATGCGCACCCGGGCGCGGCGCAAACGAATGCATCGCAACCGATGAACGCGGCGGCATACCGCGCGTTGCGGCGCTATGCGAAAACGCCTTTTGGCGATATCGCCTATGTGGAGCGTGGCAATGGCGCCGCTGCGCTGTTTGTGCACGGATACCTGCTCAACGGGTTCCAGTGGCGCGGTGCGCTGGAACGACTGTCGGCACACCGTCGTTGTATTGCGCTGGACCTGATGGGGCTGGGCTATACCGAAGTGGCCCGGGGGCAGAGCGTGACGCCGGATGCGCAGGTGGCGATGATGGTGAGCTTCCTGGATGCGCTGTCCATAGACAAGGTCGACATCGTTGCCAGCGATAGCGGAGGCCAGGCTGCGCAACTGCTACTTGTGCGGCATCCCGCCAGGGTCCGCAGCATACTGCTCACCAATTGCGACACCGAACCCGATAGCCCGCCGGCTGCACTGAAAAAGACGCTGGAATGGGCGCACGCTGGGACCCTGCCGGAGCGGCTTATAGCGCCCTGGATCGCAGACAAGGATCGGGCTCGCCGGGAGTACCGGGATCTCTATACCTATCCGACCCATCCCACCGACGAGGCGAACGAGTACTACTTTCCGCCATTGATCAGCACGACGAGGCGCAGGGAGCTCGTGCAGGCCTACACCATCGGGCTGGAACACAATCCGTTGATCGGCATTGGGCCATTACTCAAACGTAGCTCCGTGCCTGCGCGCATCGTATGGGGCACGGGCGACACCATCTTCTCGCCGGCCGGTCCGGACTATCTGGATCGCAGCTTCGGTCATTCGCTGGGCGTTCGCCGGGTCGAGCAAGCCAAGCTGTTTTTCCCGGAAGAACTGCCGGACGTGGTTGCCGAAGAGGCTCGGCGACTATGGAATGTGCCTGGATGAGCGGTGCTGCATTGCATTTGTTACGCCGGGCATGAATGGCGATACTCGCGATCGGCACGGGGCCAGCATGCAAGGCGAAAGATTCCATGAATCCATCCGAACGTATCGACCAGTTGATCGCGAGTATCGAGGATTGGCGCGGCAAGACATTCGCCGCCGTCCGCAAGAGCATCCTTGCGGCCGACCCGGAGATCGTCGAGGAATGGAAATGGATGGGCAGCCCGGTGTGGTATCGCGATGGCATCATCGCGGTGGCCAATGCCCACAAAGGAAAGGTGAAGCTGACTTTCTCCTATGGGGCGAGCCTTCCCGATCCCGACAAACTGTTCAACGCGGGTCTCGACGGCAACGCGCGACGAGCGATTGATTACTTCGAAGGCGACAAGGTCGATAGTGCCGCTCTGAAAAAGCTCATTCGGGCCGCCATTGCCTACAACCAGAGCAAGTCGAAGAAGAAAGCGCCCGCGGCTGTGCGAGCGAAAGCGACGAAAAGCAAGAAGGCGTGAAGCCGTAGCGGCAGCCCAGGCTATCGACGCGCGTACCGCGTGGTGGTCCAATCGACAACATGTCTCTACGTCCACATCGCACATTCACAGGGGGCTTTCATGGATCGCCTTGATGCCATGAAGGTCTTTATCGCGGCGCTCGATGAGGGCAGCCTCGCGGGTGCCAGTCGCCGAACCGGGCGTTCGGCGGCGGCGGTAAGCAGGGCGGTGGCATTTCTCGAGGCGCATGTCGGCGTGCCGCTGCTCCATCGCACCACCCGGTCGATCAAGCTGAGCGAGGCGGGCGAGCGTTATGCCCTGGCCTGTAGAAAAGTACTCCTGGATCTGGAAGAAGCAGACAGGAATGTCGCCGGCGAAAAATCCGTGCCCAGAGGCACCTTGACGATTACCTCCACTGTGTTCAGCGGCGTGGAGATACTGCGCCCCATCGTCGACGCGTTCATGGACGAATACCCGACGGTCAATGTGCGGATGCATATGCTGGAGCGGCCGGTCAATCTGATCGATGAAGGCATGGACCTCGCGTTGCGCATTACGCACCTGGCCGACTCGACGCTGGTGGCGCATCGGGTGGGCGAAGTTCGAAGAGTTATCGTGGCATCGCCGCGTTATCTGGCGACGCATCCGCGGATTGCGGAGATTGCCGACCTGGCCAAGCATCAGATCATCGCCATGTCGCATATGGGGCAGGAGTCATGGAGCTTTCCTCCCTTGGCGGGTTCGTCGGTTCCGCGCTCCGTCTCGCTGGTGCCGCGTCTGGTGATCAACAACGTGCGCGCCGCGGTGGAGTCGACGCTCGAAGGGTATGGCGTGTCGCGGCTGCTCTCTTATCACGTCGCACAGGAGGTCAAGCAAGGATTGCTTCGCATCGTCCTGGCCGACGCCGAGCCTGCGCTCATTCCGGTGCATCTGGTATCGCCATACGGCCGTCTTGCGGTGCCCAAGGTGCGTGCGTTCGTCGACTTCGCGCTTCCGCGTCTGCGCACGATATTCGCATCCCGGGCCAGAGAGATCGAGATGGCCCCCGATCCGGCGATTCCACCGCGGCGCGGAAGAAAGTCTGCCGAATAGCGGGGATTCGCTAATCGGCAGCGTGCTCCTAGATTGAAGACATCCCGGCACTGAGTCGGGCCCCTTCCTCTTGGAGTGATACATCATGACTAGCCAACAGAAAGTCGCCATCGTTACCGGCGCATCGCAAGGTATTGGTGCAAGCGTGGTCAAGGCGTTCCGCGATCGCAATTATCGCGTGATCGCCAATTCCCGTTCGATCAAGCCGTCGAGTGACCCCGATGTCATCGCCGTGCCGGGCGATATCTCCGATCGCGCTGTCGCCGAGCGCATCGTTTCCGAAGCCATGTCGCGTTTCGGCCGTATCGATACCTTGGTGAACAACGCAGGCGTATTCGTCGCCAAACCGTTTACCGCCTACTCCCAAGAAGACTATGCAAGCATTCTTGCGGTGAATCTGAACGGGTTTTTCCATATCACGCAGCTGGCGATCGCGGAGATGGAGAAACAGGGCAGCGGACATATCGTCAACATCACCACGACGCTTGCCGAACAGGCCATCGAAGGCGTTCCGTCGGTGCTGGCATCGCTCACGAAAGGCGGCTTGAACGCCGCGACCAAGTCGCTCGCCATCGAGTACGCCAAGCGCGGCATCCGGGTGAACGCCGTGGCGCCCGGCGTCATCAAGACACCGATGCACGCTCCAGAGACTCACGCCATGCTCGCGGGATTGCATCCGGTCGGTCGGATGGGTGAGGTTTCCGATGTCGTGGACGCGATTCTTTATCTCGATGGCGCAGGATTTGTCACGGGCGAGATCCTGCATGTCGACGGCGGGCAGAGCGCGGGTCATTGATCGCTCCCGGGGTGGGCATCTCGCCCGCCCCGATCTCGCGCGGCTGCACAGGAGTTAGTCGGCCGACGGGTCCATGGGGACCAGCAGGCCGCGTTTGAGCGTGCTCAATGCGACCCGTGTCTGGAAGCGTCGTACATTCGCGTTTTCCGTAACCATTCTTTGCATCACCGCTTCGAAATCTTCCACATCGCGCGCGACGACGATGAGCACATAGTCGCCCGCGCCGGTGACATACCAGGCTTCCTGGATCAGCGGTTCGGTGGCGATCCATTGCTTGAGACTGGCCAGCAGCTCGGGGCGCTCCCGCTCGACTTCGACATCCACGATCATGGTCAGGGGATGACCGACGCTTTTGGGATCGACCACGGCAACTTCGGCCGTAATGATGGCTTCGTCGCGCATCCGGGCAATGCGTCGTTGCACCGCCGAAGCAGAGAGGCCGATCTCGGCGCCGATCAGCTCGGCAGGGCGGCGCGTGTCCTTCTGGACAATGGCCAGAATGCGCCGGTCAAGTTTGTCGAGGTCCATGGGCATCTGTGCGTGCAGCCTGCTCAGGTCGGGGGAAAAACCCGTCTTGATATAAACAGTCGCGGACTAGCCGCGTCACGGGTAACTAGCATAGGGCATACCCCGCACCGAGTTGGAACGCGTTGACCCATGAAGCTCCTGTACCAGTCGCATTCACCCTATGCGCGCAAAGTCCTGGTCGCCGCCCATGAGATGGGGCTGGCCGGGCAACTGGAAGTGATTCATCACGAAACCAGCCCGACGCTCCGGAACGAAGAAGTGTTTGCGCTCAATCCATTGGGCAAGGTGCCCGTGCTGATCTGCGACGACCAGACCGTACTGTTCGACTCCAGCGTGATCTGCGAATACCTGGATGGCTTGCAGCAAGGACGAAAACTCTTTCCGGCGTCGTCCGCGCAGCGTTTCATGGCGCTTCGCAATCAGGCGGTTGCCATGGGCATCGCCGATGCTGGCATCGCAGTTCGTTGGGAGACCGACCGTCGCCCGGAGGTGGTTCGCTGGGCTCCGCTGCGTGAAGGCTATCGGCAAAAGATCATTGCAGCGTGCGATTTTCTAGAAGCGACGATCGAGCAGGACAGGGAGCCCGACATCGGCGACATCGCATTGGCTACCGCATTGAGCTGGATAGCGTTTCGGCAGGTCTACGACTTCGAGGTGGGGCGGCCGCGATTGCAGTCCTGGTATCGGCAGATGAGTATGCGCCCATCGATGATGGCTACGCCGTTTGAGGGCGATACGGTCGACCAGGCTCCGGTTGCTCGACCCTTATCAGGAGCGTCCGATGCCGTGGCCCTGGCGTGACTTACTGTTCCTTCATGGCCACATCGTAGATATCGACTTGGCGCGCAGGTTGGCCGAGCTATCGCCAGAGAAGCCGATTTCGTGCAGCGGCAATGTGATGCCGCCCGAAGAGCGCATTCACAGTGCGGTCGCGACTGAAATCGCTCCTGCAAGCTAGCCAAGCCTGCCTGAGTCTGTAGGAGCGACTTCAGTCGCGACCGGCGCTTGCACTGCAAATAATATCGAACTAGGATGCTAGCATCCTAGCAATGATTTTGTGGCGAATGGCAGACACCGTCAAGCAATTCAACGTGTACTTGCCCACCGAACTGGTTCGCGAGGTGAAGCATCACGCGGTTGAAACCGAGCAATCGCTATCGGCGATCGTTGCCGCCGCATTGCGCGCTTATCTCGACGCACAACAGCGAAAGCGGAGGTAGCATGAAGACCAATGGCATCGATGGCATCCTCATCGAAACGCATAACTGGGGCAAAACCGTAGCGTTCTGGCAGGACCTCGGTTATGAACTCGAATTCGAGACCGACCATCATTCCGGTCGCCTGCGCCATCCCCACGGCGGTCCCTACATTTTTGTGGCGGAGCGCCCGAGCGATCACGTCCTGCAAGTCGTGCTTGGCGTTGCGATCGACGACGCTGCGCAATTCACGCCGCCGCGCAGCGGCACGGTAACCCAGCCCTTTGAGAAACAGCATTGGCCTGCGCTGCAGATGTTGCTGAACGATCCCGATGGACGCCAGCTTGCGGTAGAAGCCCCGTTACCGCCGAATCTCTGATGCCGAAGATCGCAACCCGATCGTTGAGAAGATCGCCATGAGTGACGACCAAAGCCTGAAGCCGGAAGGTACAGCCGCGCGTGTTGCGCTGTGGCGCGCGATGCATGTTGAGGCCGATGCTGCGCCGCATGTCTTCGAAGACACCGTTGGCCTTCGGTTGATCGATCCACCCGATGATTGGCGGCAGCGTCCGGATATGGATCTTGCAGGGACATCAGGTTACCGGGCGGGTGTGGTGGGCCGGGCGCGTTTCATCGAAGACCTGGTTACGGAACAGGTCGGTCTTGGCGTTAGCCAGTATGTGCTTCTCGGTGCGGGTCTGGACACATTCGCCCAGCGCCGGGCCGGGATTGCTTCGCGTATGCGCGTCTTCGAAGTCGATCAACCCGGTCCGCAAGCATGGAAACGGCATCGCCTTGTCGAGCTTGGGTTCGGCGTTCCTGAGTGGCTGAAGCTGGTATCGGTCGATTTCGAGGCCGGGCAGTCGTGGTGGAACGAACTGCTGCGTGCGGGCTTCGATCCGTTCAAGCCGGCGGTGGTGGCTTCCACAGGCGTCTCCATGTACCTCCGGCGGGACGCGAATATCGCATTGCTGCGACAGGTCGCCCAGCTTGCGCCGGCATCCACGCTGGCCATGACGTTCCTGCTGCCGCTGGACCTGATCGATGCGAAAGAGCGTCCTCAGCACCAGGCGCTACATGAGCGTGCACGTGCCGCCGGCACGCCCTTTCTCAGCTTCTTCAAGCCGATGGAGATGCTGGCGCTGGCAAACGAGGCGGGTTTTCGGCAGGCCACTCACGTCTCCACTGCGGATCTGGTCCAGCGCTATTTTGCCGATCGAGCCGATGGTCTGAAGCCTGCTCACGGCGAATCGTTCCTGGTCGCCGTAAGTTAAGTAGAGACGCGGGTAACGCGTCACTCGTCGGCAGGCCAGCGCAACGCGCCGTTGCCTTTATCGGCAAGACAATCGGCCGGATTGCTCAGCTTGCAGCGTTGCAACGAAAGGCAGCCGCAGCCGATGCAGTCGCTGAGCTGGTCGCGCAAGGCCAGCAATTGAGCCACACGTGCATCGAGCGTGTGCCTCCATGCACGTGACAGGCGCATCCAGTCCGCGCGTGTGGGTGTGCGCGAATCGGGCAGCTGCGCCAGTGCGTCCTGGATGTCTCGTAGCGAAAGGCCAACGCGCTGGGCGATGCGGATCAAGGCAATCCGCCGCAGCACGTCCCGCGTGTAGCGGCGCTGATTTCCGGCATTGCGCATGCTGCGGATCAAACCGCGTGATTCGTAGAAGTGCAGCGCCGATACGGCCACGCCGCTTCGCCTGGCGAGTTCACCCACGCTGAGTTCGGGGGAGGGCATGGCTTGACCTCAAGTTAACTTGAGGGATTAGCCTGGGGCAACCCTCATCTGAAGTCAAACCGCATGGATATCGATGTTGCACAAATCTCGCCGACGGGTTCCCAGGACAGGCGAAGCCCGTCGAAGAATGGCGTAAGCAGGGACGAAAGCGTTTTATCGCCACGTTATCGGGCCGCGACCATCGGTATGGTTGCTCTGGTTGCGCTCGGTGCTTTTGAATCCCTGGCCGTAGCCACCGCGATGCCGACCGTCGCCGCCGCTCTGGATGGCGTATCGCTTTATACGCTCAGTTTTGCCGGTGCGCTCGCGGCCAATATCGTCGGCATGGTCGCCGCCGGGCGCTGGAGCGACGTGCGTGGACCGATATCACCGCTATGGATAGGCGTTGCGCTGTTCATGGCCGGATTGCTTGTCAGTGGCTGGGCGCAGGACATGACCTGGTTTCTGTGGGGCCGTATCGTGCAAGGTGTCGGGTCGGGCGCCATATCGGTCGTGCTCTACGTCATCGCCGCCAGGACGTATCCGGAGCGATTGCAACCGAAGATATTTGGTGCGTTCTCGGCAGGCTGGGTGATCCCTTCCCTGATCGGCCCCACCTTGACCGGCGTCATCGTCGAGCATGTCGGCTGGCGCTGGGTTTTTCTGGCGGTTCCCTTGTTGGCGCTGCCCGCTGCACTGATGATGCGTCCTGGCATGCGCTCGCTCGCATCGGCTGGTCGCAAGCCGCTGACCGGCGTACTTCGTCTGTTCGATGCGCGCGTTGCCTGGGCCTGCGCTGCGGCGGTCGGTGTCTGTCTTCTGCATCTGGCCAGCGAACCATCCGAGCATGGTCATGCGTTGTTGACGGTGGTTGCACTGATCATGTTGTTTGTATCGGCCAAACGCCTGTTGCCGAAAGGATCGTTGCGGGCCCGGCCCGGGGTGGCCAGCGTGATTGCGTTACGTGCGATCGCCGGCGCGGTGTTCTTTGGCACGGAGGCGTTCATTCCTTTGCTGTTGTCGCGCGAATACGGCCTGTCGCCGGTCTGGGCGGGAGCGGTGTTGATGATTGGCGCACTAGGCTGGTCACTGGGCTCGTGGTACCAGGGAAATACCCAGCAAGCGCAGGCGCGTAGCGGGCTGTTGCGCACAGGTATGAGCCTGATGATTGCCGGCGTGCTGATGTTGAGCGCAGCCATCGCGCTCATATATGTGTACCCCATGGAACGAGCAAGTCTTGTCGCTATCGGCGGGGCGCTGGTCGCGTGGGCGCTGACCGGTGCCGGCATGGGATTGGTCTACCCCAGCCTTTCCGTCTTGCTGCTGGCCTACAGCGCACCGGAAGAAGTAGGCAACAACAGTTCGGCGCTCCGGCTTGCCGACGCGCTGGGTGTTGCCGGCGTGCTGGCATTGGACGGGGCGATCTTTACCCGGCTGCTGTCGCACGCGCCATCGATGGCGTATCTCGCGGTTTTTTTGCTCAGCGCCGTGTTGGCTGTGCTTGGGCTTGCTCTGACGCGACGGACTGAAATCGCTCCTGCGAACTAGCTGCACCTTGCTGATCTTGTAGCAGCAACTTCAGGGAATCTCTAGAAACTTTTCCTATTCGTCATTCCGGCGAAGGCCGGAATCCACGCCTCAGCGCGGATACTTGCCACATACTGTCTGACAAGCGGCAACTGAGGAATGGATCCCGGCCTACGCCGGGATGACGAAAGGGAAACTGAGGTCGCTGGAGGCTGGCCTCAGTCGTGACCGTCGTCGCATCACCGCGATGCAAGCGTTACCAACGGCGCTTCTTACAGGTGCAAGTCGCACTCCAACTGGATGAACTGTTACAACGACGCCGACTCACGCCACAGATCGGTACCGCCTTCCGTCGCGTACTTATCGATTTCAGCGAGTTCATCGGCCGAAAAATCGAGCCGCTTGACGGCATCGAGCGAGTTGTCGAGCTGCTCCACCGTGCGTGCGCCGATCAGCGACGAGGTGACGCGCGGGTCGCGCAAGGTCCAGGCGATGGCCATCTGGGCGAGCGTCTGCCCACGCCGTTCGGCCAGCGCATTCAGTGCGCGAATGTGCCGGAGATTGGCCTCGCTCAGCATGTCCTTGCCGAGCGAACCGCCGCGCGCCGCGCGTGCATCGGCCGGAATGCCGTTGAGGTATTTCGACGTAAGCATGCCCTGCGCCAGCGGCGAGAAGGCAATGCAGCCGGTGCCCAGGTCTTCGAGCGTGTCGAGCAGGCCGTTTTCGATCCAGCGATTGAGCATCGAATAATTCGGCTGATGGATAAACAACGGTACGCGTTCCTCGGCAAGAATGGCCGCCGCCTTGCGTGTCAGTTCGGGCGAGTAGCTGGAAATGCCGACATACAGCGCTTTGCCCTGGCGATGCAGGTGCGCAAGCGCGCCCATGGTTTCTTCCAGTGGCGTGGTAGCGTCGACGCGATGTGAATAAAAAATATCCACATACTCCAGCCCCATGCGCTTGAGCGACTGGTCGAGACTGGCGATCAGGTATTTCCGGCTGCCACCGATGCCGCCATAAGGGCCGGGCCACATATCCCAGCCTGCCTTGGTCGAGATAATCAATTCGTCACGATAGGGCGCGAAGTCGCCGGCCATGACGCGACCGAAATTTTCTTCCGCCGAACCATAGGGTGGGCCGTAGTTGTTGGCCAGGTCGAAATGGGTCACGCCACGGTCAAATGCGCGTCGCAAGATCGCACGACCGGTCTCGAAGACGTCCGCGCCGCCGAAGTTCTGCCACAAACCCAGCGAGATAGCCGGCAGATCGATGCCGCTCCTGCCGCAGCGGCGATAAGGCATGGCGTGGTCATAACGGTCGAGGGCGGCTTGGTAAGGCACGAGGCGGGTCTCCAGGCATGTGGGTGTGGGGGAATCGGCCAAGTTTAGGCGAGGGGAGGCATTTGCGGATGGGGCGCCGGTATAGGAATATCGGGAGATAGCATTTCCACGGAGGCCTCACTCCGTGTGTGACATCGCAGTTTCCGTTGGGTTTCGGGGGCATGATTGAGCGATGTCGACGTTGTTGCGCATACCGCCGTTGTGCTTAGGGATGTCCGATCTCGAAGGGGTAGCCGAATGAGTGGTTTTTCACGAGGGAACGTGTGGCTACAGCATGCGGCAGTGGCTGTCGCCTATGCGCTCGGCTATGCGTTGCTCAGGCAGCTTTCCTGGTCGCACTGGGTTCTGTTTGCCGGTTATCGGTTATCGGTGTTGATGCTGACCCCCTACCGCTATTGGCCCGCGCTGATCGTGGGCGAGCTGGTGCCGGTGGGTTACACCAGCCTCTCGTGCCTGGAAACCTTCGGCTGGCTTTGGTCCAGCGTCATGATGGTGCCGCCTATCGCACTGGCGATGCCGGCGGTGAAGTTCTGCCGGGAGCGCTTGGGGATGGTGCCTGCCAAAGGGCAGATACCGATGGGTGTCGTCCTGGCGTGCACCCTGGTCGTGTCCGGGGTGTGGACCCTGGCCAATGCGGCCGCGCTTTCCGTGGCGTTGTTGCCGCCGAATGCGCCTGCGATCGACTATGGCGTCGAAATCTCCCGCTGGTTCGTGGGTAACTTTCTCGGCATTTTGACCGTCGTACCGCTGGTACTCCTGGTTCGAAGCCGGTGGTCCCGGCGCGCCAATACCCCATGGGCGATCTTCTTGCAGGTCACGCAATGCCGTCTGGTCCTCGAGGCCGCAGGCTTGTTGGTGCCCGCCCTGGCCTTGCTGGTATGGATCGGCCTGGACGCCCGAAGCGAGGGTTCTCGCCAGGTGGCCCAGATGTTGATGTTCCTGCCGGTCATCGCGCTCGCGCTTCGTCATGGCTGGCATGGCGCCGCGATTGGCGGCACCGTCGCCAGCCTCTGCATCGTGCTGACGATGCCGGAGCACTACGACACGACGACCTTGCAGTCGGAAGTCTTCGTGGCGTTCGCGATCAGCTCGATGTTGCTGTTCGGAAGCCGGATTGCGGCACTGCATTGGGCGGACAAACAGCAAGCCCACACGAGCGACCCATCGATCGAGCTGGCGCTGAGAATCCAGGCCCAGGCGGAGGAACAGTTCCGTCAGGCCGCGCAAGCCATCGAACTGGTGAGCGAGTCGGTGCATGAGACCGAAGAGGTGATGTTCGAACATCTGCGCCAACTTTGGCCGGCGGTGGACACGCGCGCATTACGGCGCCGGACCACGCTGTCCCGGGAGCAGCTGTTCCAGGTCGTCGACGGACTGCATCCGGTGACGTTGCGAGAACAGGGACTGGTCGCCGCACTCCGCCATGGCGGAGTGGCCCGCGCGCTGGATACCCATCGCATCGGCTACTGGGTGCACGCCCATGGCAACACCCAGCAACTGTCGAAATCCCTGCAACTGGCATTGCATCGCATCGTTTACGAGGCGGTCAATCACTTGTGCGCAAGCCACGGCGTCAGCGACCTCACGGTTCGGATTCGCGGCGGCCAGTTCGGCGAGCGGCGATGGGTCGTCGTACGGGTGGATGCGCTCTTCGCCAGCGATCCCACGCAGCGCATCCACGGTGGTCCCTTGCTTTATCGTCTGGGTGCCACCGGGCTGGGCATCGATGCCATCAAGGATCGTGTTGCGCTCTACGATGGAAAAGTCCGTGTGCGTACGACCGAGCACGGCGAGCTGATCAGCCTGATGCTGTATGAGGCCGGTGCTGCGCCGGAACGGACGACCAGGGTGGTGCGTGTGAATCAACAACCCAACACCACCCCGGCGTTCCTCACTTTGCGTTGAGGTGGGTGCTGCATTCCACCGGGTTGGTGCAGGTGGAGGCTTTCAGAAGCGTGGTTCCGTTGGATTGCGTGGCGGCGGTCACGCTCACGGAACTGTCCTGGTAAACCGTGACGCCCGGCGATGACGTCGATGCGGCCGTGGCCGGAGCATCCTGCGGCGTCTGCAGATTGGCGGCTTCACGCCCCATGGGCAGCGGCAGGAACGTGCCGTTCGCGGTAGCGAAGGCGGCAAGGACGTTGCCGGCGTTGTCGTTGATCTGCACGTATTTCACGCCTCCCTTGACCCAGGCATAGGCATGGAACCCAGGTGTGCGGCTGACATCCTGGGCGTCGGCGGGCCAGGCGCTACCCAAGCCGGAGGCGGGTTGCTGCTGGGCCATCGCCGGACCGGCCAGCGTGACGGCCATCAGTCCGATGAACAGGGCGGGCCGAACGGCAAATGCTTTCTTCAACATGGGTGTATTCCCCTTCGGTTATCGTGATAGTCAATCGAATGTATCACCGTTGCCGAAGGGCAAAATGTGTCATGGGCCAGGATGATTGGCTCTACGCGCCTTGCCGGAAAGGCTTATGGCTGCTCGCGATACGCATGGCTTGTGGCGCCTGATACACCCATGTCTCCGGGCCCCGGGGGTCTGGCAAGCGCATGCCGCCGGAATGCCGGCTTAATCGATCCGACCATTGCCCCTGGGTCTGCGGCAGGCGCGGTCACCATAACCGTATAAAATGGTCGTCTTTTGACCAGCCCAATCGTGCAGAACCCTCAACGGACGACTGTCCGTGGCCCGACGTTCATTCGTTTGCTTGCTCGTCTGGCGAACGTCGATGCCCCACAATCGAGTCCCTCGCTACCGGACCGGCTCAGCCAATGGCTCAGCTGGGCCCACGCCATTGCGCTGTCCACCGCGCTGGACAGCGGGCCGTCCGCGATGAATGCCGGTGCGCCAACCTTCGATAGCGCGGCGGAGGAGGAGTGTGCCCGCGTGCACGGCTCGCTGGTTCAGGCCATTGCTGGCGACCGCGACGTGGGGCTGGCCGGTGCTGCGGTCGATTACAAGATTTTTCGCCAGCGTTACCTCACCCGGCAGCGGGCCATGATGGCGGCCACGGGCAATCTGCGTGGCCGGCTGCGCGACATGCTTGCGCAGACATCGGTGGAGATGGCGCGTCTGGCGGACGTGGATGCCGTCATGGAGCTTGCACTGAGTCCGCGTGAGCAGCAGCTACTGGCGACTGTGCCTGCGCTGCTCGGAGAACACTTCGAACGCCTGCGCCAGGCCGAGCAGACGTTGGATACCGCAACGCCCGGCGCATGGCTGGACGTGTTTCGCAACGACATGCAGAGCGTGTTGCTCGCCGAACTGGACGTTCGTTTTCAACCGGTCGAAGGCCTGCTTGCAGCGCTTCGCACCAGCTAACTGGGAAGTCATGTTTAGAAATCTTCTGAATCTCACGGTGTTCTTGATCGGCTTTGTCGCCGTGTGCTGGATCGGCGTGGGCTATGTGGGCTCCAATCCGCTCGGTGCGGCCGTCGCCTTATTGATCGGCGCCTGCTATCTGGCGGGCGCGCTCGAGCTGTATCGGTATCGCGAGGCTACAGCGACGCTACAGCACGCCGTGATGGACCTTTCCGCGGCACCGTCCAGCCTCGGCGCATGGCTCGACCGCTTGCATCCGAGCCTGCGCAACGCAGTGCGTCTGCGCGCCGAGGGTGAGCGCGTGGCATTGCCGGCGCCGGCACTGACGCCTTACCTGGTGGGCTTGTTGGTCTTGCTGGGCATGCTCGGCACGTTGCTGGGCATGATGGCGACGCTGCGGGGCACTGGCATGGCACTGGAAAGCGCGACGGATCTGCAGGCGATCCGTGGGTCGCTCGCCGCACCGGTCAAGGGCTTGGGCTTTGCGTTCGGCACGTCGATCGCAGGCGTGGCCAGCTCGGCGATGCTCGGTCTGCTCTCGGCGCTTTGCCGGCGCGAGCGGCTCGCGGCGGTACAGCTGCTGGACGCGAAGATCGCCTCGACCTTGCGCATCTACTCGCAGGCCTACCAGCGTGAGCAGGCATTCAAACTTCTGCAGCAGCAGACCGAGTTGATGCCCGCGCTGATTGATCGGCTACAGACGATGATGACAACCATCGAGCAGCACAGCATGGCCACGAGCGAGCGACAGCTGGCCAGCCATCAAGCGCTTCATGCCACGACCGAGTCCATCTATACGCGGCTGGCCGCGTCGGTGGACCAATCGCTGAAAGAGAGCGCTGCCGAAAGCGCGCGCGCGACGGGCGCGGTAATGCAGCCGGTCGTCGAATCCACGATGGCAGGTCTCGCACGTGAAACAGCATCGCTACACGACACTGTCACGCAAGCCGTAAAGCAACAACTGCAAGATCTGTCGACGGGCTTCGAAACGGCGACCGCCACGGTAGCGGATATCTGGAAGAGCGCGCTGGCTCAGCACGAGCGATCGAACGAAGCGCTTGCCAAGGATCTGCGCAGCTCGCATCAACATTTCACCGAGACTTTCGAGCAGCGCTCGGCCGGTCTGCTGGAAAATGTTTCGGCCCGTCTCGATGCGACGGCCGGCAGCGTCGCGGATGCGTGGACCAGGGCGCTATCGCAGCAGGAAGCGGTCAACGAAGGCCTGGCCGTCCGCAACCAGCAGGCCATGGCCGCCGCCGCGGCAACCTTCGAGGAGCGCGCGACATCGTTGGTCCGCGTGGTGCACCAGTCGCATACGGACCTGCAGGCAACGCTCGAATCCAGAGACCAGGAGCGGCTGACGAGCTGGGCAACGACGCTCGATGCGATGACCGGCGCGTTGAGCAAAAACTGGGAACAGGCCGGCGAGCATGCGGCGAGCCAGCAGCAGGCGATCTGCGACACGCTTGCAAGCACGGCTCGCGATATCTCGGCACAGACGCAGGCACACGCCCGCGACACCATCGCGGAAATTTCGCGCCTCGTGGAGGCGGCATCGGAAGCGCCCAAGGTGGCCGCCGAAGTCGTTGGCGAACTGCGTCAGAAGCTCTCTGACAGTATGGTTCGCGATACCGCCATGCTGGACGAACGCAGTCGTCTGCTGGCGACGCTCGAAACCCTGCTCGATGCCGTGAACCACGCCTCCACCGAGCAGCGAGTCGCTGTCGATGCGTTGGTCACCACATCGGCTGATTTGCTCGATCGTGTCAGCACTCGCTTCACCGATCACATCGAGGCCGAAACCGGCAAGCTCGGCGCGGCCTCTGCCCAGGTCACCAGTAGCGCGATCGAAGTGGCGAGCCTGGGCGAGGCATTCGGCGTGGCCGTACAGCAGCTGGGCAAGTCGAACGACGGCTTGATGGACCGCCTGCAGCACGTCGCCACCGCGCTCGATGCATCGCTCGCCCGTAGCGACGAACAGCTGGCGTACTACGTGGCGCAGGCGAAGGAAGTGATCGACCTGAGCATGCTTTCGCAGAAACAGATCATTGAAGACATGCAGCGGCTCGCCGATCAGCGCGCCTCCGCAGGCGTCGAGCCGGCATGAGCGACGACATCGAAGTCGACACCGAGTCGACGGCACCGATCTGGGCCGCGTTCGGCGACCTGATGTCGGTATTGCTCGGCGTGTTCGTGCTGATTCTTGTCGGCGTGATCGGCGTGCAGCTGCAACTCTCCAACCGGCTGGACGAAGAGGTCAAGCAGCGGCAGGTCGAAGCGCAGCGCCGCATGACCCTGGAGCAGGCGCTGGCGGCGCCGCTGGCGCAGGGCCGTGTGACGCTGATCAATGGGCGCATCGGCATTCGCGGCAGCGTGCTGTTCGCCTTGAACTCCGATCAGCTCCAACCCGAAGGGCTGGATGTACTGAAGAGCCTGGCGGGCCCGCTTTCCAACTACCTCAAGTCCCGCGACGAGATCCTGATGGTGAGCGGCTTCACCGACGACCAGCAAGTGCACGATGGCAACCGCCATTTCGCCGACAACTGGGAGCTTTCGGCACAACGCGCATTGACCGTCACGCGTGCACTGATCGCCGAAGGCGTCCCCGCCTCGTCGGTATTTGCCGCCGCGTTCGGCTCACAGCAGCCGGTCAGTTCCAACGTCAACGACGAAGGGCGAGCGAAGAATCGTCGCGTGGAAATCGCACCCATTCCCAAGCCGTCGGCAACCGATACGAATGCCCATGAGTAAACGCGGCATGGGCGTCCGGGCAACCATCGACGCGTGGCGCGAACAAGGCGCCGATCGCCTGGATGCCATTCGCTTTCATTACATGGACGCGCTGGAGAGGCGCGCTGCCGGTCATGAGGGCGAGGTGCGGCGCGTGCTGGACGAGAAACTGGCCGTGTTGCTTGACGCGTATGCGGCCGATCTGAAAAAAGCCAAGGCACGGAAAGCCAACACATCGGCATCGCCAGCCGCGCCTGCTCGTGAGACGCTGAGTAGTCTGGTCGAGCACATGACCGGCCACAGCGCTGCATCGTTTCCGGAACTGGAAGCGCTCGATACGTTTCGAAACATCTGGTCCAAGCTCCGAAGCGAGAACCAGTTGCGGCAGGCGCTCGATCATCTGCCGACAAACGCCGGGCCGCTCAACTCGAGCGCCCTGGTGCATCGATCGATCGTGCTGATGCGCGAGCTTTCGCCGGGATATCTCCAGCAGTTTCTATCCTATGTCGATGCCTTGTCGTGGATGGAGCAGATGAATGACGCCGTCGCTCTGGCAGCTAAAGATGCTGCCCGGCCAGTGAGCGCCAAGAGAGCGCGCAAAAAATAAAGCGTAGAAGACGCAAACAACCTCAGTCTCCATCGTCGCCCCGGCGAAAGCCGGGGCCCAGCGTCTTCAGCACATTGAAGCGTAAGGCACTGGGTCCCGGCCTTCGCCGGGACGACGGATAGAGGACGTTTCAAGTTGGCCCTGACCTACACAGCCTCATTCGTCACCTCCGTCATCTCGTAATGACGCATCTCCTCGATCCGACTCACATACGGTCGAATAGCCGCCAGAAAAGGCGGGAACTGCGGACTATGCCGAAACCCCTGCATATGATCATCCGCCGACGTCCAACGAATGCGCAGGATATATATGCCGGCTTCCTCAATGCAGCGCGCCAGTTCGTAACCCAGGCAATACGGACTGGCGGCGAGATGAGTGGCAGCAGTGGCGTAATCACGTTCGAAGCCTGCCGAGTCGGCCTCTGGCAGGCGGTAGCGGATATATTCGACGATCATGTGCAGACTCGCTCTTCACGGGGCGGAAGGCTGCATGATGATGCGTGAGCCATCAACGCGATACGCACCAATCGGTAACCGGGAGTGGCGATGGACGTGGAAGAAACAACCACCTATGTGTGTCCGGTAGAGCTTGCCTTGAGCGCGATCGCCGGCAAATGGAAGCCTGCGATTCTGTGGGAGCTTAGTGCCGGCCCGAAGCGCTTCGGTGAATTGCAGGCGACCTTAATCGGCATCTCGCACAAGGTGTTGAGCCAGCAACTGACGCAGCTGCATCGCGATGGCATGGTGGAGCGCGGCGATGCCGGCGGTGATGCGATGGGTTACACGCTGACCACGCTGGGCGGCACACTACGTCCGGCGTTGAATGCGCTGGCTCAATGGGGCAAGGAGCACGGTGCGATGGGGTCGCAGCGCTAGGGAGCTAGGCTGGATCGTTGTGATATCAGCTCACAACGATATAAAGCCTGTCGTCTACCAATAATTTGGCAGCTATGCGAAAGAGATCTGCATCGGATCGCAGCCTGGGTCATGTCGCAGCTTTACCCGTCAACTTGACGTTCGAACGCCGGGCAAAGCTGAGGATGGCGGATTCTTGTTGCTTGCTAAGCTCGTTGCGTCCGAAGAACCACGCGGCTTGTTTCGTTAGATAGAAAAAGCAGGTTTTCCTGGTGAACTTTATTTGTTTGATCCCGGACCAGGGAACGCGAGTCACCACGAGCCCGCTCTTGCATGTGGCACTCTCTTCGTCAAATGAAAAGACAGGCTGTCCAGTGGATCGAGACCATTGCCTGATCTTCCATGCCTGGATGGCAAATATCAGGGGCAGCATGAATGCGACCCAGACAAGTCCCCCGATCACAGCGAACCATGGGTACCGTTGGTCATAGAACACGTAGGCTATGAGCGCGGTTATGAACGCTATCGACAGATATCCGGATGGAGTGGTAAACCATAACTGAGTGACGACAATGAAGCTTCCAGCGAAGGTTCGTTTCGCGGTGACCGATATGACGTCATTCATTAAATGCCCCTGACCCTGTCCTTGGGAACTATCCGTTTAGATCGCGGACATATCCCACCCTAGCGACTATGAAACCACTCGAGAAATTCTTCCGCAATGCCTTGATCGAGTTCCATGACTGCTTCGGCAATGATCGGTTGCCCCTTCGCTGCCGCGACAGCCGCGAGGGCGCAGCGCATGAAGCCGTCATCCCATGGCCGCTTACTGGCCTCGGCGACCAGTCCAGGTAATCGCGATAGCGCGGATCGGTATGCCCAGAGTAAGTCTTCTGGAACCTGCATGCCCTGACGGGAGCGGCAACATTCGACCCAGGCAGGAAACTGAAAGTAGGTCGCGTCGGCAGTCGTTGGATTATCCGCGAGTGCCGCGACCACGTGAGGGACCGCTGCGAATGAAGCTGGATAGACGTCACCCTGATGTGCGAGAGCGCTCCAGAGTGCGTGCCATGGTTCCGCCTCGGCCGAAGGAAGTTTGTCCAATTGGCGTAACAACGCCGGAATATCCGAAGCCTTGCCATAAGCATGGGAAAGCTCACCCCACCGTGGATCATCTAAAGCCAGCATGTCTTCCCCTTTTTGTGTCCTGAGGTTGAGGTTTCGCCGTGCTTCTTTACACCCGTTTCTCTTAAAGTCACTGCAATTCCGTCTGCTCCCGCACATACGTCGTCGGCGGTACCCCGACATGCCGGGTGAAAGCAACGCTGAACGTGCTGGCGGAACTGTAGCCGACGCGTTGGGCAACATCAGCGACGCCGCCTTCGTTTTGGCGCAACAGATGCTTTGCCATCGCCATGCGCCAGGCGAGCAGATATTCCATCGGCGCCACGCCCACCGCGCGGTTGAATCGTTCGAAGAATGCCGAGCGGGAAAGCGCGGCCTCTTTCGCCAGTTGCGCGACGGTCCAGGGCTTGGTCGGATGTTCGTGCATCTGTCGTATCGCAGCCGCGAGACGGCTGTCGGCAAGCCCGCGCACAAGGCCTGGCGATGCCGCGGTTCCTGTGGTGGAGCGAAGGGCTTCGATGAGAAGCACTTCGAGCAGACGCGCCAGGATGACGTCGCGAGCGGGCCGTCGCTCGCGGGATTCCTCTCCGACAAGTTGCACGATGGTGGTCAGCCTCTTCTCGCCGCGAACATGCACGAGTTGCGGAAGAAGCGAAACCAACAATGCCGCATCCGGAGAACCGAAGGTGCAGTGACCCAGAAGCAATAGCACGTCGTGCGGCACGTCCTGGATGCCGAGCCTGAACTCGCCATGGAGCAGCTCGACGGGCGTGGTATCGAGCTCTGCCGACGTCGCCGGGTCGAGGCTCGACATCGCGAAGCCGTACGCTGATGGGATCAGGGCAAAGTCGCCTTGCTCGAGTGTGATCGGCGCGTGCCCATCGACCGCGAGGCGGCAGGAACCGTCGAGGATCACGCAATAGAAAGGCTGCCCGGCTTCCGAGCGGCGAACCCGCCAGGGGCCTGCGCCGCTGACGACTTTCGAGAACTGGGCGCCTGGCTGGAGCAGCGCGACAACCTCGGCGAGCGGGTCGATCATAGCCGGACTCCTGCAAATGAAACTTGGACTTCTGATTGTAGCAAGTCCGGTCTTCGCCCCCTATCGTTTGGGGCCTGCAACACACCTCTCTGGAGTCCTCATGAAAACCGTCCTGATTACCGGATGTTCGTCCGGCTTTGGTCTCGAAACCGCGCGATATTTCCTCGAACGCGATTGGAAAGTCGTCGCCACGATGCGCACACCGCGCGCAGACGTTCTGCCGCGTTCCGAGCATCTGCGCACACTCGCGCTCGACGTCACCGACCCTGAAAGCATCCGCCAGGCGGTGGATGCCGCGGGGCCGATCGACGTCCTGGTCAACAACGCAGGGATCGGCCTGCTGGGCGCGCTTGAAGGCGTGTCGATGGACACAGCCCGCGAGATCTTCGAAACCAATACGCTCGGCACGATCGCGATGACGCAGGCCGTGCTGCCTCAATTTCGGCAACGCAACGCCGGTGTCGTCGTGAACGTCACATCGAGCGTGACCTTGAAGCCGCTCACGCTGCTTTCCGTCTACACCGCGAGCAAGGCGGCGGTAAACGCCTTTACGGAGTCGTTGGCGCTGGAGCTCCAACCATTCAACATTCGAGTGCGCCTGGTGTTGCCGGGTCGGGCGCCGGAGACGCGCTTTGGCGAAAACGCGCAGCCGCGAATGCAAGGCGGCATACCTGATGCCTATGCCGGCCTTGCGCAGAATGTCTTCGCCCAATGGGCGCAATCTTCCGCGGTCACGCAAGCGTTGGATGTCGCCGAAGCGGTATGGCGGGCCGCGAACGATCCATCGTGTCCGCTTCGCATGGCTGCCGGTGCCGACGCGGTGGCTTTGATCGAGTCGCACTGAGTCCAGGAGATCAGGACTCAGTGCTTGAGCCGGTTCAGCGCAGCTGCTGGATACGAATCATATTGCCCGCGGGGTCGCGAACGGCGCAGTCACGAACCCCGTACGGCTGATCGGTTGGCTCCTGGACGATATCGGCATCGCGGGCCTGCAGCTGTTCGAAAGCACCTTCGAGGTCCGTGGTCGCCAGCAGGACGATGCCGAACGTACCCTTGGCCATCATCTCGGCAATGGTGCGGCGTTCGTCGTCGGTGATGCCAGGGCTGGCGTCCGGCGGATACAGGACGATGGAGAGTGCGGGCTGGCCCTTCGGCCCAACCGTGATCCAGCGCTTTCCGCCATAGCCGACGTCGTTGCGAACCTCGAAATCGAGGGTATCCCGATAGAAGGCTACAGCGGCGTCCGGGTCGTTCTGCGGCAGGAAACTCGAATGAATGGTGATGTCCATGACGTGTCTCTCAGTGGTGGTGAGGTGCATGGCGATCAGTCTAGGTCCGACCCATCAGGCGGCGCTTCTCGATTCCTGACCGGTCGCGTTACCTGCTTGGCCATGCACGACGGGATCCCCATCGTCGCGTCCGCTTCCTGGCGCCGATACGTGCCGGGCGACATGCCGACCAGCTCGGTGAATCGCGTGGTGAACGTACCCAGCGACGCGCAGCCGACCGTGAAGCAGATGTCGGTGATGCTCAGGTCGCCGCGACGAAGCAAGGCCATCGCGCGCTCGATGCGCCGCGTCATCAGATAGGAGTACGGGGATTCGCCATAAGCGAGCTTGAACTGGCGGCTCAGATGTCCGGCCGACATATGTACGCCGCGCGCGAGTGCCTCGACGTCGAGTGGTTGTGCGTAGTCCCGGTCGATCCGGTCGCGCACGCGGCGCAGCCTTGCGAGGTCTCGCAAGTGCTGCGCGGTGGTGGCTTTGTTGCTCATCTGCTCAGTCCCGCGGGCGACGCCAGCGTGCCGTCAACCTGCGCCAGGCCCACAGCCATACCAGGCATACCGGCAGCAACAAGAGCAGGAACGGCAATCCATAAGCGAGTGCCGACAGGGCATCGCCGATACCGTCGACGAGTCGATCGAGCAATTCAGTGAACGATGCGGCGAGCCGATGTCCACGGCTTTCCACGTCCGAGTCACCGAACTTGATGGTGAGCAGATTGGTTTCGATACGCCGTTTCTGTTGGGCGGCCTCGTTGAGCAGACCTTCGCGCTCGGTCTGCACCTGCGCGCGTTCGCGGGCCAGTGCGATCAGGTCGGACACGCCGATATCCTTGCGCGCCGCCAGTTCCTCCAGATGCGCCGCATAAGCATCGAGTTGCGCCTGCTTGTGCTGGGTGTCCTGCACGGCATCGGCGAGATCTTCGGCGCGGCTTTCGCGTGATGTAACCACGCCGTCCTGCGCCGCCAGTTTGGTCAGTGGCTCGACACCCGACGGCACGATGCGAACGAGCAGTTCCGCGCTCGAGCCGCTCTGCGTGATACGAAGTACGGTACATGCGCCGAAGCGATTCGCATCGCAGGCTTCACGCGCCGCGGAAACATGTCCGGAGATCTGTGCGGACGGCATCTGAACAAACAGGGTGTGCTCATAGGCGAGCATGGCTCCCGGTTTGGACGTCTGCCCCGGAATACTTCCCGGGGCGACCTCTTGCTTCTTCGAGCACGCGGCCAGTGCAGGCAGCACCAGGCCAGCGATCAATAGCAGACGCCAACGCTTCATGGATTCCCCTTTTCGGCGCGCAACGTGCGAATTGCGGTTCGATGATCATCTTGGCCGAGATCGCCTGTATTGCATAGCGGGCCAGAAAGGGGGCGTTCTCACTTTGATTTCCTTCTATTCAGGTGCAATATTAATAGCGGTTATTATCTGTCCAGGGACATGGGGAAAGGACATGCGATCAGGGATCCAGACGATTGTGCTGGCAGGGGCCGTATGGGCGATGGGAGCCATACAGCCAAGCCTTGCAAGCGGTGATTTTGGAACGGCGGCTAATGGAGCCGCATCGGTGCATGAAGCGCCCAAGGCGTCGCTCTTTTCCAGGGATGAAGTTGTTCGTTTTCTTGGCGCGGCAAAACAGGCGGAGGCCATCAAGGATCCTCTCCAGCAATGCTTTTCCTATCCCGATCCGCCTGGGAGCCACTGGTCTCCGGCGGCGACCCATGCCTACTGCGTGTATCGCATGCAGTCCTTCATGGACTACGACGAGATGAAGTCGCTCATTGAGAGCGGACACGCGGCGGACCTGGATCGCTACATGCAGGATGCGTTGCAGAAACAGCGGACACTTCCCGAATTCGTGGGTCTGCTCGACCACATCTACTTTGGGAATTTTTCGGACGCATCCAACGAGATGCGGGTATTGGTCGATGCCTGGAAAAAGCAATCGCCAAAGAGCGCTTTTGCCTACGTTGCCAGCGGTCGCTCCTATCTGCATATGGCCTGGAGTGCACGGGGAGAAATGTCTGTACGCGATACGCCAAGAGAAAACTTCGTCGCTATGGATAAATGGCTGGCGTTGGGCAAGGCGGATCTCGAAGAGGCAATCAAGCTGAACCCACGTATTGCTCACGCTTATTCGTTACTGATAGATGCGGCGATGCTGACGGGAGACGATGCCGGGGCGTCCGATGCGGCCAATCGCGGTCTTACCGTGGAGCCGACAAACTATGCGATCTACGCGCAAATGGTCTTGAGCGCCGAACCCAAATGGGGCGGATCCGTCGAGGAGATGTCGCGCATTGCGCATCGCGCGCAGGCGCAGGCGTCGAAAAACGGACTCCTGAAGTTGCTGCTGCCGCTTCCAGCGGCGTATGCGGCGAATCTCACCGATTGCAATTGTGAGGGGCGCGCGGACCTGGGAAGCTATCGGGTAGTGCTTGACGATATGCCTGCTGGCGAGATTCTTTCCGGTGTCGCGAACGTGACCAACGAGAGGCATGTCGCGAATCTGGCGGTGGTCTATCAATCGGAAGTCATTCGATTCTCTCCGTGGGCGGACTGGGTACGGTTGCAGCGCGCTCCCAATCTCGTAACCTTCCGCGAAAAACCATGGGCGTTGGAGGAAATGGCTACGCTTTCGGCGAAATGGCACAAGAATGCAAATACGCTCAAAGCGCTTGGCGATGCCTACGCGATGATGGCGGAGCCGAAGCAGGCAGAGAATGACTATCTGCAGATCATTGCAAGCAACCCTGCCGATTACGATATTCGTTACAAGCTGGGCGAGCTTTACGGCACCTGGTTCCAGCAGTGGGACAAGAGTTGGGCCATGGCCGATCAGTTGATCAAGGATGCACCGGAAAACTCGGACGGTTGGTTGCTTCGGGCATTCGTTCAGCTGAATCAGCCGCGCCAGGGCTTGCAGGACACGATGCAGTATCTCGACAAGCACTTCGAAAACGATCCCGGCATTCGAGCGCAGGTGCGGTTCCTGCGTGAGGCGTTCGTGTTGAAGAGCCAGGAGACGGCTTCGAAAGCCGGACAGGTGCACTGAAGCAGCGGGATGACTTCAAAGTCGCGGCCGTACCTTCGGGTGCACAATCGCGACTGAAGGGAGTCTCGAAAGCATCCTAGCCGTCATCCCGGCGTAGGCCGGGATCCAGTGGCTCCGGTTTTAGGTTTTCGCGATAGAGCGGATGCTTGTTGGCTCTCGCGATAACCGGTCGCAAAGTCACTGGATCCCGGCCTGCGCCGGGATGACAAATAGGGGAGCTTTCGGAGCCCCCCCCCCAAGGCTCATTTCCGCGGCGCGATGATCTCGCTGAGGTAATCAGGCGTTCCATCGACGCGTACCAAGTGCGGGTACTTCAGGCCTTCGTGATAATCCACCGGCACCGTCCGGAACCCGCCCTGGTACTTCAGCAACAGCTGGATCGGTGCTTTGCTGTTCTTGGCGGCCGCGATCGCATCCTTCAGTACATCGGTCGAATAGCTCTGGCCATTCACCGCGACCAGCGCAGCCCCGGTGCTGACGCCGGCCTTGAATGAGGGGCCATCCCAGCGTACGTCGTTGACCTCGCCTTTGTCGTTCATCGTCAAACCGATTGACCAGGCAAAGTTGTAGATATGGCGCGACGACGCTGGTCGACTGTTGTATTGCTTCTCGTATTCGCTTTCCTTGTCGGTATAGACAAGTTTCCAGCCGGTGGCGGCAAGCCCGTCCTGCAGCGGCGGATTGACCGTATTGACATGCGCGTGCAGGAAGCTCGCCCAATCGTATTTGGCCACGCCGTCCAGCGCGGCAACCACGTCGTCGAACGTGTAGGTCTTGGTGACATAGCTGCCGTTATCGACGCCAAAGAACGCACGCGCGAAATCATCCAGCGACCTCTTGCCGTGCGTCAGCGCACGTAGCTTGCCGTCGACCTCCAACCACATCATCTGTCCGCCGCTGTAATAGTCCTCGCTCATCTGCCAGCTGCGGTATGGCAGGCTGGAACGGCGTGCGGCGGTCGCGTCGTTGGTGGTGTCTTCCAGTGTGCGCCACTGGAAACCTTCGCGGTTGCGTTCGTAGTTGGCGGCGGTCATGGCCAGCGCATCGCGAAACTGCTGCGGTGTCCACATGCCGGCGCGCGCAGTCAACACGAAACCCCAGTATTCGGTCTGCCCCTCGTACACCCACAGCAGCGAATCGCCCATCGGCACATTGAAGTTGGGCGTCCAAAGATCGGCCGGGCGGCGGAACTTGCCGTTCCACGAATGCGTGTACTCGTGCGCCAGCAGGTCACGGCCGGGCGCGGAGTCGCCCCAGGCAGTGAAGTAGTCGGCGCCCAGGCCGTTTTCGCTGGACTGGTGATGCTCCGTGCCGTTGCCGGCCAGTTGATCCGACAGCGAGAACAGAAAGTCGTAATGATCGTAGTGGTGCGAGCCGAACAGCTTGGTCGCCTGCGTTGCCAGGGCGCGATGCGCCGTCAGCTGCTCGGGCGTCATCTCCAGGTACTTCGGGTCATCGGCGACGATGTCCAGGTGCACCGGCGCATCGCCGGCCGGCGTGAGATCGACGCGCTTGAAGTACTGGCCCGCGTAGATCGGCGAATCGACCAGGTTATTGAGCGTCACCGGCTTGAAGGTGGTGGTATCGCCGGATTGCGAAGCCGTCTCCAATGCGGTGCCGAGCTGCCAGCCGTGCGGCAGCGTTACGCTCGGTGCGAAGGTGATGCCGCGCGAAAAGTAGCCGGCCGGATAGAGCGCCACCTTGCTCCATTCCATATCCATCATGCGGTCGGTGATCTCGAAGCCTTCGTTGTCGGTGCGGCCAGACATGTACTGGAATTCTGCATCCAGCGTGGAGACGTCGGCGGGCACGTCGAGATGAAACGCATACACGTTGTACTTGTCGCGCTTCCACGCGAGCGGTTTGCCGTTGGCCGTGAGCTTGAGGCCGGCAAGCATGGCGATCGGACCGGTCGGCGAGTGATCGCCCGGAATCCACTGCGGATACAACAGCGTCAGCGCACCGGCTTTTACCGGGATCGTTTCATGCACGCGGAAAATGCCTTGCAGCGTATCGCTGGCATCGACATGAAGCCCCACCGTGCCGGCATATGGCGCATCCTGCGGTGGCGGTACATCGTCGGTATACGCCTGCTGCGCAGCGGCGGTGCCGGCAGTGAGCGCGACCGCGACAGCCAGGGCAAGACGCGAGAACCTGCGACAAGCAGCAGGCGACCGACCAACGGGCGGGACAGGGGACATGAGGGGCTCCGACAAGCGAGGGGGACAATCTTCAAACTTATCACCACAGCCCGGGGATGAGGCTAGGGAGATAGTCATGCTTGCGTATCGTCTGGGGGCTGGATGAAGCCGCGCCGTTGAAGCCTTGAAGCAGGCTCGATAACCCTGCACGCTTGGTTTCCGGATCAGGTGTAGAGGGTGGAGAAGTGGATGAGACGGCGGACTTTTGATCTGTTGGCGGTCGCCGGCATCTTTGTGGCGTATTCGATCACCATGCGGCTGGCTTTGAATCTCGACTTGCGCGGGAGCCTGCTGGGCGGAGCGGCCAATACAGTGCCCGTGGTGATCTTCGGGGCCATGGTGCGTCGCATTATCCTGCGCAGGCTGATCGGAAAGCCTGGGGCGATCCAGTTGATGGGTCATCTGTTGCTATGCGCGGCGTTCGTTTTTCTGTCGTACGGGCTGCTGATCGTTCTCCTGGGACTGGTCGAGGGCCAGGGGCCAAACGGATTTCTGGTGAAGCCTTTTTCGATCAGTGGAGCGAGCTGGCAGTCGCTTGAGAACGTCACGACCTACGCATTGATAGCGACCGTGTCCTATTTGCAGGGCCAACAGGGGGTGTCCGATGCAAGGGGCCGGGCTCCCGTGGCAGACGATTCCCGACAACTGGCGAGAGGAGGTCAATCCGATGGATTGATCGCCACACAGCCAACGGAAACAGCAACCGAGGACGTCGAGGCGCGGACCGATGTGGCGCTCTCCCGTTACTTCGTCCGAATCGGCGATGAGCTCCGGCCGATCGATATGGACACCGTAGTAAGCATCGGTGGCGCGGACGACTACGCGGAAGTGAGCACGCTCTCCGGCAAGCATCTGGTCCGCGTGACGCTGGCTGAGTTTGCCAAGTCGCTCGATCCGGCAAAGTACGTTCGCGTTCACCGGTCCTGGATCGTCAATGTTCATCGTGTCGCCAGGGCAGAGCCTGCCGGTGGCGGGCGCCTGCTCCTGCATATGGAAACCGGCCAGACGATTTCGACCAGTCGGGCAGGGGCACGATTGTTTCGCGACCGCGTTATTTGACCGTTCGCCGCGCACGAGCGTTCGTTCGCCGATTTCTTGGCCGTTGCTTTCCGTTCCCCGGAATCATTCAGCTGTCCGAGCCGCCGCTGGCTTCGATGAGCAGTGCTTCCCTGAGGAATGGATCGTATGAAGGTTTTCGCGCTACCCGCCCTGTTGGCCATAGGTCTGTCGGCTTCTGCGACCGCCGTTGCCCAGGGCGCCCCGATCGAGCAGGCTGACATCCCGGTCGTCGCCGCCAAGTTGATCCCTGCTTACGCTGCGGCTCAGAGCCCCGCCGACCTGACAAAACGCTTCCGGCTTCAACTTGCCGCCGGACGTTTCGCTGATGCGGAGGCGACGCTCGATCGCCTCGAGTCCGCATATCGATCGAACGAACCCAGGCTCGTTCCCGCGATCGTGCCGTGGCGGATATATGCCCGGTCCCAAGCTTATGAGGCGACGGGAACGACGACGTCCGAAGCCTTACCCCGAGCGTTCGCCGAACTCTATGGCGCCCTTTCCGATAGCCAGGCAGCCGGCATCCTGCCCTGGTACAGCCAAAACCTGGACAGTCTTCGCGTGGAGGCGTCGCGGCAGGAAAAAGCCTGCGAAGGCATGGCGCTGGAACGCTGCCCTTCGGCCGTGGATCTCATAGCCGCCCATGAGGCGTCGATGGCGTGGGGCTACCTGATGGCTGCGTCGGCGTCACTGCTCGACGCCGACACAAGGCGCCGGTTTCTGGTCGACGACCATGTGCTGATCCCGACGTCCGATGGTGCGCAGATCGCCGCGATAGTCGTGCGGCCTCGCGCTGCGGATACGCCAAAACTGACCGCCTTGCTGAATTTTACGATCTACGCAAAAGACGATTGGAGCATGAGTGACGCAGTAACGATGGCCGCCCACGGCTATGCGGGCGTAGTTGCCTATACGCGGGGCAAAGGTCGGAGCCCAGGCCCGGTGACGCCTTACGTGCATGATGGCGAAGACGCGGCGACCGTGATCGAATGGCTCGCGCGCCAAGCCTGGAGCGACGGCCGCGTTGGCATGTTCAGCGGCAGCTATAACGGATTCACCCAATGGGCCGCTGCCAAGCATCATCCGCCCGCATTGAAAGCCATCGCTACCCATGCGACCAACGCCCCCGGCATCGACACCCCGATGCAGGGCAATGTGTTTCAGAGTTTTATCTATCCCTGGCCGTTCTACACCACCGACACCAAGGCCCTGGACGATGCAACCTACGGCGACCGCGCTCGCTGGAATGCGCTGCAGAAGAAATGGTACGCGAGCGGCCGGCCGTATCGCGATCTGGACAAGATCGACGGCAAGCCCAATCCCATCTTCGACACATGGTTGCAGCACCCGGCTTACGACAGCTATTGGCAACGCTTGTTACCGTACGAGCGCGAGTTTGCCGATATCGATATCCCGGTATTCGTCGAGACCGGCTATTACGACGGTGGCATGGTCGGCGCGCTCTACTATTTTCAGGAACATCTCAAGTACCGCCCTTCCGCCGACGACCGAATGATTATCGGCCCGTATCACCATACCGCCATGCAAACGGGTGTGCTGGCCAAGGTCGACGACTATGTGGTCGACAAGGCAGCATTGATTGATCTTCAGGGCTTACGGCTGCAATGGTTTGATCATGTCTTTCGTGGTTCGCCATTGCCGTCATTGCTGAGCGACCGGGTCAACTTCGAAGTGATGGGCGCGGAGACGTGGCGACATGTGCCGACGCTCGCCGATATGGCTACCCACCGTGAGCGTCTCTATCTCACAGGCGATCGCAAAGCCGATCGATGGCTGTTCGGCGAAAGCCCGGGTAGCCGCACCCTCCCTCAACTTGTCGTCGACTTTGCCGATCGTAGCGATGTGGATTTTCAACTGCCAACGGGCGCACCCGATACCCGCAATGCCCTGGTATTCGAAACAAAACCGCTGGAGAAGCCGTTGGAGGTCGATGGCCTGTTCCAAGGCAAGCTCCAGGTCATTACCAACAAGCGTGACTTTGATCTGTCAGTCAACTTTCTGGAGCTGAGGCCAGATGGCACGTATCTCGACCTTGCGTCATATCTCGGTCGCGTCAGCTATATGCAGGACCGCACGCGCCGGCAACTGCTCCAACCGGATCAGCCACGCACCCTGACCTTCCAGAGTCAGGTGCTGACGTCACGGATGCTGACCGCAGGTAGCCGGATCGTTGCGGTGATAGGCGTCCCCAAGGTCCCGGGCGTTCAAATCAATTACGGCACAGGGCGCGACGTGAGCTCGGAGTCGATCGCGGATGCGCAGGTGCCACTGCGTATTCGTTGGCTCGCCGATAGTTATCTTGAACTGGGTGTCCGTGGGAGCGTCGAGTTTGTGCAAGAGCATTAGCTATCGACGTTGTGGATAAGGTTCGCCCATCTCCTGGAGCGTAAGCGAACCTGATGTCACGTTTTGGATGGACTCAATCTGGAATTTCCGGCTCGACCAGCTGCGCCAGCAGCGTGAGCGATTCCTGCCAACCCAGATAGCACGCTTCCACCGGGATAGCATCGGGAATACCTTCCTGCACCACCTTCAGATCGGTGCCGCAGACAACCTTCGACAGCGTCACGGTGGTTACCATCTCGCCGGGCAGATTCGGATCGTCGAAGACGTCGGTATAGCGCAGCCCTTGACCAGGCTTCAGCTCGAGATACGTGCCGCCGAAGGCGTGGCTCTTGCCGCTCGTGAAGTTGGTGAACGACATCTTGAAGCTGCCGCCCACTTTCACGTCCATATGGTGGACCTTGGCGGTGAAGCCGTGCGGTGGCAGCCACTTGACCATGGCATCGGGGTCGGTGAACGCCTTGTACAGGCGCTCTGGCGTGGTGCGAAGGACGCGATGCAGCTGAACGGTACCCATGATTCCACCTCGTTGAGTGAGTAGAGGACAGCCCTCTGATACTACGACGAACGGCGACTGCGTATTTCGACACGCGGTTCGGGCAGTGGGACTGTCGCCCAAGCGCCGATCCCCATAAGCTCGCGCTTCGGACTTATCAGGCACTGCAAGAAGGAGCGTTCGCAGCTTATGAAAAAGTCGCTTACCCAGGCCTTGTCCGGCTTGAAACACCTGCCTAATCGAACGCCAGATATGGCGTTCGGAAATGAGGCCAGCGAAGCATTTGCCGAAGTTGCACCCTACCGCGACGGAGCGGTGTATGTGAGCTATTACTCGGGCTCCAGCGAATGGGAGCGCCATCCCCAAGGCGACGAGTTGGTGATGGTGCTTGATGGGGAAACAACGATCGTGCTGCTGATGGACGGCGTGGAGGAGAAGTTCTCCCTCACCGAGAATGAGCTCATTGTCGTACCTAAAGGAGTCTGGCACCGCTTTGAAGGCTCCCGGCAGCTCAGGGCCATGACGATTACGCCACAGCCCACCGATCATCGCCTTGAAACGCCGGACACCTGAAAGTTAGCGCAGATCCGCACGAAGTTCCCGCACCCCTCGCCCCAGGCGCTGACGCAAGAGTGTCCGCAACGTGGCGCCGTCGACATAGCCCACCTCGGCGGCAATCGCTTCGAGATCGAGGCTGCTGCTCTGAACAAGCGACCGCGCGCGTTCGACGCGCAAGTCCTGAAAATAATCCAGCGGTGACTTGCCGAGTACCGTCTGGCAGCGGCGCTGCAGCGTGCGAGCGCTCGTTGCCAACGCGTTGGCGGCCTCCTGCAGCGAGAACCCTTGCTTGAGATGTTCTCGCGCCCATTTTTCGAAGCGCAGAATAAGCGGGTCCGCCTGCGCCAGATGATTAGGGATGATGTAGGGCGCTTGCGAGGAGCGTATGTCGGCAAGCAAATAACGTGAGACCAGTCCGGCCAGCTCCGGGCTGGCCTTGCGTACCAGCCACAAGGCGAGATCGAGATGTCCCATCGCCGCACCGGCGGTCACCATCCTGCCCGAGGGCACGAGCATGCGGGACTCGTCGAGAGCTACGTTCGGGTAGCGCTGACGAAACAGCGGAGCGAGCCACCAGGTGGTCGTCGCTTCCTGGTGATCGAGCAGTCCGGTTTCCGCCAGAAGAAACGATCCGATGCAGGACGCGGCGATATGCGCGCCTTCGGCATGCCATGCCAACAACTGCGTCTTGGCCTGACACACGTCCCGCCGCTCTAGCGCCGGAACCAGTCGTTCCGGCGTGCTTGTGTTGAGCGCTGGGACGATTACCCAGTCCGGCTTCAGCGCGGGTGTGATGGCTTGCACGGGCACGGATAGTCCATGACCGGACCGGACGCTCTTACGCACCCCCACGGTCGATACCTCGAAAGGCGCCGGGCCACCTGATTGCCGAGCTGCAAAATTGTTGGCGATCCCAAAGGCGTCCAGGGCGACGGTCAGGCCTGTATCGAACAGGCCGTCCAGCGCGAGGATGGAAATTCGCATGGCGTAAATGACCCTAAAGTTGTCATTTACGACGATACCGCTTCGCCAGGACGAAGACTAGATTGCTCCTCGTTGCACATCGCAATGCTCATCCAACGAGGAGACCACCAATGAAAGTCATGGCTATCGCTTCCGTGAAATCCCCGCTTACGCCTGAACAACGTCAGCAGTATCTGCCGAGCGAAGTCCCGGCCACGCTCAAACACTATCTCGACGGTCACATCGAGCAGTTCTGGTTCCGTGAGAATGCAGGGCCCATCTTCCTCATGAATGCCGAATCGGTTGAACAAGCCAAGGCAACGCTGGCGACGTTACCGTTGGTGGCTGCGAACCTGATGAGCTATGAGCTGATCCCGGTCAGTCCGCTCTTGCCGCTTGGGTTGTTGATTCAGGGCAAGTAAGCCCTTGTTGGAGTGGCCTCGGCTGCACCAGAAGGCAGCCCGAATAACCTCATTTTCCTATCGTCATCCCGGCGCAGGCCGGGACCCAGTGACTTTGTGGTCGGTTGTCGCGAGCATCATCAAACATTTGCTTTGGCGCGAAAACCAGAAACCGAAGCCACTGGGTCCCGGCCTGCGCCGGGATGACGAGCAGGGGGGTGCTTCGAGTAATCCAAAGTCGACCACTAATGGTGGGGAATGAATCAAGCCGACATCCACTTCTCATGAAACACCTCCGTCCCCTCATCCGCAGGAAACATGGACTCGATCCGAAGCTCCTGCGCCGCGACGCTTTGCGGCGCCCCTACACTGGTCACCATCGAAAAATAACTGAGCACCTTGCCGTCTTTATTAAATCCCATGGGAATCATCGGCAGGTTCGGGTCGGAGCCGACCGATCCGTGTAGCCGCCACGATGCATCGACGCCTGGATAGGCAAACAGTTCATCGAGCAGAGCATCGGTTTGTTCGTCCAGAACGCGCCCGACCGTTTCACGGTAGACGCGCTGAATAAGGCTTCTGGCCACCGTTTCCCAATCCACGACGAATGGCCGCATCCCGGCGGGATCGAAGATCAGATGCAGCATATTGCGCGGTCCGGTGCGCGCTGCCATGTCGACGAACGATCCAAAAAAACGCGGCGACGAGTCGTTGGTAGCCAGTACGTTCCAATACCTGTCCATGACAATGGCTGGAAACGGATCGTGCTGGCGCAGCATCCGATCGAGCGCGCGCGTAATGCCCTGCATCTCCGTGGCATTCCAGGGCGCCTCCGAATAGACCGGTGCAAAGCCCGCGGCCAGAAAGACCGCGTTTCGCTCTCGCAGCGGAACATCCAGCGACTGGACAATGCCGGTCAATGTCTGCCGACTGGGCGCGCTTCGACCGCTTTCGATAAAACTCAAGTGTCGCTGCGAAATATCGACATCGAGCGCCAACTGCAGCTGGCTGGTGCCACGTACGCCACGCCAATGACGCAGCAGGAGTCCCAGTTCATTCGGCTCTTTGCGCATGCCAACGATATGCCTCAAAGGCATCCTCCAACGGTGGCTTGGTGACATTGCCAGTGTAGTTGGTGATCGTGGACGCGGCGACGATGGCAATGACTTCCAGAAGGTGGTCCTTGCCGAACCCGGCGTCAAGGAAAGTCGACACATCCCGGTCGTCGAGATGCCCGCGCTTTTCGATAAGTGTTCGCGCCAATGTGGAAAGGGCCGCGTTCTTTCCGGCCGACGGCACCCGTCGTTCGCGAATGGCCTCGACATCCGTCGCATCGACGCCTTCTTTGACGGCCAGGAAGGAATGAAATGCCACCGCCCAGGCGCTGGCATTGGTTACGGCATTGGTAAGCAGGACGATCTGGATCTGCTCTTCGGAAAAGCTGCCGCCATGGACCTTGCCGAAGAGCCCGACCAAGCTGCCAATCAGGACAGGGGAGGTGGCCATGGCGCCGGCAATGTTAGGGATGATGCCAAACGCACCCTGCAGCGCTTCAAGAGACGGCTTGGACGGTTCAGGCGCGGATGGGATCGTATGGATGGGAAAGGCTGACATGTGGGATCTCTTTGAATGAGCGCATCGGAATCGATGACGGTATAGGCAGCCTATGGGCGAGACCTCGACAAGCCAATTACCTGAAAGGTAATAACCAGGCGTTGATGCTGCAGCGCAGTTCGATGAATACTCGGCCATCACCGTCGCCACATGCCGCCATGACCGAGTTGCTTTCCCCCGATACGCTCGCTCCACAAAAGCTCGATGTCGCGCTGACCTTGCCGGCTCGTTTCTATACCGATGCGCGTATGCCGGCGCTGGACGCATCGGCGATCTTTGCGCGGAGCTGGCAACTGGTATGCCACCAATCGCAACTGCTCAACATTGGCGACCATGTGGTGACCGAGATCGCCGGGCTGCCCCTGCTGATCGTGCGCAGTGACGCCGCGACCATTCGCGCCTTCCATAATGTGTGCAGACATCGCGCAGGTCCGATTGCTAACTGTGATGGAAAGGGCGCGCAGAACCTGCGCTGCCGTTACCACGGCTGGACCTATGGCCTGGACGGCGTGCTGCGTGGCGCGCCGGAAATGGGCCGCACGCCGGACTTCAATCCCGCGGACATCCGCCTCCCCGAGGTTCGCGTACACCTGTGGCAAGGCCTGGTTTTCGTTGCCATAGGCGAAGCGTCGCCGTTCGATGAATTTGTCGCGGGCATCGATACGCGACTCGGTCCGGATCGCGCATTGCACGACTATGAGTTTCATCATCGCGAAAGCTATGACGTCGCCTGCAACTGGAAGGTCTACGTGGATAACTACCTGGAGGGTTATCACGTACCGCATATTCATCCTGGCTTGAACAGCCTGCTCGACTATCGCAGCTATATCACCGAAACCGCCCAGTGGTATTCGTTCCAGTTCAGTCCGCTGGAAAGCGGCGACGATCTCTACGGCAGCGGCGAAGCCTTGTATTACTTCCTGTACCCGAATGCGATGCTCAACATCCTGCCGGGCCGTTTGCAGACCAATCGCGTGCTGCCGCTGGGTGTCGATCGTTGCCGGGTGGAGTTCGACTTCTATTACACGCCGGCCAGCAGCCCGGAAGCGCTGGCTCGCCGTGCGAGGGACATTGCGTTCAGCGACGAGGTACAGGACGAAGACGTCACCATCTGCGAAGACGTACAACGCGGACTGGCTTCGGGTTCGTACGAGGCGGGGCGGCTGAATCCTTTGCGCGAGAACGCGGTACACCATTTCCATGAAATGGTGCGCCGCGCCTACCGCGATTCGCTCGCCCACGCATGAGCGGCAGCCAGCGGTCGCTCGGGCAATGGATGCTGATCGCGCTGGTCATCGGCAACATTATCGGATCGGGCGTGTTCGTCTTACCGGCAGCCCTGGCGCCTTATGGCGCCGCCAGCCTGCTCGGTTGGGGAATCAGCCTGGGCGGTGCGTTGATGCTGGCGCTGGTGTATGCGTGGCTGGCGCAGATCATTCCCAACCACGGCGGCGCCTATGCCTATGCACGACGAGCATTCGGTGACCGTGTCGGTTTCCTTGTGGCATGGAGTTACTGGGTCTGTGTGTGGTCGGCCAATGCGGCGATTGCGGTAGCGTTCGCAGGCAGCCTGGGTTCCGTGTGGCCGGCTGCAACGCTCACTCCATTGCGTAGCGCTTTGTGCGCACTGGGTGCTTTGTGGATATGTACATTCATCAGTTTGGCCGGCGTGCGCGAAGCGGGCCGAACGGCCATCGTAACGACCTTGCTCAAGCTGGTGCCGTTGGTTGTCTTTGGTTTGCTGGGCCTGGGTTGGGTGCACATGAGCGCCTTTGTACCTTTCAACTCCAGCGGACTGCCCCTGGTGAGCGTGGCGTCTTCCGTCGCCGCATTGACCTTGTGGGCGTTTCTTGGTTTGGAAACTGCCACCGTGCCGACCGGTGTGGTTAAGGACCCGCAACGCACGGTGCCGCGCGCCACCATTATCGGTATGACCATCGCCGGGGTCGCCACCATGTTGGCCTGTACGGTGGTCGTCGGCATGCTTCCAGCCGATGTACTGCACGCATCGGCAGCGCCGATGGCCGAAGCGGCGAGGCGGGTATGGGGTGACGCCGCGGGTATCGCGATCGGTGTCGTCGCGACCGTGTCGTGCTTCGGTGCACTCAACGGATGGGTGCTTCTGCAAGCGCAGACGTCGCTGGCTGCCGCACAGGATGGCTTGTTTCCAGCCTGCTTCGCTCGCCTGGATAAACGCGATACGCCGCGGGTGGGGCTGCTGATCAGCAGCATTCTCGCGAGCGTGCTGATTGTCTCCAATTACAGCCGCACGCTGGTGGCGCTCTTTACCTTCACGATCCTGCTATCCACCGCGGCAACGCTGGTTCCCTATCTCGTCACCGTGCTGGCATGGTGGCGCATCGATAGCACTGCTAGGATGTGGCGGCGGATGGTCGCATTGGGTGCACTCGCTTTCAGCCTGTGGGCGTTGATAGGTACCGGTACCGAGACCTTGCTGTGGGGTGCGGTGCTGTTGTTCGCTGGATTGCCTATCTATTTGTGGCAGCGCTACGCCGTGAAGTGATCGGAAGCTGCAACGGCCGGATTTTTGCGGGCGTGACTTCAGGGTATCTCGAAAACCTCAGTCTTCATCGTCGCCCCGGCGAACGCCGGGGCCCAGCGTCTTCTGCACGCTAAAGCGTAAGGCACTGGGTCCCGGCTTTCGCCGGGACGACGGATAGGGGGCAGAGGCCAGCTTCAGTCGGGCCCTGCCGCTGCCTCAAGGCCTGTCGAAGCTGAAAAGCGAAATTGACCAGACTCCAACTCAAAACACGTGTCTGTGCCGCACGCGTGCAACCCATGCACCCACTTCAATGCGGACAGAGACTGCCCCGATTCCGTCACGCTTTCCGGAGTAACCCTGGGCAGGCGTACCTCGGCGGTACTGCCAACAGGAACTTCTACGTCGAGTTGTAATTTCCCTGGAGCATGGAACCAAGCCACAGCAGCACGGCCAAACGGAGTCATGGTGTCTGCTTCGGCATGGTCCAGCCACGGAACAAGTGCGGGATGTATGCCGACACGCTGCCAACCCGGCGCCAATGGTTTTAAGCCAGCAACATCCCCAAATAGCCAATCGTCGATGCTGCCCAGAAAGTAATGTCCTCGCGAGCGGGCATCCAGTTTCCAATGCTCCCACAGGCTGGTAGCACCGTTCTCACGCCAATAACCCCAGCTGGGAAAGCTCGTCTGGGTTGCAACGATCCACGCGAGGTCGGCATGCCCGGTGGCTGTCAGCGTCGGCAATAGCAGCTTGCTGCCGAGTGCGCCGGTGTCGAGGTGGTTGTCATGCGCATGCACCGCTTGAACCAGGGCATCGACCACCCGCGGGCGTTGCGCCTCCGGAACCAGGCCAAAATCCAGCGCGAGCAATGGGTGGGTTTGCCGCACACCCTCATCGCCTTGCCCTCGATATAGCCCCTGGACCGGATCGAAGAATCGCTGATTGAAGGCGGATCGTACCTGCGCCGACATCGCGTCGAAATGGCGCGATCTGCCGTCGTTGCCAAGCACATGCTCGATTTGCGCCATGGTCTGGGCCATACGATAGAGATAGGCGGTTGCCGCTATACGTTTGTCCTCCGGCGCGTTACCACCATCGGCAGGCGTGCTGGGACTGACCCAGTCGCCAAGCTCGGTATCGGCAATGCCGCCGGGTGAGCGCGCATATTCAAGGTCGACATAACGCGCCATGCCATCGACATGCTCGGCCAATACCTGTCGATCACCGCGTTGCCAATACAGCGACCAGGGCACCAGCACATACGCCGCATGCCAGGGTGGTGCGCGTACATCACCCCAACCCGGATTGGGTGCGATCAGCAGCGGCGCGCCGTCGGCATTGCGCGCATCGGCAATGTCCCGCACCCACTTGGACAGCAGCGTATCGGCATCCACATTGCGCAACATCATGTCCGCGCCGAGCATGCCGTCGCCGGTCCAGCCGTTCTTCTCGTACATCGGCGTATCGGTGGGTATGCCGTAAAGATTATTCAGCACGGTGTCGACGGCAGCGGTATGGATCCAGTTGAGCAATGGATGGCTGCTGCTGAAGTGACCGATGACCGCAACATCGGAATGCACGACTTGTGCAGTCATCGCGCTTGGCGACGGCGCGGACCCAGGCCAGCCGTCGACTTGTACATATCGAAATCCCTTCCAGGAAAAGCGCGAGTGCCAGTGCTCCACACCGCGCCCGGCCAGGGTGATGCGATCCGTCTGCAAGCCGTGCCCGAAGTAATGGTGGTCGTCGCGATCGTCCACACTGCCATCGGGCAACAGCTTTTCGCCATAGTGCAAAACGATGGTGTCGCCGGCTTTTCCCTGCGCGGCCAGCGTGGCCCATCCGGCAATGACGCGCGGAAAGGCAAACACGTAGCCACCGCTGGGCAGCCTGGTGACCGTGGTCGCCTGCAACGTTGCTGCCACGCGCACCGGCGGTTCGCGCTGCGCCTGCAGTACGCCCTCGGGCGCAGGCAATATGGCAGCCGCGCGCCAGTTTCGATCGTCAAAGGTGACCGTGTCGAAGCCAGGTAGCTCGAGGCGCGCGTCATAGGTCTCGCCACCGTATACGTCGTCAAGTACCGTCGGGCCGTCGTGGACGCGCCAGTGCGTATCGGTAGCTTCGAATTCGCAACGACCGTCCACGTAACATAACTTAAGGAGTACACGCACGCGTGGCTCGCCATGCCATGGCGCCTTTTCCCAATGCCATACATTCGGATTGGTGAGCCCGTAGTAACCACGTCCAAGTTCGATGCCGATGGCGTTGGCGGTCCCTGGCTTCAACAGGGCCGTTACGTCATGCGCAAGATAAAGCGCACGTTTGCTGTAATTCGTGAAATCGGGCGAAAGAACGGCGTTGCTGGCAGGCTTTCCATTGATCGATACGTTGGCATAGCCACCTGCGGCGACATACAGGCGCGCCGATTCGAGACCGTTCTTTACGGATAAAACGCGTCGCAGCAACGGCGCCGCCAAGGAGCCGCCCGGGGGCTTGCCGATCCATTGTGCCCGGGACCATTGCTGTGACGACGGCGCGGTTTCGAACCAGGACGTTGCACTCGCATCACCTGCCGACGTGTGCGCAACCACTTTCCAGTAGTACCGACTCGACGGAGCCAATGGCGGTCCGTTATATGCAACGTCGAAAGAGGCTTCGCCGACCACAAGGCCGCTATCCCATAGATCGGGACGATCGGCTGCCAGCGCAGCCATGCTGCGCGCCACTTCGATTCGATAGCCCTTGGGTGTCGTGCCGCGCGGTGCATTAGCCACCACCCAGGCAAAGGACGGCGACGGGACGTCGATGGACAACGGCTGCGTTTGCCTGTCGATGGTAAGGGATTGAAGCTGCAAACCACTCTGCGCGTGGACAGGCAGCGCGCAAACCCATAGCCCGATGAGCGCAAGAACGCGGCGGCAAGGAAGTATAAGCATCAAAATCGCTTGGGGTCGAAGTCTCGACGAATAAGGTGGGTCGCGACGCGCATTTAACCATTATTGCCGCCAGCCTAACCGGCGTCTGTCTATCGACGGTCGTCTCCCATCATGGATAGCTGGTATTCAGAGACGATCCAACACCGCGACAAGCCATGATATTGCGGCGCGGTGTCGGCCAATTTGACATACGAACTTTGCAAAGCCTTCACGGCCTATTGACCGCCTCATCCTCAGCGTTGGGCAGTCGCTCAATCACTGTAGAGCTTGTCAGCTCAAAGATGCCAACCCATGAACGATCCAAAGATATCGAACCACGCCGAATCCATTGCCCTGGCCAAGACGCTTACCGGGATACGCGGCCTGGACGACCTTACATTGGGTGGATTGCCCGCCGGGCGTCCCACACTGCTGTGCGGTGCGGCCGGTTGCGGCAAGACCTTGTTAGCGGTCACGTTTCTGATTAATGGCGCCAGGGATTACGGAGAGAACGGCGTCTTCATGAGCTTCGAAGAGCGCGCTGTCGACCTGGAGCAGAACGTCGCATCGCTGGGGTACGGACTTGCCGACCTCGTTGCGGCGAAGAAAATTGTGATCGACCACGTGCATGTTGAGCGCGCGGAGATCGAGGAAAGCGGAGATTACGATCTGGAGGGATTATTCGTAAGGCTCAATCACGCCATCGACGCGATCGGTGCCAAGCGCGTGGTGCTCGATACGGTCGAGGCGCTGTTTGCCGGCTTTACCGACAAAGGCATCTTGCGCGCCGAGCTCAGGCGATTGTTTGCCTGGCTGAAGGACAAGGGCGTTACCGCCATCATTACCGGTGAACGTGGTGATGGGCAGCTGACCCGCTACGGCATCGAAGAATATGTCTCCGATTGTGTCATCCTGCTCGACAACCGTGTGGATGAGCAGATCACCACGCGCCGTCTTCGTGTCGTCAAATATCGCGGTTCGGCGCACGGCACCAATGAGTATCCTTTCCTGATCGACGACCGCGGCATCAGCGTCATGCCCATCACGTCGGCCGGTCTGGGTCACAAGATTTCGCGTGAGTCGGTCTCGACCGGCGTGCCGGGGCTCGATGCGATGCTTGGACGCGGGGGCTATTTTCGCGGCTCCAGCGTGCTTATTTCAGGTCTTGCCGGTACCGGAAAATCCACCTTCGGTGCGGCTTTCATCAACGCCGCGTGCCACCGGGGCGAACGCTGCATGCTGTTCGCGTTCGAGGAGTCACAAGATCAGATCGTCCGCAACATGGGTTCGGTAGGTATCGAGCTCAAGCCACATATTGATGCGGGATTGCTGCGCTTCGAGGCTGCGCGGCCCAGCCTGTTCGGTTTCGAAATGCATCTTGCGCGCATGAACCGCGACATCGAGGACTTTGCTCCGCAAGTGGTGGTGGTGGACCCGATCTCTGCGTTTCGAGGACCCTCGCTGGAAATTCATGCGACTCTGGTGAGGCTGGCGGATATCTGCAAGACGCGAGGTATCACCGCTGTGTTCACCAGCCTGTCTTCATCCGGCGAGTTGATGGACGAAAGCGAGCGCAGCGTTTCCTCGCTGATGGATACCTGGATCTCGCTGAAGGATCATGAAGCCAATGGCGAGCGCAACCGGCTGCTCTATCTACTGAAATCGCGCGGCATGAACCACTCCAAGCAGCTGCGGGAATACCAGCTCACCGATAACGGCATCGAACTCGTCGACGCGTATATCGGTACCGAGGGCGTGCTGACCGGCACGGCCAGGCTGGCCCAGGAGGCACGTGAGCGTGACGCAAGCAACACGCGAGCTCAGGGCATAGCCCGGCGCCGGCGTGAGATGGCGCGAAAGCGTGCATCGGTCGAGCGCCAGATCGCCGACCTCAAGGCCGAGCTCGACACCGAGGAGGCGGAAATGACGACACTTATCGAACAGGAAGAGGCGCAGGAAGTCGTATATGCCGATGATCGGTCCCGCATGGCCACACGGCGAGGTATGAAGCCATGAGCAATAAGCCCGACAGCGGCGAAATCTTGCCAGATAAGGCAACGGAAGATCTGGGAGAGTTCAACGACAACGGCCATTACAATCTGCGCCTGTATGTGGCCGGGCAAACGCCCAAATCCCTGGCAGCGATCGCCAACCTCAAGCATATCTGCGAGAAGTATCTCGCTGGCCGCTACACCATAGAGGTGATCGATCTACTGGTTACCCCCACACTCGCTGCGGGCGATCAGATCGTTGCGCTTCCCACCCTTGTGCGGCGGTTGCCGCCACCACTGAAGCGAGTGATCGGCAATCTCGCCGATACCGAGCGCCTGCTCGTTGGCCTCGACATTCGCCCGAAGGATTTTCAATCGCCATGAATACGGACGGGCCATCTGACGACACAGTCGAACGTTACAAGCTTCGCCTGTTCATTACCGGATCTACCCCGCGTTCGGCCCGTGCCATCCAGAACATGCGGCAGATATGCGACGAAAATCTGAAGGGACGTTACGACCTTGAAGTCATCGATGTCTATGAGGATCCAGAGGCGACGAAAGAACTGCAAGTCATCGCGACCCCCACGCTTGTAAAGATCCTGCCCGAGCCGCTCCGGCGCATCATTGGCGACCTGTCCGACAAGGAGCGCGTGCTCGCCGGGCTCAACATTCTTCCGCTCAGAACTGACGACTGAATTCCGACGATGAAGGCCCCGTAACTACTTCCCCATGGTATGTCCGACGAAATCCTGATCGCTGAACTTCGTGCTCGCCTGCAAGAGGCAGAGGAAACACTCGACGCCATTCGCCAGGGTGAAGTCGATGCCGTTGTAGTGGGAGGCCCGTCAGGGACACGCGTCTACACGCTCGAGAACGCCGATCGGCCCTATCGTGTGCTGGTGGAGAAGATGCAGGAGGGCGCGGTCACGCTGAGTCGGGATGGGACCATCCTGTACTGCAATGAGCGTTTCGCGACCCTGGTGGACTTCGTTCGCGAAAACATCATTGGCATCAAGATCGATCTCATCCTGTCACCCGGGGAGCGTAGCGTCTTTGCAAGGTTGCTCGAACAAGGTACGTCGAGCGGAACGGAGCTGACGCTGGTCTCAACGCGGGGGACTCGCGTTCCGGTGCTGGTGTCATTTGCCAACGTAACGGTCGCCGATGATGCGCCAACCGTGGTGTGCGCCGTATTTACCGATCAGACCCTGGTTCGCCAGCGTAACGATGAGCTGACCGTAGCCAACGCCAGGTTGGGCCAGGAGATCGAAGATCGCCGTCGCGCAGAAGAGAGCCTGTTTGTCGCGCTCGACGCAGCCGGGATGGGTAATTGGGATTTTGACCTGGCCACGGGATTCCTGCAGCGATCGCCGCGTTACGAAGAGATATTCGGGCGTCACGACGCGCTGTCGCCATTGCGTATCGAAGCTACCTTGGACTATTTCCTTGCGGAGGACCGTCAGGATGTCGCGGCGGCGTTCGACTCCGCAAAAAAGTATGGAAACATCAGTTTCGAGAAACGTATCCGCCGAACAAGCGATGGGGCGATCCGATGGGTTCATGTCATCGGTCGAACGTACTACCGCGATGAAAAAGCCGTGCGAATCGCAGGTGTAGTTTCCGATGTCACGGATCGTCGTCTTATGGACGAGCAGTTGCGGCATGCGCAAAAAATGGAAGCACTCGGACAGCTCACTGGCGGGGTTGCGCATGACTTCAACAATCTGCTGATGGTCATTGGCGGCAGCCTGGAACTTCTTGCCGACCGGGTTCCGCGCGACGAGCGCTCGCAAAAGCATCTGAATGCCGCGAAGCTGGGTGTGTCCCGCGGCGAAAAGCTCAATCGACAGCTTCTGGCTTTTTCGCGGCACCAGGATCTTCACGCCGAACCGGTATGCATCGACGATCGTCTCGAAACGTTCCGCCTCCTGCTGGACCGTGCCATCGGTGAGACGATCAGCATCGAAATCAAGCCTGCGCCACAGACATGGTACTGCCTGACCGATCCGCACGAGCTCGAGACGGCGATGCTTAACCTCGCCATCAATGCACGCGATGCCATGCCCAATGGCGGCACGCTGACACTCTCGACGCGGCCGCAGCATGTGGACGCTCGATCGCATGTACCCACTGGCATCAAACCAGGCGACTATGTGGTGATCGAGGTCACCGATACCGGTACGGGCATGTCACCGGAAATCGTCGAACGCGTCTTCGAACCATTCTTCACCACCAAGGGCGTGGGTCACGGCACCGGCCTGGGGCTCAGCCAGGTTTACGGTTTTGCCAAGCAGTCGGGAGGGTTTGTCTCCATCGATAGCTCCCCGGGCGCCGGTACAAGCGTGCGTATCTATTTGCCTCGTACCGAAGATCGGTCGTTGAACGCGGGCGTCCTGCCCGATCGCGAAGTCGCCGCAACAGGCCAGGGTTTGGTGCTCCTGGTAGAAGACGACGACGATGTACGCAAAGTAGCGCACGCGATGCTCGAGGACCTCGGCTACACCGTAAGAGAGGCCGACAACGCACCAAGTGCACTGGGCATGTTGCGGACTGGCCCGGCCGTCGATCTCGTTTTCAGCGATGTCATCATGCCCGGCGGCATGAATGGCGCACAGCTTGCCCTGTCGATCAGGGCCGAATTTCCCTCGATTCCGGTATTACTGTGCTCGGGGTATACCGCGCAACACCTGACCGCCGAACAGGCGCTCAATGAGATTCGATGCTTGCGCAAGCCATACACCGCGGCGGAACTGGCCGAGGCAGTCGTCGCGGTCATTCGTCGAGACGACCCATAGACCAGGGTTCCTCGCACGCAGCTCATTAGAACAGCTCAGCCTGCTGCGATATCAAGACATCGAACCGGCCGCCTATCGGGGAGAGGATCGCCTCGGCGATAGGCCTCAACTGATGAAGCAGGTAGTGGTCGTAGTCGACGGCCGAACGCAATACCTCCAGCGGTTCCGGGCCATTGACGGTCATCACATAGTTGATCCATCCGCCATTCTGATACTGCAACGGACGGCGAAGCCGGGCGTTGTGCTCATCGGCCAGACGAGCGGCGCGGACCTGGGGCGGAGTGATCCGGTCGTAGGAATCGAGCTTTCCGCGTAGCCGCTTTCGGTAGGTAAGCAGGTCGTTGAGTTTTCCGGCGCGCAGGTCGGCCACATAGTTCCTGATGAAATCCGCATAGGGTTCCTCTCGGAAGATCTTTTCGAAAAGCTCCCGTTGAAACCGCTTGGCCAGCGGCGTCCAGTCGCTTCGCACCGTTTCCAGGCCACGAAAGACCAGTTCCTCCTGGCCGTGGTCATTCAAGACCATGCCGGCATAACGTTTCTTGCTGCCCTGATCGCTTCCGCGGATCGTCGGCATGAAGAATCGCTGATAGTGCGCATCGAATTCGATTTCCAGATAGCAATCGATATCCAATGACGCCTTCAGTTGCTCTGCCCACTTTGTATTGATGTGGGTAACCAGTTGGTCGGCGATGGCCAGTGCCTCGTCTTCCGGATAACGTTTTCCGAGCCAGATGAAGATCGAATCCGTATCTCCGTAGATCACCTCGTAGCCTTGCGCCTCTACCCATGTGCGTGTCTTTCGCATGATTTCGTGGCCACGTAGCGTCACGGCGGAGACCAGCTTGGGATCGAAGAACTTTCCGCCCGCGGCGCCGAGCACGCCGATGAACGCATTCATCAAAAGCTTGAACGCCTGCGACAGAGGCGCGTTCCCTGCCGCCTTGGCCTTGTCGCGTCCAGTCCATAGCTGGGTGATCAGGCCCGGCAGGCAGTGCTTGCTGCGCGAGAAGCGCGTGCCCTTGGGTCCCGGAATCGTGGCCTTGGGATCGGTGGCGAGCATGCCTTCGGCCAGGCCGATCGGATCTACCAGGAACGTGCGGATGATCGAGGGATAAAGGCTTTTATAGTCCAGGACAACGATGGAGTCGTAGATGCCCGGACGAGACTCCATGACGAAACCACCAGGGTACGATTCGCCGGTGCGTGCGCCGGTGTTGGGAGCTACGTAGCCTTCGCGATGCATGCGCGGCAAATACAAATGACTGAAGGCAGCGATGGACCCGCCCATGCGATCCGCCTGCAAGCCGGTGACGTTCGCACGCTCAAGCAGAAACTCCATAAGCTTCGTCTTGGCGAAGATGCGCGTCACCAGCTCACAGTCTTTCAGGTTGTAGCGGGCCAGGGCGGCCTTGTCTTCGTTGAAGCGACGTTCGATCTCCGCCATGCGGCTATACGGATCGTCGATGGCCTTGCCTTCGCCAAGCAACTCCTGTGCGACGGTTTCGAGACTGAACGAGGGAAAGCTCCAGAGCGCCGAACGCAGTGCCTCGATGCCGTCGATAGCCAGTCGCCCAGGGATGGTCGCGAAAATGTAGCCTTCGCGCCGTTGATGGTTTCGCCACTCGATGGGCGTGCCGCCACGTCCAAGCGTCAGGACCATTCCGCACGTATCCGCGCATGCCTGGAGCAGGCGAAGATCGAACTGGATCAGGTTCCAGCCGATGATGACGTCGGGGTCGTGATGGCGAAACCAGTTGTTGAGAGCGACGATAAGCTGCGCGCGTTCCTCGTAGTAGCTCAGCTCGAAATCCAGGGCGGGTACATCCCCGGCATGGGGACTGCCGAGCATGAAGACCTGCCGTTGCCCGCATCCTTCGAGCGCAATGGAGTAGAGCTCGCCTTGCGCACTTGTCTCGATATCCAGCGACACCAGGCGAAGCGCCGGACGATAGCTTTCGCCAGGCCGCAGGCGCGGATTGACCAGCGTGGCCGTATCGCCGTTACCTTCCGTCTCGACGACGATGCTGGCGGTGATGAATCGCTCCATCAGATAGCGATCATCCGGGCGGATATCGGCCTCAAGGAGTTCGATGCCTTCCTTGGCCAGCCGTTTCTCCAGCTTGAGCAGGGTCCGATATCCGCGGGTATAGAGCCCGATGACGGGCTCTTGCTCGAACGTCTTCATCGGCAAGGGCGCCAACCCCACGTCGCTCTCGTTGCGGATCAGCGTCTCGACGTTTGCACGCGCAGCCGCACGAACGAAAGCTACGTTTCGCTGACCCGTGACAAGTACGCGGCGGGCGCCGGACTCGGTCGCCAACCACAACTCGATATCGCTGCCATCCTTCGTGTCGCGCCAGTGGCGAGTAAGGATGTAGCCGTTCTCATGACGTGTGCTCACCGGCCCATTTTAACCAGGTAGCACCACCTCGACGGTGCGGCGTCGTCGCGTGAGCGGCCGACGCCACCGCTGCCAGGTGGCTATCCCGGCGCGCGGCCACCTATGGACTCGAAGGGGCAGGCCCGTGTCCCTCCAGGGCAAGCGTTCCGGAAACATGCGACGCGTCGTCGACATGCCAGCCGCCGCCGATAGCCTTGATCAAACGGATATCCGATTCCAATTGGCGCCGTGACAGCTCGACATAGGCGCGCCGCTGGGCAAGGCTTACGCTTTGGGTGGTGACGACTTCCAGGTAATCGGTCGCCCCCGCTTTATAGCGGGTGAGTGACAGTTGTTCGGCTCGACCGGACGCGTCGACGGCATGCAGCTGGGTGCCGGCTTCGTCGGTAAGCACATGCACCGACGACAGATTGTCCTCCACGTCCTGGAAGGCCGAAAGTACGGTTTGCCGATAGTCGGCGGCGGCGCCATCTTCATTGGCCTCGGCCTGATGCAACGCCTGTTTGCGGCGCCCTCCATCGAACAGTGTGCCGACCAGTGCCGGGCCAATGGCCCAGAAACGACTGGGAAGCGCAGCCCATTGGGCTATCCCGGATGCTTCTACGCCACCGGATGCAGACAGCAGCAGATCCGGAAAGAATGCTGATGTCGCCTCACCGACGTCGGCATTGGCCGCGGCCACCCGGCGTTCCGCGGCGGCGATATCCGGCCTTCGTTCCAGCAGTGTGGACGGGACGCCCGGCGGGACGAAGGGAAGGCTGATCGGCGCCGTAGAAGGGGAGATAGTCAACTCTGCGGGTGGCACGCCGATCAACGTGGCAATGGCATGTTCATAGTGCGCACGACTTTCGCCCAGGTCCACCCATTGCGCGTTAGCTACCTGCAACTGCGTTTCTGCCTCTGCCAGATCCGACTCGGATGCAATGCCACCGGTAAAACGTACCTGCACAAGGTCGCGCGCTTTCGTGTAGTCGGCAACCGTTTGCTGAAGAAGAGCGGCCTCGGCGTCGGCGCTTCGCAGATCTACATAATCGATGGCAAGTTCGGCGTGCATGGCCAGCCGCACCGATGCGAGGTCGGCCTCGCTGGCCTGGAAGCGTGCTTTGGCCGCGTCGACCTGATGGCCGATGCGGTCGAAGAGATCCGGCTCCCAGGACACGTCCAGTCCGGCGTCATAGTCCGACACGGTCTTTCCGGCGAGCGAGCGTCCCACGACGTTCTGCGAAGTGTGGTTGCGATTGGCATCGATACCGGCTGTGACCGTTGGATAGTATGCCGCGCGTGCTTCCCTGGCCTGCACCTTCGCGGCACGTAGATTGGCCACGCTCCTGGCGATTGACTGATTACCCGCATCGACGCGCGCTTCGAGGCGATCGAGCGTGTCATCGCCGAACAGCGTCCACCAGTCACTGCGGTTTGCCGCATCGGCCGGATGGGCCGGAACCCAACCGGGAGCGGCGCGCTGCGCTTCGGTTACCTGGGCCGCAGCTTCCTTGAAATGATCAGGCACCTTGATCGATGGCCGGACATACGCCGGCCCTGGCGTGCAGCCCATGGCAAGGGTGGTCCCGACAATGACCATGAGTGCGTAAGTGCAGCGTGGAACGAGTGGAGTACGCATAAGTGTTTCGCCTTCGCTCAGTTCGCGTTCGAGGGATGCGGATTGATGCTTACCGGTTGCCCGTCGCTGATGGCATCACCCGGATTGACGATGACCCGTTCGTTACCGCGCAGGCCGGTTTGGATGTCGACGCGCGTACCGAAGTCCCTTCCCAGCGTCACCGGCATCAGTTGCACGCGGCCTTTGCTGTCGACCGTGGCCACTTCGACACCCGCAGGACGAAACAGAAGCGCATTGGCTGGCAATGACAGCGTGGCCTTTCCGGCGGTGAGCGCGAGTGTGACCTGCGCGTAAGCGCCAGGCGGAATGGAGCCATCCGTATTGGCCATGTCGATCTCGACACGCAGCGTGCGGCTGACCGGATCGATGGCGCCTGATGTGCGCGCCACGCTGCCCACGAATGTTCTACCCGGGTATTGCGGCAGGGTCACGGTGGCGCGTGAGCCGAGGGCCACGTCGGCGGCGTTGTCCTGCGGTACATTGACGAAGACACGTAGCTTGTCGGTCTCCGCCAGTTTGAACAACGCTGCCGGCGTACCGCCGTTGCCTGCATCGATCAGGGCACCCACATCGACATTGCGTGTGGTTACGACGCCGTCAAAGGGAGCATAGACCTTTTCGAAAGATTGCAGTTGCTGCAATCGGCTCACGTTTGCCTGCGCGGCCGACAGCATGGCTTGCTTTGCCTTCATGGTGCTCACGTTCTCCTCGCTGGACTGCTGGGAGACGGCATTGCTCTTGAGCATGTCTTCCCAGCGTGCCGCGGTCACCTTGGCGATCTGATAATTGGCCGATGCCGTCGCCGCATCCGCACGAGCCTGCGCCAGCTCGGCATCAATCTCCGGCGATTCAATCTCGGCAAGCAACTGCCCGCTGTGAACGTGCGTGCCGATGTCGACCAGCCAGCGACCGAGATAGCCGCTCGTGCGCGCGTAGATACTGGCCTCCTGGAAAGCTTCGACGTCGCCGGGCAGCACCAGAGACTGTTGTAGCGGTGCATGATCGGGAGCGATAACGGCTACCGTTGGCACGCTGAGTGCCTCTGTCTGGTGCACGACGGCCGTGTGCGCGGACAGCCGTGGCAAGCTGCCCGCGATCAGTGCCAGGCATACGGCAGCAATGGCGGCCGCGATGTAGCGTCGCGAATGTGAGGGTGCGGAAAGCGGTGTAGATGCGGACATGGTGTCTCTCCCGTCAGGACATCGAATGGGGGGAAGGAAGCGCGGGCAGGGACTTCTGGCGACGGTCGAGCCAGGTATGTACCGCGGCAAATACCGCGGGAACGAAGACAAGCGTGGTCACGGTGCCGAACATCAGGCCGCCGATCACCACACGGCCCAGCGGCGCGTTTTGCTCGCCGCCATCTCCCAGCCCCAACGCCATCGGCAGCATGCCGATAAGCATGGCGAGCGCCGTCATGAGTACCGGGCGGAAGCGGGTGGCGCCGGCATCGAAGGCGGCTTGAAGCGGCGTCGCACCTTCATGAATACGATCGCGCGCGAAGCTGACCACGAGAATGCTGTTGGCCGTGGCGATACCGATACACATGATCGCACCGGTAAGCGCCGGTACGCTGATGGTCGTTCGGGTGACGAACAGCATCCAGGTCATGCCGGCCAATGCGCCCGGCAGCCCGCTGATGATGATGAGTGGATCAGTCCACGACTGGAAGTTAACCACCATCAACGCGTAGACCAGCAAAACCGCGAACGTGAGTCCAAGCAGCAGCCCTTTGAAGGAGGACTGCATGGTCTGCACCTCGCCACGCACGGCAATACTGGAGCCGGCGGGAAGATGCGTTCTTGCAGCGGCAACGAGGCGATCGATATCACCGCTCACGGCACCTAGGTCGCGTCCCTGGACGCCAGCGAATATGTCGATGACGGGCTGCACGTTGTAATGCGAAACCACGGCATCCTGCGAGGCGCGGCTAAGCGTGCTCAGTGAGCCTAGGATGGACGGCTCCGCTTGTTTGCTGCCGTTGTCTGTCGTCAGGGGGATATTGCTCAGGGCCTGCAACGAATCGATGGTGTACTGAGGCGCTTCCGTCATCAGCGGATAGCTCACGCCGTTTTTCGGGTTCAGCCAGAAATTCGGCGATGTCTGCGAGCTGCCGGACAGCGCGATCAGCAGGTTCTGTGCGATAACGCGCTGCTGAAAGCCGGCCTGGAGGGCCTTGACGCGGTCGACATCGACATTGATGGACGGCGCATCGTCCGGCTGCTGGATACGCGGATCGACCAGGCCGTCGACATGCCGCAGCTGGGCCTGCAGATCCTCGGCGACCTTGCGGTTACCGACCTTGTCGTTGCCCACGATCTGCACGTCGATGGGCGAAGGCAAGCCAAAGTCCAGCGTCTGGCTGATGATGTCCGCCGGGAGGAATGAGAACGTCACGCCCGGAAACTCGTGATTGAGATGGTCGCGAAGCGCGGTGACGTACGCGGCTGTGGGGTGATGGTCGGGATTGAGGGAAATCAGGATATCCGCATCCGCCGAGCCCACGGGCAACGAGGAGTCATAGGTCATGTTGATGCCACTGACCGGAAGGCCGATGTTGTCCAGCACGCTGCCCAGTTCCCGGGGCGGAATGATGGCTCGGATGCGTTGTTCCACCAGATCGACCACGCGCGCCGTCTGCTCGATACGGGTGCCGGTGTGTGCTCGCATATGCAGACGGATCTCACCGGTGTCCGAGGTCGGGAAAAAGTCACGGCCGAGGAATGGCACCAGCAGCAGGGAGCCGCCGCAGACGATCACAAACACCACCGCCAGACGACGCGGATGGGCGAGCACGGTCCGCAGCATCTGCTGATAGTGCGCATGAATGCTTTCGAAGCCGTGCTCGAAACGTTGCTGGAACCGACGAAGCCAGCCAAATCGGCCCTGACTGGCATCCCCTGCGGCACGATCATTGCGAAGCATGTACATCGCCAGCGTGGGAATGAGCGCGCGCGAAAAGAAGTACGAGGCCAGCATCGCAAACACCACCGCCTCGGCAAGCGGCACGAAAAGGTAATGCGCTACGCCGGACAGCAGGAACATCGGCAGGAACACGATGCAGATCGACAACGTCGACACCAGGGTGGGCAGCGCGATCTGTGCCGATGCATCGATGATCGCGTCGTGCAGCGACTTGCCCATGTCCCGATGATGACTGATCGCCTCGATGGCCACGGTGGCATCGTCGACAAGAATGCCCACGGCCAGCGCCAGCCCGCCCAAGGTCATGATGTTGATGGTCTGCCCGAGCGCGGAGAGCGCGATAAGCGAGGTCGCCACCGAGAGGGGAATGGTGATGGCAATGATCAGCGTGGAGCGCCAGCTGCCAAGGAACAGGAGAATCATGATGGCCGTCAGACCCGCTGCAAGCAGACCCTCGCGAACCACGCCCTGCACGGCCGAGCTGACGAATACCGATTGATCGGAGACTGGCTTGACGTCGAGTGCCTTGGGAAGTCCTGCGGTAATCTTCGGCAGCAATCCCTTGACGGATGCAATGATGTCGAGCGTCGATGCGTCGCCCGACTTCTCCACCTGCAGTAGCGCGGAGCGCGTGCCGTCCACCCGCACGATATTGGTTTGAGGCGCGAAACCATCGCGTACTGTCGCCACATCACGCAGATAGGTAACCCCGCCATCGGTTGCCTTTACCGGCATCAGGTTGAGTGCGTCGACGGAAGTCGGGCTGCCATTGAGGTTGACGTTGTATTCGAGCGCACCGATCTTGGCGGTGCCGCCAGGCAGGATCAGGTTCTGCGCGTTCACGGCGTCGACCACATCCAGCGGCGACAGACCATGGGCCTGCAAAGCCTTCGGGTCGATGTCCACCATGATCTGGCGCACCTTGCCGCCGAACGGCAGAGGAATAGCGGCGCCTTGTACGGTGGCCAATTGGGTGCGGATGAAATTGTTGCCAAGGTCATACAGCTGCTGCTCGGGCAGCGTACGACTGGACAGCGCCAGCTGCAGGATCGGCACCGTGGAAGCGTTGTACGAGATCACCAGCGGTGGCAGCGTACCCGGCGGAAGCACGCGCAGGATGGACTGCGCGTTGGCTGAGGCCTCTGCAATGGCGCGATTGATGTCCGCGCCCTCGTGGAAATACACCTTGATCACGGCGACACCGTTGACCGTTTGTGATTCCACGTGCTCGATATTGTCGACGTCCGACGTCAATGCACGCTCGTAGGGCGTGGTAATGCGGTTGGCCATGTCGTCGGCCGAAAAGCCGTTGAACGACCATACGATGCTCAACACGGGAATGTTGATATTGGGAAAGATATCGGTCGGCGTCCGCAACACCATGAGCGGGCCGATGATGGCCAGCAGCAACGCCAGCACGATAAAGGTATAGGGTCGCCGTAGCGCCAATTGGACGATCCACATAACGGGCTCCCTCTTTCACAGATCAGGTCATGCGGAAGGCTAAAGACCAGGCGCTTGCGCACCCCTGACAGCTTCCTGACGAATCTGTAATCACGCCCCCGGGACGTCGCGCGTATGATGCGCTCAGGCACCCCGCGAGAGTTCCCATGCGCCTGCTGGTCATTGAAGATGAAAAGAAAGCCGGCGAGTACCTGAAGAAGGGACTCGAGGAGTCCGGCTTCACGGTGGATGTGGTGGCCAACGGCATCGACGGCCTGCATCAGGCGCTGGAGGAGGACTATGACCTGATAGTTCTGGACGTCATGCTCCCGGGCATGGACGGATGGGAAATTCTGCGCCGCCTCCGCATGAAGAAAGACACGCCGGTGCTGCTGCTTACGGCGATCGATGAGCTGGAAGAGCGTGTCCGCGGACTGGAGCTCGGCGGTGACGACTACCTGGTGAAGCCGTTTGCGTTTGTCGAGCTGCTGGCGCGCATCCGAACCCTGCTGCGCCGTGGCCCGCCACGCGATATCGAACATGTCCACATCGGCGACCTTGAAATCGATGCCGTACGTCGTCGGGTGAAGCGCAATGGCCAGCGCATCGATCTGACACCCAAGGAGTTCGCCTTGCTTCAGTTGCTGGCGAGACGGCGTGGCGAAGTGCTGAGCCGTACGCAGATAGCGTCATACGTGTGGGACATGAACTTCGATAGCGATACCAATGTGGTCGAAGTCGCCATCCGACGCTTGCGGGTAAAGATCGATGACGGTCACGACACCAAGCTCATCCATACCGTACGGGGCATGGGTTACGTGCTGGACGAAGAGCACGAGGGAGCCTGATGCATCGCCTTTCGCTCAGTGCGCGCCTGACGGTCACCTTCGTGGTCATCATCGCGACGTGTTTCATCCTGGTGGGATGGCTTCTCTATCGAGCGGCCGAGCATCGCGTTTACGAGCAGGATGAAACCAATCTGGTGCTGTCCGCGCGCCATCTTCGGCGGCTCGTCGCCGAGCTGGATTCCCTTGATGACCTCAAGGCTCATCAGGATCGGATGGTGGTCAGTGTTCTTGGCGACCCCAGCAACGCGTTGCGCATGGTCGATGGCACGGGAAAGACCGTCATCGACTACAACCCGACGGGTTACCCATTGGATCTCCCGAGCGCGGTTCCTATCGGGCAACGCATCATCGCCGGCATGTTGCACACGTGGTATGGCGATCATGGGTTGCCCGTACATGGCATAGCGGTGACGGGGCAAGTACGCGACGGGGCCCAGGTGACGATTATGGTGGCGCGCTCGTTCGCCGACCGCGAGGCACTGCTGCGACGTTATGGCAGGGATATGGCCATGCGGCTATTGGCCGGGATGATCGCGGCGATTGTGCTCAGTCATCTGTTGGTGCGCCGGGCGCTGCGGCCTTTGCGCTCCATGGCGATCGATGCGGCCACCATCAACGCACAGAGCCTTCACACGCGCCTGTCGGCCGGCAACGCGCCTGCGGAATTCCACGCCCTTTCCGGCGCGCTCAACGAGATGCTGGATCGACTTGAGGGCGGCTTCGCCCGGGTATGGCAGTTCACCGTGGATCTTGCTCACGACCTGCGTACACCGGTCGGCAATCTGCGAGGCACCAACGAAGTAGCGCTGACTCGGGCGCGTACTGCCGTGGAATACCAGGCGCTGCTTGCCTCCAATATCGAGGAATGCGACCGCGTGAGCCGGACCATCGAAAGCGTCCTGTTCCTGGCGCGTGCGGACAACCCCCAGTTTGCCCTTCAGCGCGTACACCTGGATATCGGCATCGAGCTGGAGCAGATCGTCGATTACTTCGAAGGCATCGCCTCGGAAGCCGGAATCGAAATCCGTATCCAGGGGCAAGCCAGCATCAGCGCGGACCGCGAACTGTTTCGCCGAGCCGTGGGAAATCTTCTGTCCAATGCACTGCGTTATACCCCGCCGGGACAGACCATTACGCTCTTTACCGAGCATATGAATGGCGCGGTGACTGTCACGGTGGAGAATCCTGGGGCCGGTATTGCGCAAGAGCACCTGGAAAAGCTGTTCGACCGCTTCTACCGGGTGGATCGTTCCCGTAGCGATTCGGCGAACTCCACTGGTCTGGGCCTATCTATCGTGAGAAGCATCATGGAGCTCCATGGTGGCAACGTCACGGTAGATAGTCATCCAGAGGGAATCACACGGTTTGTGCTCTGGTTCCCTAGCTCCCATCAAAGGTGATCGGCGTCGATCACGGCCTGCGTAAACGCCTGCGGTGCTTCTTCCGGCAAGTTATGGCCGACACCGCCGGTGATCAGACGAAACTGATACTTGCCGGTGAATTGCTTGGCGTACGCCTCCGGTTGCGGATGCGGTGCGCCATTGGCGTCACCCTCCAGGGTGATGGTAGGCACGGAAATCTTCGGAAACTGAGCCAGTCGCTTTTCCAGGACATCGTATTTGGCTTCACCCTTGGCCAGGTCCAGCCGCCAGCGATAGTTGTGGATCGTGATAGCCACATGGTCCGGGTTATCGAGTGCGGAGGCGCTGCGCTCGTAGGTGGCGTCGTCGAAGTTCCACTTCGGTGAGGCGAGCTGCCAGATCAGCTTGGCGAAATCGCGATGGTTCTTCTCGTAACCGATCCGACCGCGCTCGGTGGTGAAGTAATACTGATACCACCACTGATACTCGGCCTTGGACGGCAAGGGCGCCTTGCCGGACTCCTGGCTACCAATCAGGTAGCCGCTGACGCTTACCAGCGCCTTCACCCGTTCCGGCCACAGCGCTGCGACGATGTCCGCCGAGCGCGCACCCCAGTCGAAGCCACCCAGCACCGCGTGCTTGATGTTGAGCGCGTCCATGAAGTCGATAACGTCCTTGGCCAGTGCGGCAGGTTCGGCGTTTCGCATGGTGTTCTTGGACAGGAAACGGGTCTCGCCGTAGCCACGCGCATACGGGACAAGCACCCGGTAGCCTTTCGCGGCCAATGCCGGCGCGACATCCTGATAGCTGTGGATGTCGTAGGGCCATCCATGCAAAAGAATGACGACCGGACCATCGGCCGGCCCCAGCTCCGCGTAAGCGACATCCAGCACGCCAGCATGGACATGCTTCAGCGGGCCCAAGGCATCCTGGGAAACGGGGGCCGGCATGGTGGCCTGGCTCGGCTGCATTTGCGCGGATTGAGCATGCAGGCTGCCCGCCACGACCTGGGTTGCCAGTATCGCCATGGTCGCCGCCGCCAAGAAACTGCGGCCGCTGAGATTCGTCTTCTTGTGCATGGTCCTCTCCAGTAAGTAAACGATCGGCTCGTTTGGTGTGGATAGAAGACCACGGTGGCGAATCCCGGATATGTCACCGGATGCGCCAAAAGGTATCGCAATGTGCAAAGGTCCAGCCCGGATACATTCCGATACAAAAGCCGGACCGCCTTACAACGACTGCCCGAGCCGGGCCTCAAGCAAGGGCCGAAAGGTGCGGCTGACATGGACGCGGTGGCCGCCGCGCAGGACGAGATCGAATTCACCGTGGGTGGCCGGCTCCAGATGCACGATGCTGTCGATGTTGACCACGGTCGAGCGATGCACGCGAACGAAGCGGCGCGGATCGAGCCGTGCGACCAGTTCGCCCAGGGCAGCGCGATGGATGATGCGCTCGCGCCCCACGTGCAAAGCCACGTAGACGCCCGCGCTTTCGATGCAGTCGATCGATTCGACCCGGATCAGATCGGTCTTGTCGCGCTCCCGGATGACGATGCGATCGAGAAACGGTTTGTCCAGGTGGCGGCTATCGAGCAGTTGGAGCACGTTCTGGCCGAACTCGCGCAGATGCCTGTCGTCCAGGCGCGCCTTTGCGCGGGTGAACGCAGCCTCCATGCGCTCGTCGCCATAGGGTTTGAGCACATAGTCGATGGCGGCCGATTCGAACGCACGCACGGCGTGCTGATCGAAGGCCGTCACAAAGACCGTTACGGGCATGCGCTCGATGCCGATCGTGTCGATTACGCCCAGCCCGTCGAGCCCTGGCATTTGAACGTCCAGAAAAACGACATCGGGTTGCTTTTGCAGGATCGCCTCGACGGCATCGAGCCCATTCTCCGCCTCCATGATGTCGCCAACATCGGCATCGCTTTCCATCAACTCGCGCAGACGCTGACGCGCCGGCAGCTCGTCGTCCACGATAAGGATCCGATAAGCGCTTGCTTCACGCATCACTGAGCGCCTCTGCCGTGTGGATGGGTATCGAGACACGAACGCGCGCACCGCCACCTTCGCGTGGGCCGATATGGAGGCTCGCGTTCTGCGCAGGATGAAGCATGGCAATACGTTCGCGGGTGACGCTCAGCCCCAATCCAGCGCGGTCATCCGTCCAGCTGTCGCCAAGCCCGACCCCATCGTCCTCGACAGTGATGTACAGCGTGGCAGCGTCGACCGATGCCTTCACCCAGACGGTGCCGCCGCCCGGGCGAGGCGACAGCCCATGGCGAACCGCATTTTCGACCAGCGGTTGCAGAATCAGTCCTGGCACCATGAGGTCGCGGGTGGACGCAGGGACATCGACGATGACATGCAAGCTGTCACCAAAGCGCATCTTCTGGATGGCGAGGTAATGACCGAGAAACTCGAGCTCCTCGCCGAAGCGCACTTGCTGTCGGCGCCCGGATTCCAGCGAAAGACGCAGCAGATCGCCCAGTTGCTCGATCATTCCACGAGCCAGCTTGGGCTGGCTTACGACAAGTGAGGAGATGGTATTGAGCGCGTTGAAAAGAAAATGCGGATCGAGCTGCATGCGCAGGACATTCAAGCGTGCCTCGGAAAAATTCCGCTCCATCCGTTCGAGCCTCAACTGTGAAGCAAGATAGTGCTGGCTGTATTGCATGGCCTGCCAACCGCCGACCACGAGCAGGTAGACCAGCAGACTCCACAGGAATCCGCCCTTCAGCGTCTCATCCAAAGGACCGAGGCCCATGGCGTCAGGCCATGCGAGCACACCCATCGCCGCCCGGAGCAGGGCGGCGATGTAGCAGTACACCAGAGTGGTTGGAATGCCGATAGCGATGTGAACGGCGAGCCGTGTTCCAAGGCTGCTTACAGCGATGGGCAGGCGCCGATCCACCGCAATGATCGCCGGAACCAGCAGTCCCCACGCCCACCACTCCGCCAACGAAGTACGCAACACGGGCCACCATGCCGCGTTCGACGCAAAACGTGGCACCGCGAAAACCACACCGACAGCCGTCCAGACCAGCAGTGAGATAAGCGTCAGGCGCAGCCTGGAATACGGGGCGTTCTCCATACGTGGAACATGGTTTCGAATGTGACGCACCATCGTCCTCACCGGTTTCGCCGAACGCGCATGCCATCCTACACCGGTGTATCGATCCGACCTAAGCTAACGGATTCGACGAGCCGATGGCTCGTTCATGCCGTTCCGGGATTCGAGGAATAAATGATGGCAACGATACGCCAGCCATCCGTCGTCTTGACCAGCTGCCATGTTTCGTCGCCGCGATTCTCCGATTTGCCGTCGATAACAAAGTCGAAGTGAAAGTAGACCGATGCTATCGCACCGTCACTCATGATGCGGACGTCGGTATGGCGCGGATCGAGATTCGACTTTGTGCCGGATACGAAGCTCGCAAAATCCTTATAGCTGCTGACGCGGATTTTCTGTGCCGAGGGGTTCTTCGCTCGCGCCGCAGCGAACGCCTTATCGGACAACACGGTTGCCCACGTGTCGCCGTGGTCCAGAAAGAGTCTGGAGACGCCATCACCGTCATGTGTGGTTACGGCATGGTGGAAGACATCCATGACATGCTGAATATCTGTCACATCCTGCGGTGTCGCACCCGCGGCGTCACCGGATCGATCCATTGCGTTGACGTTGAAGCCCAGTAGCAAAAGGGCGGCCGCGATAAAAATGATTCTTTTCATAAATGCCTCATTGGATAGGTGCATACGACAACGAGGTAAAAATAGATTTCCCTGAAGGTGATGCGGACGCGGATGTTACGAACCGGCCCAGGGGCATCATCAAACGGTCAAAGATCGGCGCCCAGGTGGAGAGTGTCGCTTGTCGCATCGGACGTGTGGCCTCTGTTTATGGCGGCGGCAAAGATCTGTTGGGAAGCGAATCTTCCGTCTCGGTACGCATCTGATCCGCTTTGCATCATCCCGCCGGTCGCCGAAGGGATATGCCCCTAGGGTGAGCGCACTCAATCTGAGATAGCTCCCCATGCAAAAGCGTTCCATTCGCTCCGTCTTTGCGCTCGGTATTCTGGGCACGGCATCGGCTTGCGCATCTTCGGTCACACCCTTGCCGATTCCATTGGTAGCCGACCATTGGCAGGCAAGTGGCAACGCGACATTCATCACCAGGGAGGCCTTTCCGCACGGCATCCTTCAGGTGACCTCCGAGAGCGAGCAGGGCTTTGTCGCGTTGAAAGACCAGCACTTTGACAGCGGCACCATCGAGTTCGATATCAAGCCTGTTGGCGAAGAATTTCCGGGCATTCGTTTTCACCAGCAAGATGGCGACACGGCCGACATGCTGTATATCCGGGTCGGTCCCGACTGCCCCGCGTCCCAAGACTGTCTGCAGTACGTTCCCATCATCAAAGGACGCGTGTTGTGGGATGTCTATCCGCAGTATCAGGCGCCGGCGCCTTTTCGTGAAAACGAATGGAATCACATTCGGTTGGTCATTTCAGGTAAGCGGATGAGCGTCTATGTGAATGGCCGCACCGAGCCATCGCTAAGCGTCGAGCATCTGGAGGGTGAGGCAAGTACTGGAACCATCGCATTCGAGGGCACCGCTTACTACGCGAACCTCACACTTGCCCCAGGCGTGACGGATGGCCTCGATCCCCATGCTCCCGTGGACCCCGCGGAGGGCGATCGCCGCTATCTCGTTCGATGGCAAGCTACCGATCCCGTATCGATGGAAACCACGGACCATCTCGGCCTATCGGACATGCCGTCTTCCGGCTTGCATTGGTCGCCGGTCACGGTCGACTACGGTGGCCTTGTCAACCTGAGCCGGTTTCACGCTCCGGCACCCAAGCAGGCACCCGCGCAAGTGATCTGGCTTCGCACCACGGTGCGGTCCGATCGCGAACAGGTACGGCATGTGGCCGTAGGCTGGTTGCGCGAGATCTGGGTCTATGCAGACGGTAAACCCGTATTTTCCGGCAAGAACCGCTACAACGTAAAAGGCGGCCGTAAAACGCCTGATGGTCGCCTGTCATTGGAGAATGGCGGCTTCGATCTTCCCTTGCATAAAGGAACCAACGACATCGTCGTCGCTATCGATGGCAACACCCCTGACATGAGAGGCCGTTATGGCTGGGGTTTCATCATGCGAATGGATCGAGCCGAAGGCGATCCGCGATAGAAACGCGCTATCGCGGATCGCGGGCATCGTTGCTTGCCTACTAAAGAGCAATGGTCAGCGTATAAGACCCGCTATTGCCGATGATCCCTATTGTCGAGTTGCAGGCTGTAGCGATATCGGCCGCGTCGCCTAGAATGGGCGTCAAGACTCGGGCAGATACCGCCGACTGTCCGTTGTAACGGCCGGACGCGATGGTTCCCATTTGCGCGACGACGAAATTTCCATTGACTTCAGTGATCGTGCTTGTTTTGAGTGGATGAGCGCACTGTGTTTGCCCATTGAGGCCTTGCGGAAGCAGCCCTAGTCCGATACACCAAGCAAAATCGATCGGACCAATTTGTACTCTTCGAGCCTCGCATAGTCGCGTTCCGAGGGTTCGGGTATCCGCGACAGGTCCATGTTTTCCGCGTTGTCGGCGAGCTTTACCAGGCGTGCCATGGGATCCAGCTTTGCCCGATGTGCTGCATCGAGCCGTGATTCGCCCTTGCGCTTGGTCAATGCATCGACAGCCGATATGACTTCCGGCGGGAAGCCCTCCGTCTTAAGAGCATCCAGCGTTACGGCGGAGTCCTCGACAACATCGTGGAGCACGGCGGCCATTCTCTCCGTCGTCGAGTTCATTCGGAACATCACTCGAAGCGGGTGAAGAATATAGGGTTGCCCCGCTTTATCGACCTGGCCAGCATGAGCTTCCGCAGCGATGGCTATGGCTCGTTCAAGAGTTGCCATGTGTTCTCCGTTGAATCAAATAGGTGGCCCTGTCTCTAGGGGTCTCAATGGCCCCTCGACGCACGGCATGCAGCAGACTTCCACACCGTATAGCCGAGCGAGACAACGATACTGGCGCCGACCGCAGTCATGGAGGCGATTCGTGCGAACTCCTGCGGCGCGAAGGCCCATAGCGCGGCCCATGCCAGAAACGCCAGCGTCATGGCCCAACTGCTCACGCGCCTCACCGCCTGCGCCAACGTCGCGTGGTGGAGAGAGCGGGGCGGCGGTCCGTACATCTTCGGGATGAGGTTGCAGTAGGCCGCCATGGCGAGACCGAGAATGACGTTGTACCCACGCATCACCAGCGCGGCGTCGATCCATCCTTGCCTGCGGGCCAGCGCGAGCAGCAGCGAAGCGCCAATCATGACCGCCCCGAGTTTGAGACCCAGGAGGATGTCCTGTCTGACACGGGGATGGAGTTTCTCGCTCATGGGTCGGCTCCTTTTCGGGTTGGTTTGGGTTGGGCCGCGCCAGCGGCATCCGATGGCGTGCGCTCTCCCGTGCCGATGCCGAACAGCTGGGTGAAGCCCAGCAGTGCGTCTTCGAGCACCGACAACTTCAATTGATAAATGATGGTCGTGCCGATCTTGTTGGCCTCGATCAGGTCAGCCTCGCGCAGCACCGCAAAATGCGCCGACATGGTCGGCCGCGACACCGCGAAATGCTCCGATAGCTCCCCTGCGCTCATCGGGCGCTGGCGGAGCAACTCCAGCACTCTACGGCGGGTAGGGTCGGCCAGGGCTTTGAAGACGGTGTTCATTGTTGATATTTAGCTAAACATCTAAATTAGAGTCAAGTAAAATCTCGGTGGCTGGCTAAATTATTGTCTATACGAAGATTTCATGGCGAAGAAGGCCAGGTTCGCCGGATGCATCTGGGGCATCGGATCCTGCAACCGATCCGGTTTGGCAGCAGCAATGTCAGCCCATTTTCGAGTGACGCGGCCTCAACTCAGCTGGGCCATCCTCGCAGCGCCCTCGACACCGTCTTATGGAGATCATCGCGGCTGGCGCCAGATTGCGCATCCACCGCCAGGCCCCAGCCCATCGCCAATACAAAGCGACTGAGCGCGTCGACATCCTCATCGGCGCGCAGGTCTCCCGTGGCCTGTGCCTGTTCCAGCCGCTTGAGCAACCTGGCACGTCGGCCTGCACGTAACGTGGAAAGTTTTTGCCGGATCGGCACGGCACTGTCGGCACAAGGCAGCGCGCAGTTCATCGCCAGACAACCCGCGGGATAGTCCGGGTCCGTGTAGAGATCGGCAAGCCGGTACAGCATCATCTCGATGGCGCCGCGTATCGTCGGTTGCGTCAGTGCTTCTTCGGCATACAGCAGCCGGGTCTTCCAGTAACGATCCAGCACGCGCTCGAACAAACCTTCCTTGCTCTTGAACGCAAAGTAGAAGCTCGGCGGCGTTATGCCCATGGCCTGGGTCAAATCGGCGAGCGACGTCAGCTCGTAGCCATTGCGCCAGAACAGTCGCATGGCCACATCCGTGGCCTGATCGATATCGAATACCCGCTCGCGCGCCATATGCCGCCTCCGGAGTGCTGCCGCCTGATAAATATAGTGACCACTATACAACGTCGCCTGGCCGGGCTTAATATAGCGATCGATACATAAAGACAACGACCCGCTATTCCTACCTGAGAGCCGCCATGCAATACACATCTTTCGGCCGCACCGGCCTGACCGTCTCGCGCCTTTGTCTGGGCACAGGAACCTTCGGCAAGCAGACCGATGAGGCCGAATCCTTCCGGATCTTCGACATGGCCGCCGAGGCGGGCGTGAATTTCATCGACACCGCGGACATGTATCCGGCCGGCGTCGGCTTCGATGAGCGCGGCCGCTCCGAGGAGTTCACCGGGCGCTGGCTCAAGGGCAAACGTAACCGCTTCATTCTCGCCTCCAAGGCAGGCGGCGGCATGGGGCCATTGCCCTGGGATCAAGGCACGTCACGCAAGCATCTGCTCGACGCGGTGGATGCTTCGTTGCGGCGCTTGGCGGTCGATTACATCGACCTCTATCAATTGCACATGGACGATGCAGCGACACCGCTCGACGAAACCATCGAAGCACTCGATGCGATCGTGCGTTCCGGCAAGGTGCGTTATATCGGTGTATCGAATTTCCTGGCTTACCGGCTGGCGCGCGCGCTTGGCCGCCAGGATGCGTTGCGGCTGGCGCGTTACGTCTCGGTGCAGCCCCGTTACAACCTGCTGTTTCGCGAGATCGAGCGCGAACTGCTGCCGCTGGCTACCGAAGAGCATCTTGCAGTGATTCCATTCAACCCGCTCGCGGGTGGGTTGCTGACCGATCGCTACCAGTTGCAGGACAGCCCCGAGACAGGGCGTTTTTCGGCCGAGCTCGGACAGTTCGGAGCCATGTATCAGCAACGCTATTGGCATCAGCGGGAGTTCGAGAGCATCGCAAAGCTGCGCGATATCGCCGCTCAAACCGGCGAACCGCTGGCCAGACTGGCGATCGCCTGGAACCTCGCCAACCCCGCGATCACCTCGGTCATTCTGGGCGCGAGTCGTGCGGAGCAACTGCGCGACACATTGACCGCCGCCGACTATGCCTTGCCAGCATCGGTCAAGGCCGAATTCGACGAGGTCACCATCGAGTACCGCCGCGGTGACGCGGGCAAATAGCGCGCAGGCAAATAGAGGATGAGATGCAGCATCTGGTCATGGCTGCCATATAGTTGACTAAGTCAACTATATGGAGTGAGATAGGACTCCTCCCGTGGGGTGCGCGATGACCGGAAATTTACTGAGCGACCAGGCAGAAGCCGTTCGCAGCTTCAATCGGTTTTATACCCGCCAGATCGGTGTTCTCGATGAAGGTCTTCTGGCTAGCCCGTTCTCGTTGACGCAGGCTCGCGTCCTGTTCGAGCTAGGTACCCGCAAGGCTGTGACGGCGCGCGAGATCGGCGACACCCTGGGCCTGGATGCGGGTTATTTGAGTCGCATGGTGCAGAACTTCGTCACGCAGGGACTCATTCATCGCCAGCCGTCCGCCCAGGATGGCCGGCAGATCGTTCTGTCACTCACCCCGGAAGGGAAGAAAGCTTTTCGGCAGCTCGATCGAAAATCTCATGCGGTCACGGCCGAACAACTGTCCAAGCTGTCGCCGGCGCAACGCGAGCGGCTGTTGCTGCTGATGCAGGGCGTCCAGCGCACACTGTCGCCTGAAGTCGGCCATGGCAGCGTGACCATCCGACAGCACCGCGCCGGTGACATCGGTTGGGCTATCGAACGTCACGGCCAGATATACACCGAACAATTCGGCTGGAACGAAGACTTCGAAGCCTTGGTCGCTACGCTGTTCGCCCAGTTTGCGACCAGGCATGATCCTGCAACGGAACGCTGTTGGATCGCCGAGGTGGACGGTGAGCGAGTAGGTTGCGTATTCGTCGTTCGCAATACTGACGACCCCACCGTCGCTCAACTACGTTGCCTGCTTGTCGATCCGAAGGGACGCGGCCTGGGCATCGGCAAACGCCTTGTCGACGAATGCCTGGCGTTCGCTAAGTCCGCCGGTTACGCCAAGATGATGTTGTGGACCAACGATGTGCTGACATCGGCGCGCCGCATCTACGAAGCGGCTGGTTTTACGCTCGCCAAAGAGGAACGCCATCATAGTTTTGGCCACGATCTGGTGGGTCAGATCTGGATGCGGAATCTCTAACCGGACCGGGGCGATGGGTTTGTCTGGAGGAACGAGCGGGAGGGCGCTGGCGGTACTCTTTTTTGAAGGCGGGCATCAGCGACATGAACCCCGCTTCTAAGGGAAATGCGCGCCTTGCGTTTCGCCATGATTCGTCTTGTCGTCGTACTCGAGCTCCAGCCTGTGATGAGCATCGATGACCGCAGCGATAAGATCGTTGATCTGCTGGGCCAGTATCTGGCAGTCCGCTGCGGGGCCAAGGGATTTCGCGCGAGCCAACATGTCCTGTTGTGCGTCTTCGCCTATTTCAAAGTGTCCATTCTCGTGAGTTCTTAGCGCAGCGATGTAGCGCTCCCATTGCTGCACGAGTTGTGGCGAAGGGCGTTTGGGCTGAACCCAGTGAGGCAAAGTCATGTCGACGTTCAGCGTTGCATCGAACTGCTCGAGCACGCAGCGGTTTCCATCTATATGCCAGCGATAAGAGGTCTGAATCTTCCATTCGGTCACGCCCTGCATCCGACGGCCCTGCAGAATGAGCGGACTGTTCCTGTCCAGGTCGCGCGCAATCTCGTTTACTGTCGACCCGTGCACATCATAGGTATGAATCGTCAATGGTTCTGTCGCGTCCGCGGCGTGCAAGCCCGAACAGAAAATCGCCGCTGCCATAAACATCGCTTTACGCAAGCTATCCCCCGGGTCGCAAGCTTACCTGGCCAGCTTGCCCGCAAATTTGATCGACAGCAACGAGACGGGTCGTGCCGCATTAGTTAAAGTCATCGGCTTGTCTGGCCTGACGATACGGGCCATCTTCGAGCGGAGCTTTTCAGTGACGATCTGGATGACCGGCGTTTGCAAAACAAACGGCATCGATATCCATTACATGAGAACCGGCGGGTCGAAGCCCCCTTTGGTTTTGCTCCATGGACTGACTGGCAACGGTGCTTGCTGGCGCCCTTTGGCGCGTGCACTCGAAGATGAGTACGACGTAGTGATGCCCGATGCCAGGGGGCATGGGGGTTCAAGCACGCCGCTCCATGGCTATCGCTACGAGGACTATGCAAGCGACGTCGTCGGGCTTATTCATGAGCTCGGGCTGGTCGATCCATTTTTGCTGGGGCATTCGATGGGCGGTATGACCGCGGCCGTCGTGGCGAGCCAAAGCGCGGTGGCCACTCGCGGTGTCGTCCTTGCCGACCCTACGTTTCTGCACCCTGAGCGCCAGCGCGAAGTCCATGAGAGCGATGTCGTCGAACAGCATCGCCAGCTTCTCAGTGCGGACAAGGTCGATCTACTGGCGCAAGCGCGGGCTCGACACCCGCGCCGTCGGCCCGACGTCGTCGAACTTGTTGTCGAGGCGAGGTTGAAAACTCGAACCGCCGCATTTGACGTGCTCACGCCGCCCAACCCTGAGTACCGTCAGTTAATGAGCAGTTTGAGTGTCCCGATCCTGCTGATCGTCGGGGATAACGGCGCCGTTGTTTCCATGGAAACGGCAAGAGAACTGCAGGGCCTGAACCCGCGCGTCCAGGTCGAGCAGATACAAGATGCCGGCCATGGGCTTGCGTATGACCAACCCGAGCGCTTTGAAAGAGCGGTCAGATCGTTCCTTCGATCGGTGGTGGTTCAAGCCTCAGACCAGACCGCCAATTCGTAGCCATCGGCATCGGTGAAATGGAAGCGTCGCCCGCCCGGGAAGTCGAAGGTGGGACGGACAATGCGGCCACCGGCCGCTTCGATGCCTGCCTGCGTTGAATCGAGATCGTTCGAGTACAGGACGACGAGCGCGCCACCTGGCTGCGGTGTGCCATGGTAAAAGCCGCCCGTGAGTCGGCCGTCGCGAAACTCGCAGTAATCGGGGCCGTAATCCTGGAATGTCCAGTTGAACGCTTGGCCATAAAAGGCTTTTGCGGCCTCGATGGAAGCGACTGCAAATTCGAGGTAATCGATGCGGTGATGTTGATCGGCGCGGGACATGACGGGCTCGGGAAGAGAGGCGAGGCGTCATTGTTATCTATTGCACGGCGCGTTGCATGCTGTGCTCCATGATTCTTCAGGAGATATCTGACACCTTTCCTGTCCGTCATTCCGGCGAAGGCCGGAATCCATTCCTCAACGCCGATGCTCGCCACATGCTGCCTGACATACGAGGACTGAGGAATGGATTCCGGCCTGCGCCGGAATGACGATGATTGTGAGGTTCTCAAGGCTTCAGCCGCGAGCCACTCGTTTACTCACTGAGCAGGCGCAACGCGGCTCTTCCTGAAAGTAAGCCAAAGCCCCGACAACAGGAAATACACGCCACCGAACGCCGCATACGGTGCAAGCTGAGCGATACCTGGCGCGACATGAAAAGCCTGGATGCAGAACACGACACCGGCCAAGGCCGACTGTGCGCCGCTGATCATCATGAAAACCTGGCCGCCGAGCTTGCGGCGCCGGATGCCGACCGCCAGCTGAAAGAGCCCCGCCAGCAGCGCCCAGATGCCGAACACCAGCACGCCGCCCGCGTTACCGCGCAGGGTGACGGCGATCGCCATGCACACCGCGGTGATCACGCTCGTGAGCGCATTGAATTTCTGCCCAGGGTTGGCTTGAAGACCGCCGTTGCGTCGAGCGTCGATGACGTTGGCTACGGCATCCCACAGCGGGTAAAGCACCAGCAATACGCCCGCCACGGGCATCGGCGCGGAAGCAGACAGGAAGGCGAGCGCGACCCAGACGAAGGCGACACCGGCGCGCAGAAAGTAGAAGTTTCGAAGTGAGTTCATGGGGAGGTATCCGTAAGAGTGGCATCAACCTACTAGTAGGTAGATACTCATGTCAACTAAATCCTACCGACACGTCAGAATTAACGGACCGAGAAGGGCCCCTGCACCACTACCTACCAAGTGGTAGGATTGCACCCATGACGACCCAGCAAAAACTCATCGACTCGGCCAGGCACCTCATCCAGACCCGGGGCTACAACGGCTTCAGCTATGCCGATGTCGCCGAAGAGGTGCAGGTACGCAAGGCCAGCATCCATCACCACTTCCCGGCGAAGTCCGACCTGGCTCATGCGGTGATCGAACAGTCCCGCGCGGTGATCGTCGAGCAGACGCGCATGCTGGCGGGCGGCGCCTTCGATCCGGATGAGCAATTGCGCATGTACACCGGCTACTGGGAAAAGTGCATCGCGGATGCGTCGGCACCGTTCTGCGTGGCGGGGATGCTCGCCAGCGAACTGCCCACGTTGCCCAGCGACCTCGCCAATGACGTGCGCGCGCACTTCCGCGACCTGTCGAACTGGTTGGAGATCGTCTTCACGCGGGGCGCGCAGATGGGCCGCTTCGAGCTGCAAGGCTCGGCCCGTCAGGAGGCAGAAGTATTTATGGCGATGGTCTACGGCGCCATGCTCGCCGCGCGTGCCTATGGCGATCCGCAAGTCTTTGCCGACATCGTTGCGAACGGGTTGAACAGGCTCGCGCCGTCGGGTAAGAACAAAAGCGGTGCATCTCGCGCACGTCGATGATATCGATCAAGGGGAAGGGCAGTTCATGAAACGTATCCAGGCCATCGTTGTGACCACTATCGCCGCGATAAGCCTCGGCGGCGCCATGCTCTCGTGGGCAGCAGACGAAAGTTACGACAGCACCTCGGTCTTCGGAGGCAATCTCCCCTCCGGATATCGCGACTGGAAGCTGATCTCCGTAGCTCACGAAGAAGGCAAGCTCAACGACATCCGCGCCATTCTCGGCAACGACATTGCCGTCAAAGCCTATCGCGAAGGAAAACTGCCCTTCCCGGACGGCGCCATCATTGCCCGCATCGCATGGAGCTATGTGCCGTCGGAGGAAAATAATCGCGCCTTTGGCCGCGCCCAGTCATTCGTCGCGGGCACCCCCACGAACGTCCAGTTCATGGTCAAGAATTCGCACGACTATGCGTCGACCGGTGGCTGGGGCTACACGCAGTTCAGCGGCGGCAAGTCCACGCATGTGGATGTCCAGGCTTGCTATGGCTGCCATGTGCCGGTGAAGGATCGCGACTTTCTCTTTACGCGTTATTCGCCTTGAAGAATTGCCATCACTGACGAGCGGATCTTGCCGATGCATCCCTTGCCGAAAAACGTGCAGCTTGCCACGAGGCGCCGCGCATGATCATTTCCGATGGCGACCTGGACGACCTGCGCGTCATTGACCTGCTTGGCTTCCATCTTCGAAGCATGCAGGGAAACTCTCCCCCGGGAAGCGTATATGCGCTGGATCTGTCCGGCTTGAAGCGCCCGGACATCTCGTTTTTCACCGCATGGGACGGCGAACAGCTGCTTGGCTGCGGCGCGCTGCGGGAGCTTTTCCCGGCGCATGGCGAGATCAAGTCGATGCGCACGGCGCCGCAGCATTTGCGCAGGGGCGTCGCTGCCGCGCTGCTTGACCATATGCTCGGTATCGCGACCGAACGTGGCTATGAGAGGCTCAGCCTGGAGACGGGTTCGGGCGAAGCGTTTGATCCTGCGATCGCCATGTATCGGCGCTTTGGTTTCGCCAAGGGCGATGCCTTCGGCGACTACGTCACCAGCGACTTCAACCAGTTCTTTCATCTGGCGCTGCCGCCCCTGGCCTGAACGGCTATTCGAGGCATTCATCAAGGCCGAAGCGGAGTCAAGTTCGCTATGCTGCAACCGTGGCGCCGTGGTCGCTGCCAGGGGCGGGAAGAGCGAGTCCGGCCTGCTTCGAAAATCGACACCGTTATCCGTTCTGACGAGCCAAGGAACGTTGTGATCCAAGTGAACCGCCTCATGGACAAAGAGCTTCGCACGCGCCATGGATGAACAGGAGGCGGGTTCCAGTCGGATCACCATCGCGCTTATCGTCGGCCTTTTGCTGGTCACCTTGGCGGCACTCTATCCCTTGCCTTCCAGGCGCCTGGCGGCAGCGCCCAAGGTTGCCCTTCCGGCTCGGCCCATGATGCCCATGGTCGAGCTGTGGGTGAGCACGGCCGATCGCCGATTGAAACTGATGCAGCAGCCCGACATCGAAATGAGCGCACGCGGCTCGTCGGACGCCGACGTGGTTATCGATGTCCACAAGACGTATCAGGCCATGGTGGGGTTTGGAGCGGCGATGACGGATTCGTCCGCGTGGCTGATCCAGAACAAGCTCAATGCATTTCAGCGCGATGCGCTGTTACACGAGCTGTATGGGCGTCCGCCCAATATCGACCTGAACATGATGCGCCTGACCATCGGTGCCTCGGATTTCTCGCTGAAGCCTTACACCTTGGACGATGTCCCCGCTGGTCAGACCGACCTGCAGCTCGAGCACTTCAATGTCACACCGAATCTGCTCGACGTGATACCGACAGTGCGCCAGGTGCTTTCCATCGACCCGCAGCTGCACATCGTCGCGACATCATGGAGCGCGCCGGCGTGGATGAAGAGCAACGAGAACCTGATCGGCGGCTCGTTGCTAGAGCAGTACGAAAGCGTCTACGCGGACTATCTGGTCAAGTACATCGACACTTACCGTAGCCACGGGATCCCGATCTTTGCGCTGACCTTGCAGAATGAACCCGCCTTCGTGCCGCTCACCTACCCCGGCATGGGCATGACGGCGGAGCAGCGGACGCGTCTGATCGCGCAATACGTCGGCCCCAGGCTGGCAAGCCGCAAGCCGGCGACACGCATCATGGAATGGGACCACAACTGGAGCCATCCCGAGCAGCCATCGAGCGTGTTGTCCGACCCGGACGCCGCGCGTTACATCGACAGCGTCGCCTGGCATTGCTATGAGGGCAGCCCCTATGCTCAGAGCCGGCTGCATCGTGCGTTTCCTCAAAAAGATACCTATATCACCGAGTGTTCCGGCGGCGATTGGGCGTCGAGCGTCCATGGTGAACTGCTGTGGTTTTCGCGCGATCTGTTGATCGCCGGGATCAGGCAATGGGCCCGTGGTGTCATCTACTGGAACTTGGCGCTCGACGAGAATTACGGCCCGCATTTTGGCGGCTGCGCCACCTGCAAAGGCATGGTGACCATCGACTCGCGTACCGGAGCGGTGAGCCGCAACGACTATTATTACGCGATAGCGCACTTCAGCCGCTTTGTTTTACCCGGCGCCCTGCGAGTGAGGTCCACCGAAACCGACAAGGGCATCGCCAATGTGGCGTTCCAGAATACGGTCGATGGCTCGATCGTGCTGGTGCTGGTGAACAGCAACAAGGAAGCGCACCCCATGTCTGTCGCGGACGACAACTACCGCTTCGAGTACACGGTGCCAGCGCAAAGCGTGGTGACCTTCGTGTGGAGTCCGGATCAGGGCATCGCCGTGATCCGGCGTGCGCTTTGGTGGCTGAAGGGAAGACAGCGGCCAGATGATGCTGATGGAGTGAACTAGACGGATTGATGTCATTGGAGCGACGGTTCAGGCCCGCCGTTAATGAACTCGATCAGCGTATGACGGCAAGGGGATGGGCCGTGCATTCTGCTTGAGCTGCAGAATGAAGTTCGCCTGTCAAGCAAAAAATATTTTTGCCGACCCCTAAACTATTTCGTCGATCCCGGGATTAAGTCTCTTATAGGGGGCGTCACAGGGGCGCCCCCCGCATAAGTTTGCGGAGAGCGTTTCATGGTCGCAGTGGTATCGGGTAACGGGCTGGGTCTGGGCAACACGTCGTTGACGCAGCTGGGCCAGTCGCAAGGCGGCGCGGCGAGCCTGGGGCAGGCGGGCGGTGGGGCGTACGTCAACACGGCCAGCGGCAACCTGATCCTGCAAAA